>KL568598.1:30549-33179 GCA_000715605.1 Streptomyces speibonae | reverse complement strand
GCGCCACCACCAGATCGACCGACCGCTCCATCATCACCGCGGCGATCGACTCGGGCCGCACTCCGCGCGCCGCCAGCACAGCGGCCAGGCGCGAGGCCCGCTCGTCCAGTTCCTCGTACGTCACCTCCTCGTCGCCGGCGACCACCGCCACCGCGCGCGGAGTCGTCGCCACCCGCTCCGCGAACAGAGCCGGCCACGGCACGTCGGCGGCGTCCGCTTCCGTGTCGTTCCAGTCCTCCACCACCTGACGCAGCTCGGCGTCCGAGAGCACGTGCAGGCGCCCGGCCCGCTCGGTGGGAGCGGTCCGGGACATCCGGGTGAGGACGTGCACGAAGCGCCGGGCGATGTCCTCGGCGTCGTCGGGGCTGTAGGCGTCGGGGTTCACGTCGACGGCGAGTTGCAGCCCCGCGTCGGGCGATCGCTGGTACAGGGAGATCTCGACGTCGTCGACGGGGCCGTTCCCGAGGTTGTGGGCCGTCGCCGTGCAGTTGCCGAACCTCACCCCGTAGTCGAACGACATGACGTTGACCGTCGTGCCGAAGAGGGGGCCCGACCCCACGCGGTGGAGGTCCCGGAGCATGTCGGTCTGCTGGTAGCGCTGGTGCCTGAGGGCGGTGCGGACGTTCCGCGAGGTCGCCCGCACCAGGTCCACCACGGTCGCGTGCGGGTCCAGTCGGGACCGTACGGGGACGGCGTTGCTGCTCATGCCGGGGATCGCGCGCATCCCGCTGCCGGTGCGGCCCAGCACGGGGACGCCGAGGGTGATGTCGTCGGCTCCGGTGAACCGGTGGAGGAGGGTGGCGCCCGCCGTGAGCGTGAGTCCGGCCAGACTCGTTCCGAGGTTCCGGGCTGCCGCTCGGAAGTGGGCGGCCCGGTCCGCGTCGATGTCCACCAGGTGCCGGTGAGGCAGGGACTCCGCGCGGCGGACGGGGGAGCCGCTCAGCGTCACTGTCTCCGGCATGTCGGCGAGGGAGCCGCGCCAGAATTCCTGGTCGGTCCGGAATTCCGGCGACTGCCGGTAGGTGCGGTCGGCTTGCAGGAGGAGTGCGGACGACGGAAGCGGGGGTCCGGGCGGGGCTTCTCCCGCGAGCAGGGCGGTGTAGATCTGTTGCAGTCTGGCGACGAGCACAGCGCCGGTGAACCCGTCGCCCACGAGGTGATGGCAGCTCTGGTACCAGAAGTGGCGTCGCTCGGTTATCCGGATGACGGCGTTGGTGACGAGCGGGCCGTGCTCGAGGTCGAGCGGCCGTTTCATGTCGGTCCGCATCCAGTCGAGGGCGGCCTGTGCCGGGTTGTCGGACGAGCTGAGGTCCAGGATGAGGACGGGAAGTGTGTCCGGCGGTACGGGATATTGCCGTACCTCGGTTCCGGCATCGCGGAAACAGGCCTGGAAGGTGTCGGCCTCGCTCAGCATCCGGCGAAGCGCGGCCGCGAAGAGATCGACGTTCAGATCTCCCTGGATGTCCAGGTACTCGCCGATGGTGTGGATCGGTTCGGCCGGCCCGAGTTGCTGCGCATTCCAGAGGGCACGTTGTGCCGCCGTCAGCTCCCGACCGTCAACCGCAGCATGAGACATACCTGTACTCCTCGACTGTCGACCGCCCTTTGGTGCGACACAGTCGCCGACTCCGCCTCCGGCCGGGTCTCGGCCGTCGACGTGTCAGGACTGGTTTTTCTCCATGGCCTCGATCAGGCTCTTGGGCCTCAGGTCGCGCCAGTTCGACTCGATGTAGTCCAGGCATTCCTGGCGGCTTTTCTCGCCGAAGACGACCTGCCATCCCGCGGGCACGTCGACGAACGTGGGCCACAACGAATGCTGGCCCTCATCGTTCACGAGCACGAGGTATTGGGCATCCGGGTCCTCGAACGGATTCGTCATGGTCGTTTCCTTTCCGATTCTGGCGTTGCGGGCGGTCGTGCGGGGCTCTTGCCCGGTCAGTCGCCGTTCTTCTGCAGAAATTCGATGATGGCCGCATTGACCTCGTCGGGTCGTTCGAGATAGCCGAGATGGCCGCAGTCCGGGATTTCGACGAAGTCGCAGTCCGGAATCGCCTCGGCGACTTCGGCGCCCAGCACGGGCGGCGTGAGGAGATCGTCGGAGAAGGCGATGACCCGGCAGGGGGCCGTGGCGTCGCGCAGTGCGGGTCGCTGGTCGGCGCCGCCGGGCAGGCCGGCCCAGTTCTGCCCCTCGGCCACGGTGGTGCCGCTGTCGGCCTGCTCGAAGACGTCGAGCCAGAGGGAGACCGCTTCCTCGTTGTTGAGTGTCGCGGGTGAGAGCATCCGGAAGACGGACACGGCCGCGGAGTACTGCGGCGGGAGCCGGACGCCGGATTCGGCGAGCACGCGATCGGCGGCGCCGAGGGCGCTGCGGGCCGTGTCGGAGCGTGCCTTGGTCGCCATCAGCACGGCGCTGCGGACGAGGGGGGGCGCTGTGGTGAGGAGTTCCTGCACGATGATGGCGCCCAGGGAGACGCCGACGATCCGGCAGGCTCCGAGCCCGAGGCCCTCGATCAGTCCTCGGGTGTCGCTGACCATGTCCGCGAGTGTGTATCTGCCCGGGGGGCAGTCGGACGGCGGTATGCCGCGGTTGTCGAAGGTGATGGCCTCGTAGCCGGCACGGACGAGCGCCG
>KL568598.1:25629-30362 GCA_000715605.1 Streptomyces speibonae | reverse complement strand
GCCGCGGTTGTCGAAGGTGATGGCCTCGTAGCCGGCACGGACGAGCGCCGGCGTCTGGTGCATGGTCCACACCCGGCCGGCGGCGCCGGTGCCCATGATGAGGAGGACCGGCTCACCCGATCCGTGCCGTTCGTAGGCGAGCCGGACGCCATTGGTCAGGAGCCGGCGTGCGCCGTCACCGGTCAGCGCCATTGCGGCTGCCCCTCGCGGGATGTGGGGCCTTTTCCGGAGAAGCCTTCCGGGAACTCGGTGATCTGGTCCGACCGGCGGCGGATTTCGCGGTGACTGATCATCATGACGTGGCCCAAGCCGGTCTTCCTCCCCCTGTGGCGCTGATTCGCGGCCCTCGGTTCTTCGTGTTCCGGTGTGCTCGGTGTCCGTCTTCTCGTTGCTGCTGAGGGCATGGCGATACGGCACGAGCCGGAGCCCGCCCGACGCATACTGTCCTGTCGGCCATGTGGACGCAATACGGTGCCCCTGTGCTCCCTCGCCTCAGCTGTCCCGGAAAGACACAGGAGCCCCGGGATCGCGCGGGTGATGCGGGGAGGGTGTTCAACTGCGGCGTGGATTCAGTTGAACGGGGCGGGGCCGACGGCTTCGCGTCCGCCCGGGCCCGGACGACTGACGTCGGTGTCCCGAGTCCCTATGGTGTGGGGAGTGTGTGCGTGCCGGCGATGAATCCGTGAGGCTGACGCGAAAATTCCGGCGGAGGAGAGACGGATGCTGCGCAAGTACGTCAGAAAGCTCGTCCACTGGACGGAGAAGAAGAACCGTCAGCACTCCCTCGTGCCCACGACGCCTTTCATCACCGACGAGAAGTTCCCCTGGGCCGGTCATGTCGAGGCGCGCTGGGAGGACATACGGGCGGAACTGGACGCGGTGTTGTCCTACCGGGATCACCTGCCGAACTTCCAGGACATCTCGCAGGCGCAGCGCGTGCTGACGCAGGACGACCAGTGGAAGACGTTCGTCTTCTACGGGTACGGTTTCAAATCCGCGGACAATCTCAAGCGGTGCCCGAAGACGGCCGAGGCCCTCGCCGGTATCCCGGGTCTGACGACCGCGTTCTTCTCGGTGTTCGGCCCCGGGAAGCGGCTGCCGGTTCACCGCGGCCCGTACAACGGTGTTCTGCGGTATCACCTGGCGCTGAAGATTCCCGAGCCTGCAGAGTCCTGCGGCATCGAGGTCGGCGGCGAGACGCGCCACTGGCGGGAGGGCGAGGGGATGTTCTTCGACGACACCTACCCGCACGCGGCGTGGAACGAGACCGAGGAGGACCGGGTGGTGCTCTTCCTGGACGTCGTGCGGCCGGTGCGCTTCCCCTACGGCATCCTCAACCGGCTGGTCATCCGGGTGATCTCCCAGTCTCCCTTCATCAAGAACGCCCGGCGGAACCAGGAGGCCTGGGAGGAGCGGTTCGAGCAGCTGCGGGCCGGGCAGGGGTAGGTGCCCCGCCCGCCCGTGGGGTGGGCGGGGCGGGTCATCCGGCCGTCGTCCGGTCGCTCTCGACCGCCCGCTGGGCCTCGTGCTCGATGAAGTCGCCGAGCCGCTCGATGCCCTCGCTGATGTCGTCCGGGGTGAGGTAGCTCGTCGACAGGCGGATGCTGAAGTCTCCGCCGCCCCGGGGGTGGAAGTAGGACATGGGGGTCCAGATGACGCCGAAGTCCTGTGCGGACCGGGCGAGGGCGTCGTTGTCCGCCCGGAAGGGGACCCGGACGGTGAGGAAGAAGCCGCCGCTCGGCGCGTTCCACCGGACGCGCAGGGCGTCGCGGGCGGCGGGCGGGAAGCGCAGCTCGAGGTGGCGGAGCGTGGACTGCATGGCTTCCTGGTAGAAGGCGGACGTCCGGTCGTTGAGTCCGGCTGCCTGTCCGCCGCCGGCGAGCAGCATGCCGGCCACCGCGGCCTGGCTCAGCGGTGAGGTGTTGACGGTCACCATGCTTTTGATCTTGGCGAGTTCGTCGGCGAGCAGGCCGGTCCGGCCCGCCGTGTCGGTCACCGGCTGGTCGGCGACGGCGAAGCCCAGGCGGGCGCCGGGGAACAGGGACTTGGAGAAGGAGCCGAGGTGTACCACGCGGCGGCGCCGGTCGAGGGCCTTGAGCGTCGGAAGTCGTGTTCCGCCGCTGACCAGCCGGTAGGGGCTGTCCTCCAGGATGAGGATGTCGTGGCGGTCCGCCAGGTCCAGCAGTTCCTGCCGGGTGGACAGCGGCATGGTGGCGCCGGACGGGTTCGAGTGGTCGGGGACCACGTAGAAGGCGCGTGGCCGGTGGCCCTGCGCGGTCTGGTCCTTGATGGCCAGTTCGAGATCGGCGCAGCGGAATCCGTCCTCGCGCTCTTCGACCGGGACGAGTCCGACGTCCAGCAGGCGGGCGGCGCCGGTGATCCCGACGTAGCAGGGGCTGGCGACGAGGAGTACGTCGTCCCGGCCGGAGATGAGGGCCCGCACGGCCAGGAGCATCGCCTCCTGGCAGCCGACGGTGACCACGATGGATTCCGGGGCGACGTCGATGTCCTCGTCCTGGCGCAGGGATGCGGCGATGAGTTCGCGGATGCGTCCCGCGGTGGGACCGTATTGGAACATCGCGTCACGGATCTCCTCGGGAGAATTCCCGGTGTCCGCGAGGTGGTCCAGGTAGCGTTGAATGTGCTGGAAAATCTGGCCGGTTTCGAAGAATCCGTCGTAGGGGCGGCCCGGGGCGAATGAGATGGCCTGCGGATATCGCAGGGTAATTTCGTTGAGGAAATTCATGGTGTCCAGGGTGGGATCGGACACGCTGCCGTGGAGATCGGCTCTGTGCAGGACGGCTCCGTCCGTATCCGTTTCCTGAGAGGGCGGACGGGCCACCGTTCCGGGGAGTTTGTGTGTCGGCAACGATCGTCCTCCTGCACCAACGACAATTCCGGGACATGCACCGCAGCGGGGATGCTAACAGAGCGTCACCGGGCCCACCAGGGACCGCAACTGCACAATTGGGCGGAGCAACGGGCGTGTTGTCAGTCGTAGTCGGAAAGGGGATACTCGGCTGACAATTCCCGAAGGGGCGGATGCATTTCGCCTTCCCGGTGTGCCCGTCCCCGGGCTTCCGCCGGACGCGAGCACGACGACGAAGGAGGTCCGCGCCCCCATGCTTGGAGGCACCGGGCCGGCTCGGCTGCGCCTCGACGACTCGGTCACCCGTCAGCAGGTCAGGCCCGGGACACTCAAGAGGATCATTCCCTATGCGAGGCAGTACCGGTGGCGCCTCGGCCTGCTGATGCTCGTGACGGCGTCCGACGCGGTCATCACCGCGACGATTCCGCTGATCCTCAAATCGATCATCGACGACGGTGTCATGCCGCGCCGGCTCGCGGTCGTCGTCGCGCTGTCCGTGACGATCGGCGTGCTGGCCCTGCTCGACGCGCTGATCCTGCACGTCCAGATCAGATGCTCGGCCCAGATCAGCCAGTCCCTCATCTACGACCTGCGCACCCAGGTCTTCCGGCATGTGCAGCGCCAGCCGCTGGCGTTCTTCACCCGCGCGCAGACCGGCTCCCTGGTCAGCAGGCTCAACACCGATGTCGTCGGCGCGCAGACAGCGGTGACGTCCTTGCTGTCGACGGCGGTGTCCGCCTTCCTCACCCTGCTGCTCGTGTTCGCCGCCATGTTCTATCTGTCCTGGCAGATGACGGTGGTGACGCTGCTGGTGATCCCGCTGTTCCTGCTGCCGAGCAAGGTCGTCGGCAAGCGGCTGCAGCGGCTCACCCGGGAGCAGATGCAGCTGGACGCCGACATCGCCTCCATGATGAACGAGCGGTTCAACGTCGCCGGTGCGCTGCTGGTCAAGCTCTACGGGCGGCCGGAGGAGGAGTCCAGGCTCTTCGAGAGCCGCGCGGGCCGGGTCCGCGACATCTCGACGGTCACCGCGGTGTACGCACGCTCCCTGTTCCTTCTCATGGGGCTGCTCACCTCTTTGATCACGGCGCTGATGTACGGGTTCGGCGGCAGCCTCGTCATCGACGGGACGTTCCAGCTCGGCAGCCTGGTCGCGCTCATCACCCTGCTGACCCGGCTGTTCGGCCCGATCAACCAGTTGTCGAGCATGCAGGTGAACGTGCTCACCGCCCTGGTGAGCTTCGACCGGGTCTTCGAGGTGCTGGATCTGAAGCCGCTGATCACGGAGCGTCCCGACGCCCGCCCGGTCATGACCGCCGAGGACACCGGCGCGCCGGAGATCGAGTTCGACAAGGTGTCGTTCCGCTATCCGTCCGGGGACGGGGTGTCCCTGGCGTCCCTGGAGTCGATCGCGGCCGTCGTCCCCGAGCGCACGGACTGCGCCAACGTCCTGGACGAGGTGAGCTTCCGCGCGCCGGCCGGCCGGCTGACGGCACTGGTCGGCCGTTCCGGGTCGGGCAAGACGACGATCACCCGGCTGGTGCCGCGGCTGTACGACCCCGACTCGGGGACCGTGCGCATCGGCGGCCACGACATCCGGGAGGTGACCCTGGAGTCGCTGCGGGAGACGATCGGTGTGGTCAGCCAGGAGGCGCATCTGTTCCATGACACGATCCGGGCCAACCTGGCCTACGCCCGGCCGGACGCGGACGAGCGGGAGATCGTCGAGGCGTGCCGTGCCGCGCAGGTCTGGGACGTGATCTCCGCGCTGCCCGACGGGCTCGACACCGTCGTGGGTGAACGCGGCTACCGTCTCTCCGGCGGCGAGAAGCAGCGGATCGCCATGGCGCGGCTGCTGCTGAAG
>KL568598.1:23786-25430 GCA_000715605.1 Streptomyces speibonae | reverse complement strand
TCGCCATGGCGCGGCTGCTGCTGAAGTCGCCGCCGGTGGTCGTGCTGGACGAGGCGACCGCGCACCTGGACTCGGAGTCGGAGGCGGCCGTCCAGCGGGCGCTGACGACGGCGCTGGAGGGCAGGACGTCACTGGTGATCGCGCACCGTCTCTCCACGGTCCGCGACGCCGGCCAGATCCTGGTCATCGACGAGGGCAGGATCGCCGAGCGGGGAACGCACGAGGAGCTGCTCGCGGCCGGTGGTCTCTACGCGGAGGTGTACCGGACCCAGTTCGCCCCGCAGAAGGCGGCGACGGAGCCGTGAGCGGCGGCCTCCGCTACCGGGCCGTCGCCTCGCTCCCTGGATGCTGCCAGAACATGCCGTCCGGTGAACTGACCAGCCCGCCGGGGAAGAGCGGTGCCTCCGCCTCGGAGTCCTCGCCGAGCATCGCCTGGTTCTGGACCTGGCCGCCCTCCCGCATCGCGTTGCGCACCACCTCGGAGCGGAAGAGGGGGACCATGGTGGCGTCCTGGCCGGTGCTGATCCGGTCCACCGCTTCCGAGAACTCGGCCGACCGCGCCCTCAGGCCGGTGGCCGTGGTCCGCTCGCCGGCGAGGGCCGTCTCCCCGGAGGCGACGCCGCCGACGAGTTCGATGAAGGACTCGAACTCCTCCCCGGAGCCGCCGGTGACCTTCTTCGCCTTCCAGAAGTACGAGTTCTCGTCGGCGTTCATGTCGTAGAAGGAGACGAGGAATTCATAGAAGACGCTGTACTCGCGGCGGTACCGGGCTTCGAACTCCTTGAAGGCGGTCTCCTCGTCGACCGTGCCCGCGAGGACGCTGTTGACGGAGCGTGCGGCCAGGAGCGCGCTGTACGTGGCGAGGTGGACCCCGGAGGAGAACACGGGGTCCACGAAGCAGGCGGCGTCGCCGATGAGGACCATGCCGGGACGCCAGTAGGCCGTGGCCTGGTAGGAGTAGTCCTTGCGCACCCGCAACTGCCCGTACTGGCCGGTGGTGACGCGTTCCGCGTCGGCCAGGTACTCCTTGACCAGGGGGCATTCGTCGATGAGCGCGAGCAGCGCCTTCTCGGGGTCTCCCTGGACCTTCTGGGCCATGTCGCGCCGTACGACGGCCCCTACGCTGGTCAGTTCGGGACTGAGCGGGATGTACCAGAACCAGCCGCTGCTGAAGGCGGCCGAGAGGATGTTCCCGGAGTAGGGCTGCGGCAGTCGCTTGCCGCCGGTGAAGTAGCCGAAGAGGGCGAGGTTCCTGAAGAAGTCCGAGTACTTCCTGGTGCCTCCGGCGCTGCCGTGGATCTGGCTCCTGTTGCCGGAGGCGTCGGCCACGTACCGGCTGAGGATCTCGTGCCGGGTGCCGTCCTCGCCCGTGTAGGCGACGCCGCGCACGCGCTCGCCGTCGTCCAGTACCTCGCTCACCGCGGTGCCCTCGCGGACGTCCACGCCGAGGCGGCGGGCGTGGTCCAGCAGGATCTGGTCGAATTTGGAGCGCTCCACCTGGTAGGCGTAGGAGGACGGGCCGGCCATTCTCGGTGACACCGAGAAGGAGAAGGTCCACGGGTCGGGGTTGGCTCCCCAGCGGAACGTGCCGCCGAGCTTCCTGGTGAAGCCGGCGGCCGCCAGTTCGTCGGCGACACCGGTGAG
>KL568598.1:20846-23558 GCA_000715605.1 Streptomyces speibonae | reverse complement strand
GCCGTGCACGGTGGCCGGCAGCAGCGACTCGCCGATCTGGTACCGCGGGAATCTCTCCTTCTCCAGGAGCACCACCCGGTGTCCCTGGAGGGCGACGAGGGCGGCGAGGGTGGAGCCGGCCGGGCCGCCCCCCACCACGACGACGTCGGCCTCTTCGGTCTGCGCCTGGTCCATGCTGCTCCTCCCGCTCCGTGGCAGTGCGCGACAGCCGGGGCACAGGTGCCCGGTACGGGGTCGCGGGCACCTGTGCCCCGGTGCTTCAGTAGCCCAGTTCCTGGCCGGCGGCGTGCTGCCGGTCCACCGCTTCGTAGAGGGCCTTGATGTTGTTGCTGCCGAAGGTGCGTGCGCCGCGGCGGTCGATGAGCTCGTAGAAGAGCGTCTTCCGGGGGTGCCGTGATTCGGTGAAGATCTGCAGCATCAGGCCCCAGTGGTCGCGGTCGGCGAGGATGTTGAGCTCGCGCAGTTCGTCCACCGGCACCGCGAGCGGGCCGAGCCGCTCGGGCAGCACGTCGTAGTAGCTGGGCGGGGTCGTGAGGAAGCTGACACCGAGCTCGGAGAATTCACGCACGGCGGTGGTGATGTCCTCGGTGAGGAACGCCACGTGCTGCACTCCGGCGCCGTCGTGGGCGCGCACGAACTCGTCGATCTGTCCCGGCTTCTTCGTGATATCCGGCTCGAGGATCGTCAGGGTCAGTCCGCCGGAGTCGTTCTGCACGACTTTGGAGTCCATTGCCTGGTCACCGACGATGATGCGTTCCTCGAATATCTGGGTGAAACCGAATATCGAGCGGTAGTCGTCCACGGTGCGGTCGAGCTCGCCCGAGGGGACACAGACCGCGATGTGGTCGATGTTCTTGAGCAGCCCCGGGGTGGTTTCCTGCGCTTGTTCCTCGGTGATGATGCCGGGGGCGAACGCGCCGCCGGCGCCCTCCCGTTCGACGAAGCGGTGGGCGACGTCGCCGAAGGCGCGCACCGAGGCGAAGGTGACCCGGGCCCCCTCCTGTCCCATTTCGCCGGGGGGTTCCACGGGGTCGGCACCGCGCGCGACGGCCTCGGTGAACGCCGTACGGGCGTCGTCGGTCAGGACGGCGATGACGGCGACGCCGTCACCGTGACGCCGGACGTAGTCGGCGACCGGATGGTCCTCCTCGAGCGGCGACGTCAGGAGCAGGCTGATGCCGCGCTGGCCGAGCAGGACCGAGCGGCACCCGGACAGTCCGGTCTCCGGTCCGCCGCTGCCCCGGCGCCGGAAGCCGAACGCCTCGCAGAGATAATCGGCCGAGCTCTCCGCATCGGCCACATAGCACTCAAGATGATCGATGACGCCAATGTTCATGGGATTCCCCCGGTATCAGAATCGCATCCGCCAGCGGTCGGCATTCGGGGCAGGGATGCGTCGCACGCTACCTCACGATCACAGCCGGTGGGAACGGAGAACAGGGCGCGAAACAGCAATATATTCTTTCGCCGTTGATATCCTGTATCCCGCTGCGTCCTGTCCAAGTGGCCCGGCATTGACGGAAAAAGAGCCCGTCAATAACCTACGGCTGTGATTCCTGTTGCCACCAGCGATGAGCAACTCCTCTTCCTCTTCCGTGAAGCGAGCGGGCTTCGGGCGGAACTCGACGCCCACCTCTCGGCGGCGGCGTACGACGGCCTTCCCCCGCACGGGCCCTTCGTCCTGGGGGCCATGGCCTTCAGGGGCGGGACTCCCACGGACCTCAAACGCGTACTGGGGATCACCGACCGTCAGGCCGGCGAGATCGTGGACGCGTTGGTGCGGCACGGCTACCTGGACCTGCGGGTCGACCCGGCCGACCGCCGGCGGATCGGCATCGAGCTGACCGACCGCGGCCGCGGCGTCGCGCTCTCCCTGTGGGACTTCCTGCGGACCGCGCGGTGGCGCCGGTTCCCTTTCCGGCCGGACGACATCGTCATCAGCACACCCGCCAAGAGCGGCACCACGTGGATGCAGATGATGTGCGTCCTGCTGATCCTGCGGACCACGGACCTCCCGGCACCGATGCCTCAACTGTCGCCGTGGCTGGACGACATGGCCTGCTCCGGCGAGGAGGTGTTCGCCGCGCTGGCCGGACAGCCGCACCGGCGGGTGATCAAGACGCATACGCCGCTGGGCGACATCGGCCTGCCGCCGGAGGTCACCCGCATCGTGGTCGGCAGGCACCCGCTGGACACTGCGCTGTCGCTGTACCACCAGAGCCTCAACGTCGAGCCGCCCGGCGGCGGTACGGGCCCGGGAGAGGCCCGCCCCGCTCAGGAGCAGCTGTCGCCCCGGGCGTGGCTGGCCCGGTGGATCGAGGACGACTCCCCCCGCGAGGGGCAGCCGTCCTCACTGCGGGGCATGATGTGGCACATGGCGGACGCGTGGTCCCGCCGTGACGATCCCGGGGTCCTGCTCTTCCACTACGAGGATCTGTCGGCGGACCTGTCGGGAGAGATGACGCGCCTGGGGCGGCACCTCGGTCTGCCCACCGGCGGCCCCGGCTGGGCGGACCTGGTGGCCGGCGCGTCGTTCGACCGGATGCGCGCGGCCGCGGAGCGGATCCAGCCCCTGGGCCCGGCCCGGAACAACACGGCCTTCTTCCGGCGGGGCAGGTCCGGGTCGGGGGCGGCCCTGCTGACCGGCGGTGACCTCGAGAGGTATCACGCCAGGGCGGCCGCCCTGGCACCCCCCGGCCTGCTGGAGTGGCT
>KL568598.1:18706-20597 GCA_000715605.1 Streptomyces speibonae | reverse complement strand
CCCCCGCCGGTGAGCGGGGGTCAAGGCCAGGTCGTCAGGTCGTCCGAGTAGCCCATCTGGGCGGCCAGCGCCCTGACGTCCTCGCGGTGCAGCACGGGGCGCAGCACCTCGTGGTTGCGGTACCACTTCGCGCGTTTGGGCGGCGTGATCGCGTTCATGGGCGCCATCCCGCGGACCGCGGGTTCCATGAAGTGCGAGCGGTCCGTGCCGAGCCAGTTCGCGAGGTCGTCGATGGCCCGTGTCCGCTCCGCGCGGCTGCCGATCAGGTCTTCGTAGGTGAGCCGGAGCACGTCGATGTCCTGGTGCTCCGCGAGGAATGCGAAGGTCGCCGTGTGCGAGGCGCACCACTGGGCGGCGCAGACCTCCTCGAGCGGGGACCGCGTGAGTTCCTGCCACCCGGGCGGGAAGTCGAGTTTCCACCAGTCGCGGCTCCACGGGCGTCCCGGCCCGGTGTAGCCGGCGATGTCCAGGGGGGTGTCCACGCGGGCGTTGAAGAACCAGGGCGACAGCCACGCCTCGCGGTAGCTGCTGATCGCGGCGCCGGGGTTGCGTGTGAGGTGGAGGACCCGGATGCGGGCGTCGGGGAAGAACGCGCGCAGGGAGTCCATCTTGTAGACGTTGACCGGTGTCTTGGTGACGACCGTCCTGCTCTCCACGTCCTGTCGGCTCGCCCGCTGCCACGGGCGGGGGACGGCGAGGGGGGCGAACTCGATGACGCTGTCCCCGTGCGGGCCGTGCGGCCGCGGCAGGTCGGGGAGGATGCTGTCGATCTCGTCCGGCGACACGTCGACGTAGTGGGGGTTCACCTCCTGGTAGCGGGTCGCCAGCATCTTGAGCAGGGTCAGGCTGACGGCCCGCGCCGGGTCGCCGCCGCGTTCCGGTCCGTCGGCCGCCCGGTCGGCGAGGGCCTTTTCCACCATGTCCTCGACCTCGGAGAGGGTCAGCGGCAGCAGGGGCCACTGCACGATCCAGCGCCACAGGACGTCCTGGGCGTAGCGTGACCAGTCGATGCGGTTCCAGTCGTTGACGGGGTTGCCGATGTCGCTGCCCAGCTCCCGCTCGAGGAACGCGACGTCCCCGGTGAGGCCGGTGGTCCGCTCGCAGTCCGTCCCGTTGTCCGGGTGGGTCCACCCCGCGAGGCGCAGGACGGGCTGCATCTCGGCCTGGAAGTGCAGGAGATCGGGAGCGCCCCGCAGGAGCTCGGTCAGCAGCGTCGTCCCGCCTCTGAACGGGGACGCGATGACCACCAGGTCCTTGACCGAGGTCCGGAATTCCTCGACCGGGGTCCGGACCGTGCCCAGTTCGTCGAGCCGCCTGCGGGCGGCGGCGAGGACAGGATCGTGCGGGTCGGGTCCCGCGTCGGCTCCTGCCGTGTCGGGCTGACGGCTCCTCACCACGTACCTCCGTTGTCTGACGCGTCGTCGGATGGTGTCCGGGGTTGTGCGGTGGCCTTGTGGGCCGGGGTTCAGGGCGGGGTCACGGGCGCCGGCCGGCTGAACCGGGCGGCTTTGTCGCTCACGTCCTCCGCGTTCAGGCGCAGGGCCTGTTGCAGGGCGAACTCCGCGATGTAGGCGCGGAACGCGTCGAGTGGTTCCTCCGCGAGATGGAGCATGCGCCGGTTCGGCACCACTGCCGGTGCCCTCAGTGCGTCGGCGGCCCGGTTGACGGCCGCGTCGATCTCGTCGGGCTCCACGACCTCGTCGATGAGGAGGCGCGCATCCGGTTCCGTCGCCCGGATCCTCCGCCCGCCGAGGACGACCTGGCGGGCCAGGCGAGCTCCGGCGACCCGGCCGAGTCTGAGGTTGGACACGCCCGGGATGATGCCCTCCTTGGCGGCGGGCAGGCTGACGTAGGCGTCCGCGCCGGCGATCACATGGTCGAACACCAGCAG
>KL568598.1:17402-18470 GCA_000715605.1 Streptomyces speibonae | reverse complement strand
CCACGGCTTCTCGACCGTGGCCGACCGCCATGCGTCGTCCCGCTCGACGAGCAGCCCCCGGACGAGTTTGCTGATGTATCCGACCTCGCGTCGCAGGAGGAAGCCGACGAGGGATATCTCCCCGGCGTGCAGGGCCTTGAGGTTGATGCCGGCGCTGAAGACCCGTCGGCCGCGGTAGCGGGGGTGGGTCATCGTTCCGCCGCGCACCACGCCGACGTGCACGGCGGGATCGAGGAGGGCGAGGTCGACGGCCGTCTCCATGTCGTCGACCTGGCGGCCGTCCTCGGCGTTGAGGCAGTCGTCCCGGCACATGGTCAGGTGGGCCACGCCGTCACGGCGTTCCAGCAGTACCGAGGTGGTCCGCAGGACTCCGGTCCTGCGGAACTCCGGCAGCAGCCGCAGCGCCCGTGCGGTCGGCTGGAGCATCGACGTCAGCAGGTGCCCGCCGGCGGCCGGGGAGCTCAGCACCCCGCGCAGGAAGATGCCCTGGTCGATGTCCCGGCCGGCCCGGTCGGCCGGTGACTCCGCGGGGCGGGCGGGCGGCACCAGGGCGGGGAAGGCGTCGGCCGCGGCGGCCACCAGTTCCGCGATTCCGGGGCGCGCCGACCGCCCGTCGGTGAGCCGGTCGTAGATCTCTTCGACGTGCCGGTCCATGAACGCGGCCCGCAGGCGCCTGACCTGGTCCGTCGTCGCGGGCTCCCCGGTGCGGGCCGCCGCGTCGGTGATGCGGGCCAGGTCGCGGCGCAGGTCCGTGGTCGGCGCCTCGGGCGCCTCCCGCGTCACCGGGCCGCTCCCGAGGAGTTCTGGCGGAGCGTCCGGTCGCATGCCGCCAGGTGGGCGCCGAGCGCCTCCTCGAAGCTGATCGTCGCCGCGTCGTGCATGAGCCGGCGTCGGATTGCCAGTTCGCGGCCGGAGCGGTCCGCGGCCGAGGCCGCAGCGGTGGCCAGGGCGGCGAGGGGGTCGTCGGTGATCTCGTCGAGAAGGCCCAGTGCCAGCGCCGTCGCCGCGGTCAGCGGCTGCCCGAACAGGATGGTCCGCCGGACCGGTGCGGCGCCGGCCTGCTGGACG
>KL568598.1:10052-17251 GCA_000715605.1 Streptomyces speibonae | reverse complement strand
ATGTGTATAAGAGACAGAGCCGGTACAGGGCCATGCCGGGCCATAGGGGCGTACCGCCGGGGGCGACCTCGAGGCGGGTGCCGGGGGTCGCGATGCGGTAGTCGGTGGCGAGGAGCGCGTCGAGAGCGATACCGCCGACCGGGCCGGAGGCGACCGAGACCGTTGTCGCGGGCAGCCGCTCGAGCCGTCGCAGCGCCCGTTCCCACTTGCTGACCAGGGCGACATCGGCGTGGGCGGGCGCGCCGTCGGGCACGGCGGTGACGGACACGGCGAGGAAGCCACCGCGCTCGGCCTCGGCGCAGGCCGCTTCGACCGTGCGGACCAGGGAAGGTGTCGGATGCCCGGAGCCGTCGATCTCCAGGCCGAAGCTCGTGCCGCTCACCATTGGACCAGCGCCGTCTCCAGAGTGGAGCCGGGCCCCATGGTCATGAGCACTCCGTAGTCGCCGGGGTCGGTCACCTGCTCGTTCAGCAGTCGTTCGTAGGAGAACAGGAACGATCCGCTGGAGACGTTGCCGTAGTCGCGCAGGACGCCGGTGGTGTGCCGTACGTCGTGGCGGCTCAGTCCGAGGTTGACGACGATCGCGTCGATGACCTTCTTGCCGCCCGAGTGGACCAGCCAGTGGCCGATGTCACCGCGGAGCAGACCGGTCCCGGCCAGCAGCCGGTCGACGACGGTCTCTGCGTGCGCGCCGACGACGTAGGGGATCTGCGGGTCGAGGTAGAAGCTGAACCTGTTGAGGTCCCGGTCCCAGTCGTAGCGCATGGCGTCCACGGCCTCCGGGATGGTGCAGCTGGCGAACCGCAGGATGCGCGGGCCGTCGCCGGCGTGGGTGCCGGGGGTGTTGTCGTCGGCGGCCACGGCCACCGCGGCGGCGCCGTCGCCGAAGAGGCTGTTCACCACGGCGGTACGCATCGTGGTGTCCACGGCGTAGGCGGCCGAGCAGGCTTCGGAGCACAGTACGACGCCCACGTCACCGGGGTTGGCCACCGACCAGCCGGCGACCAGGTTCAGGGCGTTGAGACCCGCGTTGCAGCCCATCCCGACGATGTCCGACCGGCTGCAGTGCCGGTCGATGCCCAGCTCGCGGATGATCAGCGCGCTCAGGCCGGGGGTGAGGAATCCCGTCGAGGTGACACAGCACAGGTGCCGGAGGTCGGACAGACTCGCGTCGGCGCGCTTGAGACAGGCCTCCAGCGCCCGGATGCCCGACTCCACGGCGTGGGTCCTGTGCTTGTCGAGGAGGTCTCCCTGCGCTTCGGGGACGGGGCGGCCGTCGGCGCCGATGGGGGGCAGCACCAGGTGCCGCCGCTCGATGGCGCTGTTGAGGAAGACGCCCCTGGCCTTGGGATCGGTGATGCCGAAGACGTCCAGCACCTCCTGCTGCGAGTACGAGAGCGGCGGAACCGCCGTACCCACGCCGACGATGCGCGCCCGCACGGTCGTGGCGGGTTCCGCCCGGACCGGTGCCGGCAGCACCCCTGGCCGCACGCTGTCGATGGTCATCGGAAGGTCCACCCCCACATGCGCTGCTTACTGCGGATGATGCGTTTGACGCTCCACTGGGGCATCACGCGTCTCCCCTTTCCGCCTCGGTGGTGAGTCATCGGGTGTGGTGCTCGACGGCCTCGGGCGAGGATTCCCGGGGCCGTGCGGGACGTACGAGTTCGAGCGGTACCGCGGCCGCGGAAGCGGTGCCGGTGAGGGCCATCGCGTCGGTGAGTTCGTCGGTCAGCAGATCGATCACCCCGGCGACACCGTCCTCGCCGTCCACCGCGAGTCCGTACAGCACGGGGCGGCCGAGCAGGACGGCGTCCGCGCCCATGGCCCGGGCCGCCAGGACGTCGGCTCCCCGGCGCACGCCGCTGTCGAGCAGAATCGTGCAGGCGCCTCCCACCGCGGCGACGACGTCCGGCAGCGCTTCCAAGGACGCGGGCGCGCCGTCGAGTTGGCGTCCTCCGTGGTTGGAGACGATGATCGCGTCCACCCCCGCCGAGACCGCCCGCACGGCGTCCGCGGCGGTGAGGATCCCCTTGAGCACGACGGGGAGCCGGGTGATCGACCGCAGCCAGTCCACCACGTCCCAGTTCAGCGCCGGGTCGAACTGGCTCAGGGCGTGGTGGGCCGGGTTGTCGAAGCCGTCCCCGTGCAGGTTGGCAGGCCGGACATCCGGTGGCAACCGGAAGCCGTTGCGCAGGTCGCGCAGCCTTCTGCCCAGGCGGGGAGTGTCGACGGTGAGGACGACCGCCTCGAAGCGGGCGCGTTCGGCGCGCTCCACGAGCCGCCGGATCGCGGCACGGTCGCGCAGGCAGTAGATCTGCAGCCAGAGGGGCGCCGCGGCGGCCGCGGCGAGATCCTCACAGCTGTGTCCGGAGAACATGCTGACGACCACCGGGACGCCGCGCGGCCCCGCCGCCCGCACCGTGGCCAGCTCGCCCTGCGGGTGGGCCAGGGTCTGGTACCCCATGGGGGCGACGGCGAACGGGGCTCCCCAGGTACGGCCGAGGACTTCGGTGCTCGGTTCCGGCACGGTGACGCCGGTCAGTACGGAGGGGCGCAGGCGTACCCGGTCGAAGGCGGCGGTGTTCGCCAGCAGGGTGCGCTCGTCACCGGCGCCGCCTTCGAAGAAGTCCCAGACGGGCCGGTCCAGTCGTTCCCGTGCCAGTCGCGCGTAGTCGCCGAGCGAAAGCCGCATGAACCCCTCCCTGGGCACGTCCCTGGGCACGGACGCAGTCGGCTCATCTTCGAGCGCGGCCGACCCGCTGTGCAAGGGAATTCATTGAACAATTCACCGTCGGCGCGGGCGGCGGAAATAAGGGCACGAATTCCTGATTGCGCTGAATTCACCGCTCTTCAATGCGAGATGATGAGGCATTGGTATTGTTCGCACGGCGTGCTGGTATGCTGACGCTCCGCCGGGGATCTTCCGGCGACTCGGCCGGGGCGAGTGGGGTGTTCAACTGCAGCGCGACGTCAGTTGAACAGTCGCGACCGCCCGTCCGCGCCGGGAGCGTCTCATGGTGGGACGCGGTTTCTGTGCGGTTGTTCGGGAAAGCGCTCGAGGATGTTGGTGGGGTTGAGATGGCGGTAGGCAGGGTTATTCGTTTTGACGGGGTGCGGGGGTATGGGTTCATCGCTCCCGAGCATGGCGGGGAAGACGTCTTCCTGCACGCCAACGACCTGTTGGTCCCGGAGTCTTCCCTCCGGTCCGGTACATGGGTCAAGTTCGAGGTCGAGCAGGGCGACCGCGGGCCGAAGGCGTCGCACGTCGAACTCGCCGAGGGACCTGCGACGGCCATGGCGCCGCCGCACGTGGGACGGCCCGCCATGACTCCGCCGCTGCAGGCGCCGGCGTCCGGGTTCCAGAGCGGTGAGGAACCCACGTGCGACGTGCTGAGCGTCCCGGAGTACACCACGGAGGTCACGGAGCTCATGCTGAGCGCCGTCCCCTCGCTGACGGGGGAACAGATCACACGGCTCCGCCAGCGATTGGTGGAACTCGGCAAGAGCCACGGCTGGGTGGACGGCTGATCGCGGACACCCGGTCCACAGGAACTGCCCAGGGGCGGTGCCGGATTCCTCCGGCACCGCCCCTCGTCGTGCGCCACCCTCGTCGACGCGGGCTCTGGGCAGCCACTGTACGGTCACGATAGGCTTGCGCCTGAGGGAAGTTGTACCCGAAGGGGCGGACGCGGCGACGACTAAAGAACCGCTCGACGGCATCGTCGAGACACAACCCGTACGAGAGGGTTCACCGCACTCCTACCAGCTGCTCCGTGATGTATTTCAGGCGCAGCGCGTCCTCGGCGTCGAAGGCCTTCTTTCCGAGGTCCACCGGCTTTTTCTTCCAGCGCGCCACAAATGGTTCGGAAGGCGGATTGTCGAGGAGCTCGACCATGGGCTTGATCGCTCTTTCCACGGGGGTCGCCGCGAGCGCGAACGCGGCCCTGGTCATCAGCCTGAGAGGGAGCGGCAGGGAATTCGGCATCCCGGTGGAGACCACCCCGGGGTTGTACCCGATGTACGTCACGGGGCCGGTGCCGTGGGCGGCCGCGAAGCCGACGCCCAGCAGGTCGTTGGCGCGGAAGGACTGAAGGGTCGCCCTGTTGCCGTTGTAACCGCGCTCGAGCTGAAGGTCGTCCCAGTGGACCGAGCCAAGGCCGACGCCCGGCGTGCCCACATTCATGATCACGGGCTGCTTCGTGCGCTGGAGCGCGTCCAGCAGGCCGTAACTGAGGACAAATCGGCTCAGATAGGCGAGCGCGAAGCTGTACTCGAACCCTTCGGGTGTGACCGAGCGCTTACCGAAGAGTCGGTAGCGCTGTGCGCACAGGACGAGTTTGTCCACGGACGTATAGGTGTCCTCGATCTCCTCGACCAGTCGCCGGGAACCCGCGACGGAGGTGAGGTCGACGGAGAGGAAATGGATCCGGCCGGCTGCCGAGATCTCGCGCGCCTCCTCGATTAACGCCTCACCTTTGGCCTGCGTGCTGCCGATGGCCAGGACCCTGGCGCCCGCCTTCAGATAGTGGAGGGCGATTCCCTTCCCCAGGCCATCGGTTCCGCCCGTTACGACGACCGTCTGCATGTACTTCTTTCCCTCCGTGTTAGAAAATCCGAACCACAAGTCATCCACTGGTGACAAGGTCAGCGTAGACCCTTGAGCTATCATGTCAACGTTTGATGACTTAGGGAGTACGCCATGGCAGCCACCCCACAGCCGCACAAACGTGATCGCGCCGCGACACGCGCGGCCCTGCTCGACGCGGCGCGCGTGCGCTTCGCCCGGCTGGGCTACGACGGGACGACCATGCGCGACGTCGCCAAGGACGCCCACGTCGATCCCGCGCTCGTCTTTCGCTACTTCGGCTCGAAGCGCGCCCTGTTCGAGGAGGCGTGCGTGGACCACCAGGTCCTCGGGGAGATCATGTCGGGCCCGTTGGACACGCTGCCTGCGGGCATGCTCAGGTCCGTCGTCTTCCAGGAATGGGAGCAGTTCGCCGGCGAACACCCCCTGGTGATGCTGTTGCGCTCGCCCTCGCACGATCCCGCCCGCACCCGCCTGCAGCAGGAGGCACACGCGGCGCACATCGAGGAACTCGTCGAGCAGGTCAAGGGCGAGGACGCGCCGCTGCGGGCGGAGATGCTGGTCGCCTGTCTGCTGGGCATGGGCATCATGCGCACGGCCCTGGGCTCCCCCGCGCTCAGTTCGGCCACCCTGGAGGACGTGCTGCCGTACTTCGAGGGCGTCACCCGCGTCCTGATCGAGGACGCCGGTGACGACCGCTGAGTAGCACCGGCATGGTGGCTGCGCGCATAGGCGACCCTCGAACTATGTGGCCCTGCCACATGTGCGCCTGACCTGCGGATTCCTACGGTGTGGCGACACAAACGTCCCCGTCTCAGTCCAGGAAGTGGTGCCGATGTCGTCGCCCGCAACCGCTCCACCAGCACCGAACAACCTCAAACGCATCGTCGCCGCGTCGCTCATCGGCACCACCATCGAGTGGTACGACTTCTTCCTGTACGGCTCGGCCGCCGCGCTGGTCTTCAACAAGCTGTTCTTCCCGGACTCCGATCCGCTGGTCGGCACGCTGCTGTCGTTCCTGACGTACGCCGTCGGGTTCGCGGCGCGCCCGCTGGGTGCGCTGGTGTTCGGGCACTACGGGGACCGGCTCGGGCGCAAGAAGCTGCTGGTGCTGAGTCTGCTGATGATGGGCGGGGCGACGTTCGCCATCGGACTGCTGCCCACGCACGCCGCCATCGGCAGTGCCGCGCCGGTGCTGCTGACCGTGCTGCGGCTGGTCCAGGGCTTCGCGCTGGGCGGTGAGTGGGGCGGGGCCGTGCTGCTGGTGTCCGAGCACGGCGACGCGCGCAGCCGGGGGTTCTGGGCCTCGTGGCCGCAGACCGGCGCGCCCGCGGGACAGCTGCTGGCGACCGGCGTGCTGTCGCTGCTGACCGCCGTGCTGTCGGACGCGGCGTTCACGGCCTGGGGCTGGCGGATTCCGTTCCTGCTGTCCGGGGTGCTGGTGATCGTCGGATTGTGGATTCGTCTCTCTGTCGATGAATCGCCGGTGTTCAAGCAGGCGCTGCGGCGGGCCGAGGCCCGTAAGGCGGACGCCGGCGCCGAGCGGATGCCGGTCGTGGCGGTGCTGCGGCACCACTGGCGCGACGTGCTGGTCGCGATGGGCGCGCGGATGGCGGAGAACATCAGCTACTACGTGATCACCGCGTTCATCCTCGTCTACGCCACCACCTCGGCCGGGGTGTCGAAGCAGACCGCGCTGAACGCGGTGCTCATCGCCTCGGCGATCCACTTCGCGGTCATCCCGGCCTGGGGTGCGCTGTCCGACCGGCTCGGGCGGCGTCCGGTGTATCTGATCGGCGCGGCCGGAGTGGGCGCGTGGATGTTCCCCTTCTTCGCCCTCATCGACACCGGTGGGTTCACCAACCTGCTGATCGCGGTGACCGTGGGTCTGGTGCTGCACGGCGCCATGTACGCGCCGCAGGCCGCGTTCTTCTCCGAGATGTTCGCGACCCGGATGCGTTACTCGGGTGCCTCCATCGGCGCCCAGTTCGCCTCGGTCGCGGCGGGCGCGCCCGCGCCGCTGATCGCCACGGCACTGCTGGCGGACTACGGCAGCTCCACCCCGATCGCGCTGTACGTGATCGCGGCGAGTCTGCTGACGGTCGTCGCCCTTGCGGCCGCCAAGGAGACCCGCAACCGGGACCTGTCGGAGGTGGATCCGTCCGAGAGGACGGCAGGGCCTGCCGAGGTACCTGCCAAGCAGGGCGCCCGCACGGTCTGATCCCGCCCCCGTACCGCCCCGGCCCCCGTACGCTCCCGCGTGCGGGGGTCAGGTCCGTGCGGAGGGGCCGGTGATCCCCGACAGGCGGTACAGGCGCAGGGCGAGCTGGATCTCCAGGGTCCGGGCCGGGCTCTGCCAGTCCTCGCCCAGGAGGCGGCCGACGCGTTCCAGCCGCTGGGCGACCGTGTTGACGTGGACGTGGAGCTCGTCCTTGGTGCGGGCCGGGCTCATCCCGCAGGCGAAGTAGGCGTCGAGGGTGCGCAGCAGTTCGGTGCCGCGTCGTTCGTCGTAGGCGACGACCGGGCCGACGGTGCGGTCGACGAAGCCGCTGATGTCGCGCTCCCCCGCCAGCAGCAGCCCCAGGAAGCCGAAGTCCTCGGCGGCGGAGCC
>KL568598.1:9556-9845 GCA_000715605.1 Streptomyces speibonae | reverse complement strand
GCCGCCGCCGCGGCCGAGGAGACGCAGGGCGTCGAGGCAGCGGCAGGCCTCCGCGTAGGCCTCGGCCACGGTGTCGGGGCGGGCCGTGAGCTGCTCGACCGGCGCGGACGCGCCGACGGTGACCGGTTCGTGGACCGCCGTGCCCAGCTGGCGGGCGGTGCGGCGGGCGAGGTCGGTGGCGGTGTCGCCGGGGGTGACGGGCAGCAGCAGGACGGTGCCGCCGTCGCGCGCGGCGGCGAGGCCCTGCCGGGTCGCCGCGAGGTGGGAGGCCGCGGCCCACAGCCGCCGG
>KL568598.1:7214-9364 GCA_000715605.1 Streptomyces speibonae | reverse complement strand
GTCCGCCTCCTGATCGGCGTCGGCGGTGCCGCCCTCCAGCCGGGCGGCGAGCACCACGTGGGTGAGGTCGAGGTCGGCGCGCAGCCGTGCGGCGCGCTCGCGCAGCAGGCGCGGGTCCCGGTCCCGGGCGTCGAGCAGGTCGTCGAGCAACTCGCCACGGACGCGCTGTTCGGCCTCGGCGGCGGAACGGCGGGCGAGCAGCAGCAGTGAGGTGACCATGGCCGCGCGCTCGAAGGTGCGCTGGTCCACGGGGTCGAGCTCGGGCTGGCCGCGCAGGACGAGCGCGCCGAGGAGCTCGTCGCCCGCGGTCACGGCGGCGATCCAGTCGTCCCGGTGCCGGACCGCGTGTCCTTCGGCCTGCGCGGGCTCCAGGGCGTGCGGCGGGGCCGCGGTGGCCTCGGTGAACTCCACCGTGCCGTCCAGGACCTGGGAGACCGCGGCGGCCACGTCGTGCACCCCGCCGCCGCGCAGGACCAGCTCGGCCAGCCGGTCGTGGACGTCCGAGGCACGTTCGATGACCGCGCTGCGGTCCTGGATGATCTCGTTGGCGCGCTCCAGGCCGGCCAGCGCCGAGCGGGTCTCCGCCAGCAGGTTGGCGGTGTCGATGGCGGCCGCGGCGAGGGCGGCGAAGGAACCGAGCAGGGCGATCTGCTCCCGCTCGAAGACCCTGGCCCGGCGGTCCGCGGCGAACAGGACGCCGATGACGTGGTGCCCCAGCATCAGCGGCACGCCGAGGATGGCGACGAGGCCCTCGTCCCGCACGCCGGTGTCGATGGTGTCGGTGTGCTGGAAGCGCTCGTCGCGGAAGTAGTCGTCCGTGACGTAGGGGCGGGCGGTCTGGGCGACCAGGCCGCCGAGGCCCTCGCCCATGCCGAGGCGCAGTTGCTGGAAGCGGGCGGCGACCGATCCCTCGGTGACCCGCATGTAGGTGTCGCCCCTGGCCGGGTCGTTCAGGCTGAGGTAGGCGACGTCGGTGCCGAGCAGGGAGCGGGCGCGCTGCACGATGGCCTGGAGCACGGCGTCCAGGTCGCGTAGTCCGGCGAGATCGTGGGCGGTCTCGAAGAGGGCGGACAGCTCGGCCTCGCGGCGGCGCCGCCCCTCCAGTTCGGCCCGTACGCGCAGGGCGAGCAGCTTGGCCTGTTCGAGCTCGGCGATGTGCCCGGCCGGCCGGCCCTCGGCGCGGGCGAGCAGCACGGGCTGCTCGTAGGCCTCGGCGGGGGCGCCGCGGGCGAGCAGCTCGAGGAACGGCGCCTCGGCGCCGCCGGGGGCGGGACGGGCCTCGGGGTGGGCCCGGCCCGGTGCCTGGGCGGCGGGGGCGGAACGCTCGGCGGACTGCACGTGATCGCGGGACATGCTCACAGGATTCCTCATCCCGCGGCCGCCTCGTCAGGCCTGTGGAAAACTCTGCCGGCCGACGGTCGGCCGCTCGCGGCGGATGCCTCAGTGCGCGGTCCAGCCGCCGTCCAGGACCAGGGAGGTGCCGGTGACGAAGGCCGCCCGCGGGCCGCACAGGTAGGCCACGGCCTCGGCGACGTCCTCGGGCTCGATGAGCCGCTTGACCGCGCTGTCCTGCAGCAGCACCTCGGAGAGTACGCGTTCCTCGGGGATGCCGTGGGCGCGGGCCTGGTCGGCGATCTGCCGCTCGACGAGCGGGGTGCGCACATAGGCGGGGTTCACACAGTTGGAGGTCACGCCGTGGGGCGCGCCCTCGAGGGCGGTGGTCTTGGACAGGCCCTCCAGCCCGTGCTTGGCGGCCACGTAGGCGGACTTGTAGGCGGAGGCGCGCAGACCGTGGACCGAGGACACGTTGACGATGCGACCCCAGCCCTGCCCGTACATGTGGGGCAGGGCGCCCCGGATGAGGCGGAAGGGTGCCTCCAGCATCACGGTGAGCACGGTGTGGAAGACGTCTGGCGGGAAGTCCTCGATGGGGCGGACCAGCTGCAGTCCGGCGTTGTTGACCAGGACGTCGGCGCCGGCGCCGGCGAGTTCGGCGGCGTCCAGGTCGGTCAGGTCCAGGACGTGCGGCTCGATGGCGCCCCCGAGGCCCCGGGCCGCCTCGGCGAGCGCCTCCAGGCCCGTGGCGTCCCGGTCGACGGCTCTGACCTTGGCCCCGGCGGCGGCGAGCCGCAGGGCACAGGCGCGGCCGA
>KL568598.1:4941-6953 GCA_000715605.1 Streptomyces speibonae | reverse complement strand
GGTGACGAGTGCAGTGCGGCCGCCGAGGTCGAGCGAGGTGGCGTGGGGGGCCGGGAGGGCACGGGGCGCGGTCATGGCTCGACCCTAGGCAGGACCCCCGGGGCGACCCATGTGGTCAGGCCCTACAGTTCAGCCGCTTCCAGTGGGGTCGAACCATGTGGGTGCGTCAGACAGTGCCTGCTTGATCCGGAAGCGCCCGAACTCGTTGAGCTCCGGCAGCGCGTCCACGTCGAACCAGCCGACGTCCAGCGACTCGTCGTCGTTGACCCGCGCCTCGCCCCCGACGGCACGGCAGCGGAAGGTGATGTCCATGTATTGGCAGATGTCGCCGTTGCCGTAGGTCACGGGGTCCAGCGCCTGCACCAGCACGACCCGTTCCACGGCGCAGCGCACGCCGGTCTCCTCCTCGACCTCCCGCGTCGCGCACGCCGCCGGCTGCTCCCCCGGCTCGGGGATGCCGCCGATCACCGACCACTTGCGGGTGTCCGTCCGCCGGTTCAGCAGCACCCGGCCCTCGTCGTCGAAGACGAGCGCGGTGACCCCGGGGAGCCACAGCAGCTGATGCCCTGCGGAGGCGCGCAGGGTGCGGATGAAGTCAGGAGTAGCCATGGACCGACCCTAACGGGCGCCGCGCGGCGCACCCCGGCCCGTCGGAGGGCGTACGCCTACGCGTCACCGGCACGTCGTGCCCGCGTCCCCGCGGCGACGGCCCAGCCCAGGCCGCCCGCGGCGACGAGGACCAGCGCGATCTCCGGGAGCACGCCGAGGCGGGTGGCGGGCGTCTGCGAGGAGCGCAGCGGCACCTCCTGCACCAGCGAGTCGGCGACGAACATGCCCGTCTTCCGCGTGATCTCCCCGTCGGGCATGATGATCGCGCTGACCCCGCTGGTCACCGGTACGGTCACGGCGCGGCTGTGCTCCACCGCGCGGACCCGCGACATGGCGAGCTGCTGGTAGGTCATCTCGCTGCGGCCGAAGGTCGCGTTGTTGCTGGGCACCGAGATCAGCTCGGCGCCCGCGGTGACCGTGTCGCGCACCGCCCAGTCGAACGCGGCCTCGTAGCAGGTCACCAGGCCGACCCCGGCACCGTTCATGCGGAACACGCCGGGCTCGCTGCCCCGGCTGAAGTCCTGGCGGACCATCGAGGTCCAGTCCTCGTTGATCGCGCCCACCAGGGAGCGCAGCGGAAGGTACTCGCCGAACGGCTGGATCTGCCGTTTGTCGTAGGTGTCGACGGGGCCCTTCTCCGGGTCCCAGAGGATCTGCTCGTTGAGCAGCTTGCCGTCCCTGGTGATCACGCCGCCGACCGAGACCGGCGCGCCGATGGCCTTGGCCGCCTTGTCGATGACGGAGCGGGCGTCGGGGTTGACGAAGGGGTCGATGTCGGAGGAGTTCTCCGGCCACAGCACGATGTCCGGCTGTTCGGCCTTTCCGGCGGCCACCGCGGTGGCCAGTCGCTCCGTCTCGCGCGCGTGGTAGTCGAGGACGGCGCGCCGCTGGGCGTTGAAGTCGAGACCCATGCGGGGCACGTTGCCCTGGATGGCGGCCACGGTCACGGTGCCGTTCTCCGCCTCGTCACTGACCAGGGCCCGGGCCGCGAGCGCCGCGCCGACCGGTACGGCGAGGCTCAGTACGCCGACGGCGGCCGCCGCCCTGCGCAGGTCCCCGCCGCGGCGTGCCCGCACGGCAAGCCGGACGACCTCGCACAGGCCGAGGCCGCACAGGACGACGGCGAAGCCGAGCACCGGGGTGCCGCCGAGCGCCGCGAGCGGCAGGAAGACCCCGTCCGCCTGGCCGAACGCGATCTTGCCCCAGGGGAAGCCGCTGAACGGGGCACGCGCGCGTGCCGCCTCGCCGGCGATCCACAGGGCCGCCGCCCACACCGGCCAACCGGGCAGCTTCGACACCGCGGTGATGCCGGCGCCGACCAGCGCCACGAACACCGCCTCGATCGCCACCAGGGCGATCCACGGCCCCGGGCCGACCTCCACACCGGTCCACACCAGGAGCGG
>KL568598.1:4358-4754 GCA_000715605.1 Streptomyces speibonae | reverse complement strand
TGTGTATAAGAGACAGCGCGGGGGGCGCGGTCTGCGGCGGCATCGGGTCCGACTCGCCGACGGAGGTTGCGGTGACGGTCACTCCTGGAGTCTACGGCGCGTGACCTGGCGGCGGACAGCACGGCCGGGCGGGTGGGAGGGCGGCGGAGGGCCCCGCGTCCCCGGTTCCGGGCGGCCGGCGCGCGTATCGTTTCCGCGCGACTTGTCCTGGCACATCCACAAACCGGCCACCAGCCGTTACGGTGTGCCGGTGCCCCCGGTCGTGCGGCGCGGCGTGTGCCGGCGCCCGGGGTCCGTCACAGGTCGGGGGCGACGCGGTGCGGGGTGCGGGGTGGGTTCCACAGGGATGGCGTCCGCCGGTCCGGGTGCGGACGGCGAGAGACGGACGGGTCCGGA
>KL568598.1:3030-4042 GCA_000715605.1 Streptomyces speibonae | reverse complement strand
GCCGTGCCCTGTGCGGCCGCCCTGGCCGGGATCGGCCTGACGGTCGCGGTCCCGCACCTGACACCGGGCCCGCAGATCACGGCACCGCTGGGGCACGTGGGCGCCACGACGGCGATGGTGACCCTGTCGGCGGGCGCCGCCTGCTGTGCGGCCTGGGCGGCCACCGCGCCGGCGGTACGCCTCGCGCTGCGCCTGCTGGCCGCGGGCGTCGTGGTGACCGCGGCGGTGCTGGGCTCGGCGGCCGGATGCGTCGCGGGCTCGGTGGTGCTGCTGTGTTCCCTCGCCGTGGGCCGGGTACGGCGCCGGGCCCCCGTACTCGCCGTGCTGGGCACGGCAGCCGCCGGGGTCGCGGGGCTCGCCTGGGCAGTGGCCTCGCATGCCGTGCCGGAAGGGTTCGCAGCCTCCCTCGAGGGCCGGCTGACCGCGCACCGCGTGGGGCTGTGGCGGGACGCGCTCGACATGGTGCGCGAGCACGCGGCCCTGGGCGTGGGGCCGGGACGCTTCGGTGAGCTCAGCGCTACGTCGGTGCAGTCACCGACGTCCGACGGCAAGGCCCACTCCGCGCCGCTCCAGTTGGCGGCCGAGCAGGGTGTGGTCGGAGTGGTGCTGCTGGCGCTGGCCTTCGCCTGGCTGCTCTACGCCCTGTGGCGCAGCCCGCGTGCGACGCCGGTGGTGCTCACCGCGGGCACGGCCCTGACGGGGCTCGCCGCGATCGCCTCGGTGGGCAACGCCCTGAGCTTCACCGCGGTGTCCGTGGGCGGCGGCCTCCTGGCGGGCGTGGCCACGTCCCGCCCCTTCCCCGGGGTCACACCTCCGGACGACACCCGCTGACCACGCCGTCCGCAAGGCCACGAGCGCCGTCGGCCGTCCGTGCCCGCCACCGCGCGGGGCGCGTGGGCCCACGCCCCGGCCGGGCTCGTCGCACGCGCGCGGTTGATCACGCGGGACCAGCGGTGTTGCGCGCGCGGTCGCCGGTACACGAAGCGCGGGTCGTCCGGCCACGGTGCGGAGG
>KL568598.1:1315-2796 GCA_000715605.1 Streptomyces speibonae | reverse complement strand
GTGCGGAGGCTGCCGCCGCGAGGACACGCCGCCACAGGGCAGGCCCCGCCGGCCCGACCGGCCCCGGCAGCCGGCCGAGTTGCCGCGCGGAGCAGAACGACCCGCTCCCCGGTCCGTACGGCCCCGATCGATGACCGCGCGGAGCATCGTTCCCCCGACATCACCGCACAGCGGCGCATCGGCCCGCACACACACGTGCCCGCCGGTCCGGTGGGGGGAGCGGCCCCCGCGTACGGCCCGGGACCGGCGCGCGCGGGTGGACGGTTGCGGGCGGGACATTGCTCCGCCGCGGGGAGACGGTGTGGGCCGGCGCCGAGGCGTGGTCGCCCGGCCCCGCGCCCCCGGTGCTCCGGTTCGCGTGGCTGCGGCCGCAGCGCACGCCGGACGGGGCCGACATCGAGGACGACCCCACAGCGACGAAAGGGCCGTCAGTGGTTGGTGCCCGGTTTGCGGGGGCGGAGGCGGTCGCGGATGACGTTGACCGCCGCTTCCGCGTCGTCCACGGTGACCGTGAAGGTGTGGCCGTCCCAGAGGCGCAGGATCACGCCCTCGCCGCGGCGTACGACGACCGCCGTGCCCTTCTCGGGCCGCCAGCGGTACCCCCAGCCACCCCAGTGGCGTGGTGTGACGTGCGCCACGAAGTCCGCTCCGGCGACGTGGGACAGGGGGATGCGACGGCGCGGCAGGCCCATGTGGCCGCAGCGCACCTCGAGGTGGTCCTCGTCGACGCGCAGCGCGACATGGACGAAGGCGAGTGTGCCGAACAGGACGAGCAGGCCGGCGGCGATGCAGCCGACGACGGCCATGGCCAGCGGCGCGACACCGGTCGTCCACGCGGAGTCGACGGCCAGCACGATGCCGAGCGCCATGCAGGCCGCTCCGATGAGCGCCAGCAGCCACTGGAAGCGGTTGGTGGCCCGGCCGGTCCAGACCCCGGTATGGGGGCGGTGCCCGCCCTGGCGGTGGTCCTTCATGGCTTTGAGGTTACTCAGGTTTCGCTCCGCGGGTACCGCGTAGCGCAGCGTTACTGGGCCGTCCGGGCGGGAGCGAGCGCCTGGAGCAGCCTGCCCTCGGCGTAGGTGAGGGCGGCCCCGGGAAGCACCTCGCCGGCGCGCCCGCTCAGCAGCACCGTCAGCGTGCCGCTCGCCGGTGCCCCGGGCGCGGCCTGTGCGCCGAGGCGGCGCAGGGCCTGGGCGGCCACCGCGCCCGCGGATCCGTGCAGGGCGAGCGGCGGGCGGCCGGAACCTTGCACGGCGGCCCGGATGCGCTCGGCGACCAGTTCGTAGTGGGTGCAGCCGAGCACGACGGTCGTCACGTCGTCCGGAGTGAGTGCCGCGGCCGCAGCGACCGCGGTGTCGATCGCCTTCTCGTCCGCCCGTTCCACGGCCTCGGCGAGCCCCCAGCACGGCACCTCGGTGACCTTCACGCCGTCGGCGAAGTTCTCGATGAGGTCGCGCTCTGTCTCTTATACACATCTCTGA
>KL568598.1:610-1087 GCA_000715605.1 Streptomyces speibonae | reverse complement strand
GTGTGGCCCAGATCGCGAGGGGGCCGCCGCCGGCCGCGGCCGGTTTGATCGCCGGGACGGTGCCGATGACCGGCAGCGCGGGCTCGTGGCGGGCGCGCAGGGCGGTGAGGGCGTGCACGGTGGCCGTGTTGCAGCCGACGATCAGCGCGTCGGGGCGGTGGGCGGCGGCCGCCTCGGCGACGGCGAGGGCGCGCTCGGTGAGGTCTTCAGGTGTCCTCGGTCCCCAGGGCATGCCGTCGGGGTCGAGGGAGAGCACCAGATCGGCGTCGGGGCGCAGACGCCGTACCGCGGCGGTGGCCGCCAGCAGTCCGATTCCGGAGTCCATGAGCGCGATCTTCACCCGGCCACGATAGTCGATGAGCCGGTTCGGGGCCGGGGCGTGGGGCAGACTGCGCACGTGAGCGCCGTTGTGTGGAGTGCCGCCGGATCACTCGCCGCGTGGCTGTGGCTGCTGCTGTGCCAGGGCGGGTTCTGGCC
>KL568598.1:0-319 GCA_000715605.1 Streptomyces speibonae | reverse complement strand
TCAGAGATGTGTATAAGAGACAGGGCGGAGGTGCTGCCCGCGAGTCTGCCGTCGGTGCTCGCCCAGGACTATCCGGGCCGGGCCGAGGTCTTCCTCGTCGACGACGGGAGCACGGACGGCACCGGGGAGCTCGCGCGTGAACTCGCGCGGCGGCACGGCGGGCTGCCGCTCACGGTGGGTTCCCCGGGGGAGCCGCCCGCCGGCTGGACCGGGAAACTGTGGGCGGTGCGGCACGGGATGGAGCTGGCCCGTGCGCGGGACCCGGAGTATCTGCTGCTGACGGACGCCGACATCGCGCACGCCCCGGACAGCTTGCGCC
>KL568597.1:49314-56550 GCA_000715605.1 Streptomyces speibonae | reverse complement strand
GCGCCGCAGGCATACGGCCACCGGCCCGCGGGCAAAAAGCAATGCCGGCGCAGCTCCCCAGCTGCGCCGGCATTTTGCCGTCCGCCGCACCCCCGTCCCCACGGGGTTTCATGGGTGGATGTCCCCGCCCGGACCGCTCTTCCGGGCCTGGGGTCGCTGATCAGCGCCCCAGCATCTCTCCCACGGACGACGCCTGTATGGTCACCGTCTCCCACCCGTCGAAGACGAGCAGGAGCAGGACCGCCAGGGGAAGTGCCATCAGCGTCGCCACCAGCGGGTGACGCCGGCCTTCGCCGCGCTCCCGCCTGCGGACCTCCGTCCGCGGTGCCGTGTACGCCATGACCCCTTCTCCTGACCCGTTCCGTTGTCTGACTGTCTTTGGCAGCGGCGGGCGTCTGACCTCGGGGGACGAGTGCTGCACCCGCCGCTTGACCTCAAATCTAGGGGCCCGGCACTCCCCGGGCGTCATGCCCTCGTACCGATCTCCGGGCCTCCCGGAGGATGAGCCCCCTCCTGCGCCGTACTCCCCTGGGTGGAGACGCGCTCCTAGGTGTCAGGGACATCCCCCAAGGCCCGCCCACTCTGTCCCGCTTTCTCCGACCCGTCCTCCCTCGGCACCGGCTGCTCCACCAGCGCCAGCACCCGGTTCGCCATGAACCGCGCCGTACGCACGACGGCCCCGGTCCGGGTGACTTCGCTCACTTCGACCACCCCCCGGCGCACCGCGGTCTCCACTCTGCGCCCCGCCCTGCTCGCCACCATCTCGTACGTACGCGTCGTGTCGCCCGCATCCACGACGATCTCCACACGGTCACCCTTCACGCGATCAATCCCCCTACGGTGTCGGGTGGTTGGGATCATCAGCCGCGCGAACCCGGCCTGCCCGCACGCTCCCTGACCACCCTTCAAGTCTCCCACCCACCACTGACAATCCATCGGTTCGAGAGGGCGCGGCCTCTGCGCACGGGCCGCCGTGGAAACGTAAGCTGTGGCACGTCACAGGACCGGGCAGCGGGGATGAACATGGCGATGATGCGCCTGAGGCGCGAGGACCCGCGCGTCGTCGGCTCTTTCAGGCTTCACCGACGGCTCGGCGCGGGCGGGATGGGCGTGGTCTACCTGGGCTCCGACAAGAAGGGGCAGCGGGTCGCGCTGAAGGTCATCCGGCCCGACCTGGCGGAGGACCAGGAGTTCCGCTCACGTTTCGCGCGCGAGGTCTCGGCGGCCCGGCGCATCCGCGGCGGCTGCACGGCCCGGCTGGTAGCCGCCGACCTCGACGCGGACCGGCCCTGGTTCGCCACGCAGTACGTTCCCGGCCCGTCGCTGCACGACAAGGTCGCCGAGGAGGGTCCGCTCGGCGCGGCCGAGGTCGCCGCCGTCGGCGCGGCCCTGTCCGAGGGACTGGTCGCCGTGCACGAGGCCGGCGTGGTGCACCGCGACCTCAAGCCGTCCAACATCCTGCTGTCCCCGAAGGGGCCGCGGATCATCGACTTCGGCATCGCCTGGGCGACGGGCGCCTCGACACTCACGCACGTCGGTACGGCGGTGGGCTCGCCCGGCTTCCTCGCCCCCGAGCAGGTGCGCGGGGCGGCGGTCACCCCGGCCACGGACGTCTTCTCCCTGGGTGCCACGCTCGCGTACGCGTCGATGGGCGACTCCCCCTTCGGGCACGGCAGTTCCGAGGTGATGCTGTACCGCGTGGTGCACGAGGAGGCCCAGCTGCACGGCGTCCCGGACGCGCTCGCCCCGCTCGTCCGCGCGTGCCTGGCCAAGGCCCCCGAGGAGCGGCCCAGCACGCTGCAACTCTCGCTGCGGCTCAAGGAGATCGCCGCGCGGGAGGCGCAGGGCCTGGCGGACGTCAGGCCGCCCGCGCCGCGCGCCCCCGAGTCGGACCGGCCCACGGGGCGCCTCGCGGACACCTACCCGGAACGGACACAGCGCCGGCAGGGCGGGGCGGCCGGACCGGGCGGGCACAACGGCCAGCAGACCCCGCCGCGCGGACGCGGCCCGGCCCCCCGGAACGACGGTTCGTCCCCCGGACGCAAGAGCCGCGGTGTGCCGCCGTCGCGAGGCGGCGGCTCCGCGCGTGAGCGCGACGGCGCCCCGCGCGGAGGCACACCGTCGCGCAACGGGTCGCGCCCCACACCGGCGTCCCGGAACACCACCCGGTCCGGCAGCGGTGCCCGTCGCCCGGGCCCCAGGACGACGGGGACCGGCCTGCGGCCGGCCAATCCGCGGCTGCTGCGGCAGCGGCTGTTCGTGTTCGTCGTCGTGACGCTGGTCGTCGCCGCAGGCATCGCCCTGGTGCAGGGCTGCCAGGGCCCGGGGTAGCGGGAGAAGCCCCGAGCGCTACCGCGGACGCCCCGTGGTCACCGCGTAGAAGGCGACCGCGGCGGCGGCTCCCACGTTGAGGGAGTCGACGCCGTGCGCCATCGGGATGCGGACCCGCTCGTCGGCGGCGGCCAGGGCCCGGGCGGAAAGCCCGCTCCCCTCCGCGCCGAGCATCAGGGCGACCCGCTCCATGCGGTGCGCTCCCACCTCGTCCAGGACCCTGGCGTCCTCACCGGGCGTGAGGGCGAGCAGCCGGAACCCGGCCTCGCGCACCGTCTCCAGGCCCCGGGGCCAGGTTTCCACCCGGGCGTACGGCACGGAGAAGACCGCGCCCATCGAGACCTTCACGCTGCGCCGGTACAGGGGGTCCGCGCAGTCCGGGGAGAGCAGGACGGCGTCCATGCCGAGGGCCGCCGCCGAGCGGAAGATCGCACCGATGTTGGTGTGGTCGTTGACGGACTCCATGACCACGACCCGGCGGGCGGTGCGGAGCACCTCGGACGCGCCGGGCAGCGGGGTGCGCCGCATGGAGGCGAGCGCGCCGCGGTGCACGTGGTAGCCGGTGACCTTCTCGGCGAGCGCGGGCTCCACCACGTACACCGGGGCCTCGGACCGGTCGATGACGTCCCGCATGACGTCGACCCACTTCGCCGACAGCAGCATGGACCGCATGGCGTAGCCGGCTTCCCGGGCCCGGCGGATGACCTTCTCGCCCTCGGCGATGAACAGGCCCTCGGCGGGCTCGCGCCGGCGGCGCAGTTCGACGTCGGTCAGGCCGGTGTAGTCGTGCAGGCGGGGGTCGGCGGGATCGTCGACGACGACGGGTTCGGCCATGTCAGGCCACCTCACGCGGGCCCACGGCGACGACCTCGCCGATGACGATGACGGCCGGCGGCCTGACCTCCCGCGCGACGACGGTCTCGGCGACCGTGGCGAGCGTGGCGTCCACGCGGCGCTGGGCGGCCGTGGTGCCCTCCTGGACCAGGGCCACCGGGGTGTCGGGGGATCTGCCGTGGGCCACCAGGGTCTCGGCGATCCGGCCGATCTTGTCGACGCCCATCAGGACGACGAGGGTGCCGGTCAGTTTCGCCAGGGACGGCCAGTCGACCAGGGAGCGCTCGTCGTCGGGGGCGACGTGCCCGCTGACCACCGTGAACTCGTGTGCCACGCCGCGGTGGGTGACGGGGATGCCGGCCGCCCCGGGGACCGAGATGGAGCTGGAGATGCCGGGGACGACGGTGCAGGGGATGCCCGCTTCGGCGAGTGCCTGGAGCTCCTCCATGCCGCGGCCGAACACATACGGGTCGCCGCCCTTGAGGCGGACCACGGACTTGCCTTCGCGGGCGCGTTCGATCAGCGCGTTGTTGATGGCCTCCTGGGCCATGAACCGGCCGTAGGGGATCTTCGCGGCGTCGATCACCTCGACGTGCGGCGGGAGTTCGGCGAGCAGGTCGCGGGGGCCGAGCCGGTCGGCGATGACGACGTCCGCCTCGGCGAGCAGGCGGCGGCCGCGCACGGTGATCAGGTCGGGGTCGCCGGGGCCGCCGCCGACGAGGGCGACGCCCGGGGTGCGGGTGCGGTGGTGCGGGGCGACGAGGGTGCCGTCGCGCAGGCCTTCGACCACGGCGTCGCGGATGGCGGCGGTGTGGCGGGGGTCGCGGCCGCGTGCCCGGGTGGTGAGGACGGCGACGGTGACGCCCTCGCTGGTGCCGGTGGCGGGGGTCCACGCGGTGGCCGCGTCGGCGTCGTCGGAGCGGACGCACCACACGCGGTGGCGCTCCGCCTCGGCGGACGCGGTGGTGTTGGCGTCAGGGTCGCTGGTGGCGATGAGGGCGTACCAGGCGTCCGCGAGGTCGCCCTCGGTGTAGCGGCGGCGGTGCCAGGTGAGCTCCCCGGCGTCCGCCATGGCCTCGACGGAGGGGGTGGCCTCGGGGGACACCACGTGGAGGTCGGCGCCGGCGGCGATGAGGGCCGGGAGGCGGCGCTGGGCCACCTGGCCGGCGCCGAGGACGACCACGCGGCGGCCGGCGAGGCGGAGGCCTACGGGATAGGCGGGGTGTTCGGCCATCAGGACAGGCTCCTCAAAGAAGCGATGGGTCAGCGGGCACGCTGCGGCTTCGGAGCGGGCCTGACGTGGGAATTTTATGCGCGTGCGGGGACGGGGTGGGTGTGGTGTCCGCCCCACGCCCACCCCGGCCGGTCCGCGGCCCCGCGGACCGGCCGCCCGCGGCCCGGCGCTACTTCTCGGTCACTCCGGCCGAATCGAAGGTCGCCACCTCGTGCATGGCCCGCGCCGTGCTCTGCACGAGCGGCAGGGCCAGCAGCGCGCCCGTGCCCTCACCGAGGCGGAGGTCGAGGTCGACCAGGGGGCGCAGGCCCAGCTTGTTGAGGGCGGCGACATGGCCGGGCTCCGCGCTGCGGTGGCCGGCGATGCAGGCGGCCAGCACCTCGGGGGCGATGGCCCGGGCCACCAGCGCGGCGGCGCCGGCGCTGACGCCGTCCAGGATCACCGGCGTACGGAGGGAGGCCCCGCCGAGGAGCAGGCCGACCATGGCCGCGTGCTCGAAGCCGCCGATGGCGGCGAGGACGCCGAGGGGGTCGGCCGGGTCCGGCTGGTGGAGTTCGAGGGCGCGGCGCACGACGTCGGTCTTGCGGGCGAGGGTCTCGTCGTTGATGCCGGTGCCGCGCCCGGTGACCTCGGACGGGTCGGCGCCGGTGAAGACGGAGATCAGGGCGGCGGACGCGGTGGTGTTCGCGATGCCCATCTCGCCGGTGAGCAGCGCCTTGTTGCCGGCCGCCACCAGGTCCCGGGCGGTCTCGATGCCGACCTCGACGGCCTGTTTGGCCTCCTCACGGGTCATCGCGGGGCCGTTGGTCATGTCGGACGTGCCGGCGCGGATCTTGCGGGGCAGCAGTCCGGGGGTCGCCGGGAGGTCGGAGGAGACGCCCACGTCGACGACGCAGACCTCGGCGCCCACCTGGGCGGCGAAGGCGTTGCAGACCGCTCCGCCGCCGAGGAAGTTGGCCACCATCTGGGCGGTGACCTCCTGCGGCCAGGGGCTGACGCCCTGGGCGTGCACACCGTGGTCGCCGGCGAAGATCGCGACGGCCGCGGGTTCCGGGACGGGCGGCGGGCACTGGCGGGAGAGGCCGGACAACTGGGCGGAGATGATCTCCAGCATGCCCAGCGCCCCGGCCGGCTTGGTCATGCGCTTCTGGCGCTCCCACGCCTCGCCGAGGGCCTTGGCGTCGAGCGGGCGGATCTGGGCGACGGTCTCGGCGAGCAGGTCGTGGGGGTCCTCTCCGGGCAGGGCGCGACGGCCGTACGTCTCTTCGTGCACGACCCAGGACAGCGGGCGGCGCTTGGACCAGCCGGCCTGCATCAGCTCGGGCTCGGCCGGGAACTCGTCGACGTAGCCGACGCACAGGTAGGCGACGACCTCCAGGTGCTCGGGCAGCTCCAGTGCCCGGACCATCTCGCGCTCGTCGAAGAAGCTGACCCAGCCGACGCCGAGGCCCTCGGCGCGGGCGGCGAGCCAGAGGTTCTCCACGGCGAGCGCGGAGGAGTAGGGCGCCATCTGGGGCTGGGTGTGCCGTCCGAGGGTGTGGCGTCCGCCGCGGGTGGGGTCGGCGGTGACGACGATGTTGACCGAGGTGTCGAGGATGGCCTCGATCTTCAGTTCCTTGAACTGCTTCGCCCTGCCCTTGGGGAGGGACTTGGCGTAGGCGTCGCGCTGGCGCATGGCCAGTTCGTGCATCGCGCGCCGGGTCTCGGCGGAGCGGATGACGACGAAGTCCCAGGGCTGCGAGTGGCCGACGGAGGGTGCGGTGTGGGCGGCCTCCAGGACGCGCAGCAGCACCTCGTGCGGAATGGGGTCGCTGCGGAAGCCGTTGCGGATGTCCCGGCGCTCGCGCATCACCTTCAGCACGGCCTCGCGCTCGGCGTCGGCGTACCCGGGGGCGGCCGGACCCGCGGGCGGTGCCGCCTCCGGCTCCACACCGGCGCCCTGGGTGTCCAGGTCGTCGGGGCTCTGGGCGGTTTCGGGGTCGGGCACGGCCGGTACGGCGTCGGCGCCGGCCTCGTGGGGCTCCTGCCCGGGGACGGTCACGCCCTGCGGCGGGGTCGGCGCGAGCCGGGGCCCGGTGGGCACCGTGCCGTCCACCGGGACGAACCGGCCGAGGGGCTGGTCCGGCTCGGGCACGAGGGGGACGGTGCCGGGGAGCGGGGTGTCGGAGGTCTGCTGGGGGCCCTGGACCGGGTGGGCGCCGGCGCCGGGGGTGTCGGGGCCGTCGGCCGCGGGGGGCTGCGGTGCGGGGGTGTCGGAGGCCGCGTTCTCCGCCGTACCGGTGGGGGCCGCGACGGGCTCGGGTGCGACGGGGGCCGCTTCCGGCGCGGGCGTCGGCTCCGGGTCCGGCGCCTCGGCCGCGGGAGCGGGTGCGGCTGGGGTGGTGCCGGGCGAGGCGGCGTCCGGCTCGGCGGTGGCGGCCTCGAGGTCCGGTGCCTGCGGCAGGCCGTCGGCGGGGGTGTGCTCCGGCGCGGGGGGCTCCTCGGACACCGGGGCGGCCGGCACCGCGGCGGGCACGGTGTTCCCGGCGTCCGGTACGTCGTGGGCAGCAGCGTGCTCCGGCGCGGAGGCCTCGGCGTGCGGCACCGGGGCGGCACCGGGCTCCTCGGACACCGGGGCGGCCGGCACGGTGTTCTCCGCGTCCGGTACGTCGGCGGCGTGGGGCTCCTCCACCGCCGGGGCGGTCCCGGGCGCCGTCGCGTCCTGGGGCGCCTCGGGCTCCTGGACGGTGGGCTCCGACACGGCGGCCTCCGCCTCCGGGGCCGGGGTGGCACCGGGGTCCTCGGACACCTGGGCACCGTCGTCCCGGGGTGCGTCGGCGGGTACCGCACCCGGCACC
>KL568597.1:48534-49086 GCA_000715605.1 Streptomyces speibonae | reverse complement strand
CCGGGCGGAGCCTCCACGGACTCCGCCGACTCCGCGGGAACCTCCGCGGCCGGGTCGCCCCCCGAAACCGGTACCTGAGCGGCCTCGGGCGTCTCCCCCGTCCCGTTCCGCTCCGGCACGACGGCCGCGGCATCGGCACCCGCGTCCGGTGTCCCCGCCTCCGGGGCCGCCGGCTCCGTGACCGCGGCGCCCGCGCCGTCGGTGTCCTGCGCCGCGACCGCCTCCGTCGCGACGCGGGTGACGACCGCCTGGGCGGCGTCCATCCGCTCCGCCGGTGGAGCAACCGTTTCACCGGCCGCCGCCCCCGCACTCACCGTGGCCTGCGCTCCCCAGGGCGCCGCAGCCCGCGCCGCGGACTGCGGTGCCACCTGGGGCGCTGCCGCCTGCGGCGCGGCCGCCTCCCGCGCGCGCGGGATGTCGAGGTACTCGGGGCCGAGGGTCGGCGGGCCCGCCTGGCGGGCCGGCAGGTCGGCGGGGCCGCGGTCGGCGAGGGAGCGGACCGGGCTGGCCGAGACGTCGGGGATGGGCGGGCCGAGGTGCAGCGGGCGGCGC
>KL568597.1:47301-48339 GCA_000715605.1 Streptomyces speibonae | reverse complement strand
GAGCCGCTGTCGCGGCCGGCCGTCTCGTGCGGGCCCGGTTCGTGCACGGTCTCCACGACCGGCTCGGGTGCGGGCGGAGCGATCTCGTTGCCCCAGGCGCCCTGGGCGCCGGGCAGCAACAGGTCCTCGTCCTCGGCAGGACTGTCGGAGAGGTAGGTGTACGCGTCGGGCGCGGAGACGCCCTGCTGCTCCACCATGCCTGCGTTCTCCGGCAGTCCCTCGCCCGGGACCTGGCCGGTGTCGGTCATGCGTACCCCTCGCCCATCGGTTAGTGCTCCTACGACCAGCTCACCCGGAACGGCGCACCGACCGCCCCACACTGGAGAACGAGCGTGCGTCCCCAGCGGCACGAACGGCCCGCCCGAAAAAGGCGACAAAGCCATTCACTGGCATTGTCGCGGTCGCACGGCCGTCGCGTCAGCTTGATCGGCGACGGTTCCGCTGTGGACTGCGCCACGTTGCGCGTCCTCCGGTTTCCGCCGTACCACGCCCCGCCCCAAACCGGGCGCGTTTTCCGGACATTGACCGACGAAGCGTCGGGCGTCCGGCGTGGCACAACGATCGGCCAGCCTACCGCGCGCGGTACGACAACCCGATCACGGGGACGGCAATCGGATCATTTGCCGCGCGCGGGCAGCACCCCGCTGAGCAGGAACGCGACGCTCCGTTCCTTCTCCGTCCAGGCCCGGGTGTCGAGTTCGACGGACTGCAGCAGGGCGCACTCGACCCGGTAGCCGTGTTCCGTCAGGTTCCTGCCGATGAGTTCGGCCCCGTCCCGGGTGGCCGCGTGCGCGACGATGCGCTGCGGGCGGCGGTCCGCCACCGCGGAGACCACGGCCGCTCCCCCGCCCCCGACCCGGACGACGTCGGGCTCCGGGAGGTTCTCCAGGACGTGCGGCGCGTTGCCGTGCACGACCTGGAGCTGGACCTGGTGCCGGCGGGCGGTCGCGTCGGTGCGGGCGCAGGCGCGCGGGTCGCTGTCGACGGCGATGACGGCGGCGCCCGCGCGGGCGGCGTCGGCGGCGAAGGCGCCACTGC
>KL568597.1:44280-47082 GCA_000715605.1 Streptomyces speibonae | reverse complement strand
GCCGCAGCCGATGTCCCAGACGAGGTCGCCCAGTCGGGGGGCGAGCCGGGCGAGTTGGGAGGTACGCAGGGGTTCGCGTTCCCCTTCGCCGAGTGCGCCGCCGTACTCCTCGGCGGGCAGCGTCCAGCCACGCGGGCCGCGCGAGGGGTCGCGTCCGGCGATCCAGCCGCCGGACTCGCCGGTCCCGGCCGTGCCGCCGGCGACGATGACGACGTTGGGGTCGCGCCAGGTGTGGTCGGCGGCCTTGTCGGAGGTCACGACGCTCACCTGCTCGCGCGGGGTGCCGAGTTCCTCGCAGATGACGAAGGTGCGGTGGATGCCCTCCATGAGCAGGCCCAGTTCGGCGGGCCCGGCACCGGGTGAGGTGAGGACCGCGACCTTGGTGTGGGCCCGGCATACGTTCACGGCGCGGCGCAGGGTGCGAGGGTGGGCGACCACCACGTGCGCGTCGTCCCAGGGCATGCCGGCACGGGCGAAGGCGGCGGCGACGGAGGAGACGGCGGGCACGACCTCGACCTCCAGGCCGAACTCCGGTGCGCGCAGGGTCCGTACGACGCCGAAGAAGCCGGGGTCGCCGTCGGCGAGGACGACGGCGGTGCCGCGGTGGGCGGCGATGCGGCGCGCGGCGAGGGCGACGGAGCCGAGCCGGATGCGTTCGGCGCCGGCGGGCACCTCGGGGAGCGCTAGGTGGTGGGCGGCACCGGCCACCAGCGTGGCGGCGCCCAGTGCGGCGCGGGCCGCGTCGGTCAGCGGCGAGCCGTCCCAGCCGATCACCGTGACCCGGTCGGCCATCGTCGTCAGTCTCCTGGGGTTTGCGCAGGTCGTCGTCGGCTGTTCCGCCCGGGGGCGGTCTGCTGAGATTACCTGGTGCGGCCACGGGCCGCTCCGGCGGTGGCCCCGGCCCGCAGGTCCCGTCGGGTCAGTTCCAGTCCGGGTAGGCGGTGAACCCGCCGGTGTCGGCCAGTTGGCCGTCCGCACCCTCGATGTCCTCGGGCAGCAGGCTCCATACGATGTAGTCGGTCCGTACGTCGCTCCAGCCGCCGTCGTCGGTGCGGACGCGGGCTATGCAGGCGTTGCGCAGCACGCCCTCGCTGATGCAGCCGATCTTCTGGGCGACCTGCTGGGCCGCGGTGTTGTCGGCCGCGGTGCGCAGTTCGACGCGTTCGAGTTTCTGGTCGCCGAAGAGCCACTGTGCGGTGGCGAGCGCGGCCTCGGAGGCGTAGCCCTCGCCGCGTGCCCAGGGGGCGACGATGTACGACAGTTCGGTGGACCGCACGTGCCAGTTGGTTCTGGTGAGCCGGATGAGGCCGACCAGGCGCTGGGTGAGGAACTCGGTGACGGCGAGGTCGAGGCCGTGGCCGGCCGCGCGCCGGGCGGGGGCGTCCTCGGTGATCCAGGTGCGGGCGGTCCGTTCGCCGAAGGGGTGGGGGACGCCGGTCCAGGCGGCGACCTGCTCGTCGTTCATCATCGCGGCGAGGGCGGGGACGTCGTCCGTGTCGAGGGGACGCAGCACCAACCGCTCCGTGCTGATGGAGATGTCGGGGAAGGTGCTCGTCATGCGCCGCTCCGTAACCTGAGGAACCGTCGGGTGCTGCTGAACTGCCCAGCATGCAGCATGAAAGCACTGAACCGCACCACGGGGGCCCACTGCGCGGACAGTGGGCCCCCGACGGGTGGCGGGCGGGCCGGATCAGAAGGAGGCGAGGACGGATCCCGCGTAGGTGTCCTCGATGAACTTCTTCACCTCGGGGGAGGTGAGGAGCTCGGCGAGCTTCTTCACGCGCGGGTCGTCCTCCCGGCCCTCCTTGACGGCGAGGAGGTTGTTGTTCGGGTTGCCCTCGGCGGTCTCGAGGACGAGCGCGTCCTCGGCGGGCTTGAGGTCGGCCTCGATGGCGTAGTTGCCGTTGACGACCGCCGCGTCCACGTCCTCCAGGGAGCGGGGGGTCTGGGCGGCCTCGAGCTCCTTGAACGTGAGGTCCTTGGGGTTCTTGGTGATGTCGGCGGGGGTCGCGGCCGTGCCGACGCCCTCCTTGAGGGTGATCAGCCCGTTGGCGGCGAGCAGCTGCAGGGCGCGGCCCTCGTTGACCGTGTCGTTGGGGACGGCGACGGTGGCGCCCTGCTTGAGGGCGTCGGCCTTGTCGACCTTGCTGGAGTACAGGCCGAGCGGTTCCAGGTGGACGTCGACGACGGACACGATGTGGGTGCCGTTCTTCTTGTTGAAGTCGTCGAGGTAGGGCTGGGTCTGGAAGAAGTTGGCGCCCACGGAGCCGTCCTCGGTGGCCGTGTTCGGCGTGACGTAGTCGGTGAACTCCTTGACCTCGAGGTCGAGGCCGGCCTTCTCGGCGAGGTTGTCCTTGACGAAGGTGAGGATCTCGGCGTGCGGCACGGGGCTCGCGGCGACGATCAGCGGGGCGGAGGTGTCGGAGGCGGCGTCCTGGTCGGATCCGCAGGCGGTGAGCCCGAGGGTGAGGGCTCCGGTGGCGAGGACGGCGGTGGTGATCTTGGCGGTGTTACGCACGAAAAGTGCCTTTCCTTGGGGTGGTGCGGTGATGCGGTGGTGCGACCCCGGGGTGCCGGGGAGTTCTGGGGATCAGGCGACCTTGCCGACGTCGGCCGCGGCGGGCTCGTCGGACTTCAGAAGCCGCAGTTTCGGTGCGGCTCCTGACCGGGCGCCGCGGCGGTGCAGGGTGCGGGCCGCGAGGTCGCCGGCGAACTGGATGACGGAGATGACCACGGCGAGGATCGCTACGGTGATCCACATCAGTTCGCTGTCGAAGCGCTGGTAGCCGTAGCGGACGGGGG
>KL568597.1:41604-44067 GCA_000715605.1 Streptomyces speibonae | reverse complement strand
AAGTCGCCGAGTCCGCCGCCGCCGACGGCGCCGGCCATGGCCGAGTAGCCGATGAGGGCGATGACCGTGGTCGTGGTGCTCGCGATCAGGGAGGGCAGCGACTCGGGGATCAGGACCTTGCGGACGATCGTCCAGGTGCTGCCGCCCATGGCCTGCACGGCTTCGACGAGCCCGTGGTCCACTTCCCGCACGGCCGTCTCGACGAGCCGGGCGAAGAAGGGGATGCCGCTGATGGCGAGCGGGACGATGGCGGCCTCGCTGCCGATGGACGTGCCGGTGACCCAGCGGGTGAAGCTCGTCAGGGCGACCATGAGGATGATGAACGGCATCGAGCGGCCGATGTTCACGACCTGCCCGATGACCTTGTTCACCACGGTGTTGCGCAGCAGTCCGCTCTGGTCGGTGAGGACGAGCAGGATGCCGAGCGGAAGGCCGCCGGCGACGGCGATCAGGGTGGACCAGCCGACCATGATCAGCGTCTCGATACACGCCTGTTCGAGCAGCGGCTGCATCTCGGACCAGGTCACTTGGCCCCCTCCTTCACCAGCGCGGGACGGTCGTGGTGCACGACGTCGATCTGCAGGCCCTGCTCGCGCAGGAAGCCGACGGGTACGACGTTGTCCTCGTAGCGGCCGGGCAGTTCGATGCGCATCCGGCCGACCTGGAGGCCGCCGACGGTGTCGATGGCGGCGCCGAGGATCGATATGTCGATGTTGTAGGTGCGCGACAGCTGGGAGATGACCGGCTGGGTGGCGCTGTCGCCGTGGAAGGTGACGTCGAGGACGGTGCGGTCGTCGCCGGAGGCCTCGCCGCCGACCGGGAACAGCGCGGAGGCCAGTTCCGAGCCGGGGGTGGCGAGCAGGTCGCTGACGGTGCCGGATTCGACGATGCGACCGCGGTCCATGAGGGCGGCCGAGTCGCAGACCTGCTTGACGACGTCCATCTCGTGGGTGATGAGCAGGACGGTGAGGCCGAGCTCACGGTTGAGGTCGCGCAGGAGCTGGAGGATCGAGCGGGTGGTCTCGGGGTCGAGGGCGCTGGTGGCCTCGTCGGAGAGCAGCACCTTGGGGTCGCCGGCGAGGGCGCGGGCGATGCCGACCCGCTGCTTCTGTCCGCCGGAGAGCTGGGCGGGGTAGGCCTTGGCCTTGTCGGCGAGGCCGACCAGGTCGAGCAGTTCCAGCGCCTTGCGGGAACGTTCCTTCCCCGAGATGCCGAGGATCTCCAGGGGCAGTTCGACGTTGTCCCGCACGGTGCGCGAGGACAGGAGGTTGAAGTGCTGGAAGACCATGCCGATGCGGCTGCGCGCCTGCCGCAGTTCCCGGCCGGCGCGCGGGCCGCGCCCGGCGAGGGCGGTGAGGTCCTGCCCGGCGACGGCCACGGTGCCCGAGGTGGGGCGTTCCAGCAGGTTGACGCAGCGGATGAGGGAGGACTTGCCGGCGCCGGACTGGCCGATGACGCCGTAGACCTCGCCTTCGCGGACGTGCAGGTCGACGCCGTCCAGGGCGGTGACCTCGCGACCGCGTGAGCGGTAGACCTTGGTGAGGCCCGAGGTGGTGATCACGTGGATATCCGTCACTGTCGAGTGCGCGGCGCGTCGTGGGCGCCGCGCACGGGGCAATCAGGGTCGAAAGCAGCCGGGCGGCACGGCTCTTCGGACACGGCGGAGGAAACCGTGGGGAATCGTGCGCGCGGGGGCGTGGGCCGGTCACGCATGAGGGTCATGCGGACGGGCGCGAGCGGGCTCTCGCTTCGGGGCGCGAGGCTCAGATGGTGCAGGGGCCCTCTAGAAGGCGCACATTCGGCACGGACACGTGCGACGAGCACCGGGCGTCGTGGTCGCCTCGGTCGCAGGGATGCGGTCGCTCGTCGTGGTCATGCGATCAGTAAACCAGACGTTTGGTCCTTACCCGCCCCGGCTGTCCGGATGCTGGACAGCCGTGGACAGGGGGGCGCGCACGTCAGGGGCGTACGGAGATCTCCACTCCCCCGTCCGTGACCAGTGCGGACAGGGCCGAGAGGTCGTCGACCACCAGGTCCGCGGTCAGCTCGTGCGCCGGGTGGGTTGTGGCCAAGGCCACGGTGGTCATGCCGGCGGCACGGCCGGCCTGGAGCCCGGCCGGGGCGTCCTCGAAGACGACGCAGTCGGCGGGGTCGACGCCGAGGGTGCGGGCGGCCAGGAGGTAGGGCTCGGGGTCGGGCTTGCCGCGCGTGACGTCGTCGGCGGCGATCAAGGTCTTGGGCAGGACACCGACGGCGCCCAGACGGACCTCGGCCAGCCTGCGGGTGGCGGAGGTCACCACGGCCCAGCGCTCGGCGGGCAGCGCGTCGAGGAGGTCCCGGGTCCCGGGCAGCAGGTGCACCCCGCCGCCCGGCACGTCCTCCACCTCCAGGGCCTCGATCCGCGCGACGGCCTCCGGCACGACATGGGCGGGCAGCAGGTCGGCGGCCACCTCCGCGGCCGTC
>KL568597.1:38138-41360 GCA_000715605.1 Streptomyces speibonae | reverse complement strand
CCTCCGCGGCCGTCCGGCCGTGCAGCTGGATCCGCCCGAACCGTTCGGCGGTGACGCCGTACTCGGCGGCCCACCGGGTCCAGCACCGGTTGACGGACTCGATGGAGGACACCAGGGTCCCGTCGTTGTCGAACAGCAGGGCACGCGCATGAATGGTCATGCCATCGACCCTACGGGGCCGCGGGAGCGGTCACGCACGGCGTCGGGCCGCACGCCGCCGGGGGCGGGCGCACCGGGGCTTTTCCGCCGTAATAAGGTCGCTGCCATGCTTGATGTCCTGACGGTGGTGACCGGTGTCGCCGCGCTGCTGCTCGCCGCCTGGTGCGGGTGGGCCGCCTACCGTGATCAGCCGACGAAGGACTGGCACTTCATCGGGATGGCCGTGGTCACGCTGCTGGCGCTGGTCCAGCTGATCGTCGGGATCGTGCAGCTGGCGCGGGGCGAGAAGCCGGAGCAGGGCACGACCATCTTCGTGGCGTATCTGCTCGGCTCGTTCGCGTGCGTCCCGGCGGCGGGTTTCCTGTCGCTGGGCGAGCGCTCCCGCTGGGGGTCGCTCACGGTCGCCGCGAGCGGAGTCGTGCTCGCCGTGCTCGAGGTGCGGCTGTATGACATCTGGGGAGGCTGAGGTGACCGTGACGCAGGACGAGCCGCGGCGGACACGGCTGATCGGCGGTCCCGGACTGCTGCTGGTGTGGCTGTACGGGGTGATGGTCGTCGGCGCGGTGTCGCGCTCCGCGTACCAGATCGCCACCGAGTTCGACCGGGCGCCGCTCGCCTACACGCTCTCCGCGCTGGCCGGCGTGGTCTACGGCTTCATCACCTACACCCTGGTCCGCGGCGGGGAGACGGCCCGCAGGGCGGCGCTGGTGTGCTGCGCCGCCGAGCTCGTGGGCGTCCTGACCGTCGGCACCTGGACAATGGTGGAGCCGTCCGCCTTCCCCGACGCGACCGTGTGGTCGGACTACGGGATGGGGTACCTCTTCATTCCCGTGCTGCTGCCCCTGACCGCCCTGTACTGGCTGCGCAGGGCGCGGCCGCGGCGGACCGGGGCCTGATCAGGCGGTCGTCGCGTACGCCTCCGCCGTCTTCTCCAGGACGATCATCGGTACGCCGTCCGCGCCCTGGGACGTGCCCACCCGCTGGTAGCCGACCTTGCTGTACAGCCGCAGATTGCTCTCGCTGCGGTGCCCGGTGTGCAGGCGGAACGTCCTGGCCCCGCGCTCGCCGGCGAGGGCGTCCTCGGCCGCCCTGAGCAGCCGGGCGCCGATGCCGTGCCCCTGGAGGCGGGGATGGACACAGAGCTTGCCGATCGCGGCGGCGCCGTCCTCGGTGATCCTGCCGTGCACCGAGCCGACGATCTCGTCGCCGAGCCGGGCGACGAAGACGCAGTCCCCGGCGACCTCCTCGCGCACCGAGTCGAGGGTCTGGACGAGGGGGTCGATGCGGTAGTTGCCGTAGAGGGCCGCTTCGCTCTGGAAGCACAGGTACTGCAACCTGAAGATCTGCTCAGCGTCCTGCCCGGTCGCCGCAGAGATGGTCACGCTCATGCCCATGTGCGCACGCCTCCCGCTCACCTGATCACCTGTCGTCCCTCACTCCTATCCCCGTCCTCAGCGCGCCGCAACCTCCCGTGTGAGCAAACGCCGCAGACATCCCAGGCATCTGGAACGTTCCGGGCCGAGGCTGCCCTGTGAGATACCCAACTCCCCTGCGATTTCCCGGTATGTCGGGTCTCCCGGGGACAGCAGCGCCTCCATCAGCCGCGGGCAGCGGCCGGGCAGCCGCCGTACGGCGTCCCGCAGGGCGCGGCGGCGCGCGGCGGCCAGTGCGAGGCGTTCGGGGTCGTGGTGGCCGGCGTCCGCGGGCTCGCCGGTCAACGCCGTTTCCCGGCGGGCGGTACGGCGGGTGCGGCGGGCCTCGGTGCGTACGGCCCGGCGCACCCAGCCCGGCGGGTCCGGCGGCGGGCCGTCCGTGGTGAGGCGCTCGAGGAGGCGCAGCCAGACCGCCTGTTCCAGGTCGCCCGGTTCGGCCCCGCAGCCGGGCGCCTCGGCCGAGGCCTCCGCACTGAGCAGCGCACGCAGGGAGACGACCAGCTCGTACGCCGTGACCGGCTCGTGTGTCATACGCGCGACGACTCGCCCGCCCCGGGCGGGGTTGCCCGGGGCGGGCGTGGATTCACCCCACCAGGGGTCGGAGCGCTCAGTCGTTGACGAAGTCCTCACGGGCCAGCAGCCCGGTGTCCGGCTGGTCGGTGAAGACGCCGTCGATGCCGGTGGCGAAGTAGGTCCGGTAGGCGGCGAAGACGTCGCCATAGGCGTCCGGGTCGGTACCGGTGCGGAAGTCGGCGGGCAGGAAGGGGTTCTCGTTGCGCATCGTGTAAGGGTGCAGGAGCAGGCCGGCCCGGTGGGCGTCGCGGACCAGGGTGGTCGGCTCGGTGAGCCTGCCGCTCGCGTCACGGGGGATGACCAGGTCGAGGGTGGGGCCGATGCCCTGTGCGTAGGAGGCGATCTCCCGCAGGCCCTTCGGGGTGATGAGGTCGGCGACGGTGCGCGGGTCGCCGGACTCCACGAAGTCCCAGGGACGGGAGTCGGCGTCGGACAGCAGCACCACGAGCGGGTTGTCCACCAGCCTGCTCAGCCGCTGGACGCCGGTCGGCTCGAACGACTGGAGGATGACCGGCGAGTTCCTGCGGTGCTTGCCGTGCCGGCGCAGGATCTTCGCCACCCGCTCCTCCAGGCCGAGGCCGAGGGCGCGGAAGTAGGTGGGGTGCTTGGTCTCGGGGTAGATCCAGACCTGCCGGCCGCGCTTGCGGGTCTGCTCGTCCTGCCAGCGCAGCACCTCCTCGAAGGTGGGGATCTCCCAGCGGCCGTTGTACAGGGTGTTGTGCGGGCGGTTGGCGGGGATGCGCTCGACGGCGCGCAGCCGCTTGAGCTCGGCGAGGGTGAAGTCCTCGGTGAACCAGCCGGTGACGGGGTCGCCGTCCAGCGTCTTGGTGGTCCGCCGGCCGGCGAACTCCGGGTGGTCGGCGACATCCGTGGTGCCGCCGATCTCCGGTTCGTGCCGGCAGACGAGGTGACCGTCCCTGGTGGGCACGAGGTCGCCGGCCTCCACGACGTCGGCGCCCATGTCGAGGGCGAGCTGGTACGAGCCGAGAGTGTGCTCGGGGCGGTACCCGCTGGCCCCGCGGTGGCCGATGACCGTCGGGACGGGCAGGCTCCGCAG
>KL568597.1:36502-37915 GCA_000715605.1 Streptomyces speibonae | reverse complement strand
CGGCCGCGCCGAGGACCGCTCCGGAGGCGCCGAGCACCGCCGCGCCGAGGAGGGTGCGCCGCCCGGTCCCGCTCGTCTCTTCGTTCGACTCCCGCGTTGCCATGAGTGTCCTCCTGGTGTCGGCTGGTCCGGTGCGGGCCGATCGTAGGGGGGCGTCGATGACCTGCGGGAGACCCCGGGCCGAACACACGGGTGACGTTGAATGGCGTACGCCCCTCATACGGATGACGTACGTCTGTCGTATTCCTGCCGGGATGTGACGGCTCGTCCGGTTGGGCCCGGCCGAACACGGGCACGCGTGCGGCGTGCCCGGCCGGGCGAGGTGCGTCACAGCGTGACGGCCGTGTTGCGTCACCCTGGCGGGCCGGGTGCCGCAGGTGAGTTCGGGTCAAGAGTGAGTAAGACCTCGGTGAACTCCCATGCGCCCGATGTGCGCAACCCCCCGGGCCGCGAGTAATGTCCTCACCTGCACAGACACATACGGCATTCGTCATGCGCCGACGTCCGCTTCCCACCGGAGGGCCCGTTGTCCCGCTTCGCGCTCATCAAGGCAGTGCTCGGTCCGATCCTGCGCCTGATGTTCCGCCCTCGGGTGGAGGGCGCGGAGAACATTCCGGGCGACGGTGCGGTGATCCTCGCCGGCAACCATCTGACGTTCATCGACTCGATCGTCCTGCCCATCGTCTGCGACCGCCAGGTCTTCTTCATCGGCAAGGACGAGTACGTGACCGGCAAGGGCCTCAAGGGGCGGCTGATGGCGTGGTTCTTCACCGGCGTCGGCATGATCCCGGTCGACCGCGACGGCGGCCGGGGCGGGGTGGCGGCGCTGATGACGGGGCGCCGGGTGCTGGACGAGGGCAACGTCTTCGGCATCTACCCGGAGGGCACCCGCTCCCCCGACGGCCGGCTGTACCGGGGCCGCACCGGCATCGCCCGGCTCACCCTGATGACCGGCGCGCCGGTGGTGCCGTTCGCCATGATCGGCACGGACAAGCTCCAGCCGGGGGGCGCGGGTCTGCCCCGGCCGGGGCGGGTCACGGTCCGCTTCGGCGAGGCGATGGAGTTCTCCCGCTACGAGGGGATGGACCGTGACCGCTACGTCCTGCGGGCGGTGACCGACTCGGTGATGGCCGAGGTGATGCGGCTGTCGGGGCAGGAGTACGTCGACATGTACGCGAGCAAGGCGAAGGCGGCGTAGCGCCGGCTGTGCGAGGGGGTGCCGCGGGGTCTGCGTGCGCCCGGGTTCAGTGCCAGGGCAGCCGGCCGCGCCGCTCCCAGTAGGCGTCCGGATCCTCGACCAGGGCGTCGAGGCGCGCCGCCTGTTCCTCGGTGAGGTCGACGACGGCGGCGTGCAGGTTGGACGCGAGCTGGGTGACGGTCGCCGCGCCGGAGAGGACGACACCGGCCCACGGC
>KL568597.1:29713-36293 GCA_000715605.1 Streptomyces speibonae | reverse complement strand
GGGCCCAGGCCGGTCTCGCCGGCGACGGCGCGCAGCGCTTCGGGGGCGTTCGGCGCGGCCAGCCGGCCGTTGGCCATGCCCTCCTTGACGAGCACCGTGAGCCCGGCGTCGTGCGCCTCGGCCAGCGCGGGACCGGCGGAGGTCTCCAGCAGGTTGTAGGTGGACTGCACGGTACGGAAGAGGGGCGCGCCGTCGACCGTGACGGCGAGGGCGGCGCGGATGGCGTCCGCCTGGGCGGGGCCGCTGGTGGAGAAGCCGACGGTGAGTCCCTCCTCCGCGGCCTCCGCGAGCCGGGCGTGCAGCTCCTTGTCGGTGAGGGCGGGGCTCTCCGGCGTCACCGAGTGGATCTGGTAGAGGTCGAGCCGGTCCCCGAGCAGTTCCGCGGACTCGGCGCGCTGCCGCTCGTACGCGGCGAGTGAGTGGTCCTTGACCTCGTGCCGCTCGGCGTCGGTGGACCAGTCGGCGGTGTAGGTGTAGCCCCACTTGCTGCCGATGACGACGTCGTCGGCGTCGGGCCGCTTCTTCAGCCAGTCGGCGAGGAACTCCTCGGAGCGGCCGTAGGAGCGGGCGGCGTCGATGTAGCGCACGCCCTGGGCGTAGGCGGCGTCGAGGAGTTCGTGCGTGCGGCTGCGCAGGGTCTCGACGCCGCGGTCCTCCCCGAGGTCGTGCTCCCGGCCGAGGGTGATGTAGCCGGGGCGGCCGACCGCGGCGAGGCCGAGGCCGATGTGGCAGGTGGGGGTCGTCGCTGTCGCCAGTCGGGCGAAGGGCATCGCGGGCTCCGTTGGTCGGGACCGGATCGGCGTGGTGACCAACGTAACCCGTGATGCACCCGGGCCGGCCCAAGGGCTCGGTCCGTTCGGTGTTGCGCGAGCGCGGGTGCCCCTTGGTGCGTCGCGCCCACCGCCCACGCGGCGGAGCCGCACATCGGTACGGCCCCGCGCCCCCGCGGTCGGCTGCCCCTGAGGGGTTCGTCAGCTCCGGTTCCTGGCCGTCGCCCAGACGTGCTGGGCCGCCACGTCCTCCTTCGCCTCCGCCAGCTGCACCGCGACCGCGCTCGGCGCCGTGCCGCCCCGGCCGTCACGCGAGGCGAGGGCGCCCGGCACGTTGAGGACCGTGCGCACCTCCGGGGTCAGATGGGCGGAGATCTTGGCGAACTGCTCGTCGGTCAGCTCGTCCAGTTCCTTGCCCTCGGACTCGGCGGCCTTGACGCACTCGCCGGCCACCTCGTGGGCGACACGGAACGGCACGCCCTGCTTGACCAGCCACTCGGCGATGTCGGTGGCGAGGGAGAAGCCGGCCGGGGCCAGTTCCTCCATGCGCTCGCGGTGCACGGTGAGGGTGGCCATCATGCCGGTGAAGGCCGGGAGCAGGATCTCCAGCTGGTCGATGGAGTCGAAGACCGGCTCCTTGTCCTCCTGGAGGTCGCGGTTGTACGCGAGGGGCAGCGCCTTGAGCGTCGCCATCAGGCCGGTCAGGTTGCCGATGAGGCGGCCGGACTTGCCGCGCGCCAGCTCGGCGATGTCCGGGTTCTTCTTCTGCGGCATGATCGACGAACCGGTGGAGAAGGCGTCGTGCAGGGTCACGAAGGAGAACTCCTTCGTGTTCCAGATGATGACCTCCTCGGCGATCCGGGAGACGTTCACCCCGATCATCGCGGTGATGAAGGCGAACTCGGCGACGAAGTCCCGGCTGGCGGTGCCGTCGATGGAGTTGGCGGCGCTGCCGTGCTCGAAGCCGAGGTCCCTGGCGACCGCCTCCGGGTCCAGGCCGAGGCTGCTGCCCGCGAGCGCGCCGGAGCCGTACGGCGACACCGCGGTGCGCTCGTCCCACTGGCGCAGCCGCTCGGCGTCCCGGGACAGCGCCTGCACGTGGGCGAGGACATGGTGGGCGAAGAGCACCGGCTGGGCGTGCTGGAGGTGGGTGCGGCCGGGCATGGCCACGTCCGGGTGGGCCTCGGCGAGGCCGGTCAGCGCGTCCTGGAGGTCGGCGATCAGACCGCCGATGATCCGGGCGTGGTCCCGCAGGTACATGCGGAAGAGGGTGGCGACCTGGTCGTTGCGGGAGCGGCCGGCGCGCAGCTTGCCGCCCAGGTCGGGGCCGAGGCGCTCGAGCAGGCCGCGCTCGAGGGCGGTGTGGACGTCCTCGTCGGCGATGGTTCCGGTGAACGAGCCGTCGGCGACGTCCGCCTCGAGCTGATCGAGCCCGGCCAGCATCCGCGTCAGCTCGTCCTCCGTGAGCAGGCCCGCCCGATGGAGCACGCGGGCGTGGGCACGCGAGCCGGCGATGTCGTACGGCGCGAGCCGCCAGTCGAAGTGGACGGACGCGGACAGCTTCGCCAGGGCCTCGGCGGGACCGTCGGCGAATCGGCCGCCCCAGAGCCGTACGTCACCGCTGTTGCTGCTCACTTGCGTGCTCCTCGAGGGTTCCGGATGTGCCGCCGCCTCCCCACGGGCGCGTGGGGAGGCGGCTGTCAGGCTAGTGCGTGCGAGGGGTCGTCAGGCGCTGCGGCTCAGGCGAGGTCGCGCTTGGCCGCGATCTTCGACGACAGGCTGTAGATGTCGATGAAGCCCTTGGCGGCCGCCTGGTCGAAGGTGTCGCCGGTGTCGTAGGTCGCGAGGTTGAAGTCGTACAGCGACGACTCGGAGCGCCGGCCGGTGACGACGGCGCGGCCACCGTGCAGGGTCATCCGGATGTCGCCGTTGACGTGCTGGTTGGCCTCGGCGATGAAGCCGTCCAGGGCGCGCTTGAGCGGGGAGAACCACTGGCCGTCGTAGACCAGTTCGCCCCAGCGCTGCTCGACCTGCCGCTTGTAGCGGGCGAGTTCGCGCTCGACGGTGACGTTCTCCAGCTCCTGGTGGGCGGTGATCAGGGCGATGGCCCCGGGCGCCTCGTACACCTCGCGGGACTTGATGCCCACGAGACGGTCCTCGACCATGTCGATCCGGCCGATGCCCTGGGCGCCCGCGCGCTCGTTGAGCTGCTGGATCGCCTGGAGCACGGTGACGGGCTTGCCGTCGATGGCGACCGGCACGCCCTCCTTGAAGGTGATGACGACCTCGTCGGGTTCACGCGGCACGGCGGGGTTCTGCGTGTACTCGTAGACGTCCTCGATCGGCGCGTTCCAGATGTCCTCGAGGAAGCCGGTCTCCACCGCGCGTCCGAAGACGTTCTGGTCGATGGAGTACGGGGACTTCTTGGTGGTGGCGATCGGCAGGCCCTTGGCCTCGCAGAAGGCGATGGCCTTGTCGCGGGTCATGGCGTAGTCACGGACCGGCGCGATGCACTTGAGGTCGGGGGCGAGGGCGACGATGCCGGCCTCGAAGCGGACCTGGTCGTTGCCCTTGCCGGTGCAGCCGTGGGCGACGGTGGTGGCGCCGTGCTTCTGCGCGGCGGCGACGAGGTGCTTGACGATCGTCGGCCGGGAGAGCGCGGAGACCAGCGGGTAGCGGTCCATGTAGAGGGCGTTGGCCTTGATCGCCGGGAGGCAGTACTCGTCGGCGAACTCGTCCTTGGCGTCCGCGACCTCGGCCTCGACGGCCCCGCAGGCGAGGGCGCGCTTGCGGATGACGTCCAGGTCCTCGCCGCCCTGGCCGACGTCGACCGCAACGGCGATGACCTCGGCGCCCGTCTCCTCGGCGATCCAGCCGATGGCGACGGAGGTGTCCAGACCGCCTGAGTAGGCGAGTACGACGCGCTCGGTCACGGGTTTCTCCTCACACTGCATTCGCTGGTATGCATGAGTATGCAGGGTCCCGCATGGTTCGTCAATTCGCGTGGCCGGGAGAGAAAATTCCTTAGACAAACAAAAGGCCTGCGTCGATAATCGCTGCACATGGGAAAGACCTACGAGCGCATCGACGGCCGCCTCCGCACGTTCATCGAGGAACAGCCGGTCTTCTTCACCGCCACCGCCCCCCTGTCCGCCGACGGCACGGTCAATCTCTCCCCCAAGGGGCTCAAGGGATCCTTCGCGGTCCTCGACGAGCTCACGGTGGCCTACCTCGACTTCGCCGGCTCCAACGCCGAGACCATCGCCCACCTGCGCGAGAACGGCCGCATCACCCTGATGTGGTGCGCCTTCCAGGGCCCGCCCACCATCGTGCGCGTCCACGGCCGCGGCGAGCCCGTCTTCCGTGACGACCCCCGCTTCGCCGGCCTGGTCGCCCGCTTCCCCGGCATCGACCCCGCCTCGCACGGCCTGCGCGCCGTGATCGTCGTGACGGCCGACCTGATCCGCGACACCTGCGGATTCGCCGTGCCCCACATGGCGTACGAAGGGGAACGCGACCTGCACGAGAAGCGGTTCGAGCGGGAGGACGACGCCTCGCTCGACGCGTACTTCACCAAGAAGGAGCACGTCGCGACCAGCCTGGACGGACTGCCCGGACTGCCGCTGCCGCTTCCCCCGTCCGGCCTCTGAGCCCCCGTCTCCGGGCGTCTCGGCCGGTTCCGGCCACGCCCGTCCCGGCGGCTTCCGGCGCCGCCCGGAATTCGTCTGAACGCGCAGGCGGTGCGGCACGTATGTGTGGGCCAAGGGTCAAGTCCCGACGGAGGAACCGTGACCACCACGCTCGCCGGCGGCCGTGCCGCCCGCCNCCGCCAGACGATGCGCCGCATCCGCCCGCGCCGCTCCCCCGCGGTCCCCCTGCTGCTCGCCGTGGGCGCGGGCGCCGTGGCCGTGCTGTGGCTGTGGTGGACCAGTACGCCGGCCATCGCGGACACCACCGGGAGGATCATCGCCGCGGGCCGGATCACCGGGCTGCTCGCCGGCTATCTGATGGCCCTGGTGGTGCTGCAGATGGCGCGGGTGCCCGCCCTGGAGCGGCGGGTGGGCTCGGACCGGGTCGCCCGCTGGCACGCGATGAGCGGGCGCTACACCGTCAGCCTGGTCATCGCCCATGTCTTCCTCATCATGTGGGGCTACGCCCGCCAGGCCGGCAAGAGCCTCGGCGACATCGTCAGCCAGACGATGACCTCCATCGACACGCTGCCCGACATGGGCAAGGCCGCCATCGGCACCGGCCTGCTGTTCCTGATCGCCTTCCTCTCCGTCGGTCCCGTCCGGCGCCGGCTGCCCTACGACGGCTGGTACCACGTGCACCTGCTGACCTACGCGGCGGTCTTCCTGACGTTCTGGCACCAGATCACCACCGGCAACGAGTTCGCCGTCGAACCGACCGCGAAGACCTTCTGGTACGCGCTCTACGGCACCGTGACCGCGCTGGTGGTGTGGTACCGGATCATCACGCCGGTACGGCTCAACCTGCGGCACCGGATGCGGGTCGCGGCGGTCATCGAGGAGACGCCGGGCATCGTGTCGGTGCTGATCAGCGGGCGCCGGCTGCACCGGATGGGCGCCGAGGCGGGACAGTTCTTCCGCTGGCGGTTCCTGGCGCCCGGGATGCGCTTCAGCTCCCACCCGTACTCGCTGTCGGCGGCGCCCCGCCCCGACATGCTGCGGATCACCGTGAAGGCGATCGGCGACCACAGTTCCCGGCTGCGCGAGCTGGAGCCCGGCACCCGGGTGTGGGCAGAGGGCCCCTACGGGGCGCTGACCGCGCAGCGCCGCAGCCGCGGCAAGGTGCTGCTGGTGGCCGGCGGGGTGGGCATCACCCCGATGCGCGCCCTGTTCGAGACACTGCCCGGTGCCGCCGGTGACATCACCCTGCTCTACCGGGCCAACAGCACCCAGGACCTGGCCCTGTGGAGCGAGCTCGCCAAGATCGCCGACGAGCGCGGCGCACGGCTGATGTACGCGGTGAACAGCCCCGACGGGGAGCGCCCCGACATCTCGGCGGAAAGCCTGCGGCGGAAGATTCCGGACGTCGACCGCCACGACGTCTTCATGTGCGGGCCGCCCGGGTTCGCGCAGTCGGTGTACGAGGCACTGCGCGGCGCCGGGGTCCCCGCCCGCCGTATCCACCACGAGTCGTTCGAGATGTGAGCGACGGGTCATCCACCCGGGCCATCCACACCCTTCAGGAGCTTGAGAAGCGATGAGGAAGAGTCACCCCGTCCGGCGCGCCGTGCTCGCGACCGCCGCCACCGTCTCCGGGATCGTGCTGCTGCTGTCGCTCAAGCCGGGGTCCGATCCGGGCTCGGCCGAGGCGGTCGGCGGCGCGGCCCCGCCCGCGGCGGCCGAGTCCCCGCAGGGCGGGTCCCGGCCCATCGGCGACGGCACGGTCACCGGGGACGCGGCGAACACCCAGTACGGGGCGGTGCAGGTCCGGCTGACGGTCAGCGGCGGGAAGATCACCAAGGCCGNAACCAGGCGGCCGTGCAGGCGCAGGGCGCGGAGATCGACGCGGTCTCCGGGGCGACCTACACCAGCGCGGGGTACAAGAAGTCGCTCCAGTCGGCGCTGGACAAGGCGCGGGCGGCCGGGGCGCCGGAAGCGGGCGCGGGTGACGGCGGGGGCGGCGGGAACGCCGGTGAGGCGCAGGCGCGCACGGTCACCGGGGACGCGGCACAGACGCAGTACGGGCCGGTGCAGGTCCGCATCACCGTCAGCGGCGGGAAGATCACCAAGGCCGAGGCCGTCCAGGCCCCCAAGGGCGGACAGAGCGACCAGGTCACCTCC
>KL568597.1:28418-29442 GCA_000715605.1 Streptomyces speibonae | reverse complement strand
CCTCCGACGCCGTGCCGAAGCTCAACCAGGCGGCGGTGGCGGCGGGCAGCGCGGAGATCGACGCGGTCTCCGGGGCCACGTACACGAGCGCCGGCTACAAGCAGTCCCTCCAGTCGGCGCTGGACAAGGCCGGTGGCTGACACGGTGGCCGAGCGGGCCGGGACTCCCGCCGCGGTGCGTCATGCGGAGGAGACGATGGGGACCGTCTTCTCCCTCGACGTCCGTGGCGGGGAACCCGACGCGGTGCACGCGGCGCTGGGCGAGGCGGTCGCCGGACTGCACCGGGTCGACGAGGTGTTCAGCACCTACCGCGACGACAGCCAGGTCTCCCGGCTGGCCCGGGGGGAACTGGACGTCGGGGAGTGCGATCCCGAGGTCGCCGAGGTGCTGGAGCTGGCCGCGGAGGCGGAGCGGGTGAGCGAGGGCTGGTTCAGCGCGCGCTACCGGGGGCGGCTCGACCCGACCGGGATCGTCAAGGGCTGGGCCACGGAGCGGGCCGCGCGCCGGCTCGCCGCGGCGGGGGCGACGGGGGTGAGCGTCAACGGCGGCGGCGATGTCCAGCTGCTGGGCGCGCCGGAGGCGGGGCGGCCGTGGCGGGTGGGCGTGTCCGATCCGCTGCGGCCGGGCGGGCTGGCGGCGGTCGTCTCCGCGGCCGGGGCGGACGAACTGGCCGTGGCGACGTCCGGGACGGCCGAGCGGGGTGATCACATCGTCGACCCGCGTACGGGGCGGTCGGCGGTGACGGATCTGGTGGCGGTGACGGTGGTGGCGCCGCGGCTGACGTGGGCGGACTGCTGGGCGACGGCGGCGTTCGCGATGGGGTCGCGGGAGGGGTTGCGGTGGCTGGAGTCGCTGCCGGGGGTGGAGGGGCTGCTGATCACGGCGGGGGACGAGGTGCGGTGCACGGGTGGGCTGGCGGGTTGGCTGGGCTGACCGGCGCTGCGGCTGAGGTACCGGCGCTTCACTCGGCGGCGTTCGCCAGGTGCCGCCTGCGCCCACCCGTGCCGCCCCAGCGGCACGACTG
>KL568597.1:23390-28248 GCA_000715605.1 Streptomyces speibonae | reverse complement strand
CCGCCCCAGCGGCACGACTGCCCGCAGCCGAGAGCAGCGCGGGGAACTGCACGACCGCCCGCAGCTCAGCACCCCTAGGGGCGCGGGGAACTGCGCGATCGGCCGCCGATGGGCCGCGGTCGCGCAGCATCGTTCCCCGCCCCCCCGCGGAGCGCTCAGTGGCCGTTCTGCGAGGCCAGGCGGAGCAGGTGGTCGGCCAGGGACTGGCCGCCCGTGGGGTCTCGGCTGATCAGCAGCAACGTGTCGTCGCCGGCGATCGTGCCCAGGATGTCGTGGAGCTCCGCCTGGTCGATGGCCGAGGCCAGGAACTGGGCCGCACCCGGCGGGGTGCGCAGCACGACCAGGTTCGCGGAGGCCTCCGCGGAGATCAGCAGCTCCTGCGAGAGCCGCCGCATCCGCTCCTCCTTCGCGGACTCCCCCAGCGGCGCGCGAGGGGTGCGGAATCCCCCCTCGCTGGGCACCGCGTAGATCAGGTCGCCGTCGTTGTTGCGGATCTTCACCGCGTTGAGCTCGTCCAGATCGCGTGAGAGCGTCGCCTGGGTGACGCTCAGCCCGTCGTCGGCGAGCAGCTTCGCCAACTGGCTCTGCGACCGCACCGGTTGCCGGTTGAGGATGTCCACGATCCGGCGGTGGCGTGCGGTGCGGGTCTGCGGCACGGCAGGTCCGGCGTGCTGGCCCTGGTCCTGCTGCTGGCTCATCGTCGTCTCATTCTCCGGATCGTCCTTCCCCGCCCGCCGTACCGGCCGTGTCCAGGATGCCGGGCAGCGCCCCGAGGAAGGCGTCCACCACGTCGTCCCCGACGTTCAGCGGCGGCATGAGCCGTACGACGTCGGGGGCCGGCGCGTTCACGAGGAAACCGGCGTCCTGGGCCGCCTGTTGCACCTGGGGTGCGAGCGGCTCGGTGAGCACGATACCCAGGAGGAGTCCCGCGCCCCGGACATGGTCGATCAAGGCGTGGCCGAACGCCTCGATCCCGTCGCGCAGTTTCTCGCCCTGCCGCTTGACGTTCTCCAGCAGTCCGTCGTTGTCGATGGTGTCGAGGACGGCGAGTCCGGCGGCGCAGGCGACCGGGTTGCCGCCGAAGGTGGTGCCGTGGTGGCCGGGCGCCAGCAGGTCGGCGGCCCGTCCGAAGGCGACCGTCGCGCCCAGCGGCAGTCCGCCGCCGAGGCCCTTGGCCAGCGTGACGACGTCCGGCAGCACGCCCTCGTGGGCCTGGTACTCGAACCAGTTCCCGGTGCGGCCGATGCCGGTCTGCACCTCGTCCAGCACCAGCAGCGCTCCGGTGGCCGCGGTGATCGCGCGGGCCGCCTTCAGGTAGCCGGGCGGGGGCACCACGACCCCGTTCTCGCCCTGGATCGGCTCGATGACCACCAGTGCCGTGTCCTCGGTGACCGCGGCGGCCAGCGCCTGCGCGTCGCCGTAGGGGACGTGGGTGACGTCCCCGGGCAGCGGCAGGAAGGGCTCCCGCTTGGCGGGCTGGCCGGTGAGCGCGAGGGCGCCCATGGTGCGGCCGTGGAAGCCGCCCTCGGTGGCGACCACGTGGCCGCGTCCGGTCAGCCGGCCGATCTTGAAGGCGGCCTCGTTCGCCTCGGCCCCCGAGTTGCAGAAGTAGACCCTGCCGTCACGGCCGAAGAGCCGCACGAGCCGTTCGGCGAGCGCGACGGGCGGTTCGGCGACGAACAGGTTGGAGACATGGCCGAGGGAGGCGATCTGACGGCTCACGGCGTCGACGACCGCCGGGTGGGCGTGGCCGAGCGCGTTGACCGCGATGCCGCCCACGAAGTCGGCGTACTCCTTGCCGTCGGCGTCCCACACCCGCGCGCCCTCGCCGCGCACCAGCGGCAGCCGCGGGGTGCCGTAGTTGTTCATGAGCGCGCCCTGCCACCGCTGCGTCAGCTCTTCGTTGCTCACGACTTCCCCTGTTCGTCGGGCACGACCATGGTGCCGATGCCCTCGTCCGTGAAGATCTCCAGCAGGATCGAGTGCTGGACCCGGCCGTCGATGACGCGGGCGTTGGTCACGCCGTTGCGTACGGCGTGCAGACAGCCCTCCATCTTCGGCACCATGCCGGAGGACAGCTCCGGCAGCAGTTTCTCGAGCTGGGACGCGGTGAGGCGGCTGATCACCTCGTCGCTGTGCGGCCAGTCCTCGTAGAGTCCCTCGACGTCCGTGAGGACCATGAGGGTCTCGGCGCCCAGTGCCGCAGCGAGTGCCGCAGCCGCCGTATCGGCATTGACGTTGTAGACGTGGTGGTCGTCCTGGCTGCGGGCGATCGAGGAGACGACGGGGATGCGGCCGTCGGCCAGGAGTGCCTCGATGGCGCCCGTGTCGATGTCGGTGATCTCGCCCACCCGCCCGATGTCGACCGCCTCGCCGTCGATCCGGGGCCGGTGCCTGGTGGCGGTGAGGGTGTGCGCGTCCTCGCCGGTGAGGCCGACGGCGAGTGGCCCGTGCCGGTTGAGCAGCCCGACCAGTTCCCGCTGCACCTGTCCGGCGAGCACCATGCGGACGACGTCCATGGCGTCCTCGGTGGTGACGCGCAGGCCCGCCTTGAACTCGCTGACGATGCCGTGCTTGTCGAGGGCGGCGCTGATCTGCGGGCCGCCGCCGTGCACGACGACCGGTTTGAGGCCGGCGTGCCGCAGGAAGACGACGTCCTGGGCGAAGGCGGCCTTCAGCTCCTCGTCGACCATGGCGTTGCCGCCGAACTTGATGACGACGGTCCTGCCGTGGTGCCGGGTCAGCCAGGGCAGCGCCTCGATGAGGATCTGCGCCTTGGGCAGCGCGGTGTGCTTGCGTGTGGCGGTCATGAGGAATAGGCGCTGTTCTCGTGGACGTAGTCGGCGGTGAGGTCGTTGGTCCAGATGGTGGCGGTGGCGTCGCCGGCGGCGAGGTCGGCGACGATGTGCACCTCGCGGTAGCGCATGTCGACCTTGTCGCGGTCCTCGCCGACGCCGCCGTTCTTGCACACCCAGACGCCGTTGATGGCGACGTTGAGCGCGTCGGGCTCGAAGGCGGCGCCCGTGGTGCCGATCGCGGAGAGCACCCGGCCCCAGTTGGGGTCCTCGCCGTGGATGGCGCACTTGAGGAGGTTGTTGCGGGCGATGGAGCGGCCCACCTCGACGGCGTCGTCCTCGGTCGCGGCGTTGACGACCTCGACCCTGATGTCCTTGCTGGCGCCCTCGGCGTCGCGGATGAGCTGCTGTCCGAGGTCGTCGCAGACGGCGCGGACGGCCTCGGCGAACTCCTCGTACGGCGGGGTGGTGCCGGAGGCGCCGGAGGCGAGCAGCAGCACGGTGTCGTTGGTGGACATGCAGCCGTCGGAGTCGACGCGGTCGAAGGTGACCCTGGTGGCCGCGCGCAGGGCCCGGTCCAGGGTCTCGCTGTCGACGTCGGCGTCGGTGGTGAGGACGACGAGCATGGTGGCGAGGCCGGGGGCGAGCATGCCGGCGCCCTTGGCCATGCCGCCGACGGTCCAGCCGTCCCCGCCGGCGACGGACGTCTTGTGGACGGTGTCGGTGGTCTTGATGGCGATGGCGGCCTTCTCACCGCCGTGCTCGGACAGCTGGGCGGCGGCGGTCCCGACGCCGGGGAGCAGCTTTTCCATGGGGAGCAGGACGCCGATGAGGCCGGTGGAGCACACGGCGATCTCGCCCGCGCCGGTGCCGAGCACCTCGGCCGCCTTCTCGGCGGTGGCGTGGGTGTCCTGGAAGCCCTTCGGCCCGGTGCACGCGTTGGCGCCGCCGGAGTTGAGGACGACGGCGGCCAGCTGCCCGCTCTTGAGCACCTGCTCGGACCAGAGGACGGGGGCGGCCTTGACGCGGTTGGAGGTGAAGACGCCGGCGGCGGCGCGGCGGGGGCCGTTGTTGACCACGAGGGCCAGGTCGGGGTTGCCGTTCTCCTTGATCCCGGCGGCGATGCCCGCCGCCGTGAAGCCTTGTGCTGCCGTCACACTCAAGGCGCGACTCCGATCGTCGTCAGCCCCTGGGTCTCGTCGAGACCCAGGGCGAGGTTCATGCTCTGGACGGCACCGCCCGCGGTGCCCTTGGTCAGGTTGTCGATGGCGCTGATCGCGACGATCCGGCCGGCGGTGTCGTCGTACGCGACCTGCACGGCCACGGCGTTGGAGCCGTACACGGAGGCGGTCGCGGGCCACTGTCCCTCGGGGAGGAGGTGGACGAAGGGCTCGTCGGCGAAGGCCTTCTCGTAGGCGGCGCGCACCGCGTCGGCGGTGACGCCGGGCGCGGCCTTCGCGGTGCAGGTGGCGAGGATGCCGCGGGGCATCGGCGCGAGGGTCGGGGTGAAGGAGACGGAGACCCGCTCGCCGGCCGCCGCGCTGAGGTTCTGCACGATCTCGGGGGTGTGCCGGTGTCCGCCGCCCACGCCGTACGGCGACATGGAGCCCATGACCTCGCTTCCCAGCAGATGCGGCTTGAGCGCCTTGCCCGCGCCGGAGGTGCCGGAGGCGGCGACGATGACCGCCTCGGGCCCGGCGAGGCCGGCGGCGTACGCCGGGAAGAGGGCCAGGGAGACGGCGGTGGGGTAGCAACCGGGCACCGCGACGCGCTTGGACCCCTCCAGCGCGGCACGGGCACCCGGCAGTTCGGGCAGGCCGTAGGGCCAGGTACCGGCGTGCGGCGAGCCGTAGAACCGCACCCAGTCGTCGGCGTCCCGCAGCCGGAAGTCCGCGCCCATGTCGATCACGAGCACGTCGTCGCCGAGCTGTTCGGCGACGGCCGCGGACTGCCCGTGCGGCAGGGCGAGGAACACGACGTCGTGTCCCGCCAGGACCTCGGGAGTGGTCGGCTCCAGTACGCGGTCGGCGAGCGGCAGCAGATGCGGCTGGAGCGCGCCGAGC
>KL568597.1:22315-23191 GCA_000715605.1 Streptomyces speibonae | reverse complement strand
GGAGCGCGCCGAGCCGCTGTCCGGCGTTGGAGTTGCCGGTCAGGGCGCCGATCTCGACCCCGGGGTGGGCCAGGAGCAGACGCAGCAGTTCTCCGCCCGCGTATCCACTCGCTCCGGCCACTGCGGTACGTACGGTCATGGAACCTCCTCCTGGATGGCATGACTATACGTAGCAATGCACTTTTATGCAACGCCATACAGGCCGGCCGGGGGTGCCATGAGAGCGGACGGCAAGATGGGAGAGGAAGCGAGAGGCAGGCGGGGACGGGCGTGATGGGTGAGTACTGGGCGGTGCCCGATGTGCTGGCGTATCTGGAGGGGCACTGGCGGGCGGAGCGGACCGTGCGGGATCTGGCGAGCGGGGACGAGGGGCGCTTCGCGGGGGCGGTGGTCTTCGGCCCGCTGGAGGGCGGCGGGCTGCTGCAGCGGGAGTCCGGTGACTTCACCTGGCGGGGTGTGACCCGGCCCGCGGAACGGACCCTGCGCTTCCTGCCCGGGCCCGGCGGTACGGCGGACGTGCGGTTCGCCGACGGGCGCCCGTTCCACGGCCTGGACCTCACGACGGGCCGGTACGTCGCCGACCACCCCTGCTCCGCGGACCTCTACCGGGGCGAGTTCACCGTGCGCGACGCCGGCCACTGGCGGGCGGTCTGGCGCGTACGGGGCCCCGCCAAGGATCTGGAGCTCACCACCGACTACGCGCGCGTCGGCTGAGCGGAGACCCCTTCCAGGCGCAGGCTCCAGCGGCCCGCCCGCCCGGCGACGCTGATCGTCGACAGTGAGCGGACGTCGATGCTCCAGTAGGCGGACGGCGGCGCCTTGAGCACGTAGACCAGCGCCGCGCGGATCACCGACGGCTCGGCCACGGCGACGACC
>KL568597.1:21852-22156 GCA_000715605.1 Streptomyces speibonae | reverse complement strand
ACGGCGACGACCCGGCAGCCGTCCTCGACCGGCCGGGTGTCGAGCCAGCCGCCGACGCGCCGGATGAAGTCCAGCAGCGACTCCCCGCCGTACGGTGTGGCGCGCGGATCGGCGAGCCAGGCGTCCACGGACTCCGGCTCCCGGGCCATCGCCTCGCCCAGGGTCAGCCCCCGCCACCGGCCCATGTCGCAGTCGCGCAGGGCCAGCTGCACCAGCGGCGCGTAGCCCAGTCCCTCCCCGGTGGCCCGGCTGCGCGGGGCCGGGGAGCAGTAGCGCAGATCGGCCGCCGCGAGCGGCAGGCGGT
>KL568597.1:18709-21629 GCA_000715605.1 Streptomyces speibonae | reverse complement strand
GAGCGGCAGCAGTTCGGGCGCGGCCCGCTGGACCTCGTACCAGGCGGCCTGGTCCAGCGGACGGGCGTCCTCGAATCGCTCGGCGAGCACCGATGAGCTCCCCGCGGCGGCGACGAACGTGACCCGAAGTGCCATGCGGCGATCGTCAGTCGCCGGAGTCAACTGGTCAAGGGGTGCCGTCGCGCCGTCACTCCAGGTGGCCCCTGCCTTACTGGCTGGTAAGGACGCGTCGGACAAGTCGCCCGAAACGCCGGTCCGCCGGCCTCACCCGGAGGTGAGCGCCAGGTAGTGGTCCGGCCGGTCGAGGGGGCGGAACCCCAGCTTCTCGTAGACGCCGTGCGCGTCGTGCGTGGCCAGCATGACGCGCTTGGGCCCGAAGCCGAGCAGCTCCTCCCGTACGGCCGCGACCAGCGCGGTACCGACCCCCTTGCCGCGCACCGAGGGGTCGACGTACACATCGCACAGCCAGGCGAACGTCGCCCGGTCGGTGACGACTCTGGCGTAGGCCACCTGGTCACCCGAGGGTGTCGCGTAGACGCCGAAGTTGAGCGAGCCCTCGATCGCCCGGTCCTGCTTCTCCCGGGACCGGCCCAGCGCCCAGTACGCGTCGGTGGACAGCCACCGGTGCACGCGGGCCGCGTCGATCCTGGCGGGGTCGGTGGAGATCTCGTAGCCCTCGGGCAGGCGCGGGGTGTCGGTCATGGCGGGATGCTCGCAGGGCAGGCAGGCCGGCGTCGAACGCTTAATCCGGCTCCAGCACCCCTAGTCCGGCTCCAGCACCTCGTCGCAGGCGGTGCGCAGCCGCCGCACGCCCTCGGCGATCTCCCCCGTGCCGGCCACCCCGGCGAAGCTGAGGCGCAGATGCCGGGCGGGGGGTTCGGCGCTGAAGTAGGGGCGGCCGGGGGTGACGGCGACGCCCGCGCGCAGGGCGGCACCGGTCAGGGCGGGCTCGGCCGTGCCGTCGGGCAGCCGCAGCCACAGGTGATAGCCGCCGGACGGGATGTGCGGCAGGGCGAGTTCGGGCAGCCGCAGGCGGAGGGCGGCGGTCATGGCGTCCCGGCGGGCGCGCAGTTCGGCGGAGACCGCGCGCAGATGGCGCGGCCAGGCGGCCGAACCGACGAGTTCGAGCGTGGCCTCCTGAAGCGGGCGGGGCACGAAGAAGGTGTCCACGATCTGGATGGCCCGCAGCCGCTCCAGCACCGGCCCGTGTGCGGCCAGGGCGCTCACCCGGAAGCTCGGCGAGGTCGCCTTGGTCAGCGAGCAGACGTGCACCACCACCCCGTCCGGGTCGTCGGCGGCGAGCGGGCGCGGCAGCGGGCCCGCGTCCTCGTGCACCAGACGCCGTACGAAGTCGTCCTCGACGACGAACGCGCCCGCCTCGCGGGCGATCCGCAGCACCTCGCCGCGCCGGTCCGGGGCGAGCACGGCGCCGGTGGGGTTCTGGAACAGCGGCTGGCAGACGAACACCCGGGCGCCGCTCGCCCGGAACGCGTCCGCGAGCAGCGCGGGACGCACCCCGTCCGCGTCCACCGGGACGGGCACGGGGTGCAGTCCGGCCGAGCGGGCGATGGCGAGCATGCCCGGGTAGGTGGGCGACTCGACGAGCACGGGCGCGCCCGGGGGCGCGAGGGCGCGCAGGGCGGTGGTGAGCGCGGACTGTCCGCCCGAGGTGACGAGCACCCCGGCCGCCGTGACCGGGCCGCCGATGCTCCGCGCGAACCACTCACGCAGCTCCGGCAGCCCTTCCACGGGCGGCCGGCCCCAGGCGCCCGGCCGCCGTCCGGCCCGGGACAGGGCCGCCGCCATGGCCCGCTCGGGCTGCAGGGAGGGGTGCAGATAGCCCCCGTTGAACTCGATCACCCCCGGCGGCGGCGCGGCCAGCGAGACGAGCACGCCGGAGGCGTCCACCGAGCGCGGTACGAGGTCGCCGGCGCCGTCGGCGCTGAGGGCGACCTCCTGCCAGGAGGTGTCGCCGACGGGAGCGGCCGCGGCGCGGGGCCGCGCCCGGAAGGCCCCGGCGCCGGGCCGGGTGACCACGAGGCCCTCGGCGGCGAGCATCGCCAGGGCCCGGGAGACCGTCACGGGGCTCACCCGGAACCGCTCCACCAGGGCGCGGCTGGACGGGAGCTTTCCGCCGGGAGAGTAGCGGTCCAGCTCGCGCCGCAGGTGATCCGCCAGGTCAACGACGCTGCTACGCTCATGCATGAGAGCACAGAGTAGCGCTACTACCGCCCCTTCGATAGCAGTCTCCGCTCCCCGGGGCCACGGCGGCCTCGGCATCCTCCAGGCCGCCCTCGGCGTCGTCGCCTTCTCCCTCACCTTCCCGGCCACCGCGTGGGGCCTGGAAGGCTTCGGGCCCTGGTCGCTGGTGGCCGTGCGCAGTGTGCTCGCGGCGCTGATCGCGGGCGGCTGTCTGCTCGCGCTGCGCATCCCGCCGCCGGAGCGCAGGCACTGGCCGGGGATCGCGGTGGTGGGCGCGGGGGTGGTGCTCGGCTTCCCGTTGCTGACCACCCTGGCCCTGCGGACCTCCACCACCGCGCACGCGGCGGTCGTGGTGGGTCTGCTCCCGCTGACCACCGCGCTGGTGTCCGCCCTGCGCGTCGGCTCGAGACCCTCGCGCACCTTCTGGGTGGCGGCCCTCGCCGGAGCGGCGGCGGTGGTGACGTTCACCGTGCAGCAGAGCGGCGGCGCGCTGACCACGGCCGACCTGTATCTCTTCGCGGCCCTGCTGGTCTGCGCGGCCGGCTACACGGAGGGCGGCCGGCTGGCCCGGGTGATGCCGGGCTGGCAGGTGATCGGCTGGGCGCTCGTGCTGTGTCTGCCGCTCGTGCTGCCCGTCGCCGCCGCCGGGCTGGTCCTGGAGCCGGTCCGGCTGACCGCGCACAGCGTGACCGGCCTGCCTGTCTCTTATACACATCTC
>KL568597.1:17086-18576 GCA_000715605.1 Streptomyces speibonae | reverse complement strand
CCTGACGGTGGCCGCCCCAGTGACGGCCGCGGCGGTGCTCGTGTGCATCGCCGTGACGCAGCGGGCACGCGGTTGAGAGGAGGTTCCGATGCGCGCAAGCGTGGGTGACCAGCTTGTCCAGCACGGCAGGGTGGTCGGCCAGCAGGACAAGGTCGGAGAGATCATCGAAGTCATGGGCGAGGACGGCAACCCGCCCTACCGCGTCCGCTTCGAGGACGGCCACGAGGGCATCTGCTCCCCCGGCCCGGACACGGAGATCCGGCACCGGGCAACGCAGCACTGAGTCGGCGCGGGGGTTCCACGGGCCACCGTAGTGACCGGTGACCACCCGCGCCATCGCTCCGGCCGGACCGGCCGTCACCTCACGGGCGGCGAAGAAGACGTGCCCGCGCACCTCCGGGTATGTCCGCGCCGGCGTGAGGTGGCGCGACAGCTCGGCCGGGCAGGCGTGGCCGGAAAGGCGCCATCTCCAGCCGCTCCGCGGCCGCATGAACGGCCAGGGGCGTGACATCGGTTCACGGCCCCTCCCGCCCCACGGGACGTCAGCCCGGCTCAGGGCCGCGTGCCGGCCCCGAACCCCGTCCAGCGCAGATCGGCCGGCAGGTGGCCCATGTCGTTGTACAGCAGCACCGTCGGCTCCGTGCCGTCGCGGTACTCGATCGCCGTCAGCGCCGCGTTCCCGCAGTTCAGACCGAGCCATCGCACCGGTGGCGCGTCCAGGGCGTGCCGGACCAGCCAGGCCACCTGGTAGGCGTGGGTGACCAGGACTTCATGCGTCCCGGTTTCGGCGGGGCGCGCGAACCTGCCGGTCAGGGCATCCGCACGGCGTCGCGCGTCCGCGGCTTCCTCGGCGCCGTAGCCGTCGAAGAACGCCGCCCACGCCGGTGGCACGTCGTCCGGTACATGCGGTACGTGATCGACCAGCTCCGGCGCTTCCCGCACGGCGGCGTCCGGCAGACAGGCGCCCACGATCCGCGCGGAGTGCACCGCCCTGGGCAGGGGCGAGTGCCAGACCGTTTCGATCGGAAGTCCCGCCAATCGCTTCCCGACCAGTTCCGACTGCCGTTGCCCGACGTCGGTCAGCGTGCCGAAGGGGTCGGCCGCTCCGTGTCGTACCAGGTACACGTGCCGAGTTGCCATGGTGATCTCCTGTCTGGATGCGCTCGTCGTATCAGTCGAGTCAGCCGAATCAGCGGTGACGCAGTGCCGCGTGGGCCGCGTCGAGGCGCTGGGTGTCCTCGCGTGCGGAGTGGTCGCCCGAGACGTCGTCGGCCCATGCGAGCAGTCGATGGACGTGCTCGTCGGCCGCGTCGGCGACAACACGGGGACTGCCGAGAGCGACCTCCCCGCTGGTCCCGTCGATGGTGACGAATGTGCCGTCTCCGACGGTGCGTCCGCCCACCGTCACGGAGCCGTCGTCGCGGTCGACGGCGAGGCCGGCGACGCCCACGACCGCGGGCTTTCCCATGGCCCGCGCGACGACCGCGGCG
>KL568597.1:11000-16897 GCA_000715605.1 Streptomyces speibonae | reverse complement strand
CCCGCCGCGAGCGGTGACGATTCCGGCGGCGGCGGCAAGGCCGTGCATGTCGTTCGGCGAGGTCTCCGGGCGTACCAGGATGACCGGGTCGGTCCGGGCCATGCGTACGGCGCCGTCCGCCGTGGTCGCGATTCTGCCGGCGGCGACACCGGGACAGGCGCCGATTCCCCGGGCGAAGACGTCGGTCTCCTCGGACGACGCGATGCGCGGCGTGCGGACGTGCCGGAGATGCCGCGACGAGACCCTGAGCAGCGCTTCGTGACGTCCGATGACCCGCTGGCCGACGAGTTCGGTGGCTACGCGGACCGCGGCACCCCCCACGAACCGGCCGGGCCGGACCTGCAGGATCCAGAGCTCGCCGGACTGGAACGTGAACTCGACGTAGCAGGCGTCGCGGTAGTGCGCTTCGATCCGACGCAGGGCGTCGAGCAGCTCCGTCCACACTGCCGGCTCCCGCTGGGCGAGTTCGCTCAGTGGCCGGGTCGTCGACGTTCCGGAGACGACTTCTTCTCCTTGACACCCGAACAGGACTTCGCCGAACGGGATGTTCTCACCGGTGTTGGGGTTGCGGCTGAAGGCGACTCCGGTGCCGCTGTGGCCGTCGCGGTTGCCGAACACCATCCTCTGGACGATCACGGCTGTACCCAGGTCGTGCGGGATGTCGTTCACCTCACGGTAGGTTCGCGCGCGTGGCGCGTTCCAGGACGAGAAGACAGCTTCGACCGCCAGTCTCAGCTGGCGGGCCGCGTCGTCCGGAATCGGCTGATCGCATCGTTCTCGAACGAGGTTCTCGACTGCCGCGATCGACTCGGTGAGACGCGCTTCCTCGTCCTCGGTTCCTCGCCCGGGGCGTGCTCCGTGGACGGCTCCTGCGCCGTCCCCGTCCGAGTTCGTGATCGCGGAGGCGAAACTCGCCAGGAAGCGCAGCCGCGAGTTCAGTGCGAACGGCCGGTCGTCCGTCTCGGCGGCAAGACCTGCGGTGGCTTCGGTCGTGAGACCGAGGTTGAGGATCGTGCTCATCATGCCGGGCATCGACACGCCGGCCCCGGAGCGAACAGATACTGCCAGCGGCTTCCGCGGTCCCCCGAAGGCGCGCCCGGTGGAGAGTTCGAGGTCGGCCATGGCCGTCGCGAGCTCGTCGTCGAGTCCATCGGGAAGACGCCCTCCCCGGAGGAAGGCGCGACATGCCTCAGTGGTGATGACGAATCCGGCCGGCACCGGCAGACCAAGACGGTGCAGAAGGACCAGGCCACGTGCCTTGCCGCCCAGTGTCTCCGCCGTCTCCTCGGCCTGGGCGGAGATCGTGCGGATCCACCTCATCGCTGCAACCCGAGCGTGGCGAGCAGGTCTTCGTGCAGCTCCGCCCACACGGTGTGGTACGACGCAGTGCTGTCGGCCACGTACTCCAACTCGCCGGAGACAGCGCGATCGAGAGCTCTGGTGAGGCGGTCCCGGTAACGACCGAACCGAGGCAGTGCCGCGGACAACTCGGCACAGACCGCGGCAGCGCGTCGGTCGAGATCGGCGAAGCGGGCGAGGACCCGGGAGTCGTAGGCGGGATCGCTGTGGTCGTTGACGCTCATGACGCCGTCGTCGGCTCGGAGTTGCCATGCCGTGCAGAGGTCGAGCAGCTCCGGGTTGAGGACGAGGAACCGCTCGTACGCCGCCGTCACGGCCCCGCGGGCTCGGGCCGACTCGAGCTCGTCCGTGATCCGCTCGGAATCCGCGGCACGGCCGGCGTCCGTGAGACTCCAACCCTGTATGTCGCCGGACATGCGCGTGACAAGACCGTCGGCCCCGAGATCGATGAGCTCGGACTCGACATCGGATGCGTCGAGACCGGTCATCGCGTGGAGGCGGGCGAGGCTGACGGTGCCGGCGCAGCGCAGGGCGTGCAGTACCAGCAGGCCGGTGTCCGTCGCGCGAGCTTCAGGCCAGGTCATGTGTTGTTCTCCTGGGGTGCGGTGCGGTTGAAGGTCGTCAATGGCTCGTGGCGGCGGTGTGGTTCGGGGCTGCTGCGATCGGCATCGTCATTCCTGACGGCCGTAGGCGCGGACTGCCAGTGGGCAGAAAATGACGAACAGGATGGCCGACCACAGCAGGGCGCGACCGATGCTTCCCGCTTCCGGCGTCCCGTTCAGCAAAGCGCGGCAGGCATCCATGACATGGGTGACGGGGTTGATGTCCGCCCACGCTTTCAGCCATCCGGGCAGGGTGTCGGTCGGGGAAGCCAGGCTGCTGCCCAACTGGAGCGGCAGGAAGGCGATGAAGCTGAACGCCAGCACGGCCTCGGCGCTCTTGACGATGACACCGATGAATACCGTGACCCAGCTGAGGCAGAACCCGAACAGGATTGCGAGCGCGGTCGCCCCCAGCGCGGCGGGCATGCCTCCCTGGATGCGGAACCCGAGCAGAACGCCGATGACGAAAAGGATCGACACGGCGATCAGGTAACGGAGGATGTCGGCCGTCACGGAGCCGAGCAGCGGCGCCGTACGGCTGATCGGGAGGCTGCGGAACCGGTCGGTGACGCCATTCTTCAGATCGAGGTTGATGGCCGATCCGGTGGAGATCATTCCGGCCAGTCCGGCGCCCATGACGAGGATTCCGGGGAAAAGGTACTGCAGGTATTCGCCGGTGGAGCCGGCGACCGGGCGGCCGAACAGGTAGAGGAACAGGATCATGAACAGCGCGGGGGTGACCACACCGTTCATGATCGGACCAGGGTTCCGGGTGGTCTTGAGGAGGCTGCGCTGGGCGAGAACCGCGCTGTGCCGGAGGGTGGCGAAGCGTCGGGGCCGGGCGGTCCCGGTGAGGGTCGTGGTCATGCTGCGTCCTTGGCGTCGGCGGTGGGAGCCCCGGTCAGGGACAGGAAGACCTCATCGAGGCTGGGAAGGCGGAAGGCGATCTCGCTGACATCGATACCGCGGGCCCGGAGTTGAGCGGTTATCTCGAAGAACTCGGCGTCGCCGGCGACCGGCACGACGAGTTCGTGGCGGCGTGATCGGTCGGGCTCTCGCCCTGCGGCTCGGGCCATGATGGCGGCAGCGGGGTCGAGGTCGTCTGCATGGGCCGGGCGGAGGACGATCGTGTGTCCGCCGATCTCGCGCTTGAGGTCGGTGGGCGTGCCGGACGCGATCACTCGCCCGTGGTCGATGACGGTGATGCCGTCGGCGAGGGCGTCGGCCTCTTCGAGGTACTGCGTCGTGAGCAGGACCGTGACGCCGTCCTGGCTGAGCCCGCGGATCATCTGCCACAACTCGTCGCGCTTGCCGGGGTCCAGCCCGACCGAAGGCTCATCGAGGAACACGACCTCGGGCCGGCCCACCAGGCTGGCCGCGAGGTCAAGGCGGCGTCGCATCCCGCCCGAATACGTGGCGACGGGCCGGTCGGCCGCATCGTCGAGACCGAAGCGGGACAGCAGTTCGCCGGCCCTCCGACTGGCATCATGCCGTCTGAGGTCGAGGAGTCGGCCGATCATGACCAGGTTGGACCGCCCGGACAGCTCGTCGTCGACGCTCGTGTGCTGCCCCGACAGCGCGATACGCCGACGGACCTGAGCCGGATCCCGCCGAACGTCGATTCCGGCCACGCGCACCTGCCCCGCGTCGGGGCGCAGAAGAGTCGCCAGCACGCGCACGACGGTCGTCTTACCGGCACCGTTGGGCCCCAGCAGTCCCAGCACGTGTCCGCGAGGAGCGGAGAGGTTCACTCCGTCGACTGCTGTCGTCCGGCCGAATTGCTTGATCAGTCCGTCGACCTCGAACCCGTTGTCACCCACGGCCCATCTCCGATGTTCGCGACTTTCGGATGTCATCACCATCTGGATGCTGGTTGTATCATGACACAGCAGGAACGGAAGGGAGCACGATGGCGAGGTTGACCCGCGCGCAGCAGCAGGAGCGGACCCGTGCGGCGGTGCTGGTCGCGGCCCGGCAGGAATTCACCGAGTACGGCTATGCCGAGGCCAAGATCGACCGGATCGCCGAGCGAGCCGAACTGACCAGAGGCGCGGTCTACTCCAACTTCACCAGCAAGCGCGCTCTCTACCTCGCGGTGCTGGTCGACGCCGCCGAAAAGGCCCGGGCCTCCGCCGAACCGCCGGCGGGATCCCCCGACTCCGCCGGACGAGCGCTCGGTTCGTTCGCCCGGGTCTGGCTCGAACGGCTGCCCTTCCTCGGCGACACTCCGGGAAGCGGCCATCTGCAACTGCGCTCACTGTCCGGAGTGCTCAACACCGAGTCGGCCCGGACCGCGCTGGCCGAACTCGTCCGGTTCGAAGCCCTGTTGCTCGCGCTGGCACTTGAGCCGCGGTCCGCCGTGCGCACCGGGACCGTGCGGCTGGCCGGGCTGGCCCTGACCCTCCTCCACGGTGCGGCCGGCCTCGCGGAGAACGCCCCCGGCGTCGGCGACCCCTTCGACTTGACCCGCGCCGCCGAACACCTGGCCTGCATCGCCCTCGGCGACGACACGGAGCCACCGCACCTGCCCTACGTCACTCCGGCGCGCTCGACCGAGGACCGGTGGGTGCCGCCCCGCGGTCTCCACGACGAGATCACCGGCCGTCCGGTCGACTTCGGCGACGACGGAGTGGTCGTCGTGCTGGGTGTGGGACGCCTGTCCGCGGCCGAGGACGCGATGCGCTCGGCGCGGCCGGACGACGAGGTGACGATCGTCGTCGTGACGAGCGACCCCGCCGAGATCGGTCGACTGGCCCGACTTCGGATCGTCGATCTCGTCGGCTGCCTGCTCCGAGTGTTCGCGGCCGACCGACTACCGCGGGCGCGCATCGTGGTCGACGACACCGCAACGGTCCCCGCGGCTCTCGGCCACACCTCGGTCGACGACCTCACCGAGATCGCGGTTCGGGTGCGCGACGGACTGGTCGCGGCCCACGCGACCGGTCGCGGCGCAGGTCACGCCGCGGCCCGCCACCGTTCCCCGGATGCCGGCCGGAGCGGGGCGGTGTGAAACCGTCTCGCACCCCACCGCGCTGATTCCCACCCGCAACATCACGCGCCCGACAGCGGTCAAGGTGCGTGGCGTTGGAGGAGTTCCCCTCACTTGGGCACACCGCCGGTGTTCACGCGGGCGTCCCGGGCGTCGGTGAGGGCCGGTGTCAGTGGCTTGGAGCCCGGTGCGGCATGCGCGGCGGCAAGGGCTCTCCTGGCCCACCGTCGTCCTCCTCGCGGTCATGTGTGCTGAGGGACACCGAGCCCAGGACGCCGAATGAGGCATGTACCTCCTGGTCCGGCAGCAGGTCCACCGCGCCGGACCAGGAGCCGGCCAGCACGAGATCACCGGCGCTGATGCCGGTGCCGAACCCCGCCAGGATCCGGACCAGACAGGCCACCGACTCCGCTGGATGTCCCATGACCGCCGAGCCGTTCCCGGTGTACTCGGTGTCGCCGCTGCGCAGTACCATCCGCGCCGCCGCCAGGTCGGTGTCCGGTGCGACACCGGAGCCGACCACGGCTGCGGCGGAGGACGCGTTGTCGGCGACGGTGTCCACCAGGCCGATCTTCCATGCCTCGATCCGGCTGTCGAGCACCTCCAGGACGGGGCAGACCACTGTGGTGGCGTCGAGCACGTCCTGAGCCGTGACCTCGTGGCCGCTCAGATCCTCCGCCATCCGGAAGGCGATCTCGCCCTCGACCTTCGGTGAGATGAAACCCCGCAGGTCGAGGTCGACGCCGTCGGGCAGGAGCATGCGATCGGTCAGGTATCCGAAGTCGGGATGGTCGATGCCGAACATCTTCTGAATCGCCTCGCTGGTTGCTCCGATCTTGTGCCCGGCCGGAGCGGCACCGCTCGCCACTTCGAGCGCGCGGACCTCACTCTGGATCGCGTACGCGTCCGCCAGGCCGAGTTGCGGGTGCCGGATCGACACGGGCGGC
>KL568597.1:8838-10837 GCA_000715605.1 Streptomyces speibonae | reverse complement strand
CGTACGCGTCCGCCAGGCCGAGTTGCGGGTGCCGGATCGACACGGGCGGCACCGGTCGGCGGGTTCTGGCGGCGTTCCAGAGCTCGGCGGCCAGTTCGCGGTGGAGTGCCCGCGCGGCGGTTGTCATCGGCTCGCCACGAAGAGCCGGCCCCCGGGCAGGCCGATCGGCACGGTCCTGGTCTGCGAGAAGCCCGCTTTGTCGAACTTGTCCAGCCACTCCTGCTCGGTGGGAAGATGGACGCTCATGAAGGTGGAGTGCAGATAGGTGAAGAGCGCGCTGAACTTGCGTTCCTGAGGCTGTTGCGCGTAAGAGACGGCGTCGGCCACGGCGAGGAATCCCCCGGGGGCGAGCGCGTCGCGCAGGGCACCGAGAACGTTCTGGGCCGTGCGGTCGTCCGCCACGATGTCGTGCATGACGTAGCAGGCCAGGATGGCTTCCGCGCCGGAGACCGGCTCCGGGTCGTCGACCAGCGACTCGATCGGCCGCTCGACGACCGTCAGGCGATCGAGCACCCCGGAGGCGAGGGCGGCCTCACGCGCTGCAGCACAGGCGGCGCCGTTGCTGTCGACGGCCGTGCCGGTGCGTGTTGGATTTTCGTGCAGCAGCTCGATGAGCAGGGCGCCGGCCCCGGCACCGAGGTCCGTCACCCGAAGCGCTCCGGATGCCGCGACCTGCTCGACGATCTGTGGGTAGAACGCGCGTTCGCCGATCCACCGCGAGCTGACCGCGACCCGGCGTCCGTTGCGCCGGTGGGTGCGGGCGGCCTGATCGGGGTCGGTCAGGAACGCACGGGCATGGTCGATGAAGGGACCGTTGGCATTCATCGCCCAGGACACGTACCCGGCCTGGTGGCGCAGGTCGGTGTAGTCGGCGGCCGCCTGGAAGTCCCCTGGGACCTCGGTCTCGGCGATCAGACCGGCGGCGAGCAGTGCCGCCAGGTATGCGGTGATGCCGGCGAGGGGGACGCCGGCCGCCCTGGCCATGTCCGAGGCGCTGAAAGTCTCGCCGGAGTCCAGGACCTGGTCGGCCCCGATCTCGGCACCGATCTGCAGCAGTGCGGCGACCGCGGCCGCGTCGGCCACGGATTCCGGGGTGTGCCGTAGCATGGCACCTTCCTCCTTGCCCGTCAGATGTGGTCGGCAGAGGTGTGCGGCAGGTCCCCGGGCGCCCGCTCGGCGGCCAGTTGCATGGCGACCTGGATGATGGTGTCCTCCTGGCCGGCCACCACCCGCCGCTTGCCCAGTTCGAGCAGGACCTCGCGGGGATCGACGTCGAAGCGCCGGCTCGCTCGCCGCACCGGCGCCGCGAATCCGGAGAACACCCCGGCGATGCCGCTGGCGATGGTGACGCTGTCGTTGGTCGGCACGTGCTTCACGAACCGTTCCTCGGCCGTGTCCGCCGCGTCCAGAGCGCCGAACAGCCTGATCCGCGTTTCCATCTGCTCGACGTGCAGGTTGGCGGCGACCAGTTCGATCGGCGCGTTGCCCGCCCCTGCGCCGAACCCGCGCGCCGTGACGTCCACGATGGTCGCCCCCGCCCGCATCGCGGTCATGCTGTTGATCACCGAGAGGCCGAGGTTGTTGTGGGCGTGGAAACCGATCGCGATGTCGAGCTTGTCGGCCAGCTCGCCGACCTTCTCCCGCACCTGCTGCGGGGTGTACGCGCCGGCCGAGTCCATCAGCACGACAGCCTCGGCGCCGTAGTCCTGCATGAGCTGCGCCTGTTCGACCAGCTTCTTCGCCGACGCCATGTGGCTCATCAGAAGCATTCCCTTCACAGGTACGCCCATTGCCCGCAGCATCGTGATCTGCTGGCGGGTGACGTCGGCCTCGGTGCAGTGGGCACCTACCCGGACCTCATCCACGCCGCAGTCGAGGGCGGGCTTGAGGTCGCGTTCGACGCTGGCGAAGCCGGGGATGGAGAGCACACCGAGCCGGGAGTTGCTCAGCTCGGCCTTGGCGGCGCGCAGCATCTCCGCATCGCTGATGGCCGCGATGC
>KL568597.1:4113-8673 GCA_000715605.1 Streptomyces speibonae | reverse complement strand
CTCGGCCTTGGCGGCGCGCAGCATCTCCGCATCGCTGATGGCCGCGATGCCGACCTGGATGGAGGAGGCACCGAGACCGTTGCCGTGTCCGACCTCGACGACATCCACGCCGGCCGACTCGGCCGCCCGCGCGTACGCACTGATGTCCGCACGGCCCAACTGGTGGGCGACGGCGTGGTTGCCGTCCCGCAGCGTCGTGTCACAGATCTGGAGTTTCCCGCTCATGACCGCCCCCGCCCGGTGCGAGCCTCCGCCGCGGCGACGGCGGCGCAGGTGATGATGTCCAGGTTGCCTGCATAGCGGGGGAAGTAGTCGCCCCGCCCCTCGACCTCCACCGTGAGCATGTAGCGGTCTCCGGTGGCGACCGGCGGTACCACGACCCGGTAACCGGGAACGTACGAGCGGATCTGCTTCTCCATCGTGGTGACCGCCTCCCGCAGGGCGTCGAGGTCGATGCGCTCGGTGGTGGACACCGCGATGGAGTTGCGCATGACGATGCCGGGGTCGGCCGGATTGATGATCAGCACGGTCTTGGTCCGCGTGGCGGTGCAGAACTTGGCGGTCGCCTCTTCCGTGGTGTGCACGTATTCGTCCAAGTTCGCCCGGGAGGCCGGGCCCACGCTGGCCGAGGCGCTCGCCGAGACGATCTCCAGGTAGTCGACGTGGCCCGCGATCTGCGTGACGCAACGGGCCATCGGGACCGCCGCCTGCCCGCCGCAGGTCACCATGGAGAGGTATGGCTCCGCAATGCAGTCCTCGAGGTTGAGGGCCGGCACGCAGAACTTGCCCCTGTTGGCCGGCGTGAGGTCGATGAACGGCAGCCCCAACGGCTCGACGATGCCCCAGTGGCGGGTGGCATCGCCGGCGGAGGTCGCATCGAACACCACATCGATGTCGTCCTTCGCCTCGACGACCGCGTCGATCCCGCCGGTGCTCGTGGCCACCCCGCGGTCGCGGGCCAGCTCGATGCCGGGCGACTCGGCCCGCCGACCGGCAAACAGCACACACGTCAGCAGCGGTGACGTCTCGACCTTCAGCAGCAGATCGGTTCCGATGTTCCCGGTCCCCACGATGGCGGTTCGCAGCGGAGCCGGATGCACCTGCGTACTCATTCGGTCCTTCCTCTCGCAGTGGGCTGGCCACCGAGGTGATCCTGTTGGCTCACGCCGAGCGGCGGAGGGTTCACGTCGTGCATCTCCGGTGACAGGTAGACCTTCACGCGGGGGCGGGAGCGGCCCGGCTGCCAGGAGATGTAGTTGTGGATCCCGGTTCCCGCGTCGAGCGCGCGGTGAGCGATGCCGGCGAGCACGCTGTCGTAGCGGCGCAGCGCCTGCGGATTCGCGGCAAGGGCACGGTGGACCCGCTGCCGCACCTGGCCGTCGTGCTCCGCGTACGTCCACAGCGGGATGTAGAGCGTGGCCGCGGGGCGTTCGAGAGTCTGCGCGTCGAACAGCGACAGACAGGTGACGGGTGGCTGGACGCTGAAGTGGCGGCGGCCGTCCGTCATGGTCCTGCAGAAGGCGCGCACCTCTCCCGGTTCGAAACCCGGGTAGGTCTTGAGCACGGCCGCCACCTCCTCGGCGTCCGCGGCGAAGTGCCGGAAGTAGACCTTCACCCGGGCCGCGGGGTCGTCGGCCAGATCCAGAGAGAGCAGGAAAGGCACGTCGTACCCGGCCCGGTGGACGTGCGCCTGGACCACAGGCCACAGATGCCTCGCCCTCATCCGGTCCAGGGCGGTGTACAGCAGGTCGAACACCCCGTCCGGGCCGTTCACGTCCAGGTAGAACCAGACCTTGAACCGGATCGGGGCGCCGGAACGCACCTCCGCGCCGTACATGGACACGTGCGGCCCGTGCGCGTCGTCGGGCAGGAGCCGGTCCGCGACGGCCGACCACCGGGCAGTGCCGGCGCCGTAGCGTTCGGCGAGCAGCGGCATGAGCGCCCGCGCCGCGCCGGGGTCGCGGGCCGGCACGCCCGGGGTCAGTGGCTCCATCGCGAACTGGAGGGCGGGTGCGTCCCCGTCGAGGTCGACGGCGTACTCTACCGGCGACCCGTCGGGCGACACGTCCGACAGGGGAAGATCGTTGGGACGGGCGGCACCCCAACGGTCGGTCATGGCCCGGAACCTCGCGACGAATTCCGTACCGCTGACTCCTAGTTGCAGGGTCCGTGCCGTCTTCTCCAATATCGTGGCGCAGGCGTCTCGGACCGTTGCCGACTCCTCGGTCAACCCGGTTCTCCTTGTCAGAATCCACGTCGAGGCGCGGGGTAGTGGGCGTGACCGGCGTCCGTCCCGAGACCTCCGCGGGATCGGTCCGCGACTCGTCCCGGAACCGGCCCACGAACTCGCAGAACGCCCGGTGCAGACGGCCGGGACTCGTGTGGGCTGCCGGCTTGTCGAGCACCCCGACGGTCTGTCCTGTGGTGTCCACGCAGGGCACGTCCCGGCTCAGGGGCCTCTCGCCCGCTCACGACGTTGTGTGCGGGCAAGGTTCACTCCTCGCCCATGGCGCGGACCAGGCTCCGCGGCCGCATGTCGGTCCAGTGTTCCTCGACGTGGTCGAGGCACGCCTGGTGGGTGTCCTCGGGGTGAGCGACGGTCCATCCGGCCGGCACGTCAACGGCCGCGGGCCACATCGAGTACTGCCCCTCGTCGTTGACCAGCACCAGGAACGTTCCCTCGGTGTCGTCGAACGGGTTGCCCATCAGTTCTCCTCCTTGGTTGTCGCGTTGCTGGCGACGGCGGCCCGGAGGTGTTCCTCGAGAATCGGGCCGATCAGCTCGAGCGCCTCCGGCGTCATGATCGTGCTGTGGCCGGTCGGGACCGGGTGGTACGTGATCTCGCCTGCGACGAAGTCCCGCCACACCTCGGGGTCGAGCACCCGCTCCCGTTCCTCGGTCGCGCCGAAGATCAGCATGTCGGCGTCGACCCGTTCCGGCCGGTGCTTGGTGGCGATGGAGATGTTGCGGTGCAGGATCTCCATCAGGAGCTGGAACTCGTCCTCGGCGACGTTGCCCAGGACCGTGTTGGTGGTCCGGGCCAGCTCCGAGAACTGCGCGAAGGTGAGCTTCCCGCTCGGCAGGGCCGCCGGGTCGACGCCCAGCACCTCGAGGATGCCGGTGTAGACCTTGGCGGTGGCCTCGACGACCTGCTGCTGTTCCTCATCGGTCAGCGGCCTGGCCGGTTCGGAGTCGAGCCCGATGATGAGCCCGACCTGTTCCCCCGCGGCCTGCAGGCGGGCGGCCATGGCGTGCGCCACAACGCCACCGAACGACTGCCCGAGCAGGTAGTAGGGCCCGGTCTTCTGCACCTGCCGCATCTCCTCGATGCAGTCGTCCGCGACCTGGATCAAGGTTTCCGGCAGCTCGTCCGGGTGACTCAGCGCGCGTGACTGCAGCCCGTACACCGGGAAGTCGGGGCTCAGGTGCAGCAGCAGATCCGAGTAGGACCAGCAGATCGCCGCCCCCGGGTGGACGCAGAACAGTGGCGGAAGGGTGCCCCCGGTGCGCAGCGGGAGGAGTACGTCGAAGGCCCTGTCCGTGCCGTCGGAGCCGAGGTGCTCGGCGAGTTGCTCGACGGTGGGCCCGGCGAAGAAGGTCCGGATCGGAACCTCGGTGCCCATCACCTCGCCGATGCGGGCGATGAGCTTGTTCGCCAGCAGGGAGTGGCCGCCCAGGTCGAAGAAGTTGTCCTCGACGCCGATCTGTTCCAGGTTCAGCACCTCGGCGAACAGCCCGCAGAGGATCTCCTCCTGCGGGGTGCGTGGTCCGCGCCCCACCGGTGCCGCGACCTGCGGCACCGGCAGCGCCTCCCGATCCACCTTGCCGTTCGGCGTGAGCGGGAACTCGTCCACCGCCATCACGACCGCCGGTACCAGATGCTCCGGCAACGACCGGCGCAGGTCCTCCCGGATACCGGTGACGTCGGCGTCGGGGTGGGAGGGGATCACGTAACCGAACAGCGCCGCATCGCCCTGGCGGTCGGCCCGTACGGCCACGGCGGCCCGTGCCGAGGCCGGGTGCTTCGCCAACGCGGCCTCCACCTCGCCGGGCTCCACCCGCATCCCGCGGATCTTCACCTGGTCGTCGGTGCGGCCCACGTACTCCAGCTCGAACGCGTGGTTCAGGCGGCCGATGTCCCCCGTGCGGTACATCCGGGAGCCGGCCGGGCCGTACGGGTCGGCGACGAACCGGTTCGCGGTCAGTCCGGGCCGGTGCAGGTATCCGCGGCCCACGGACGGCCCGGCGACGTACACCTCGCCGTCGGTGCCGGGCGGCACGATCCGCAGGGCCGCGTCGAGGACGTAGATGCGCATCCCCGGGTTGGGCCGGCCGACCGTGACACGTTCGCCGTCTGCGCCGTCAAGGGGGTCTGTCATCGTGCAGGCGACGGTGGTCTCGGTCTGGCCGTAGACGTTGACCATGCGCCGCCCCGGCGACCAGCGGGCGGCGAGATCGGGCGTGAGGACCTCGCCGCCGAGGAGCAGGCCGCGCAGGTCGGTGAGCCGGCCCGGCGCGTCGGCCGGCAGGCTCGCCAGCACCGACGGCAGCGTCACCAGG
>KL568597.1:2459-3954 GCA_000715605.1 Streptomyces speibonae | reverse complement strand
GCTCGCCAGCACCGACGGCAGCGTCACCAGGTGCGTGATCCGCTTCTCGGCCAGCACCCGGGCGAGCGCCTCGCCCGCGAGAAGGCCCGGATCGGGAAGGACGAGCGTCCCGTGCGTGGCGAACGCCACGACGAGGTCCATGACCGAGGCGTCGAAACTCGGCGAGGAGAGCTGCAGGACGCGGGAGCCCGGGCCGCAACCCCAGCGGTCCCGCCACGCCTCGGCCGCGTCCGCCAGGCCCGCGTGGGTGATCACCGCGCCTTTGGGCCGACCGGTCGATCCCGAGGTGTAGATGACATAAGCGGGGTGGTGCAGGCCGAGGGCGGCCGAGCGATTCCGGTCGGTCGGGTTCGTGTCCGGCATGCCCTCCCACTGCGTGACAGTGTCCGGGTCGTCGATGTCGAACACCGGCTGCTCCGCGCCGAGGCGGGCGGCCCCGGAGGCATCCGTCACGACCAGCTCCGGCCGGGCGTCCCCGCAGAGGTACGCCACCCGGTCGGCCGGGTAGGCCGGGTCGATCGGCAGGTACGCCGCCCCGCTCTTGGCGATGGCCAGGATGGTGACGACCTGCCGGACACTGCGCGGCAGCAGCACGGCGACGAGGTCCTCCGGGCCCACCCCCCGGTCGATCAGCGCCCGCGCCATCCGGTTCGCCCGGCTGTTCAGCTCGGCGTAGGTGAGGTCGGCCGCGCCATCGGTCACGGCGATCGCGGACGGGTCGGCCGACGCCCAGGTCTCGAACAGCCACGGCAGCGTTCCCGGCACGGGATCAGCAAGGTTGACTTCCGTCCCGCTCGTCAATTCAAGTCCTCCGATGGGTTGGTGGGGAGAGTCGGCGACTTCACGCAGCAGCTGGCCGAACTCGTCGAGGAAGGCGTCGATGGTCGCGCCGTCGTAGAGGTCGGTGGCGTACTCGGCGGCGAGGATCAGACCGTCGGGCGCGCCACGGCCGTCGAACGTCTCGATCGCGTTGATGGTGAGATCCACCCGGGCCACACCGGTCTCGACCCCGTCCAGCTGCGGCCGCGCGGTCAGGCCGACCAGCTCGAAATCGGCCTCCGGTGTGTTCTGCAGCACGAGCTGCACCTGGAAGAGCGGGTGGTGGGCGGGCGACCGGTCGGGGTTGAGCTTCTCCACCAGGTGGTCGAAGGGAACGTCCTGATGGGCGTACGCGGCCAGGCTCGTGCCGCGCACCTGTTCCAGAAGCTGGACGAAGCTCGGGCCGCCCGAGGTGTCGAGGCGCAGCACCAGCGTGTTGATGAAGAAGCCGATCAGGTCCTCGAGGGCGTCATCGACCCGCCCCGCGACCGGCGCACCCACCGGGATGTCGGTACCGGCCCCGCTGCGGGTCAGCTGCGCGCCGAGCGCCGCCTGGAGGGCCATGAACAGGGTGGCTCCGTTGCTGCGCGCCAGCGCTCGCAGGGCCTGGTGCAGGTCCGCGTCGAGCGTGCGGGTCAGCGTTGCACCCCGGTGACTGTCTCTTATACACATCTCT
>KL568597.1:1744-2187 GCA_000715605.1 Streptomyces speibonae | reverse complement strand
CGCGTAATCCGCGTACTGCACCGGCAACGGCGCCCAGGACGGGGCACGCCCTGCCGCGCGTTCCTCGTACGCCGTCGTCAGATCACGGGCCAGCGGCCGCATCGACCAGCCGTCCGCGGCGACGTGGTGCACGACCAGCAGCAGCACCCATTCGTCGCGGCCCGTGGTGAACAGCCACGCTCGCAACGGGATCTCCCGCGACAGGTCGAACTCGTGTCGGGAGGCGTCCCGGAGCACCTGCGCCAGGTCGTCCTCGGACACCTCACGCACCGGCAGGTCGATGCCGCCGGCGTCCAGGATCCGCTGGTACGGCACTCCCCGGTGCTCGGCGAAGACGGTGCGCAGCGCTTCATGCCGGCCCACCACGTCGCCCAGGGCTGACCGCATCGCGGCCACGTCGAGGGCACCGGACAGCCGCACCGCCAGCGGCGAGTTGTACGTCG
>KL568597.1:0-1469 GCA_000715605.1 Streptomyces speibonae | reverse complement strand
AGCGAGTGGCCGCCCAGGTCGAAGAAGCTGTCGTCCACACCGACCCGGGGCAGGCCGAGGAGGTCGGCGAACAGCTCGCACAGGATCTCCTCGTGCGGGCCTCGCGGGCCGCGGTCCTCGGCGCCGGTGGTCACGACCTCGGGTTCCGGCAGGGCCTTGCGGTCGACCTTCCCGTTCGGGGTGAGCGGGATTCGCTCGATCGGTGTGATCGTGGCCGGCACCATGTGGTCGGGCAGCAGCGATTTGACCGTGCCGCGCAGCTCGGACACGAGCTCACCGGCGGTCCGGGCGAGGGCGGGCACGTTGGCGACCGCTTCCGGGCTGCCCGGGCGGTACACGTCCGCGAGTGGTTCGTCCTCGCCGGTGCCGGCGAGCAGCACCGCGTCGTAGGCGTCCCGGGTTCGCGGCGACCACGTCAGCACCGCCCGCCAGCCGCGGTCCGCCGCCCACTGGCGTACCCGTTCGGGATGCAGCCGCGGGTCGGCCGTCTCGGCCAGCCGCGGGTTGGGGACCCGGGCCAGGCGCGCCGGTGCCGTCACCTCGTCCAGGTCGGTGACGTCGCGGCCCCAGACCCGCTCCGGCAGTTCCCCGACCGGTCGCGCGGCGCCGGTGTGCAGCACCACCTCGTATCGGTACGCGGTCAGCTCGTTGTCCGCGCCGCCCCGCTTGAGCAGCACCTCGACGCCGGTCAACCGGGGGTGCCGGAAAGCGGTGAAGAACTCGGGCGCGAGGAGCAGCTCCTTCTCGACGGCGACCGCGTGATCCACGGCCGACGTGCCCGATCCGGGATACCGGAACTGCTGCACCGCCGCGTGCAACGCCCGCAGCAGACCGTGGTGCCGTACGTCGCCGACGATCACCCGGCCGCCGTCGGCCAGCAGATCGATCGCCTTGCCCAGCACGTCGCGCAGGTAGCCGGCGCTCGGGAAGTACTGGACGACCGAGTTCAGCACGATGGTGTCGAAGTGGCCGTGGGGCAGCCCCGACACATCATGCGCCGGTCGGCACCGCAGGCGCACGTGCTCCCAGTTCCGTTCCCGCGCGTACTCCCGCATTCTCTCCACGGCGGCCGCCGAGAAGTCCGTGGCCCAGTACTCCTCGGTCCGCTCCGCCAGCGGGATCATCACGAGACCGGAGCCCGCGCCGATCTCGAGCACCCGGCGAGGTCCGAACCTGGCCACCTGCTCCACCGCGGACCGCTGCCACTCCCGCATCTGGTCGATCGGGATGGGGGCGCCGGTGAAGGAGCTGTTCCAGCCCGCGAAATCGGCGTCCGGCTCGCGCGACAGCCCGCGGTAGACGTGGTGGTAGATGCTGCGCCATTCGTCGAGCTGGTCGTCGAAGTCCGCCGTGGATCCCCCATCGGCCGGCACGACGTACGCGGCGAGCGAGACAGCACCCGAGCGGTCCTGCCGCGGCACCACCACGGCACGCGCGACCGAAGCCTGCGTGGCGAGGACGCGTTCCAC
>KL568596.1:39948-42525 GCA_000715605.1 Streptomyces speibonae | reverse complement strand
AGAGATGTGTATAAGAGACAGGGTTCGCCGCGTACGCCAACCAGAAGTACTCCGAGGCGCTCGCCGAGTTCCGGGCCGCGCGGCGGATGACCGGGAGCGCGGAGCTGTGGCCGCTCATGGCCGACTGCGAGCGCGGGCTCGGGCGGCCGGAGAAGGCGCTGGACATGGCCGGAGCGCCCGAGGTGCAGAAGCTGGACAAGGCCGGCCAGGTCGAGATGCGGCTCGTCGCGGCGGGAGCCCGGCGTGACCTGGGACAGCTGGACGCGGCGATCGTCACGCTGCAGAGCTCGGAACTGGCCTCCCACTCCGTCCAGCCGTGGACCGCGCGACTGCGCTACGCGTACGCGGACGCGCTGCTGGCGGCCGGCCGGAGCGGTGAGGCGCGCGAGTGGTTCGCCAAGGCCGTCGAGGCCGACCGGGACGGCAGCACCGACGCGTCCGACCGGCTCGCCGAGCTGGACGGCGTGGAGTTCATGGACGCCCTCGCCGAGGACCGGGCCGACGACGCGGTGAACGAGGACGACAAGGACTGACTGACGTCCCGGCGCAGCACCGGAACGGACGGGGCGGGTCTCTGCGGGGGCCCGCCCCTTCGTCACAGGTCGAGCGCGCGCAGCACCAGACCGGACGCCGGCTTCGGGCCAAAGGACGTCGACTTGCGCGGCATCGTGACACCCTGACGTGCGAGGTCGCGGACGACGTCCTCGTGCACCGGGTGCAGCAACACGCCCGTGCCTCCGTCGCGTTCCGCCTTCGCGACCGTGGCGGCCGTGTCATGGATGTACGCGATGTGCGCGGGGGTGTCCGGGACCTGCCAGACGTGGTCGAGGAGCGTGGCGTGCAGCACCGTCGCGTCCAGGGTGCGCCAGGCTTCCGGGCGGTCGGTGGGGACCGTGCGCGCCAGCAGTGCGGGGTCCGGCCGGTCGACGAGGTGGAAGGCGCCGTCTCCGGCGAGGAGGAAGGCGTTGCCGACCGAGGCTGCCCCGGCGAGGAGGTCCATCGCCTCGGCCTGCGGTACGTCGAGGCGGCGGACGCGGAAGCGGCCGTCGAGCGCTGCCACGGCGTCCGCGACCGGCACGTGGTGCAGCAGCCGGTGGATGGCGCGGACCCGCAGGGGGTAGCGGGCGGTGTCGACGAGGAGCACCAGGCCGTGGTCCCAGGGGCTGGGGGAGGGGTGCTCCGCGCGGAGGCGGCGGTAGGTCGCCCACCGGTGGTGGCCGTCGGCGATGAGCGCTTGGTGCCCGGTCAGTTCCTTCTGCACCGTGGCCAGTTCGGAGGGGTCGGTGACGGACCACAGCCGGTGGTGGACGCCGTCCTCCGTGGTGGTGGCGAGGAGGGGCGGGCGCAGGGCTGTGCGCTCGATCAGATCGGCCGTGGCGGTGGCCCCGCCGTCGCCGCCCCGGTAGGTGAGCAGCAGGGGTTCCAGGTTGGCGGAGGTGGCCCGCATGAGGTCCGCGCGGTCGGCGACGATGTGCGGCATGACGTCCTCGTGCGGCAGTACCACCTGCTCGTCGGGGTCGGAGACCCGCAGGAGGCCGATGAGGCCGCGCTGCACCATGCCCTCGCCGCCCTCGCCGTCGCGCTGCTCGTAGACGTACAGGCCGGGTTCGGGGTCGGCGGTCAGGACGCCCTCGCGGCGCCAGCGGCGCAGTGTCGCGGCGGCCTGGGCGTTGCGCTCCTCGGGCGTGGCGGCCTCGGGGAGGATCAGCCGGACGATGTTGTGGGGGTCGGCGGACTGGAGGTGGTGCAGGCCGTCGGGACGGACGACGACGTCGTACGGCGGGGATGTCACGGCGGCGAGGCTGCCGACCCGGTCGGGGTCGTATCGAAGGCCGCGGAACGGGGTGAGTTCCAGGCCTCGGGGCGCCTTTGCTTCCGAGTGACCTGCAGTGTTCATCCCGGCATCGTACGGGTGCCGGCGGCATGGGGGATGATCGGGGGAAAGCCGTCGAACGAGGAGCGATGCGGAATGAGCCGGAGCGTCAGGACGAGGCCCGAGGGCAGTGTGCGGGCCCTGAACGAGGCGTACGACACGGCGCTGCTCGACCTCGACGGTGTGGTGTACGCGGGCGGGAGCGCCATCGTCCACGCGGTCGAATCGCTCGCCGCGGCCCGCGAGGGCGGCATGCACCTCGCCTATGTGACCAACAACGCGCTGCGCACCCCGGAGACCGTGGCCGCGCACCTGACCGAGCTGGGGATACCGGCGCGGGCCGAGGACGTCATCACGTCCGCCCAGGCGGTGGCGCGGCTGATCAGTGAGCGGGTGCCGCCGGGTTCCAGGGTGCTGGTGATCGGGGGCGAGGGGCTGCGGGTGGCGTTGCGGGAGCGCGGCCTGGTGCCGGTGGACTCGGCCGACGACGATCCGGCGGCGGTCGCGCAGGGCTACGGGGGGCCCGAACTGCCGTGGGGGCGGTTCGCGGAGGCGTCGTACGCCGTGGCCCGCGGGGTGCCGTGGTTCGCGTCCAACACCGACCTGACGATTCCCAGCGGCCGGGGCATCGCGCCGGGCAACGGGGCGGCGGTGGAGGTGGTGCGGATCGCGACGGGCGGCGAGCCGCAGGTGGCGGGCAAGCT
>KL568596.1:35734-39744 GCA_000715605.1 Streptomyces speibonae | reverse complement strand
CCGCCGATGCACCGGGAGACGATCCTGCGGACGGGCGCCGAGCGGCCGCTGGTGGTGGGCGACCGGCTGGACACAGACATCGAGGGCGCGTTCAACGGCGAGGTCGACTCGCTGCTGGTGCTGACCGGGGTGACGGACGGCGCGCTGCTGCTCGCCGCGCCCCCGCAGCACCGGCCGACCTACGTCGACGCCGATCTGCGCGGGCTGCTCACCGGTCAGCCGGAGGTCGTCGCGGCGGGCGACGGGTTCCGGTGCGGCGGCTGGACGGCGGCGGCCGGGGCCGGGCGGCTGGAGCTCGACGGGGAGGGTGCCGCGACGGACGGACTGCGGGCGCTGTGCGCGGCGGCGTGGACGGCGGCCGGTGACGGGGTGTGCGCGCTGGACGGCGGGAAGGCGCTGGCCCGGCTCGGGTTGTGAACCCCTGCGTCGGCGGGGGCGGGCCTGCGGAGTCGACCGAATGGGAGGGTAGGCTAACCTAACCGCGTGTTGGTCGAGAGTCCCCCCGAAGAGCACGCGCGGCGTGCGTCCGCGCCCCCGAACCGCCGGGCGGTGCGCGTCCTCGGGCTGCTGGTCTCCGCCGGGGTCCTGGTGCTCGTCGCGCTGGCCAGTATCGCCGTCGGGGCGAAGGAGCTGTCCCTGGGCGAGGTCTGGCACGGCCTGTTCGGCGCGTCGGGCACCTACGGTGACGTCGTCGTGGCCGACCGGCTGTCACGTACCGTCCTGGGACTGCTCGCCGGCGCCGCGCTGGGGCTGGCGGGAGCGGTCCTCCAGGCGCTGACCCGCAACCCGCTGGCCGACCCCGGCCTGCTCGGCATCAACGCGGGCGCGTCGGCGGCCGTGGTCACCGCCATCACCTTCTTCGGGGTCACCTCGCTGTCGGGGTATGTGTGGTTCGCGTTTCTCGGCGCCGCTGCGATCGGCGCGCTGGTGTGGTTCCTCGGCGGCAGCAGGGGCGCGACCCCGGTACGGCTCGTGCTCGCCGGTATGGCCATCAGCGCGGCGCTCTTCGGCTATCTCCAGGCCATCATGATCCTGGACGACGCGGCGCTCGGCCGGATGCGGTTCTGGACGGTGGGTTCGCTGGCCTCCGGCAGTGACGCGGCCGTCAAGCAGGTGGTGCCGTTCCTGCTGGCCGGTTCCCTGCTGGCGCTGGCGCTCGCCCGGCCGCTGAACGCCGTGGCGATGGGCGACGACACCGCCAAGGCCCTCGGCGCGAACCTGAACCGCACCCGGGGGCTGTCCATGCTGGCCGCGACCGTGCTGTGCGGGGCGGCGACCGCCGCCTGCGGGCCGATCATGTTCGTCGGCCTGATGGTGCCGCATGTCGTGCGCTCCTTCACCGGGCCCGACCTGCGCTGGATCCTGCCGTACGCGGCGGTGCTGTCGCCCGTGCTGCTGCTGGGCGCCGATGTGCTCGGCCGGGTCGTGGCCCGGCCCGCGGAGGTCCAGGTCGGCATCGTCACCGCGATCCTCGGCGGCCCGGTCTTCATCTTTCTCGTACGACGGCGGAGGACGGCCCAGCTGTGAAGAGCAACCGCGCGGTGCGGCTCCCCGGCGGCCTGTCGTTCCGGCTGGACGTGCGCGCCCTGACCGTCGTCGTCGGGCTGCTGGCCGCGGCGCTCGCCGCGAGTGTCGTGCTGATCGGCACCGGCGACTTCCCGATGTCCGCCGCCGACGTGCTCAGGACGCTGGCGGGGGAGGGCAACGCCGGGCAGGAGCTGATCGTCAACGAGCTGCGGCTGCCCCGGGTCCTGGTCGGGCTGCTGGTCGGCGCCTCGCTCGGGCTCGGCGGCGCGCTGTTCCAGTCCGTCTCCCGCAACCCGCTGGGCAGCCCCGACGTCCTCGGCCTCGGCCAGGGGGCGACCGCCGGGGCGCTCACGGTGATCGTGGTGTTCTCCGGCACCGCCGGCCAGGTCGCGCTCGGCGCGCTCGCCGGCGGGCTGCTGACCGGGTTCGTCATCTACGTCCTCGCCTGGAAGCGGGGCGTCCACGGCTACCGTCTGGTCCTGGTCGGCATCGGGGTCTCCGCGGTCGTCACGGCCGTCAACGGCTATCTGCTCACCAAGTCCGACATCGTCGACGCCGCCCGCGCGGTGGTCTGGATGACCGGGTCGCTCAGCGGCCGCGACTGGGACCAGGTCTGGCCGCTGCTCGCCCTGTGCGCCGTGCTCGTCCCGCTGGTCCTCGCCCACTCCGGGGCGCTGCGGATGATGGAGATGGGCGACGACGTCGCCTACGCCCTCGGCGTGCGCGTCGAGCGGGTACGGCTGGTGCTGATGCTGTCGGCCGTCCTGCTCACCGCGTCCGCGACCGCCGCGGCCGGGCCGGTCAGCTTCGTCGCGCTCACCGCGCCGCAGCTGGCCCGGCGGCTGACCCGTGCGCCGGGGCCGAACCTGGTCGCCGCGGTGTGCATGGGCGCCGCCCTCCTGGTCACCGCCGACTGGATCTCGCAGCGGGCGTTCGGAGCCGACCAGCTGCCCGTGGGAGTGGTCACCGGCGTGCTCGGTGGCGTCTATCTGCTGTGGCTGCTGGTCACCGAGCGCAGGGCGGGCCGGATATGAGCGCCGGACGCACCGGCCGCAGCGGGCCGAACCACCGAAGGAGCACCGTGAACCGACTGTCCGCCGAGAACGTCACCCTGGCCTACGACCAGCGGGTCATCGCCGAACAGCTGTCGGTGGAGATACCGGACAACTCCTTCACCGTGATCGTCGGTCCCAACGCCTGCGGCAAGTCGACCCTGCTGCGGGCCCTGTCCCGGATGCTCAAGCCGAGCGCGGGACGGGTCCTGCTGGACGGCCAGGTCATCCAGTCGATGCCCGCCAAGAAGGTCGCCCGCACCCTGGGACTGCTGCCCCAGTCGTCCATCGCGCCCGACGGCATCACGGTCGGCGACCTGGTCGCCCGCGGGCGGTACCCGCACCAGGGTCTGCTGCGCCAGTGGTCCGCCGAGGACGAGCGCGTCGTACGGGAGTCGATGGCCCGCACCCGCGTCGGCGAGCTGGCGGAACGTTATGTCGACGAGCTCTCCGGCGGTCAGCGCCAGCGGGTGTGGATCGCCATGGCGCTGGCCCAGCAGACCCCGCTGCTGCTGCTCGACGAGCCGACCACCTACCTGGACATCCAGCATCAGATCGACGTCCTGGACCTGTGCGCGGACCTGCACGAGGAACAGGGGCGCACGCTCGTCGCCGTCCTGCACGACCTCAATCACGCCGCGCGGTACGCCACCCATCTCGTCGCCCTGCGCGAGGGCCGGGTCATCGCCCAGGGAGCGCCCAAGGACATCGTCACGGCCGGGCTGGTGGAGGAGGTCTTCGGGCTGCGCTGCCAGGTCATCGACGACCCCGCGACGGGCACCCCGCTGGTGGTGCCGGCCGCCCGCACGGCACGGACCGGGGGAAAGGGGAGACAGACCGGCACCGCGGGAACCTCCTGAGCGTCACAGCAGCTTGCGAAGGCGGAACAGGTCGCGCAGTCCCGCCTCGAGACGCACCCGGCCCGATCCCCAGGCCTTGGCGAAGTTCAGCCGGCCGTCGACCAGGGCCACCAGGTCGTCACCCGTCATGGCGAGCCGTATCTGCGCCTTCTCGCGCGGCGGGCCGGACAGCGTGTCGCGGACCTCGATGCGGCCGCCCGTGAGCCGGCCGACGAAGGTCGTCTCCAGGTCGGTGAGGTGACAGCTGACGGAGCGGTCCATGGCCGCGGCCGCGCGGACGTCCCCCTCGGCGCCGCCCATGCTGTCCGAAAGCTTGTCGAGTGCGGCTCGGCACTCCTCGATCGTGGCCATCGCGCACGACGGTACCCCAGCCGTTCGCGGTAGCGTCGAGGCATGAACGACGCAGCGCCGCAGGCCGCGGCCACGGAGCCGGACCCCGGGGAACCGGACCACGCCGCGCCGCCGCCCGAGGACGGGCCGCAGCCGCCCGACGACGGCCCCGCCGCCCCCGCGCCCCTGGGCGTCCCGCGCACCCCCACCGGGCACCCCGAGGTGGACGCCCATGTGGAGC
>KL568596.1:28238-35494 GCA_000715605.1 Streptomyces speibonae | reverse complement strand
GCCGATGCCGACCACCTCACCACGGACGGCCATCTCGAGGTGTACGAGGATGTACACCGGGGGCTGCGCGACGCGCTCACCGCGCTCGACGCCCGCCCTGGGCCTCCGGGACCACCGGGGCCCCCGTCGGCACACGGACACAGGAGCTGAACCGAACGTGGCAGGAGTCGCACGCCGCCGTCTCGACGCCGAGCTGGTCCGCCGTAAACTCGCGCGCTCGCGCGAGCACGCCGGACAGCTGATCGCCGCCGGCCGGGTCACCGTCGGCAGGACGGTCGCGACCAAGTCCGCCACCCAGGTGGAGACGGCCGCCGCGATCGTCGTCGCCGAGGACGCCGGTGACCCGGACTACGTCTCGCGCGGCGGGCACAAGCTGGCCGGCGCCCTCGAGGCCTTCGTACCGCGCGGCCTCGAGGTCAAGGGGCGGCGGGCGCTCGACGCCGGCGCCTCCACCGGCGGTTTCACCGACGTGCTGCTGCGGGCCGGGGCCGCGCACGTGGTCGCCGTGGACGTCGGATACGGACAACTCGCCTGGAGTCTGCGCAACGATGAACGCGTCACCGTCAAGGACCGTACGAACGTACGGGAGTTGACGCTCGAGGTCATCGATGGGGAGCCTGTGGATCTTGTCGTGGGGGATCTGTCCTTCATCCCGCTCGGACTGGTGCTGCCCGCCCTGAAAGGGTGCGCGAAGCCGGACGCCGACCTGGTGATGATGGTGAAACCGCAGTTCGAGGTGGGCAAGGAGCGGCTGGGCAGCGGCGGCGTCGTCCGCAGCCCTCAGCTGCGTGCCGAGGCCGTGCGGGGGGTGGCCGCGAAGGCCTGGGAGCTGGGGCTCGGGGCGAAGGGCGTGACGGCGAGTCCGCTGCCCGGGCCTTCGGGGAACGTCGAATACTTCCTGTGGCTGCGGGCCGGTGCTGAGGAACTGGACCCGGCCGATGTTGACCGTGCTGTGGCGGAGGGGCCGCGTTGACACAGAACCGAGCTCGTACTGTTTTCCTGCTGGCCCACACCGGGCGGCCCGCGGCCATCCGCAGCGCCGAACTCGTGGTCGGAGGACTGCTGCGCAGCGGCCTCGGCGTGCGGGTGCTGGAGGACGAGGCCCAGGACCTGCCGCTGCCGGACGACGTGGAGACCGTCAAGGAGGCCACACCGCAGTGCCTGGACGGCTGTGAGCTGCTGATCGTGCTGGGCGGCGACGGCACGCTGCTGCGCGGCGCCGAGTTCGCCCGCGCCTCCGGGGTGCCGATGCTCGGCGTCAACCTCGGCCGGGTCGGCTTCCTCGCGGAGGCCGAACGGGACGATCTCGACAAGGTTGTCGACCGGGTGGTGAGCCGGGCGTACGAGGTCGAGGAACGGATGACCGTCGACGTCGTGGTGCACCGCAACGGCGACATCGTGCACACCGACTGGGCGCTGAACGAGGCGGCCGTGCAGAAGGTGTCCGCCGAGCGGATGCTGGAGGTCGTGCTGGAGATCGACGGCCGTCCGGTCACCGGGTTCGGCTGTGACGGCATCGTCTGCGCCACCCCGACCGGGTCCACGGCGTACGCCTTCTCCGCCGGCGGGCCCGTGGTGTGGCCCGAGGTCGAGGCGCTGCTGATGGTGCCGATCAGCGCGCACGCCCTGTTCGCCAAGCCGCTGGTGACCTCGCCCGACTCGGTACTGGCGGTGGAGGTGCTGCCGCACATCCCTCCAGGGGTGCTGTGGTGCGACGGGCGGCGCACGGTCGAGCTGCCGGCGGGCGCGCGGGTGGAGGTGCGCCGGGGGGCGGTGCCGGTGCGGCTGGCACGGTTGCACCACGCCTCGTTCACCGACCGGCTGGTCGCGAAGTTCGCGCTGCCCGTGTCCGGGTGGCGGGGGGCGCCGCACTAGACCTCGCGCTTGTCGTCGTTCGCGCCGACGCGGCGGAGCCGCACAGTGACACGGCCCCGCGCCCCGAAACTGCTCCTCCGTGGGTGACAGGCGTGGGTCGGTCGCACTCCCGGGCCTCGACCTCGTAAGGTCTAGTGCGTGTTGGAGGAGATGCGGATACGGTCGCTCGGTGTCATCGACGACGCGGTTGTCGAGCTGTCGCCCGGGTTCACCGCCGTCACCGGTGAGACCGGCGCGGGCAAGACCATGGTGGTCACCAGCCTGGGCCTGCTGCTGGGCGGACGCGCGGACGCGGCCCTGGTGCGGATCGGCGCGCGCAACGCGGTCGTCGAGGGGCGCCTCGCCGTGCCCGAGGCGTCCGCGGCGGTCGTGCGCGCCGAGGAGGCCGGGGCCGAGCTCGACGACGGGACGCTGCTGGTGAGCCGCACCGTCTCCGCCGAGGGGCGCTCACGGGCGCACCTGGGCGGGCGGAGCGTGCCGGTGGGGCTGCTCGCGGAGCTCGCCGACGAGCTCGTGGCGGTGCACGGGCAGACCGACCAGCAGGGGCTGCTGAAGCTGTCCCGGCAGCGGCAGGCGCTCGACCGGTACGCCGGGTACGCGGTCGCCGTGCCGCTCGGCAAGTACGGCGAGGCGTACAAGCGGCTGCGCGCCGTCACCGCGGAGCTCGACGAGATCACCACGCGCGCGCGTGAGCGGGCGCAGGAGGCCGACCTGCTGCGCTTCGGGCTCGAGGAGATCGCCGCCGTGGAGCCCCGCGCGGGTGAGGACGTGGAGCTCGCGGAGGAGGCCGAGCGGCTCGGGCACGCCGAGGCGCTGGCGTCCGCCGCCGCGGTCGCGCACGCCGCGCTGGCCGGGAATCCGGAGGACCCGGAGGGCGTGGACGCCGGGACGCTCGTCGCGGGCGCCCAGCGGGCCCTGGAGGCCGTGCGGGCCCACGATCCCGCGCTGGCCGCGCTGACCGACCGGATCGGCGAGATCGGCATCCTGCTGCGGGACGTCGCCGGGGAACTGGCGGGGTACGCCGACGACCTCGACTCCGATCCGCTGCGGCTGGCGGCGGTCGAGGAGCGGCGGGCCGCGCTCACCGGGCTGGTCCGCAAGTACGGCGAGGACGTCTCCGCCGTGCTGGCGTGGGCCGAGCGCAGCGCCGCGCGGCTGACCGAACTGGACGGCGACGACGAGCGGATCGGTGAGCTCACCGCCGAGCGGGACGCGCTCCGTGCCGAACTGGGCGCCCTGGCCCAGGAGCTGACCGACGCGCGGACGGAGGCGGCGCAGCGGTTCGCGGCGGCCGTGACCGCGGAGCTGGGCTCGCTGGCGATGCCGCACGCGCGCGTGTCGTTCGACATCCGGCAGACCGAGGACCCGGAGGGCGTCGAGGTCGGCGGCAGGACGGTCGCCTACGGGCCGTCGGGCGTGGACGAGGTCGAGCTGCTGCTCGCCCCGCATCCGGGAGCGCCGCCCCGGCCCATCGCCAAGGGCGCCTCCGGCGGTGAGCTGTCGCGGGTGATGCTGGCCGTGGAGGTCGTGTTCGCCGGCACGGACCCGGTGCCCACCTACCTCTTCGACGAGGTCGACGCCGGTGTGGGCGGCAAGGCGGCGGTGGAGATCGGACGGCGGCTGGCGCGGCTGGCCAAGACGGCGCAGGTCGTGGTCGTCACGCATCTGCCGCAGGTGGCCGCGTTCGCCGACCGGCAGCTGCTGGTGGAGAAGACCGACGACGGATCGGTCACCCGGTCCGGCGTGAAGGTCCTCGAGGGCGAGGACCGCGTGCGGGAGCTGTCCCGGATGCTCGCCGGACAGGAGGACTCGGAGACGGCCCGGGCGCACGCGGAGGAACTGCTGGCCACGGCCCGGGCGGACGGGTAGCCGCCGCTTCCCGTCCCGGACCTCCCGGTCCAGCTCGGTGGCCGGGAGGCGCGGACGGCGCCCGCGTCACTCGTCCGGGTGAACCGGTGGTGGGGGTGGACCGGTGATACTGCTCCGGTGGTTCCCGGAACGGGTGTGCGTCCTGGCATGCTTGACGCAGTACGCGTAGGGAACCGCGCGGTACACCCCTCCGCACGGTCCTTCTGTACGTTCTTCGTGACCGTCCGACCCGAACCAGGAGCCCCGGCCACGTGACCCCCGTGAGCAGCCACTCGCCGATGCGCACCGTACAGGTGCTGGGCGGTGGCAACGCCGCCGGCAGCGCCCATGTGCGCTCGCTGGCCGCGGGGCTCGTGGCCCGGGGCGTGCGGGTCACGGTGTGCGCCCCCGTGGAGGCGGATCACACCTACGACTTCACCGGCGCGGGCGCCGAGCTCGTGCCCGTGCCGCGCAGCAGCGACCCGGCGTCCGTGGCCGCCCTGCGGGCCGCCTGCACGGGCGCCGACCTGGTGCACGCGCACGGGCTGCACGCCTCGTTCCGCACCGTCCTTGCCCTCAGCGGACGGCGCACACCGCTCGTCGTCACCTGGCACGACCGGGCGCACGCCGACGGTCCGCGCGCCCACTTCCTGCGCGTGCTGGAGCGCCGGGTCGTCAAGGCGGCCACCGTGGTGCTCGGGACGACCTCCGTCCTCGTGGACCGGGCGCGCACCACGGGCGCGCGGGACGCGCGGCTGGCCGCCGTCTCCGCCCCCGGGCCGCGTACGCCCCCGGAGCCGGACGACCCCGACCGGCTGCGGTCCAAGGTGCGGGCCGAACTCGGCGCCGTCGGACGCCCGTTGCTCATCGCCGTCGGCCCCCTCGAACAGCACCGGGGCCACGACGTGCTGCTGGACGCCGCCCACGGGTGGCGGCGTCTGGACCCCGTGCCGCTGGTGGTGGTCGCGGGGGAGGGGCCGCTGCGCGGCGAACTCCAGCGCAGGATCGAGGACGAGGAGCTGCCCGTCAGGATCGTGGACCGGCGCGAGGACGTCGCCCAACTGCTCGCCGCCGCCGACATCGCCCTGCTGCCGAGCCGGTGGGAGGCGCGCTCCGCCCTCGCCCAGGAGGCGCTCCACGCGCGCGTGCCGCTCGTCGCGACCCGCGTGGGCGGCATCCCCGAACTCGTCGGCGACGCCGCCGAGCTCGTCCCGTACGGCAACGCGCGGGCGCTCGCCGACGCCGTCGTCCGGCTGCTGGCCGACCCCGCACGGCGGGAGCTGCTCAGGGAGCGGGGCGTGCGCCAGGCGGCCACCTGGCCGACCGAGGACGAGACGGTCGCCCAGGTGCTCAGCGTGTACGACGAGTTGACGCGGCCCCTGCCGCTGATCTGACCCCGGTTCGCGCGCTCAGGGCACGTGCCGCCGGGCCCGCAGGGCCAGGCTCAACGCCAGGACGGTCTGCGGGTCGTCGAGGTCGGTGCCCAGCAACTCCCCGATGCGGGCGAGCCGGTTGTAGAGCGTCTGCCGGTTCAGATGCAGCTCGCGGGCCGTCTCCGCCTTGCGTCCCGCGTGCGCCAGATAGGTCTCCAGAGTGGGCAGCAGCGGCGGCCGGGAACGCCGGTCGTGCTCGAGCACCGGCCCGATCGCACGGTCCACGAACGCCGCCAGGTCCGGGTGGCCGCGCAGCCGCCACAGCAGCAGGTCGATGTCCAGCCGGCGGGCGTCGTACCAGGGACGGTCGGGCAGCCCCTGCGCCGCGGTGGCCGTCTCCGCCGCGTGCCGCAGCCCCGCGGACGCCGCCGCCCAGCCGCCGCAGGGCCCGGCCACCACCACGGGCGGCCCGCCGCCCGGCCGCAGCATGCCCGCGCGCTCCACCCCGGCCCGCAGCGCGGCCGCCACCCGGTCAGCGACCGCCGGCCGGTCCGCCTCCGCGCGCAGCCCCAGCAGCAGCACCACCCGCCCCTCGACCGGCCGCACACCGAGCAGCACGGGCACCCCGAGCGAGGCCAGCTCCTCGCCCACCGCGCGGGCCAGCACCGCCCAGCCGCCCCCCTGCGGGGACAGCGCGTCGCCGAGCCGCATCACCACCGGAAGCAGCGGCCCGGCCCCCGGCCTGAACCCCAGCACCCGAGCCTGCGCGGGCGCGTCGTCCGCGCCGACCCGGCCCTCGGCGAGGTCGGTGAGGAAGTCCCCGCGGCCGCGCGCCGCCAGCTCCTCCTCCTGACGCGCCTGCATCAGCACCACCGCGAGGATCCCCGCGGCCCGCTCGGCCGCCATCCGGTGCACCGGCTCCGGCGCGCTGCGCACCGGCAGCAGCACCAGACGCGCCCGTACGCCGCCGCTGCCGGGGCCGCCGCCGGGCACGTCCACCAGGGCCGAACCGGCCGGCGGGTCGTCCCGGTGCCGGTCGCGCAGCCCTTCCCACACCTGGAGCGGGTCGGCGCCCTCGGGCCCCTCGCCGGCCGCGTACAGCAGCTGTCCTTCGGTCGTCTCCAGGAACACCGGGTTGCCGGTGAACCCGGCGAGGATCTCCAGGACCTGGGGGACCCCGCCACCGCCCAGCAGCGCCTCGGTGCAGCGGCGGTGCACCTCCTCCGCGCGCTGAAGCAGCGCGTAATGGCCGTTGACGATCTCGGTGTGGATCTCCTCGGTGACCGTCACGAACGGCACCTCGCGGTGCAGCTGGACCAGCGGCAGACCCGCCGTCCGGGCCGCGTCGACGAGCGCGGCAGGCAGCCGCGTGAAGCGCGGGCCCAGCTCCACCACGAGCGCCGCGATGCCCCGCTCGGCCAGCGTCCGCACGAACACCCGCTGCTCCGCCGGGCGGGTGCCCAGCCCGTACCCGGTGGTCAGCAGCAGTTCGCCGCCCTTGAGCAGCGAGGCGATGTTCGGCACCTCGCCCGCGTGCACCCAGCGCACGGTGCGCCCCAGCCGGTCGGCGCCCGCCACGACCTCCGGCAGCCCGCTGCGCAGCCCCGGCAGCTCCAGCGCCCGCCGGACGGTGATCGAGGCACCCCGGCTCCCGTATCCGCTGTCCATACCGGGACGCTACCTGCGCGGATGCCCCCGGTACATCCGAGGTCCGGGGGTTGGCGCCGGGACGGCCGGGTAGGGGCGCCGCCATGAGGATCAGCGTGGTGGCGGCAGCGCGTGAGGACGACAGCCCGCTGGAGGAGCCGTTGCGGGTGGCGGCGGTCGCCGACCGGCTCGGGTACCCGGAGGTGTGGCTCGGCGAGGGGCCGACATGGGACGCCTTCGTGCTGGCGACGGCCGTCGGACGGGCCACCGGGAGAGTCGCCCTCACGGCCGGTCCGCTGGCCGTGTCGGTGCGGGACGCGTACGGCCTCGCCCGGGGAGCGGCCTCCACGGCCGCGGTCACCGGCCGCCCGGTGGGCGTGGCGCTGGGCACGTCCAGCAAGCGGGTCGTCGAGGGCGTGCACGACCGGCCCCGGGTCCGCCCCGCGGCCGTGCTGGAGGAGATGGCCGCCGCGCTGCGGGTGCTGCTGCACGGACGGCCCGGCGAGCCGGTCG
>KL568596.1:26760-28027 GCA_000715605.1 Streptomyces speibonae | reverse complement strand
GGTCCTGCGCAGCCTCGTCGGCTACCTCACCGTGCCCGGCTACCGGGAGATGTTCGCCGCGGCGGGTTTCACGCGGGCGGTCGACCTGGCCCGCACCGGCGCCGGCCCCGGGGACCTGCTGCGCGTCCTGCCCGCCGAGGCGGCGGCCACGGTCGGCCTGGTCGGCTCCGCCGAGGCCGTACGGGCCCGGATCGACGCCTACGCCGCAGCCGGGCTCGACGAGATCGCGCTGGTGCCGGCGACGGCCGGTGACCCGGCGGGCGAGCGGACCCTCACGGCCCTCGCGCCCGCCTGACCCGGCCCGCCGGGGCGGCTCAGCCCCCGTACGCCCCCGAGGCCGTCAGGCGCAGGGCCGTGTCGATGAGCGGCACGTGGCTGAAGGCCTGGGGGAAGTTGCCGACCTGGCGCTTCAGGCGCGGATCCCACTCCTCGGCGAGCAGACCGAGGTCGTTGCGCAGGGCCAGGAGCTTCTCGAAGAGCTTGCGCGCCTCGTCGACGCGGCCGATCATCGCCAGGTCGTCGGCCATCCAGAACGAGCAGGCGAGGAACGCGCCCTCGTCGCCCGGCAGGCCGTCGACGCCCTGGTGCTCCCCCTCGGTCGGGTAGCGCAGGATGAAGCCGTCGGAGGTCGACAGCTCGCGCTGGATCGCCTCGATGGTGCCGATCACCCGCTTGTCGTCCGGCGGCAGGAAGCCCATCTGCGGGATCAGCAGCAGCGAGGCGTCCAGCTCTTTGGAGCCGTAGGACTGGGTGAAGGTGTTGCGCTCCTTGTCGTAGCCCTTCTCGCACACGTCCCGGTGGATGTCGTCACGCAGCTGCTTCCACTCGTCCAGCGGGCCGTCGGCGTCGCCGGACTCGATGAGCTTGATGGTGCGGTCGACGGCGACCCAGGCCATCACCTTGGAGTGCACGAAGTGGCGCCGCGGGCCGCGCACCTCCCAGATGCCCTCGTCCGGCTCCTGCCAGTGCTTCTCCAGGTAGCGGATCAGCTTCAGCTGGAGCAGCGAGGCGTAGTCGTTGCGGGCCAGACCCGTCATGTGGGCCAGGTGCAGGGCCTCGGTGACCTCGCCGTAGACGTCGAGCTGCAACTGGTGCGCCGCGCCGTTGCCCACCCGGACCGGGGCGGAGTTCTCATAGCCGGGCAGCCAGTCCAGCTCCGCCTCGCCGAGCTCGCGCTCACCGGCGATGCCGTACATGATCTGCAGGTTCTCCGGGTCGCCCGCCACCGCGCGCAGCAGCCACTCGCGCCAGGCGCGGGCCTCCTCGC
>KL568596.1:25872-26552 GCA_000715605.1 Streptomyces speibonae | reverse complement strand
ACGCGGGCCTCCTCGCGGTAGCCGGTGCGCAGCAGCGAGGACAGGGTGATCGCGGCGTCCCGCAGCCAGGTGTAGCGGTAGTCCCAGTTGCGGACCCCGCCGATGTCCTCGGGCAGGGAGGTGGTGGGCGCGGCGACGATGCCGCCGGTCGGCGCGTAGGTGAGGGCCTTCAGCGTGATCAGGGAGCGGATCACGGCCTCGCGGTAGGGGCCGTGGTACGTACAGTGCTCCACCCACTCGCGCCAGAACTCCTCCGTGGCCTCCAGCGACTGCTCCGGCTCCGGCAGTCCCGGGGGCCGCTTGTGGGACGGCTCCCAGGACACGGTGAACGCGATCCGCTCGCCCTGCGCGACGGTGAAGTCGGAGTACGTCGTCAGCGCCTCGCCGTAGGTCTGGGCGGTGGTGTCGAACCACACGGAGTCCGGGCCGGCGACGGCGACCGTGCGCCCCTCGTGCCGGTGCACCCACGGCACGATCCGGCCGTAGGAGAACCGCATCCGCAGCGCCGAGCGCATGGGCACGCGGCCGGAGAGTCCCTCCACGATGCGGATCAGCTGCGGGGCGCCGTCGCGCGGGGGCATGAAATCCGTCACCCGGACCGTGCCGCGGGGGGTGTCCCACTCCGATTCCAGGATCAGCGAGTCGCCGCGGTAGGCGCGCCGGGTGGCGGCCGGCGGGTC
>KL568596.1:20699-25636 GCA_000715605.1 Streptomyces speibonae | reverse complement strand
CGCCGGGCCCAGCCGCCAGAAGCCGTGTTCCTCAGTGCCCAACAGGCCGGCGAAGATGGCGTGCGAGTCGAAGCGGGGCAGGCACAACCAGTCCACGGTGCCGTCCCGGCAGACCAGCGCAGCGGTCTGCATGTCTCCGATGAGTGCGTAGTCTTCGATGCGCCCGGCCACGTGCATCTCCAGTCGAACGGCCACGTCACCCCTCAAGGGGGTTGTCGCTGGTGCGGTCAAGGGTTATTGCAATACGTCGTTGAGCTGTGAAGCAAAGCAGTCGCTCAGCCGTGAATGCAAAGCGCCAATTGTTGCTCAACGAACTGACGAGCTCACGTTGTTCCGGAACTTACGGGCGGGGGTGGTGCCGTTCGGCCGGCCGGGCTCGGCAGCGAGTGTCCGAGCAGGATACGACGCACGTAGATGATCTGTGTGCCGCTCGCGACAACGCGACTCCGCCGAACGAGTGGCCAAGGGGTGAAGGTCCGGTGTGCCGTGCATCCTTCGTGCCGGCGCGTGCACGGAGCGTGGCCGTGAGCCATCGCCGCGCGGCGCTGATACGCTGGTAGCCCGTGGACCGGTGGGCGAGAAACCCCGGAACCGCACCCACAGACCGCGACCACGGGAGCCCCCCTTTGGCCATGCCGCCCGCTGCTTTTCGAAACAGCACAGCTTCGACGACCAAGCACATCTTCGTCACCGGGGGTGTCGCCTCCTCGCTCGGCAAGGGTCTGACCGCCTCCAGCCTCGGCATGCTGCTCAAGGCCCGCGGCCTGCGCGTCGTGATGCAGAAGCTGGACCCGTATCTCAACGTCGACCCGGGCACGATGAACCCCTTCCAGCACGGTGAGGTGTTCGTCACCAACGACGGCGCGGAGACCGACCTGGACATCGGGCACTACGAGCGCTTCCTCGACCGCGACCTGGACGGCTCGGCCAACGTCACCACCGGCCAGATCTACTCCACGGTCATCGCCAAGGAGCGGCGCGGCGAGTACCTGGGCGACACCGTGCAGGTCATCCCGCACATCACCAACGAGATCAAGCACCGGATCCGCCGGATGGCGACCGACGAGGTCGACGTGGTGATCACCGAGGTCGGCGGCACGGTCGGCGACATCGAGTCGCTGCCGTTCCTGGAGACCGTCCGGCAGGTGCGGCACGAGGTCGGCCGGGACAACGTGTTCGTGGTCCATATCTCTCTCCTGCCCTACATCGGCCCCTCGGGTGAGCTGAAGACGAAGCCGACCCAGCACTCGGTTGCGGCGCTGCGCAACATCGGTATCCAGCCGGACGCGATCGTGCTCCGCTGCGACCGCGAGGTGCCCACCGCCATCAAGCGGAAGATCTCGCTGATGTGCGACGTCGACGAGGCCGCCGTGGTCGCCTGCCCCGACGCCCGCTCCATCTACGACATTCCCAAGACCGTGCACGGCGAGGGACTGGACGCCTACGTGGTCCGCAAGCTGGACCTGCCCTTCCGCGACGTGGACTGGACGACCTGGGACGACCTGCTCGACCGGGTCCACAACCCCGACCACGAGATCACCCTCGCCCTGGTCGGCAAGTACATCGACCTGCCCGACGCCTACCTCTCGGTGACCGAGGCGCTGCGCGCCGGCGGATTCGCCAACCGGGCCCGGGTGAAGATCAAGTGGGTCACCTCGGACGACTGCAAGACCCCGGCCGGCGCCCAGGCGCAGCTCGCCGACGTCGACGGCATCTGCATCCCCGGCGGCTTCGGCGACCGCGGGGTGCTCGGCAAGGTCGGCGCGATCAAGTACGCGCGCGAGAACCGGATCCCGCTGCTGGGCCTCTGCCTCGGTCTGCAGTGCATCGTGATCGAGGCCGCGCGCGGCCTGGCGGACATCTCCGACGCCAACTCCACCGAGTTCGACCCGGCCACCTCCCACCCGGTCATCTCCACCATGGCCGAGCAGCTGGACATCGTCGCCGGCGAGGGCGACATGGGCGGCACCATGCGGCTCGGCATGTACCCGGCCAAGCTGGCCGAGGGATCGATCGTGCGCGAGGTGTACGACGGCAAGGAGTACGTCGAGGAGCGCCACCGGCACCGCTACGAGGTGAACAACGCCTACCGCGCGGAGCTGGAGAAGAAGGCGGGCATCGTCTTCTCCGGCACCTCCCCGGACGGCAAGCTCGTGGAGTACGTCGAGTACCCGCGTGACGTCCACCCGTACCTGGTCGCGACCCAGGCGCACCCGGAACTGCGCTCGCGGCCGACCCGTCCGCACCCGCTCTTCGCGGGCCTGGTGAAGGCCGCGGTCGAGCGGAAGATCTCGAAGTAACACGCCCAGTTGTACGGTTGCCGGGGTGCGAACCCTCAAAGGGGTGCGCACCCCGGCCCCATTTTTTACCCGGGGCCGGCGCACGACCCCTGTACGTCGGGAAGGACAGGCATGACGATCAAGGACACCCCGGAAGAGTGGGAGATCCGCGCCAGCGCGACCCCGTTCACGGGCAACAAGACCTCCGTCCGCACGGACGACGTCGTCATGCCGGACGGCACCGTGGCCCGCCGCGACTACCAGGTCCACCCCGGGTCCGTGGCCGTCCTCGCCCTCGACGACGCCGACCGGGTCGTGGTGCTGCGTCAGTACCGGCACCCGGTGCGCCAGAAGCTGTGGGAGATCCCGGCCGGCCTGCTCGACGTCGTCGGTGAGAACCCGCTGCACGCCGCCCAGCGGGAGCTGTACGAGGAGGCGCACGTCAAGGCGGAGGACTGGCGGGTGCTGACCGACGTCTACACCACGCCCGGCGGCTGCGACGAGGCCGTACGGATCTTCCTCGCGCGGGGGCTGTCGGAGGCCGAGGGCGACCGGTTCGCGGTCGAGGACGAGGAGGCGGACATGGAGCTGGCCCGGGTCCCCGTCGCGGAGCTGGTGCGCGGGGTGCTGGCCGGCGAGCTGCACAACAACTGCCTGGTGGTGGGCGTCCTCTCGCTCGCCGCCGCACGGGCCGGGGACGGCCTCGACGCGCTGCGCCCCGCGCAGGCACCGTGGCCGGCGCGGCCCTTCGAGGCCTGACGCCGGCGGCGGCGCCGCTGCCGCGCGCCGTCCATTGTCCCGCACCCCTTCACCGGCACCGCGCAGCCGTTGGTCTGACGATCTGTTGATCCGATCGGGCGAGTCTCGTTCCCCGCGCCGCGCTCCTCACGGAACGTCGCAGAGAGTGAACTAGGCTTCGAAAAACGCCCGATCCGGAAGACCCGGCGGGCCTGCGCGTGCGGTGGGACGGGAGTGTGGCCCGTGACGGATCAGGCGGTGGACCCGGACGGAGTGCGGCCCCCTCGGGAGGCTGCCCCGGAAGGTCGATTCCTGGGCCGTACCAGGGAGTTGAAGGAGCTGCGCGCCGACATCGAGCGCACGGGACTGGACACCCTCTCCGGCCGCAAGGCCCCCCGCGCGCGCGTGCTGCTCATCGCGGGCCGGCCCGGCTCGGGCCGGACGGCCCTCGCCGAGGAACTCGTACGCCAGGTCGCCGACCGCTACCCCGACGGGGTGCTGCGCACGCGCCTGAGCGAGCCCGACGGCACCCGCGTGCCCGTCGGGCGTGCCGCGCGCGGACTGCTCGACGCGCTGGCGGAGCCCGCCCCGGCCGGAGCCCCCGAGGACGACCTCACCGAGGCGCTGCGCACCGCCCTGGCCGACCGCCGGGCGCTGCTCCTGCTCGACGACGCGGCCGACGCCGAACAGGTCGACGCCCTGCTTCCGGACAACCCCGACTGCCTGGCCGTCACCGTCTCCTCGGGGCCCCTCACCGGCATCGCCGACGTCCGCCCCTGCACCCTCGGCGGCCTCGACACCAAGTCCGGGGTGGAACTGCTGTCCCGGTTCACCGGATCGGTGCGCATCACCGTCGACCCGCGGGCCGCCGAACGGCTCGCCGAGCAGTGCCAGGGCCAGCCAGCCGCCCTGGTGCTGGCCGGCGGCTGGCTCGCCGCCCGGCCCAAGGCCGCCGTCGCCGACCTCGCCAAGCAGCTGCACACGGAGACCGGCAATGGCTCCGTCGTCGACCGGGTCGCCCGGCTGGTGCACGACGCGCTGCCCTCGGCCGCCGCCCGGATGCTGCGTCTGCTGAGCCTCGCCCCGGCAGGCCTGACCGACCCGCACACCGCCGCCGCGCTCGCCGGGTGCTCCGTGGAGGCCGCCCGCACCACCCTGGACGACTTCGCCGCCCAGGGCCTGCTGCACTCGGCGGGCACCGCCGTGCCGCAGTACCGCGTGCCCTGCTGCCTGCACCCCTCGCTGCGCGACCTCGCCCGGACCCACGAGCGGCCCGGCGAACTCCAGCTGGCCCGCGCCCGCATGCTGGAGCGGACGGTACGGCTGCTCCAGTCGTGCAGGGCGATCACCGAGACGGACAACCCCCAGGCCCACCAGAAGCTCCTCGGCATGCCGCGCGCCCTGCGCTTCCCCAGCCCCCGGGCCGCCGCCGACTGGCTGCGCCTGCGCCGGCCCGCCCTGCTGGCCGCGGCCCGGCTCGCGGTCGCCGACGGGGAGCTCGACACCCTGGCCCGGCGGCTGATGTCCCAGCTGGTGCGCGCCCTGGTCGCCCACTTCGGCACCCGGGCCGCCGCGAGCGACCTGTACGACATCCACGGACTGGTCCTCGACGTCGCCGAGCGCCGGGAGCTGCCCCGGGAGCGGGCCGCGGCCCTGCTCAACCTCGGCGACCTCGACGCCCACACCGGCCGCACGGCGGACGCCCTGCTGCGCTACCGGGCCGCGCTGGACGCCGGACGCGAGGCGAACGACCCGTACGCGACCGGCCGCGCGATGGAATCCGTGGGCGGCGCCCATCTCGAGCTCGGGGACTACGACCGGGCCGCGGACTGGTTCGGCCGGGCCCTGACCGAGCGGCTCGCCCGCGGCGAGCGCCCCGAGGCCGCCCGGCTCTACGGACGGATCGGCGCCGCCCACACT
>KL568596.1:14788-20480 GCA_000715605.1 Streptomyces speibonae | reverse complement strand
ATGTGTATAAGAGACAGGCGCGCGGCCGTCGCCGGACACCGCAGATGCGGGGACGTCGCGGCACAGGCGCGGGCCCTGAGCGAACTGGCCCGGGTGCAGGAGTACGCGGGCCGGCCGGACGAGTCGCTGCGCACCTGCAGGGAGGCCGTGGAGTGGGCGCGACGGGCCGAGGACGCCCGTCTGCAGGCCGCGCTGCACCTGCGGCTCGCCGACCTCTTCGACCACCTCGGCGACCCCGCGTCGGCCACGCTGCACCGGGGCGCGGCCGGGCGGATGCTCGCCGGGGAGGCCCCGGAGGACGGCTCCGAGGACGGCCCCGAGAGCGGCCTCGAGAACGGCTCCGAGGACGGCCCCGCGGACGACTTCCAGGCGGAACACCGCGATAACGCCTGCGAAATCCGCAGCGCATCCGCAGAAGATTGATGCAAAGGAAGGCTAGACAGCGAGAACGCCTTCATTAGACTGGCTCTGCCGCACCATCTCCTGCGGTCTCTCCCGGTGTGCACACGTGTGCCCGGGTATGTGTAGTGATACCCCCATACCCTCTGAGCCAAGGACCGTGATCGACGTGAAGGTCGGCATCCCCCGCGAGGTCAAGAACAACGAGTTCCGGGTGGCCATCACCCCCGCCGGCGTGCACGAGCTGGTGCGCCACGGCCATCAGGTCGTCATCGAGCGCGGCGCGGGGGTCGGCTCCTCGATCCCGGACGGCGAGTACATCGCCGCGGGCGGGCAGATCCTGGACACCGCCGACGAGGTCTGGGCCGCCGCCGACCTGCTGCTCAAGGTCAAGGAGCCGATCGCGGAGGAGTATCACCGCCTGCGCAAGGACCAGATCCTCTTCACCTACCTGCACCTGGCGGCGTCCAAGGAGTGCACGGACGCCCTGCTGGAGTCCGGCACCACCGCGATCGCCTACGAGACCGTCGAACTGCCCAGCCGCGCGCTGCCGCTGCTCGCCCCCATGTCCGAGGTCGCGGGCCGGCTGTCCACCCAGGTCGGCGCCTACCACCTGATGCGCGCCCACGGCGGCCGCGGTGTCCTGCCCGGCGGTGTCCCGGGCGTGCTGGCCGGCCGGGCCGTCGTCATCGGCGGTGGCGTGTCCGGGTGGAACGCCGCGCAGATCGCCATCGGTATGGGCTTCCACGTGACCCTGCTCGACAAGGACATCAACAAGCTCAAGGAGGCCGACAAGGTCTTCGGCACGAAGATCCAGACCGTGGTCTCCAACGCCTTCGAGCTGGAGAAGGCCTGCCTGGAGGCCGACCTGGTGATCGGCGCGGTGCTCGTGCCCGGCGCCAAGGCGCCCAAGCTCGTCACCAACGAACTGGTCTCGCGGATGAAGGCCGGAAGTGTCCTTGTCGACATCGCGATCGACCAGGGCGGCTGCTTCGAGGACTCCCACCCGACCACGCACGCCGAACCGACCTTCAAGGTCCACGAGTCGGTCTTCTACTGCGTCGCCAACATGCCCGGCGCGGTGCCCAACACCTCCACCTACGCGCTGACCAACGCCACGCTGCCGTACATCGTGGAACTCGCCGACCGGGGCTGGGTGGACGCGCTGCGCCGCGACCCCGCGCTCGCCAAGGGCCTCAACACGCATGACGGCAAGGTGGTTTACAAGGAGGTCGCCGAGGCGCACGGCATGGAGCACGTCGAGCTCGCCACGCTGCTCGGCTGATCCGCCCGGACGGTAAGTCGACCAAGTCACCGACCGGCAAAGGCGACACGTCAACACGCGTCGTCAACACCGCGTACCCGGCCGGACCTTGCCCGACAAGGTCCGGCCGGATGTGTGTATGGTCACTCCTTGATTCCCGGACAACTCCCCTCGAACGTAGCCCTTCCGTCGATTCGCACACCCGTGAAACCTGCCGTGCGACGGCCGTACGCCCTTGACAGAGGGATGTTTCATTGCCGACACATCGGGCCGGGTCCGGCGGATTGTGTTGCTGCGGACGGCCGACACGCCATAGAGTCGCCAATCGTCGGCATGGTGCCACGCTGACCTGTCTAGAAGTTTCCTGGTCACCAAGGAGGTAAGACGACTTGTGAATGAGTCGACATTTACTCCCGGGGGTGGTCAACCAGGAATGCCTGCGCCGGGCCAGGGGTCCGCGGGATTCGCTGCTGTCGGCTCCGTCGCTGTGCGCACCTTCGCAGCCCACCAGAGTCACCGGACTCCTGGGGTGACTCACCCAGCACACCAGAGCATGGATGGCCATCACGTGAACGCCATGGCCGGCGACGGAAGTGGCGCGCCCCACAACCATTTCGCCGACTACGACGAACTGCCCGAGGGGCACTTCTACGATCCCGACGCCGAGTACGAGCCGGATCCCGAGTACGCGGCCACGCTCGCGCCCGACGCGGCACGCCAGCGCCGTGAGCGCATCGGCCCGACCGGACGCCCGCTGCCGTACTTCCCGATCCCGGGCCCGCTGACCGACCACGGTCCCGCGAAGATCATCGCGATGTGCAACCAGAAGGGCGGCGTCGGCAAGACCACGTCGACCATCAACCTGGGTGCCGCGCTCGCGGAGTACGGACGCCGGGTGCTGCTCGTCGACTTCGACCCGCAGGGCGCGCTGTCGGTCGGTCTCGGCGTCAACCCGATGGAACTCGACCTCACCGTCTACAACCTGCTCATGGAGCGGGGCATGGCGGCCGACGAGGTGCTGCTGAAGACCGCGGTCCCCAACATGGACCTGCTGCCCAGCAACATCGACCTGTCGGCGGCCGAGGTGCAGCTGGTGAGCGAGGTCGCGCGCGAGTCCACCCTGCAGCGGGCGCTGAAGCCGCTGATGGACGACTACGACTACATCGTGATCGACTGCCAGCCCTCGCTCGGTCTGCTCACGGTCAACGCGCTGACCGCCGCGCACAAGGTGATCGTGCCGCTGGAGTGCGAGTTCTTCGCGCTGCGCGGTGTGGCGCTGCTGACCGAGACCATCGAGAAGGTCCAGGAGCGCCTCAACCCCGACCTGGAGCTCGACGGCATCCTCGCCACCATGTACGACTCGCGCACGGTGCACAGCCGTGAGGTGCTCGCGCGGGTGGTCGAGGCGTTCGACGACCACGTCTACCACACGGTCATCGGGCGCACGGTCCGCTTCCCGGAGACCACGGTCGCCGGTGAGCCGATCACCACGTACGCGTCCAACTCCGTCGGTGCCGCCGCCTACCGCCAGCTCGCCAGGGAGGTGCTCGCCCGGTGTCACGCCGAGTGAGTCTGCCGGGGGCCGACGAACTCTTCCGTACGACAGGGGGGATGGCGCTCCAGGCGTCCACTCCCCGGCGCGCCAACGGCGACGCCCGGGTTCCCGCTCCGGCGGGGGAGGGCGACGCGGCCGCGGCCGCCCAGGAGGACGCGCCGCAGTCGGTGCCCGCGCAGGGCGGCGACGGCGAGGGCGCGGAGCATGTCGCGGCGGACGCGGAGCCGGCCGACGCCGGCGAGTCCCGCAGCCGGGGCGTGGCGGGCTCCGGGCGGCGTCCGGCGGCGCAGGAGGGCGCGGCACCGCGCAAGCGGGGACGAGCGGCGGCACGGCGGCCCAGCGGCCGGGAGCGGCACGACGAGAAGATCACCGTGTACGTCTCCGCCGAGGAGCTGATGGACCTCGAGCACGCGCGTCTGGTCCTGCGCGGCGAGCACGGCCTCGCCGTCGACCGCGGCCGGATCGTCCGCGAGGCGGTCGCCGTGGTCCTCGCCGACCTGGAGAGCCGGGGGGACGCCAGCATCCTCGTACGACGCCTCCGTGGACGGTAGCGGTAGCCTGCGGAGGCCATGACCTCGAACGACGCACCCGCCCCCACGCCCGGCGACCGGCCGTCCCGCCGCCGCCCCCTGGGCCGGGGCCCGGGCGCGACGCCGACGTCCCCCGGGCTCGCCCCCGAGCCGCCTCGGCCCCCGGAAACCCCGGCGCCCGAAGACGCGGGCGCCCCGGACACGCCGGACGTGGCCGAGGAACCTTTCGCGCCCCCGCTCCCCGCAGCCACGGGCCCCGGTGAACCGGACGCGACGTCCGTGGATGCGGCGGGCGCGGCCGGAGAAACCTCCGCGTCCTTGCCGTCGGCCCGAGCTTCGGGCCCCGGTGGCCCGGCTGCGGCGCCGGCGGATGCGGCGGGCGTGGTCGATGAGACCTCCGCGGCGCGGACGGCTGGAGCAACCGGCGCCGGGCAGCCGGGTGCGGCCTTCGGGACCGTGGCCGGAGCCAGGGGCCCGGGTGAACCGGACGCGACGTCCGTGGAGGCGGCGGGCGTGGTCGGGGGGACCCTCGCGGCCTCGCCGCCGGCCGGAGATGCGGGCCCCGGGCGGCCGGGCACGCCTCCCGGGGAGGGGGGCGAAGCCACGGGCCTCGGTGCAACGGCTACGGCGTTCGTGGACGTGCCGGGCGTGGCCGCGGGGACCCTCGCGTCTTCGCAGGCGGACGGGGCTGCCGGCGCCGGGGGGCCGGGTGCGGTCTCCGGGGACGCGGGTGGCGCCATGGATACCGGTCAGCCTGCCGGGGTTTCCGCGGGGGCGCCGGGGGTGGGTCACGCGGTCCCCTCCCGCACCTCGCCGCCGGGGGAGGTGGCAGGGGAGGCGCCGGGTGGCGGAGGCGTTGTCGCGGTTGCCTCGGAGGAGGGCGAGGACGGCGACGGGCGGTTCAAGGTTCGGCTGGCGAACTTCGAGGGACCGTTCGACCTGCTGCTTCAGTTGATCGCCAAGCACAAGCTGGACGTCACCGAGGTCGCCCTGTCCAAGGTGACCGACGAGTTCATGGCGTACATCCGGGCCATGGGGCCGGACTGGGACCTGGACGAGACGACCGAGTTCCTCGTCGTCGCCGCCACGCTGCTCGACCTCAAGGCCGCCCGGCTGCTGCCCGCCGCCGAGGTGGAGGACGAGGCCGACCTCGCCCTCCTCGAGGCCCGCGACCTGCTCTTCGCGCGGCTGCTTCAGTACCGCGCGTACAAGCAGATCGCCGACATCTTCAGCTGGCGGCTCGACGACGAGGCCCGGCGCTACCCCCGTACCGTCGGACTCGAACCGCACCACGCCGAGCTGCTGCCCGAGGTCGTCATCAGCATCGGCGCCGAGGGCTTCGCACGCCTCGCCGTGAAGGCGATGCAGCCGAAGCCCAAGCCGCAGGTGTACGTCGACCACATCCACGCACCGCTGGTCAGCGTGCAGGAACAGGCCGGGATCGTCATCGCGCGGCTCAAGGAGCTCGGTGAGGCCGGCTTCCGGGAGCTCGTCGCGGACACGGACGACACCCTGACCGTCGTGGCACGGTTCCTCGCCCTCCTGGAGCTGTACCGCGAGAAGGCCGTCGCCCTCGACCAGGAGACCGCGCTCGGCGAACTGACCGTGCGCTGGACCGGCGGGCACGGCGACACCGCACCGACGGTGACCGACGAGTTCGACCGGCCCCCCGAGCGGCCCCAGGAGGAGAGGAAGCCGTGAGCGAGGAGAACACCGAGACCCCCGCCGGGCTGCGCACCGTCGCGGACCTCGACCTCCGGCCCGCCCTCGAGGCGGTCCTGATGGTCGTGGACGAGCCGGCGACCGAGGAGCACCTGGCGAAGATCCTGGAGCGCCCCGAGCGCCAGGTCGCCGACGCCCTGCGCGCGCTCGCCGACGAGTACGCCGTGCAGGGCCGCGGCTTCGAGCTGCGGCTCGTCGCGGGCGGCTGGCGCTTCTACACCC
>KL568596.1:12436-14602 GCA_000715605.1 Streptomyces speibonae | reverse complement strand
CGCTTCTACACCCGCCCCGAGTACGCCGCCGCCGTCGAGCGCTTCGTCCTCGACGGCCAGCAGGCCCGGCTCACCCAGGCCGCCCTGGAGACCCTCGCGGTCGTCGCCTACCGGCAGCCGGTCAGTCGCAGCCGCGTGTCCGCCGTCCGCGGGGTCAACTGCGACGGTGTGATGCGCACCCTGCTGCAGCGCGGTCTGATCGAGGAGGCGGGCACGGAACCCGAAACAGGTGCGATCCTGTACACGACGACGAACTACTTCCTGGAGCGGATGGGCCTGCGCGGCCTGGACGAGCTCCCGGAACTCGCGCCCTTCCTCCCGGAGGCGGAGGCGATCGAGGCCGAGACACAGGAAGGCGTGCCGTCGTTCGATCCGGACGCCCCGGACCCGGACGACGGTCCCCCGACGAACACGACGACGACGGAAATCTGATGCGAAGCAGCGGCAGCGGAAAGAGCGGCGGACGCGGTAACCACCGTGGCGCCGGCAACAACAGGGACCAGAAGCAGGGGCAGGGCCGCCCCCGCAAGCCCCGCCCCGAGGAGCGCCGCTACGACGTCGGTCCCGGGGGTACCAAGGACGGCCCGAAGTCCGGGCGCGGCGGCGCCAAGCCGTCGTCCCGGAAGGGCGGCCGCACCGCTCCCGGGCGTTCGCGCGAGTACGAGACGCGGATGGAGGAGCGCAACCGCGACCGGTACGCGGGCAGGAAGGACGTGAAGCTCCCCAAGACCTTCCCCGGCGCCGAGCAGGAGGGCGAGCGGCTGCAGAAGGTGCTCGCGCGCGCGGGCTACGGCTCCCGGCGGGCCTGCGAGGAGCTGATCGAGCAGGCCAGGGTGGAGGTCAACGGCGAGATCGTCCTGGAGCAGGGCAGGCGGGTCGACCCGGAGAAGGACGAGGTCAAGGTCGACGGCCTGACCGTCGCCACGCAGTCGTACCAGTTCTTCTCGCTGAACAAGCCCGCCGGTGTGGTGTCGACCATGGAGGACCCGGAGGGACGCCAGTGCCTCGGTGACTACGTCACCAACCGCGAGACCCGGCTCTTCCACGTCGGCCGGCTCGACACCGAGACCGAGGGCGTCATCCTGCTCACCAACCACGGGGAGCTCGCGCACCGGCTGACCCACCCCCGGTACGGCGTGAAGAAGACCTACCTCGCGCACATCGTCGGCCCCATCCCGCGCGACCTGGGCAAGCGGCTCAAGGACGGCATCCAGCTGGAGGACGGATACGCGCGTGCGGACCACTTCCGGGTCGTCGAGCAGACCGGCAAGAACTACCTCGTCGAGGTGACCCTGCACGAGGGCCGCAAGCACATCGTGCGCCGCATGCTCGCGGAGGCCGGGTTCCCGGTCGACAAGCTGGTCCGCACCGCCTTCGGCCCGATCACCCTGGGCGACCAGAAGTCGGGCTGGCTGCGGCGGCTGTCCAACACCGAGGTCGGGATGCTGATGCAGGAGGTCGACCTCTAAGGGGCTTGTGCTTCCGCACCCCACCCCCTTTAATAGTCACGCCGACTATTAAAGGGGGTGGAGGCCGTCATGGACGGCTACGACAAGCACGCCTTCGAGCCCTTCGCCGTCACCGTCGACCTCGCCGTGTTCACCCTCCGCGCGGGCGCCCTGCACGTGCTGCTCGTCGAGCGCGGCGAGGAGCCCTACGCCGGACAGTGGGCGCTGCCCGGAGGTTTCGTCCGGCCGGACGAGTCCGCGGAACGCGCCGCGCGGCGCGAACTGGGCGAGGAGACCGGGCTGACGGACGTCTCCGGGCTGCACCTGGAGCAGCTGCGGACCTACAGCGAACCCGGCCGCGACCCCCGCATGCGGGTCGTCTCCGTCGCCTTCGCCGCCCTCCTGCCCGACGCCCCCGAGGCGCACGCCGGCAGCGACGCCGCGCGGGCCCGCTGGACGCCGTACGACTCCGCGCGGGGGCTCGCCTTCGACCACGACCGGATCCTGGCCGACGGGCGGGAACGCGTCGGCGGCAAGCTCGAGTACACCTGCCTCGCCACGGCCTTCTGCCCGCCCGAGTTCACCCTGGGCGAGCTGCAGCAGGTCTACGAGACGGTCTGGGGCACGACCCTGGACCGGCCCAACTTCCGCCGCAAGGTGCTCGCCACCCCGGGCTTCGTCGAAGCCGTCCCCGGCGCCGCCCGCCTCACCGGCGGCC
>KL568596.1:10684-12192 GCA_000715605.1 Streptomyces speibonae | reverse complement strand
GCGCTCTACCGCGCGGGACCCGCGACCGCCCTTCATCCACCACTGCTCCGGCCGACCCCGGAAGGACGCCCCGCATGACCACGACCACCGTCACCAAGCGCGCCGCGACCGGCGCGCTGACCGGCCTCGCCCTCGGGGACGCGCTGGGCTTCCCCACCGAGTTCAACGACGTCCCCTCGATCCTCGCCAAGACCGGCCCCTGGCGGGAGATGGACCTGCCCAGGCCGGCGATCGTCACGGACGACACCCAGCTGACGCTGGCGCTCGGGCGGGGTCTGCGCACGGCGATGGACCGCGGTCCGCTCACCCCGAAGAGCCTGGAGCGGCCGGTGCGCGAGGAGTTCGTGGAGTGGTACCGCTCGCCCGAGAACAACCGGGCGCCCGGCAACACCTGCCTCACGGCTTGTGGCCTGCTGGCCGACGCGGAGCGGCGCTGGCAGGACGCGAGCCGGGTCGGATCGAAGGGCTGCGGCGCCAACATGCGCGTCGCGCCCATAGGACTGGCCCCGGGCCTGACCGACGAACAGCGCGCGGGCGCCGCGCAGTTGCAGTCGGCCCTCACCCACGGCCACCCCACCGCGCTGGCCGCCTCCGACCTCACCGCCCACGCCGTACGGCTGCTCGCCGAGGGCGCCGAGCCGACCGGCCTGGTCGGACTGCTGCGCTCCTACGCCTACGACAACCGCACCCGGTACCACGAGTTCTGGCTCGGCGACCTGTGGACCCGCGCCGGGGACGCCTCCCCGGAACAGTTCATCGCGCGCGGCTGGGACGAGTGCCTGGACATCCTCGGACGCCTCCAGGAGGCCGTACGCACCGTCTCCCCGGAGACCGACCCCTGCCTGGCCACCGGCGAGGGCTGGATCGCGGAGGAGGCCCTGGCGACCGGCCTGCTCTGCTTCCTCCTCTTCGTCGACGAACCCCTCACGGCCCTGCGCCGCGCCGCCTGCACCGCCGGCGACTCCGACTCCATCGCCTGCCTGACCGGCGCCTTCGCGGGCGCCCACCTGGGCGCGGACACCTGGCCCGCCGCATGGGCGGACCGCATCGAGTACCGGGGCGAACTGCGGGAGCTGGGCACGCTCTGGGACGCTTGACCGATGATCGACGCCCTGGACCTCGACCTGAGCCCGGTGATCGCCGAACAGCCCGACCCGGTGCTCTTCGCCACGGTCTCCGGTGCGCACCTGTACGGCTTCCCGTCCCGCGACTCGGACGTGGACCTGCGGGGCGTCCATCTGCTGCCGGCCGCCGATCTCGTCGGGCTGCGCGAGCCCGACGAGACCCGGTCCAGGATGTGGGTCCGGGACGGCGTCGAGATGGACCTGGTCACGCACGACCTGCGCAAGTTCGTCCGCCTGATGCTGCGGCGCAACGGCTATGTGCTGGAGCAGCTGCTGTCCCCGCTGGTCGTCCACACCACCGACGCCCACCGGGAACTGACCGCGCTCGCCCCCGGCGTCCTCACCAGCCACCACGCCCACCACTACCTGTCTCTTATACACATC
>KL568596.1:9292-10511 GCA_000715605.1 Streptomyces speibonae | reverse complement strand
ACCGGGAACTGACCGCGCTCGCCCCCGGGGTCCTCACCAGACACCACGCCCACCACTACCGGGGGTTCGCGCGGACCCAGTGGCGGCTGTTCGAGAGGACCGGCGAGCTCAAACCGCTGCTCTACACCTTCCGGGTGCTGCTCACCGGCATCCATCTGATGCGCTCGGGCGAGGTGCAGCCCCATCTGCCCACCCTCGCCGGTGAGGTCGACGCCGCCCCGGGGTGCCTGACGGAGCTGATCGCCGCCAAGACCGAGCGCGAGCACGGGGAGGCCGTCGTCGACCGCGCCCGCGTGGCGGCCGACGTGGAGCGCCTGCACGGCGTCCTCGACGAGGCGCAGGCGGCGTCAGCGCTGCCCGACGCCCCCACCGTGTACGACGCCCTGCACGACCTCGTCGTACGCATCCGCCTGGAGGGCTGAGGCGCGGCGGGTGCGGACCAGGAAGTCCTCCACACGGCGCCGGTCCGGCTCCTCGGGCAGCGGACTGCGCCGGGCGGCCTCGGCGCCCTCCTCCGCCAGCCGGGTCATCCGGGACTCCACCTGCGGCCAGGGCACCTCGCCCCGCTTGACCGCGAGCAGGGACTCGCGCTGCTCGCCCACATCGATCGTCAAGGTACCCGTGCGCAGCAGGTCGCGGGCGGTGGCCAGGAGGCGGAGCAGATGCATGGCGTGCTTCCAGCGCGGGGCGCCGTGGGCGCGGAGATGGGCCTCCAGCTTGCGGCGCTGGCCGTGGGCGTACCGGGTGAACGTCTCGTGGACCTTGCGGGAGAGGAAGGCCCCGCGCAGGGAGAGCAGCTCACGGCCGGTGGCGTCGGCGTGCTCCACCAGCGGGGAGTGCAGGCACTCCAGGATGTTGGGGTTGGCGCGCAGCGCCAGCTCGCAGAAGCGTTCCAGCTCCCAGCTGAACTGTTCCTCGGCCGGGCCCTCGACATGGGTCGGCGGCTTCTCGAAGCGCCAGAACAGGGCCGTGGGCGCGAGGAAGACGCCCCGGCGGTCGGTGTCGCTGCCCTCCGTGGCCAGGCCGAAGGCGCGCGAACCCATGACACAGGCGTAGATCGTGTGGTCGCGGACCAGGGTTTCGGGGCGCATGCCCGGGAGCGTACGCGGGCTTTCACGCCCGGCGGACGGAATTTCCCTCCACCGTGATCCGCTCCTCGGGCAGTGGCCTGGTCGCCGGGCCCCGCTCCACCGAGCCGTCGGCGATCCGGAACCGGCTG
>KL568596.1:6949-9098 GCA_000715605.1 Streptomyces speibonae | reverse complement strand
ATGTGTATAAGAGACAGCCGGAGCCGTCGGCGATCCGGAACCGGCTGCCGTGGCAGGCGCAGTTGATGGTGCCGTCCGCGACATCGGCCACGACACAGTTCTGGTGCGTGCAGATCGCCGAGAAGGCCTTGAAGTCGCCCTGCCCGGGCTGGGTGACCACGATCTTCTCGTCCTCGAGGACGGTGCCCCCGCCCACCGGCACGTCCGCGGTCGCGACCAGCACCTGCCCGGCGGAACCGTCCGGGGCTGCGGTGCCCGACGTGGTGCCGTCCCCGCCGTCCCCGCCGCCGTCTGAGCCGTCCGAGCCGCAGCCCGCGGCCAGCGCCGCCGCGCCCGTCGCGAGCAGAACGGCGCGGCGCGTCGTGCGAGGGGTCATGTCGTCACTCCCAGGGTTCGCGGTCTCTGTATCTGGCACCGGATACGCCGAATACACCGAATACACCGGACATCAAGCAACCTGCCACGAACCGCCAGGAAACGCACACTCCGCCCGTCTCAGCGGGCGAGCGCGCGAGCCCCGCCCCGGGCGGTCTGACTACGCTGGACGACCGAACAGCACACGCACCTCAGCAAGGAGCATCGTCGTGGCGGTACGCGCGGTCCGTGGGGCCGTCCAGCTGGAACGGGACGAGCCCGGTCACATGGCGGAGCAGGTCGGCGCGCTGCTCACCGCCGTTCTGGAGCGCAACGGTCTGCACACCGACGACCTGATCAGCATCTGGTTCACGGCCACCCCCGACCTGCACAGCGACTTCCCGGCGGCCGCCGCCCGCAAGCTCGGCATCGTCGACGTCGCCCTGATCTGTGCCCAGGAACTCGACGTCGAGGGCGCCATGCCCCGCGTCGTGCGGGTCCTCGCGCACATCGAGTCCGACAAGCCCCGGGCCGACATCGCGCATGTGTACCTGGGGGCCGCGGCCGCCCTGCGCAAGGACATCGCCCAGTGAGAACCGCACTCGTCATCGGCACCGGGCTCATCGGCACCTCGGCCGCCCTCGCCCTGTCCCAGCGGGGCGTCGTCGTCCACCTCGCCGACCACGACCCGGAGCAGGCCCGTACGGCCGCCGCGCTCGGCGCCGGCACCGACGAGGTGCCCGAGGGGCCGGTGGACCTGGCGGTCGTCGCCGCCCCTCCCGCCCACGTGGCCGACGTGCTCGCCGACGCGATGCGGCGCGGCGCGGCGCGCGGCTACCTCGACGTGGCCAGCGTCAAGGGCGGACCGCGCCGTGACCTCGAGGCACGCGGGCTGGACCTGTCGTCCTACCTCGGCACCCACCCCATGTCCGGCCGTGAGAAGTCCGGCCCGCTGGCCGCCGGCGCCGACCTCTTCGAGGGCCGCCCGTGGGTGCTCACCCCGACCCGCGACACCGACACCGAGGTGCTGAACCTCGCCCTGGAGCTGGTCTCGCACTGCCGGGCCGTGCCCGTCGTCATGGACGCCGACGCCCACGACCGGGCCGTGGCCCTCGTCTCCCACATGCCCCACCTGGTGTCCAGCATGGTCGCCGCGCGTCTGGAGCACGCGGAGGAGACCGCCATACGGCTGTGCGGGCAGGGCATCCGGGACGTGACCCGGATCGCCGCGTCCGACCCCGGGATGTGGATCGACATCCTCTCCGCGAACCCCGGACCGGTCGCCGACCTGCTCACGGACGTCGCCGGTGACCTGGAGGAGACCGTGCGGGCCCTGCGCGCGCTGCAGTCCTCCGACGAGGGCAAGCGCCGGGAGGGCAGCACCGGTATCGAGGACGTCCTGCGCCGGGGCAACGCCGGCCAGATCCGCGTCCCCGGCAAGCACGGGGCCGCGCCGCGGGTCTACGAGGTCGTGGCGGTCCTCATCGACGACCAGCCGGGCCAGCTGGCCCGCATCTTCGCCGACGCCGGACGGGCCGGGGTCAACATCGAGGACGTCCGCATCGAGCACGCCACCGGACAGCAGGCCGGTCTGGTGCAGCTCATGGTGGAGCCCAAGGCGGCCCCGCTCCTCACCGCGGGCCTGCGCGAACGGGGCTGGGCCATCCGCCAGTGACACCCCGGGCCCGCCCCAGGCGCCGGGCGCCGGGCCCTGGGGCGCGGTGGCCCTGGATCCAGGCGGTCCGGCGGCCGGCGGTCTGGGGTCCATGCAGGCTCGGGGGCCCGGTGGTGAGGG
>KL568596.1:6602-6740 GCA_000715605.1 Streptomyces speibonae | reverse complement strand
GCAGGCTCGGGGGCCCGGTGGTGAGGGGCCTTGGCGGCTGGGTGGGCGGGGCCCTGGGGCGCGGTGGCCCTGGATCCAGGCGGTCCGGGGCTGGCGGTCAAGGGTTCATGCAGGCTCGGGGGCCCGGTGGTGAGGGGC
>KL568596.1:2961-6342 GCA_000715605.1 Streptomyces speibonae | reverse complement strand
GTGGTGAGGGGCCTTGGCGGCTGGGCGGGCAGGGTTTCGGGGCGCGGTGGCCCTGGATCCAGGCGGTTCGGCGGGCGGCGGTCAAGGGTTCATGCAGTCCCGGGAGGGCCGGTGGTGAGGGGCCCTGGGGCCGGGCGAGTACGCGTCCAGGGGGCAGGTGCCCAGGTGTTCCGGCGGGTCGGGCCGCCCGGGCGGGGCCGTCGGCCGGAGGGATGGATCGTCCGCTTGTCGGAAGGGTCCCGGAGGGCCGGTAATCTGGTGCGGGGCGTGTCCGCGCCCCCTCCACCCCACTCCACCGCACCAGGAAGGTGTTCCCCCGTGGAAAACGGCGCCGCCCAGCCCGTGATTGTCGCCATCGACGGCCCCTCCGGCACGGGCAAGTCGAGCACCTCGAAGGCCGTGGCGGCGCAGCTCGGCCTGAGCTACCTGGACACCGGCGCCCAGTACCGGGCGATCACCTGGTGGATGGTGAACAACGGCATCGACATAGAAGACCCCTCCGCCATCGCCGCCGTCACCGGCAAGCCGGAGATCCTCTCCGGCACCGACCCCCGCAACCCCACCATCACCGTCGACGGCGTGGACGTGGCCGGTCCGATCCGGGAGCAGGACGTCACCTCCAAGGTCAGCGCGGTCAGCGCGGTGCCCGAGGTGCGCGCCCGGATCACCGAGCTCCAGCGCACCATCGCCTCCGCCGCCGCCAACGGCATCGTCGTCGAGGGCCGTGACATCGGCACCACCGTGCTGCCCGACGCCGATCTGAAGATCTTCCTCACCGCCTCCGCGGAGGCCCGCGCCGCCCGCCGCAGCGGCGAGCTGAAGGGCGCCGACCTGCACACCACCCGCGAGGCCCTGATCAAGCGGGACGCCGCCGACTCCGGGCGCAAGACCTCACCGCTGGCCAAGGCCGGCGACGCGGTCGAGGTGGACACCACCGACCTCACCCTGCAGCAGGTCATCGAGTGTGTCGTCACGCTCGTCGAGGAGAAGCGGGCGGCGAAGTGACCGACGTCCCATCGGTGCGGGGCGCCGAGGTCGGGCGGCGCATCGGCGTCGGCCTGATGTACGGGCTGTGGAGGCCGCGTGTGCTGGGCGCCTGGCGGGTGCCCGCGAGCGGCCCGGTGATCTTCGCCGTGAACCACTCCCACAACATCGACGGCCCGATGGTCATGGGCGTGGCGCCCCGGCCGACGCACTTCCTGATCAAGAAGGAGGCGTTCGTCGGCCCGCTCGACCCCTTTCTGCTCGGCATCGGCCAGCTGAAGGTGGACCGCTCGACCGCCGACCGGACCGCCATCACCCAGGCGCTGGGCGTCCTGGAGAACGGCGGCGTGCTGGGCATCTTCCCGGAGGGCACCCGGGGCGAGGGCGACTTCGCGGCCCTGCGCGCCGGTCTCGCGTACTTCGCGGTGCGCAGCGGCGCGCCGATCGTCCCGGTCGCGGTGCTGGGAAGTTCCGACCGGCCGGGACGGTTGATAAAGGCGCTGCCTCCGCTGCGCTCGCGGGTCGACGTCGTCTTCGGCGACCCCTTCGAGGCGGGCGACGGCAGCGGCAGACGTACGCGCAGGGCGCTGGACGAGGCGACCGAGCGCATCCAGAAGCAGCTCACCGCGCACCTGGAAAACGCCAGGCGCCTCACCGGGCGTTAGGCGAGACTCGAGTAGTGGATCCCGCCCGGCGCGGGTTCCACCGATCACCACGATGAACGACGAGGTACGGACTTCATGAACGACCACATCCAGCCCGACGGCTCGGACGCGTACGAGGGTGCGCACGAGCACGACCACGGGGCGCTGGGCGATGCCGAGTTCGCGGAGTTCATGGAGCTCGCCGCGGAGGAGGGCTTCGACCTCGAGGACGTCGAGGGCGCCATCGAGGCCGCGGGCCACGGCCCGCTGCCGGTGCTCGCCGTCGTCGGCCGGCCCAATGTCGGCAAGTCGACCCTGGTGAACCGCATCATCGGCCGCCGCGAGGCCGTCGTCGAGGACAAGCCCGGCGTCACCCGCGACCGCGTCACCTACGAGGCCGAGTGGGCGGGCCGCCGCTTCAAGGTCGTCGACACCGGCGGCTGGGAGCAGGACGTCCTCGGCATCGACGCCTCCGTGGCCGCCCAGGCGGAGTACGCCATCGAGGCCGCCGACGCGGTCGTCTTCGTCGTGGACGCCAAGGTCGGCGCCACCGACACCGACGAGGCCGTCGTGCGGCTGCTGCGCAAGGCCGGCAAGCCGGTCGTGCTCTGCGCCAACAAGGTGGACGGCCCGAGCGGCGAGGCCGACGCGGCCTACCTGTGGTCGCTGGGCCTCGGCGAGCCGCACCCGGTCTCCGCCCTGCACGGCCGCGGCACCGGCGACATGCTGGACCGCGTCCTGGAGGCCCTCCCGGAGGCGCCGGCGCAGACCTTCGGCACCGCGGTCGGCGGCCCCCGCCGCGTCGCCCTGATCGGCCGGCCCAACGTCGGCAAGTCCTCGCTGCTGAACAAGGTCGCGGGGGAGGAGCGGGTCGTCGTCAACGAACTCGCCGGCACCACCCGCGACCCGGTCGACGAGATCATCGAACTGGGCGGGAAGACCTGGAAGTTCGTCGACACGGCGGGCATCCGCAAGCGCGTCCACCTCCAGCAGGGCGCCGACTACTACGCCTCGCTGCGCACCGCCGCCGCCGTCGAGAAGGCCGAGGTGGCCGTCGTCCTCATCGACGGCTCGGAGTCCATCTCCGTGCAGGACCAGCGCATCGTCACCATGGCCGTCGAGGCGGGCCGCGCGCTCGTCCTCGCGTACAACAAGTGGGACACCCTCGACGAGGAGCGCCGCTACTACCTGGAGCGGGAGATCGAGACCGAGCTCGGGCAGGTCGCCTGGGCGCCGCGGGTGAACGTCTCGGCGCGCACCGGCCGGCACATGGAGAAGCTCGTCCCGGCCATCGAGACGGCCCTGGCGGGCTGGGAGACCCGGGTCCCGACGGGCAGGCTCAACGCCTTCCTCGGTGAGCTGGTCGCCGCCCACCCGCACCCCGTGCGGGGCGGGAAGCAGCCCAGGATCCTGTTCGGCACCCAGGCCGGCACCAAGCCGCCGCGGTTCGTCCTGTTCGCCTCCGGCTTCATCGAGGCGGGCTACCGGCGCTTCATCGAGCGCCGCCTGCGCGAGGAGTTCGGCTTCGAGGGGACGCCGATCCACATCTCCGTGCGGGTGCGGGAGAAGCGCGGCAGGAAGAAGTAACGCACCACGGACAGGACGGACACGACGGAGGGGCGGTCCCGGGTGGGACCGCCCCTCCGTCGTGCCCGGTCAGGCGCCTCTGCGCGGGGCCGGGGGCAGTCCGGCCGGCACGTGGTGCATCCCCGGGGCGGTCCGGCCCACCGTGCCGACCCGCTGCCACTGCGGC
>KL568596.1:2099-2749 GCA_000715605.1 Streptomyces speibonae | reverse complement strand
GGCCGGGCCTCGCCGTGCCGGGTGTCGCCGTGCCGGGCCTCGCCCGCCTCCGCGCCGTAGGAGCCGTACGCGCCGCTCGCCAGGGAGGCGCCGAACGATCCGGGGCTGTGGCCGCCGTAGGAGCCCGTACTGTGCGGGATGTTCCCGAAGGCGGTGAAGCCCAGTTCCTCCTCGCCGCTGCGGTCGCCCGGCAGCGAACGGAAGGACTTGACGTACTCGGTGTAGAGGGCGTCGTAGATCGGCGTGGCCGAGAGGCCGCTCCGGGAGTCCTGCGCCGGACGCACGGGGGCGGAGACCGAGGCGAGGGACTGGCGGCGGGGAACGTCATATGCGTGCACGTATGTCCAAACGACCCCGCTCACCAACGGATGCGGCCCTTTCGGGGCTTTCGCCGGTTGAGCGGGGGTCGTGCCCCGGCCGCTGAGGCCGCGCCCCGGCGGGCCGGTCAGATGCCGGCGAGCGGCAGCGCGGCGGCGACCAGCTTGCCGTTCGCCGCCGCCTTGTCCAGCGCGTCGCGCAGCAGGTCCTCGCGCGGCTGACGGCCGATCGAGCCGACCGGGGCGGCGAACATCAGCACCTGCTGGAGCTTGTTGGCCGCCGTCCACCAGCCGTCGGTGACCTGGAGCGGCTGGTGGGCCTGCCACCAGGCC
>KL568596.1:0-1889 GCA_000715605.1 Streptomyces speibonae | reverse complement strand
CTCGGATTCGGCTGGAGCACGGCGTGCAGCTGGCCCGCGGCGAGCAGCACCGACCAGCCGTGCAGCGCCGGAGGCACAGCCGCCAGCTCGGTCAGGGGCATGAAGCCCTGTTCGATGAGCAGCGGCAGGAAGTCGTCACCGGCGCCGAGCGAACCGGGCCGCGCGACCGGCGCGGTCGGCTCGACGACGAGCGCCGGGTGCAGCTCGTCGGCGATCAGGACCAGTCCGCTGGTCACCCCGAGCACGGCCTGCTCCGGGGCGACCTTCGCGGGCTCCGGCTGGGCGGTGCCGCCGATGGCCCGCACGGCACCCTGGAGCTGCTCCTCGGTGACCTGCACGACCTGCGAGGGCAGACAGGTGGAGTGGGCGAAGGCGAGCACGGCGGTCTCGTCCCCGATGAACAGAACGGTGCTGGTGCGCTCCTGCTCCGGGTCGCCCGGGGTGCGGCAGGAGGTGCAGTCGTAACTGCCCGGGGCGGACTCTCCGGCGAGCAGGCGGGCTGCTTCTTCGTCGCCGATCTCGGCGCGTACCTCGTCGCTGACGTCGAGCATGCGCGGCACGGGTGGCTCCCTCGGGATGCGGTGCGTGGCGAGACCGGGTGGCTCCCGGCCCGTGGTCCGGGTGGCTCCCCGGCTCATGAAGAAGACAACGGGCGATCTGTGGCGGGAGTCACGCCCCAGGGCGAACGGAATCGAACCATCCGGCGCACAGGGTCACGTCCGGTGCGGAATCCTGCACTCATCGTCAACTGCGTGTGGACGCAAGGGCGTTGAACGAGTGAGGTGACTCACAGGCGGAGCGGCGCGCTGGTCGACAAATCCGGAAATCAAGAGATGAAGTGGGTGGCCGGAAATCGCCGATACCCGGGGTAAGGGCCAACTGGCCTGGCACGACGGGGCATTGGTTGATCCCGGCCGTGCGGGCTCCTTAGATTCCTCCGCCGTGTGCAGCGAGCACCGCTCGGGTACGTCCGCCGACCGCACGAACCGCACCATCGTACGAACCGCACCACCGCACGACCCCGCAGGCGGACGGGGCGAACGCGGGTCACGCGCCCCACGGCGCGGCGAACCGCGTCGCGCCCGGGGCCCCCGAGTCCGTGAGGAAGGACCCTCATGTCCGAATGTGCCGATAACACCCGCAACCACCTCCGCACGGCCCGTACGGCGACCGTCCTGGCCGGAGCGGCACTGCTCGCGCCGCTGGGGCTGCTGGCCGCGACCGGCAGCTCCACGGCGGCGGACAACGGAGTGTGGGACCGCATCGCCCAGTGCGAGAGCGGCGGCGACTGGCACATCAACACCGGCAACGGCTACTACGGCGGACTGCAGTTCGCCGCCTCCACCTGGCGCGACTACGGCGGCACGGCCTACGCGCCGACCGCCGACCGGGCCACCAGGTCCCAGCAGATCGCGGTCGCCGCCAAGGTGCAGCGCGCGCAGGGCTGGGGAGCCTGGCCGACCTGCTCGGTCCGCGCGGGCGCGTACGGCGCGGCCCCGGCGACCACGGAGCGGGCCCCCGCGCGGCAGCGGTCCTCGAAACCGGCGGCGTCCGCCACGCCGGACACCGCGGCCGGCCGGGCGGACGGGCACACGGACCGGGGCACGTCCCGCGGTGACTACACCGTCCGCGCGGGGGACACGCTGAGCGGGATCGCCGCGCGGCACGGTACCACCTGGCAGCGGCTCCATGAGGCCAACAGGTCCGTCATCGGCGACGATCCGGACATGATCCTCCCCGGGCAGCGGCTCCACATCTGATCCGCCCCTCGCTACGGGGCACGCGACCGGGCGAGTTCGCCCGCCTCACCGGCGAACACCACCGAACCCCGGCGCAGTTCGTACACGAAGGCGGGGCGGCCGTGCAGGGCGGGCGGCAGCCGCTGTTCG
>KL568595.1:64732-65101 GCA_000715605.1 Streptomyces speibonae | reverse complement strand
TCAGACACCCCCCGACCCGGGCCGCCCTCATCGGCCCAACACGCCCCCACCAGCCCAACACACCCTCGCCAGCCCAGCACACCCCCGCCAGTGCGACGCAGGCACCGACCGGACGCGCCGCGACGGGTCGGGCGGACCTCATCGGCCCGGCGTGCCCTCGCCGGGCCGACGCGCGTCCGCCGGAGCGACGCATCCCGTCTGCCCGGCACACCCCGTTGGCCGGACACGCCCCCGCCGCCCCGGCACACCCTCGTCGCCCTCACACTGAGCATCGCTCTCGAGGCACCCCGGGGCCGGCGCCCGCGCGCTGCGCCTACCGCCGCGTCACCGTGCTGCCGTGCGACGCGGCGGCGGGCCGCTGAGCCGGCG
>KL568595.1:62940-64501 GCA_000715605.1 Streptomyces speibonae | reverse complement strand
AGAGATGTGTATAAGAGACAGCCGCTGTGGATCGTGGGCGCGATGCTGGTGCTGGCCAGGTAGAAGCCGAGCAGCAGACAGACCAGCGCGTGGGAGACCTTCAGTCCGCTGTTGCGCAGGAAGATCACCGCCAGCACCGAGAGCAGCAGCACCACAGAGATGGAAACAGCCATCGTCAACCTCCTCCGCCACATCCGATTCGCGGCGTTCGGCCGCAAGTGTGGCGTAGCGGAGGGTTCGTCCGGGCTGCTGAGCTGTCCTCCGAACGTGTGGTGTCACGTCCTCCGGCGGGCGTCGAGGAAGGATTCGAGTCCGGCGAGGTCGTCGGTGTTGAGGTGGTCGACGTCCGCAGCGACCAGTTCGCCCCACAGCGCGTCGCGGGCCGGGCCCGGCAGATCCGGGGTGGCCCAGAACCGCACGCGCTGCCCGCGCGCGTGCGCGGTGCGTACGATGCCGCGCAGTTTGCGGCGTTCGGCGGCGGGGAAGGGTCCGACGCCCTGCCAGGTGAAGTTGAGCGTCCAGTTGTCGCTGATCAGGGGGACGAACGAGGACCGCGCGGGGCTGCCGAGGTCGGTGAGCCGGCCGTCGTAGAAGGCACGGCGCACCCGTTGGGCCTCCATGGGCGCGCGGGCCGCGCGGTCGCCGGAGACGACGGCGGTGACCGCTCCGGGGACCACCCTGCCGTGCGCGTAGGTGGTGAACAGGTGCCGGTAGCGGCGCAGACGGCGGTCGAGTTCCCGATAGGTGGAGGCGCCCTCGGTCTTGATGTCGACCAGTAACTGCAGCGCCCGGCGGTGGCCTCGGTACACCGAGCCGCGGTTCGCGCGGACCCGGGCCGCGAGCGGGTCGAGGTACAGGGATTCGAGGGTGCGGGCGGGGTCGAGGTCCTCGGGGTCGTGGGCGACCAGGAGTTGGCCGTCGACGAGGTGGATGTCCACCTCGACGCTGCCGAAGCGGTGATCCAGGGCGTCGAGGAGGGGACGGGGGTGCTCGTAGTCGTTGTGGGCGTGGGCGCGCCACAACGGGCGGGGACGGTGCGGGTGTTCGCCGGCCAGCGCCTGGGTCGCGGGCAGTGCGACCGAGCCGGCGAGGGCGGCGCCGAGGGTGCTGAGGGCTCTGCGGCGGGTGGTGAGGGCCATGCTCTGCCTCCCTGGAAGTGCCGTAGGTGACCTCAGTGAGTATGGGGTCGGGGCACCGGCAAAAAGCAGTGCCGTGCGGGGAGTTGGCCGATCCGCCGCCGTGTGTTCACTTCGGGGCACGCGAAGAGGGCACGCGAAGAAGCCCGCCCCCACCGGGGAGGGGACGGGCTTGTGTCGCGAGCGGAGGTGATCAGGGTGCGCGCAGGTCGACCAGTTCGGCGAGCGTCTCGCGGTGGGCGCCCGCCGTGCCGAGGGCGATCGAGTCGGCCTTGGCGCGCTTGAGGTAAAGGTGCGTCGGGTGTTCCCACGTCATGCCGATACCGCCGTGCAGTTGGAGTGCCTCCTCGGCGGCGCGGACCGCGACGGGCGCGGCGCAGGCCTGGGCGACGGCGATGGCCACGTCGGTGTCCGCACCGGTGGCC
>KL568595.1:60062-62782 GCA_000715605.1 Streptomyces speibonae | reverse complement strand
CCGCGCAGCCGCGCGGAGGCCGGCCACATCGAGCCACAGCTGGGCGAGCCGGTGCTTGAGGGCCTGGAATCCGCCGACGGGCCGGTTGAACTGCTTGCGGTCCTTCAGATGGCGGACGGTCTCGGTCAGCGACCGGTCGGCGAGGCCGAGTTGTTCCGAGGCGAGCAGTCCGGCCCCGGCCCGCAGGGCACGGCGTACGGCGGATTCCGCGTCGCCGAGGCGGCGTCCGGGGGCGCCGTGGAGGGCGATCCGGGCGAGGGGCCGGGTGAGGTCCAGGGACGTCTGCGGGGTGACGGTGACGGTGTCGGAACCGGTCTCCACCGCGTACAGCCCCCCGTCGGCCGGCACGAGCAGGACGTCGGCGACCGCGGCGTCCGCGATACCGGTCAGCTCCCCGTGCAGGGCGCCGTTGTCCAGCCGTACGGCCGTGAACGCCGCGCCCGGGCCCACGTGCAGGCCCACGGCGAGGACACCGATCCGGCGGCCCGCCGCCAGTGCGGGGAGCAGTTCGTCCCGGGGCGCGCAGGCCAGCAGCGCCTCGGTGGCCACCACGGCGCTGGTCAGGAACGGCACCGGGGCGACCGCGCGCCCCAGTTCCTCCAGCACCACCGCGGCTTCACGGTGGGTGGCGCCCTGGCCGCCCCGGTCCTCGGGAACCAGCAGGCCGGCGAGGCCCATGCCGTCGGCGAGCATCTTCCACAGGGACAGATCGTGCGGGGCGTCCGACTCGCAGCGGGCGATCACACCCGCCGCGTCGCAGTGGTCGGTGAGCAGGTCCCGGACGGCGGCGCGCAGCGCCTCTTCCTCCTCCGAGTACAGCAGGTCCGGCGGTGTGCTCATCGGGCCAGGTCCTTCCAGGCGACGTCCTTGTCGGTGCGCGGCTCGGCCGGGAGGCCCAGCACGCGCTCGGCGACGATGTTCAGCAGGACCTCGCTGGTCCCGCCCTCGATGCTGTTGCCCTTGGCGCGCAGGTAGCGGTAGCCGGCGTCGCGCCCGGTGAAGTCGACCAGTTCGGGGCGGCGCATGGTCCAGTCGTCGTACAGCAGGCCCTCCTCGCCGCGCAGTTCCACCTCCAGGCCGCTGATCTCCTGGTTGAGGCGGGCGAAGGAGAGTTTCATGCCGGCGCCCTCGGGGCCGGGCTGCCCGGCGACGAGCTGTTGGCGCAGGCGTTCGCCGGTGAGCCGGGTGACCTCGGCGTCGACCCAGAGTTTCAGCAGCCGCTGGTGCAGGTCGTGGGTGCGCAGCTCGGGGCGTTCGCGCCAGGTCCTGGAGACCGGGCCGATCATGCCGCCCTCGCGGGGCAGCCGCATGCCGCCGATGGCCACGCGTTCGTTGTTGAGGGTGGTCTGCGCGACCCGCCAGCCGTCACCGATCCCGCCCAGGCGGTGGGCGTCGGGGATGCGCACGCCGGTGAGGAACACCTCGTTGAACTCGGCCTCGCCGGTGATCTGGCGCAGTGGCCGCACCTCGACACCGGGGTCGGTCATGTCGCAGACGAAGTAGGTGATGCCGCGGTGCTTGGGCACGTCCGGGTCGGTGCGGGCGATGAGGATGGCCCAGCGGGCCAGATGGGCGCTGGACGTCCACACCTTCTGCCCGTCGACCACCCAGTCGTCGCCGTCACGGACGGCGCGGGTGCCGAGCGCGGCCAGGTCGGATCCGGCGCCGGGCTCGCTGAAGAGCTGGCACCACACCTCCTCGCCGGTCCACAGGGGCCTCAGGAAGCGCGCCTTCTGCTCCTCGGTGCCGTACTGGAGGATGGTCGGCGCGGCCATGCCCAGGCCGATGCCGATGCGGCGCGGGTCGTTGTCGGGGGCGCCGGCGGCCGCCAGTTCGGCGTCGACGACGGGCTGGAGGGAGCGCGGCAGGCCGAGTCCGCCGAGCCCTTCGGGGAAGTGCACCCAGGCGAGGCCGGCGTCGAAGCGGGCACGGAGGAACTCGAGGCGATCGGTGTCCGCGGGCGGCCGGCCGGCCAGCAGCTCCTGGGTGCGGCGGCGCAGTCCGGTGACGTCGGTCATGCGGCGGCTCCGTTCTCCGGCGCGGGCAGTACGGCGACGCGCCCGGTGGTGACCCCGTCGGCGACCCGCTGCACGGCGTCGGCGGCACCGGTGAGCGGGACGCGCTCGCTGACCAGCGGCTTGATCGCGCCCTTGGCGGCGAGTGCGGTGAGCTGCTCGTGGCAGTGCCGGACCAGCTCGGGGTTCCTGGTGTTGTACAGGCCCCAGTGCAGGCCGAGGATCGCGTAGTTCTTGATCAGGGCGTGGTTCAGGGCGGGGCTGGGGACGGTCCCGCTCGCGAAGCCGACGACGACGATCCGGCCCTCGAAGGCGACGGCCTTGGCGGACTGGGCGTAGGCCTCGCCGCCGACCGGGTCGAAGATCACGTCCGCGCCGCGTCCCCCGGTGGCCTCCTTGACCGCGGCGATCACGTCCTGTTCGCGCCGGTCGATCACCAGGTCGCAGCCCATTTCGCGGGCGACGGCCGTCTTCGCGGCGCCGCCGGCCACACCGATGACGGTGGCGCCGGCCGCCTTGCCGAGCTGCACCGCAGCGCTGCCGACGCCGCCCGCGGCGGCGTGCACGAGCAGGGTCTCGCCGGCCTGGAGACCGGCCCGCCGGTGCAGGGCGAACCAGCCCGTCTGGTAGCCGATGTGCAGGGCCGCGGCCTCGGCGTCGTCCAGCGCGTCCGGGGCGGGCAGCAGGGCCTGTCTCTTATACACA
>KL568595.1:58104-59870 GCA_000715605.1 Streptomyces speibonae | reverse complement strand
GGTCTGCCTTGCCAGCCCGCTCAGAGATGTGTATAAGAGATCACCCGGCGCCCGTCCTCGGTCTCGCCGCAGATCTCCACGCCCGGGGTGAAGGGCAGGGGCGGCCGGACCTGGTACTGGCCCCGGCACATCAGGGCGTCGGGGAAGTTGATGTTCGCGGCGCGCACCTTCAGCAGGACCTGCCCCTCGCCGGGCGCCGGCCGTTCCGCCTCCGCGAGGCGCATCACCTCGCCCGGCTCGCCGAGCTCGTGCACGTGCCATGCCTGCATGCGGGGCCTCCACGGGGGTGTGAACGTCGTGTTCGCCGGACCGGGTCCACCGCATACTAAGCGGTCGCTTGCCCATCGGGGAACCGTCTCGTCCCTCACATCCGCCAGCCGCCGCCCTCAGCCCCGGCGCGGACGGGCCCGTACGTGCATCCGCTCCCCCTGGGCGCCGAACAGGCTGAGGAACTCCACAGGTCCTTCGCCCGTCGACCCGAACCAGTGCGGCACGCGCGTGTCGAACTCGGCCGCCTCCCCCGCCACCAGCACCACGTCGTGCTCGCCGAGCACCAGCCGCAGTTTGCCGGAGAGCACATACAGCCACTCGTAGCCCTCGTGGGTGCGCGGCTCGGGTTCGAGCTTCCGCTGCGGTTCGAGCACCTTGTACGCCTGGAGACCGCCGGGCTGGCGGGTGAGCGGCCAGTGGGTGCGGCCCCAGCGCTGGATGGGCCGGGACGCGCGGATGCGCGGATCGCCGACCGGCGGGGCTCCCACCAGTTCGTCCAGCGGCACCTTGTGGGCCTGCGCGATCGGCAGCAGCAGTTCCAGACTGGGTTTGCGCAGCCCGGACTCCAGTCGCGAGAGGGTGCTGACGGATATGCCGGTCGCCTCGGACAGCGCCGCGAGCGTCACCTCGCGCTCCTTCCTGATCCGCCGCAGCCGGGGGCCCACATCCGCGAGTACGTCGTCGGTCGTCATACCGCTATTGCAGGTTCGGCAAGTTTGTTTGTCAATGCGGCACCGCCTCGGCGACCGTCGTATCAGGAGGTGGTCACGATGAACGAGACGGACCGCAAGGAGATCCACGACGTGGTCGTCGTCGGCGGCGGGGCGGCGGGACTGTCCGCCGCGCTGGTACTGGGCCGGGCCCGGCAGAGCGCCCTGGTCGTCGACGCGGGCGAGCCGCGCAACGCGCCCTCGGCGCACATGCAGGGCTATCTGTCCCGGGACGGCATGTCGCCGGCCGAGTTCCTGGCGCTGGGCCGGGAGGAGATCGCACACTACGGCGTCGGTCTGGTCCGGGACCGGGTCACGGACGTCACCCGGGGCGAGGACGCCGCTGCCGGCTTCACCGTCGCCCTGGAGTCGGGAGGAACCGTGCGCGCCCGGCGGCTGATCGTCGCCACCGGGCTGAAGGACGAGCTGCCGGACGTCCCCGGGGTCGCCGAGCGCTTCGGCAAGGACGTGCTGCACTGCCCGTTCTGCCACGGCTGGGAGGTGCGCGACGAACCCTTCGGCGTGCTCGCGTCGAGCGCGCTGAGCGTGCACCAGGCGCTGATGGTGTCCCAGTGGTCGAAGAACGTCACCTTCTTCCTGCACCGGGTCGCCGAGGAGGAGCTGACCGACCAGGACCTGCGCCGGCTGGCCGCCGCCGGGGTCGACGTGGTGCCCGGAGAGGTCGCGGAGCTGGTGGTCGAGGACGGACGGCTCGCCGGGGTGCGGCTGGCCGACGGCACGGTGCACGCGCGCTCGGTGCTCTTCGTCGGCCCGCGCCCGCTGCCG
>KL568595.1:57712-57866 GCA_000715605.1 Streptomyces speibonae | reverse complement strand
GCCTGCTGGAGCGGCTGGGCGCCGAGATGAACGAGACGCCGTTCGGCGCCTACCCGGTGGTCGACCCGACCGGCCTGACCACGGTGCCCGGCGTCTGGGCCGCGGGCAACGCGATCGGCTTCGCCGAGCAGGTCGTGCACGCGGCGAGCGGCGG
>KL568595.1:57130-57442 GCA_000715605.1 Streptomyces speibonae | reverse complement strand
GCGGCGGCTACCGCGCGGCGGCCGCGATCGTCGGGGACCTGCTGATGAGCCGCCTGGACGCCGCGGTGGACGGATAGGCACCGCGGGCCGGGGTGTGCGGCGCCCGCCTCCGTAGCACCATGGCTGCATGCTGCTGTCCCGGCTGGCCCGTGTGTCCCAGGAGGTCGCCGCCACCTCGGCGCGGTCCCGGAAGATCGCTCTGCTCGCCGAGCTGTTCCGGGAGGCGGAGCCGGACGACGTGCCGGTCGTCATCCCGTATCTGGCGGGCCGGCTGCCGCAGGGGCGCATCGGCGTCGGCTGGAAGGTGCTGAG
>KL568595.1:51375-56887 GCA_000715605.1 Streptomyces speibonae | reverse complement strand
GTCCGGTCCCGCCCGCCGCCGAGCCGTCCCTGACCGTGCGCGAGGTCGACGCCCTGCTCACCACGCTGGGCAAGGTGTCGGGGCCGGGCTCGCAGGCCGAGCGGGCCCGGCTGGTGGGCGAGCTGCTCGGCGCGGCCTCCGAGGCCGAACAGCGGTTCCTGTTCGGGCTGCTCACCGGCGAGGTCCGCCAGGGGGCGCTGGACGCGGTCGCCGTGGAAGGGCTGGCGCAGGCGACGGGGGCCGCGCCGGCCGAGGTGCGGCGGGCGGTGATGCTGGCCGGCTCGCTCCAGGCGGTGGCTAAGGCGCTGCTCGCGGACGGCCCCGGGGCGCTGGAGCGGTTCCGGCTCACCGTCGGGCGGCCGGTGCTGCCGATGCTGGCGCACAGCGCCTCCTCGGTCGCCGAGGCGGTCGGGAAGCTGGGGGCCTGCGCGGTCGAGGAGAAACTCGACGGCATCCGCGTCCAGGTGCACCGCGACGGCGACACCGTGCGCGTGCACACCCGCACGCTCGACGACATCACCGGCCGGCTGCCGGAAGTGACGGCGGCGGCCCGGGATCTGCCCGGCGAGCGGTTCATCCTGGACGGGGAGGTCATTTCCTTCGGCGACGACGGCCGCCCGCGCTCGTTCCAGGAGACGGCCGGACGGGTCGGCTCCCGGGTGGACGTGACCACCGCCGCCCGGGAGGTACCGGTCTCCCCCGTCTTCTTCGACGCGCTGTCCGTCGACGGCCGCGACCTGCTGGACCTGCCGCTCGCCGAGCGGCACGCGGAACTGGCCCGGCTGGTCCCGGAACCCATGCGGGTGCGGCGCACCGTGGTCTCCGGCCCCGGTGACCTGGACGCGGCGGAGCGGTTCCTGGCCGAGACTCTCGAGCGCGGCCACGAGGGCATCGTCGCCAAGAGCCTGGACGCCGCCTACAGCGCGGGCCGGCGCGGCGCGTCCTGGCTGAAGGTCAAGCCGGTGCACACGCTCGACCTGGTGGTGCTGGCCGCCGAGTGGGGCCACGGCCGGCGCACCGGCAAGCTGTCCAACCTGCATCTGGGCGCGCGGAGCGCCGACGGCGGCTTCGTCATGCTCGGCAAGACCTTCAAGGGCATGACCGACGCGATGCTTCAGTGGCAGACCGAGCGGCTGCGGGAGCTGGCCGTCGACGAGAGCGGATACGTCGTGACGGTGCGCCCCGAACTCGTCGTGGAGATCGCCTACGACGGCCTCCAGCGCTCCACGCGGTACCCGGCCGGGGTCACGCTCCGCTTCGCCCGCGTGGTCCGCTACCGCGAGGACAAGCGCCCCGAGGAGGCGGACACGGTGGAGGCCCTGCTCGCCGCGCACCCGGGGGTACGGCCGTGAAGGGCTCCCGGAGCGCCGGCCTGCTGTTGTACCGGCACACCCCTCAGGGCCTTGAGGTATTGCTCGGTCATATGGGCGGCCCGTTCTTCCGCAAGCGGGACGCCGGGGCGTGGACCGTGCCGAAGGGCGAGTACGACCCCGGGGAGCCGGCCTGGGAGGCGGCGCGCCGCGAGTTCCAGGAGGAGCTGGGGCTCCCGCCGCCGGAGGGAGAGGCCGTACCGCTCGGCGAGGTGCGGCAGGCCGGCGGGAAGACCGTGACGGCCTGGGCGGTCGAGGCCGACCTGGACCCGGCGACGGTGGTCCCCAGCACGTTCGAGCTGGAGTGGCCGCCGAGGTCGGGGCGGATCCAGGAGTTCCCGGAGCTGGACCGGGTCGCCTGGTTCCCCCTGGACCGGGCCCGCGAGGTGATCGTCTCCGCGCAGACCGCGTTTCTCGACCGCCTGGCGGAGCACTCGCCCTGAGGAGGCTCCCGCGTTGCGCCGCCCACCGCCGCGCGGGAAGGTCAAAGACACAGCCCGTCCCCAGGGAGGTCAGCGATGCACATCGCCACGGTGAATCCGGCGACCGGCGAGACCGTCAAGACGTACCACCCCATGGACGAGGAGGAGGTCGGGCACCGGATCCAGCTCGCGGAGGCCACGTTCCGTACGTACCGGACGACCACCTTCGAGGAGCGTGCCCGTCTGATGCACCGGGCCGCCGAGATCCTCGACGAGGACCGGGAGACCGTCGGGCGGATGATCACCACGGAGATGGGCAAGCCGGTCGCGCAGGCCCGCGCGGAGGCCGCGAAGTGCGCCAAGGCGATGCACTGGTACGCCGATCACGCGGCGGAGCTGCTCGCCGACGAGGAACCCGACGCCGCCGATGTGAAGGACTCCGGCGCCTCCCGGGTCGTGGTGCGCTACCGGCCGCTGGGCCCGGTGCTCGCCGTGATGCCGTGGAACTTCCCGCTGTGGCAGGTGGTGCGGTTCGCCGCGCCCGCGCTGATGGCGGGCAACGTGGGCCTGCTCAAGCACGCCTCGAACGTGCCGCAGACCGCTCTGTACCTGGAGGACCTGTTCCACCGCGCGGGCTTCACCGAGGGCTGCTTCCAGACGCTGCTCATCGGCTCCGCCGCGGTCGACGACATCCTGCGCGACGAGCGGGTGAAGGCGGCCACCCTGACCGGGAGCGAGCCCGCGGGCCGCGCGGTCGCCTCCACCGCCGGGGAAATGATCAAGAAGACGGTGCTGGAGCTGGGCGGCAGCGACCCGTACGTGGTCATGCCCTCCGCCGACCTGGACCGGGCCGCCGAGGTGGCGGTGACCGCGCGGACGCAGAACACGGGGCAGTCCTGCATCGCCGCGAAGCGGTTCATCGTGCACACGGACGTCTACGACGCCTTCGCCGAGCGCTTCACGGCCGGCATGAAGGCACTGAAGGTGGGCGACCCCATGGACGAGGACACCGACGTCGGTCCGCTCTCCAGCGAACGGGGCCGCGACGACCTGGAGGAGCTCGTCGACGACGCCGTACGGGCCGGTGCCACCGTGCTGTGCGGCGGCGAGCGCCCCGAGGGGCCCGGCTGGTTCTATCCGCCGACCGTGCTGGCCGGCATCGGCAGGGAGATGCGCATCCACCGGGAGGAGGCCTTCGGACCGGTCGCCACGCTGTACCGCGCGGCGGACGTCGACGAGGCGGTCCTCATCGCCAATGACACGTCCTTCGGGCTGAGTTCCAACGTCTGGACGCGCGACGAGGCCGAGGTGGACCGGTTCGTCCGGGACCTGGAGGCGGGCAGCGTGTTCGTGAACGGGATGACGGCGTCCCATCCCGCCTTCCCCTTCGGCGGGATCAAGCGGTCGGGGTACGGACGTGAGCTGTCCGGGCACGGAATCCGCGAGTTCTGCAACATCACCACGGTTTGGCAGGGCGCGTGAAGGCCGCGCGGTTACGATCCCGACTGTGAACCGCGAAGTGACTCTTCCGCTGATCGTCGACGACCGCGGCACTCTCCAGGTCGCCGCCGCCGACGTCAGCAGGCTGCTGCGTACGGTGGGCGGGCGGTGGGTCCGGCTTGTCGAGGCGGGGGAGGACGGACTCGACGAGGACACGGTCGCTGCGCTGACGATCGAGCTCGCCAAGCTTGCCGATCGGATCGACGTCGCGTGTATCGCCCACAGCAGTGGGGGTGCGCCGTAGCTCCGCGGGTTCAGTGCCGGGTGCGGGCAGTGGGGGGCTTGTCGCGCAGTTCCCCGCGCCCCTGGGTGGGTTCCCCCAGCGCCGTCCAGAATGCAGCTTCGTAAGTCTGGAGCAAGCGGGCGTACAGGCGTGCCCGGTGCTTGTTCAAGCGTCCCTCCTGCAGTGCTGTCCGGACCGCCTCGGTGGCCTCATGCTCCAGGTCAGGGGCCGGTTCGGCGAAGAAGGTGAAGAAGGCGCGGGCTTCTTCCGTGAAGCCGTAGTGCGCGCGCAGCGCCTCGGCGATCGTGGCGCAGTAGCCGCCCCAGGCCGAGAAGTTCGCCGTCAGGGCCAGCACCACGTCCGGCGGTTCAGCGTTCAGGGCCAGCCAGGCGACGTACGCGGGGTACGACTGGCAGCCCGGCAGCGGGGTGTACGCCTCCGCCCGCGCCTCGTCCACGCCGCACGCGGCCGTGAACGTCCTGAGGTGTTCCGCCGCCAGAGCCTCGCCCTCGGCCAGGGCGGTGAAGTACGCGGCCGCGTGCGGGCCGGACCGCTCCGCCAGGTGGAGGAAGGCGCGGCGGTCAGCGGGGATCACCCAGCGCTGTTCCAGGGCCAGGGCGGCCAGGACGGTACGGTCCGCCTCGCCCCGGGCGATCAGCGGGACCAGCGGGTTGGACCCCGGGGCCGGGGCGAATTCCCTGGTGGTCGATTCCAGCAGTTCCCGGGCCGTGTCGGTCATCGCGTCCTCCCTCACTCGGTCACACCCGAGCGTTCCCCGGAACCGGGACGCGGACAACCCGGCGGCGCCGCGCACCGCCGGGTCGATGTGGGGGCCGCCTCAGCGGATCGGCATGCCCGACAGGGTGCGGGCGATCACCAGGCGCTGGATCTCGCTCGTCCCTTCGAAGATCGTGTAGATGGCCGCATCGCGGTGCATCCGCTCGACCGGGTACTCGCGCGTGTAGCCGTTGCCGCCGAGGATCTGGATCGCCTGGGCGGTCACCTTCTTGGCGGTCTCGCTGGCGAACAGCTTGGACATGGAGCCCTCGGCCGCCGTGAACGGCTTTCCGTTGACCGCCATCCAGGAGGCGCGCCACACCAGGAGACGGGCGGCGTCAATCTGGGTGCGCATGTCCGCGAGCTGGAAGGCGACGCCCTGGTTGTCGATGATGGGGCGGCCGAACTGCTCACGGGTGGTGGCGTACTCCAGGGCGACCTCGTACGCCGCGCGGGCGGTGCCCACGGCCATGGCGCCGACGGCGGGGCGGGACGCCTCGAAGGTGGCCATGGCGGCGTTCTTCACGCGCTCGCCGCCCTGCTTGGCCTTCTCCCGGGCGCGGGCGAGGCGCTCGTCGAGCTTCTCCTTGCCGCCGAGGAGGCAGGAGCCGGGCACGCGCACGTTGTCCAGGATGACCTCGGCGGTGTGCGAGGCGCGGATGCCGTGCTTCTTGAACTTCTGGCCCTGGGAGCAGCCGGGGGTGCCCGGCGGGATGATGAAGGACGCGTGGCCCTTGGAGCCGAGCTCCGGGTCGACGACCGCGACCACCACGTGGACGTTGGCGATGCCGCCGTTGGTCGCCCAGGTCTTGGTGCCGTTGATGACCCACTCGTCCTTGGCCTCGTCGTACACCGCGCGGGTGCGCATGGAGGCCACGTCGGAGCCGGCGTCGGGCTCGGAGGAGCAGAAGGCGGCGACCTTGACGTCGTTGGCGTCGCCGTACATCTGGGGGATCCAGGTGCCGATCTGCTCCTCGGTGCCGTTGGCGAGGACGCCCACGGCGGCGAGGCCGGTGCCGACGATCGACAGGGCGATGCCCGCGTCGCCCCAGAACAGCTCCTCCATCGCCATGGGGATGCCGAGACCGGTCGGGTCGAAGTACTGCTGGGCGTAGAAGTCGAGGGAGTAGATTCCGACCTTGGCGGCCTCCTGGATGACCGGCCAGGGAGTCTCCTCACGCTCGTCTCTTATACACATCTCTGATGGCGCGAGGGAGGCG
>KL568595.1:48167-51160 GCA_000715605.1 Streptomyces speibonae | reverse complement strand
CGGCGAAGCCGTGCAGCCAGTCGCGGACCTCCTTCTGTTCGTCGTTGAGCTCCATGGTGAACTCGGCCATGACTCCTCCAGGCGGCGCACATGCATGTTACTTGCGGTAACCAGAGTCTGTTACTGGCGGGTAGGAAAAGTCAACTCCTCAGGACCGTCCGTATCCCCTTCGGTGACCGCGGATCCTTCAGTGTTAGTTTGCGCAGGCGTCACCGAATCAGCACGGGTGGGGAGAGCTCATGGACACCACACAGCGGACCGATCAGCAGCGTTCGGCCGACCGACGCCGGCGCGAGCTGCTCGAGGCCGCCGACCGAGTGGTGCTGCGCGACGGCCCCGGGGCCTCGATGAACGCGATCGCCGCCGAGGCCGGCATCACCAAGCCGATTCTCTACCGGCACTTCGGTGACAAGGGAGGACTGTACGCGGCCCTGGCGAAGCGGCACACCGACGCGCTGCTGGACTCGCTGCGGGCCGCGCTGGACGCCCCGGCGGACCGCCGGGAGCGGGTCGAGGCCACGCTGGACACCTATCTGTCGGCGATCGAGGCGCGCCCGCAGGTGTACCGGTTCCTGATGCATCCTGCGGAGGGCTCGCCGAGCGGCGACCAGGGCTTCGACGTCGGCAAGCACTCGGCGCCGCTGCTGCGGCGGATGGGTGAGGAGCTGGCGCAGGTGATCGAGGAGCGGCTGGACCTCGGGCCGGGCAGTCACCAGCTGGCGCGGGTGTGGGGGCACGGCATCGTCGGCATGATGCACGCGGCCGGGGACTGGTGGCTCGGCGAACGGCCCTGCTCCCGGGCGGAGTTGGTACGCAGCCTGGCGGATCTGCTGTGGGGGCGGCTCGCGGCCGCGGGCGACAAGGTCGGCGGCCCGGGGTTCTGAGCCCCTCGGGTCACCGGGCGTGCCGGTGCCAGGAGGCCCGGCTCGCCCGGCGCAAGAGCCTGCGGCGCCGCCAGCCCGTCAGCCGGTCGGCGTAGACGGCGCCCTCCAGGTGGTCGCATTCATGTTGCAGGCACCGGGCGAAGAACCCGGTGCCGTCGATCGTGACCGGCTCCCCGGTCACCGTGACGCCCTCGACGACGGCGTGGTCGTACCGCTCCGTCCCCGCCTCCAGGCCGGGGAGCGACAGACAGCCCTCCGGGCCGCGCAGCACCACCCCGTCCGTCCCGGCGAGCCGCGGGTTCACCACATGGCCCCGGTGCCGGACGTCCTCGTCGTCCGGGCAGTCGTAGACGAAGACCCGCAGCGGCTCGCCGATCTGGTTGGCGGCCAGGCCCACGCCCCGCGCCGCGTACATCGTCGCGAACAAGTCCTCGACGAGACGGCCGAGTTCCGGCCCGAAGTCGGTGACCTCCCGGCACGGCGCGTGCAGCACCGGGTCGCCGAGCAGGGTGAGGGGCCGCACGCGTCCGTGGACGCCGGGGATGGAGCCGTGTCGCATGGCCGCAAGAGTACGGTCCTTCCAGCAACGCCCGTCTCACGATGGTGCCGCGGTTCTGGAGCGCGAACGGATCTCGATAGGCTGAGGGCTCACCACGTGGCCGTCAGGCACAGACGCGGCGCGTACGCAAGGAGGATCGAGAACTGATGGCAGGCAACTCGGACCCGCTCTCGCCGCGGGCCAAGCTGGCCGTGACCGCGGGCAAGGCGGTCGCAGCGGCATCCCGCGCCGCCGGGCGCGGCAGCGGTTCGGTGATCGGCGGCCGGGTGGCACTCAAACTCGAACCCGATCTCCTCGCCCGGCTCGCGCAGAACCTGGACTGCGTCCTGGTCTCCGCGACCAACGGCAAGACCACCACCACCCGGCTCATCGCGGAGGCGCTGCGGGCCGCGGGACCGGTCGTCTCCAACGCGCTCGGCGCCAACATGCCGGCCGGCATCACCTCGGCGCTGGCCGGCCGCTCGGACGCGAAGTTCGGCGTCATCGAGGTCGACGAGAAGTACCTGGCCGGTGTGGCCCGGGACACCGACCCCAAGTGCATCGCCCTGCTCAACCTCTCCCGCGACCAGCTCGACCGCGCCGCCGAGACGCGGATGCTGGCGGAGAACTGGCGCGAGGGCCTGGCCGGCTCCAAGGCCGTCATCGTCGCCAACGCCGACGACCCGCTGGTGGTGTGGGCCGCCTCCTCCTCCCCCAACGTGATCTGGGTCGCCGCCGGCCAGATGTGGATGGACGACGCCTGGTCCTGCCCGTCATGCGGCGGTGTGATGCAGCGCCCGGGCGACGACTGGTTCTGCGGCGAGTGCGGCTTCCGACGGCCGACCCCCAGCTGGGCGCTCTCCGGCGACCACGTGCTCGACCCGCACGGCTCGGCCTGGCCGATCCACCTCCAGCTGCCGGGCCGCGCCAACAAGGCCAACGCCGCGAGCTCCGCCGCCGTGGCGGCCGTCTTCGGGGTGCCGCCGCAGGTCGCCCTGGAGCGCATGTACCAGGTGCAGGCCGTGGCCGGCCGCTACGACGTGGTCCAGTTCGAGGGCCGTGACCTGCGTCTGCTGCTCGCCAAGAACCCCGCGGGCTGGCTCGAGACGTTCTCCCTGATCGACCCGCCGCCGACCCCGGTGATCCTGTCGGTGAACGCCCGCTCCGCCGACGGCACCGACACCTCCTGGCTGTGGGACGTGGACTACACGCGGCTCACCGGCCACCCGATCTGCGTCATCGGCGACCGGAAGCTGGACCTGGCGGTGCGGCTGGAGGTCGCCAACCAGCAGTTCCAGGTCTGCGAGGACCTCGACCAGGCGGTCCAGATGTGCCCGCCGGGCCGGATCGAGGTCATCGCCAACTACACCGCGTTCCAGGACCTGCGCCGCCGCGTCGGCAACTGACCACGACACCTCAGGGGACTTGAAGTGAGCGACAACCAGCTGCGGGTCGTCTGGATCTACCCGGACCTGCTCAGCACGTACGGCGACCAGGGCAACGTGCTCGTCGTGGAGCGCCGGGCGCGGCAGCGCGGCCTGGACGTGGCACGGCTCGACGTGCGCAGCGAC
>KL568595.1:40643-47904 GCA_000715605.1 Streptomyces speibonae | reverse complement strand
CTGCGCCGCGACGGCGGTCTGCACCGCGCGGTGGAGAACGGCGCGATCGTGTTCTCGGTGTGCGCCGGCTACCAGATCCTCGGCCACGAGTTCATCAACGACCTCGGCCAGCGCGAGCCGGGTCTCGGGCTGCTCGACGTGGTCTCGGTGCGCGGTGAGGGCGCCCGGTGCGTGGGCGACGTGCTGGCCGACATCAGCCCGCAGCTCGGTCTGCCCCCGCTGACCGGGTTCGAGAACCACCAGGGCGTCACCCACCTGGGCCCCACGGCCCGCCCGTTCGCCCAGGTGCGTTTCGGCAACGGCAACGGCACGGGGGACGGCACGGAGGGCGCGTTCAACGACACCGTCTTCGGCACGTACATGCACGGTCCGGTGCTGGCCCGCAACCCGCAGATCGCGGACCTGCTGCTGAAGCTGGCGCTCGATGTCAACGCGCTGCCGCCGACCGACGACCGCTGGTACGAGGCGCTGCGCAACGAGCGCATCGCGGCGGCGCAGCAGCCCGCCTGAGGCGTCCGGAACACCGTGCGCCCCGACCCGTCGGACGGGTCGGGGCGGGCGCGTCTGACGGCTGCTCCGCACAGGTGAGCGGGGTCGTCCAGCAGGCGGACGCCGTGTACGGCCGGGCCCCCCGGAGCGGCTAGGGTGGCGGGGATCGAGCCGGACAGCGCGGTCCGGTCCCGGCCCACATCGAGAAGGTTGTTTCGGGCTATGCGCATTGGTGTCCTCACGTCCGGCGGCGACTGCCCCGGCCTGAACGCCGTCATCCGGTCCGTCGTGCACCGCGCCGTCGTCGACCACGGCGACGAGGTCATCGGCTTCCGGGACGGGTGGAAGGGCCTCCTGGAGTGCGACTACCTCAAGCTCGACCTCGACGCGGTGAGCGGCATCCTCGCCCGCGGCGGCACCGTCCTCGGCTCCTCCCGGGTCCGTCCCGAGCATCTGCGGGACGGGGTGGAGCGGGCCAAGGGGCATGTCCAGGAGCTCGGCCTCGACGCGATCATCCCCATCGGCGGTGAGGGCACGCTCAAGGCGGCCCGGCTGCTCTCCGACAACGGCCTGCCGATAGTCGGTGTGCCGAAGACCATCGACAACGACATCGCCGTCACCGACGTCACCTTCGGCTTCGACACCGCCGTCGGGGTGGCGACCGAGGCCCTGGACCGGCTGAAGACCACTGCCGAGTCCCATCAGCGGGTGCTGATCGTCGAGGTCATGGGCCGTCACACCGGCTGGATCGCGCTGCACTCCGGGATGGCGGCCGGTGCGCACGCCGTGGTCGTCCCCGAACGGCCCTTCGACATCGACGAGCTGACCGCGAAGGTCGGCGAGCGGTTCTCCGCCGGGAAGCGGTTCGCGATCGTGGTCGCGGCTGAGGGGGCCAAGCCGAAGCCCGGCACCATGGACTTCGACGAGGGCGGCAAGGACGTGTACGGCCACGAGCGGTTCGCCGGGATCGCCCGGCAGCTCTCGCTGGAGCTGGAGTCGCGGCTCGGCAAGGAGGCGCGACCGGTGATCCTCGGCCATGTGCAGCGCGGCGGGACGCCCACGGCGTACGACCGCGTGCTGGCCACCCGGTTCGGCTGGCACGCCGTGGAGGCGGTGCACCGGGGCGAGTTCGGACGGATGACCGCGCTGCGGGGGACCGACATCGTCATGGTGTCCCTGGCGGAGGCGGTGGAGACGCTGAAGACGGTGCCCGAGGAACGGTACGCGGAGGCGCAGTGCGTGCTGTGAGGCGCGGGTAGCGCTCCGACGGGGCGCCCGCAGCCGACCCCGGTCGCGGAGGCGGCCGGGGACCGCCGTAATCTGTGGGGCGGACAGACGCGTACAACCCCCACGAAACAGGAGCCGGCGGATGGATCACAGCGGGCACGGCATGACCATGGATCTGCCGCCGTTCACGCTGGGGCGAGGGCTCGCCTGGTCGGCGGATCCCTTCTTCCTCGTCGCCTGCCTGCTGGGACTGGCGCTGTACGGCTGGGGCGTGGTCCGGCTGGTGCGGCGCGGTGACAAGTGGCCGGTGGGCCGGACCGTGGCATTCGTCGTCGGCGTGCTGAGCGTCGGACTCATGATGTGCACCGGGCTGAACGACTACGGCATGGTCATGTTCAGTGTGCACATGGTGCAGCACATGATGATCAGCATGGTGTCGCCGATCCTGATCCTGCTCGGCGCCCCGGTCACCCTGGCGCTGCGCGCCCTGCCGCCGGCCGCGCGGGGCCGCAAGGGGCCGCGCGAGCTGCTGCTGATGTTCCTGCACAGCCGGTACATGCGGATCGTCACCCACCCGGCGTTCACCATTCCGCTGTTCATCGCGAGCCTGTACGGCCTGTACTTCACCCCGCTGTTCGACTCCCTGATGTCCTCCGGCGCGGGGCACGTCGCGATGATGGTGCACTTCCTCGCCGTGGGACTGGTCTTCTTCTGGCCGATCATGGGCGTGGACCCGGGACCGCACCGGCCGGGCTACCTGATGCGCATGCTGGAACTGTTCGCGGGCATGCCGTTCCACGCGTTCTTCGGTATCGCGCTGATGATGGCCTCGACGCCGATGGTCTCGACGTTCGAGAATCCGCCCGCCTCGCTCGCCGTCGACGCGCTGTCCGACCAGAACGCGGCCGGCGGCATCGCCTGGGCGTTCAGCGAGGTGCCCTCCGTCCTGGTGCTGATCGCGCTGCTGTTCCAGTGGTACGCCTCCGACCAGCGGCAGGCCAGGCGCAAGGACCGCGCGGCCGACCGGGACGGCGACAAGGAGCTCGAGGCGTACAACGCCTACCTGGCCTCCCTGCACGCGCAGCGGAACTGATCACAGAAGACCGGGCAAATCGGTCACCCATGGGGGCGTGTGCGCCGTAAGGAGCAAAAACGGGGCACCATGGAGGGAATCGAACCATGAGGAGGGTGTTGCGATGCCCGGTACCACGAACGGTTCAACCTCGACGAAGACCATGGGAGTACTCACCGTGGGCGCCCTCGTCGCCGTGACGGCCTACACGGTGGCGCTCGGCAGCAATGGCTGGCTGTGGTTCGGCTGGGTGGTCCTGGGCCTGATCACCCTCGGGATGGTCGCCACCCGCAGCACCTGAGGAGCGGGCGGGGCGGTCCTCACCTCGGGGTGAGCCGCCCCGCCAGGTGCACGCCCGGCTGGTACTTCGGCAGCCGGATGGTGATCTTCATGCCCGCGCCGGACGCCGTCTCGATGACGAGGCCGTGGTCGTCGCCGTAGACCTGGCGGAGCCGGTCGTCGACGTTGGACAGTCCGATGCCGCCGGAGGGACTGGCCTCGTGGGCGAGGATGCGGCGCAGCAGACCGGGGTCCATGCCGGCGCCGTCGTCCTCGATGACGACGAGGGCCTCCGCCCCGGCGTCCTGCGCGGTGATCTGGATGTGGCAGGCGTCGGCCTTGCCCTCCAGGCCGTGCTTGACGGCGTTCTCCACCAGCGGCTGGAGGCAGAGGAAGGGCAGCGCGACCGGCAGCACCTCGGGAGCGATCTGCAGGGTGACGGCCAGCCGGTCGCCGAAGCGGGCCCGCACCAGCGCCAGGTAGTGGTCGATGGCGTGCAGCTCGTCGGCGAGGGTGGTGAAGTCGCCGTGCCGGCGGAACGAGTAGCGGGTGAAGTCGGCGAACTCCAGCAGCAGCTCCCGGGCCCGCTCCGGATCGGTGCGGACGAACGAGGCGATCACGGCGAGCGAGTTGAAGATGAAGTGCGGGGAGATCTGTGCCCGCAGCGCCTTGATCTCCGCCTCGATGAGACGGGTGCGGGAGCGGTCGAGGTCGGCCAGTTCGAGCTGGACGGAGACCCAGCGGGCGACCTCCCCGGCGGCGCGGACCAGGACGGCGGATTCGCGGGGCGCGCAGGCGACGAGCGCCCCGTGCACCCGGTCGTCGACGGTGAGCGGGGCCACCACGGCCCAGCGCACGGCGCAGTCGGGGGCGTCGCAGGTCAGCGGGAAGGCCTCGCCCCGGCCGGTGTCGAGGGGGCCGGTGAGCCGCTCCATGATCTCGCCGCGGTGGTGGGCGCCGACGCCGTCCCAGGCGAGGACCTGTTCGCGGTCGGTGAGGCACAGGGCGTCCGTGCCCAGCAGGGAGCGCAGCTTGCGGGCGGACTTCCCGGCGGTCTCCTCGGTCAGGCCCGCGCGCAGCGGCGGGGTGGCCAGGGAGGCGGTGTGCAGGGCCTCGAAGGTGGCGTGCTCGACGGGGGTGCCGAGTCCGGCGAGGCTGGGGGGCCGCGCGGTGCGCCGGCCGATCCAGAACCCGGCCGCCAGCAGGGGCAGTACGGCGACGAGGAGGCCGGCGATGAAGCCGCTCATGCGGACACCTCCGTACGCAGTTCCTCGGGAAGGTGGAAGCGGGCCAGTACGGCCGCCGTCCCGGGCGGGACCCGGCCGGGGGTGGCCAGGGACACCAGGATCATGGTGAGGAAGCCCAGCGGCACCGACCACAGCGCGGGCCAGGCGAGCAGGGCGTGCCAGGGCCCCTCACCCGGGTAACCGGCCATGGTCGCGGTGACCGCGAGGAACGCGGAGCCGCCGCCGACCAGCATTCCGGCCGCCGCGCCCGGCGGGGTCAGCCGGCGCCACCAGATGCCGAGGACGAGCAGCGGGCAGAACGAGGACGCCGACACGGCGAAGGCCAGGCCCACGGCGTCGGCCACCGGCAGCCCGCCGACCAGGACGCTCGCCCCGAGCGGGACGGCCATCGCGAGCACGGTGCCCAGGCGGAAGTGGCGTACGCCGCGGGAGGGGAGCACGTCCTGGGTGAGCACCCCGGCGACAGCCATGGTGAGTCCGGAGGCCGTCGACAGGAACGCGGCGAAGGCGCCCCCGGCGACCAGGGCGCCGAGGAGGTCGCCGCCCACTCCCCCGATCATCCGGCCGGGCAGCAGCAGGACGGCGGCGTCGGCGTCGCCGGTGAGGGTCAGCTCGGGGGCGTAGAGCCGGCCCAGGGCGCCGTAGACGGGCGGGAGGAGGTAGAAGGCGCCGATCAGGCCCAGGACGGCCACGGTGGTGCGGCGGGCGGCCACGCCGTGCGGGCTGGTGTAGAAGCGGACGACCACGTGGGGCAGGCCCATGGTGCCGAAGAAGGTCGCGAGGATCAGCCCGTAGGTGGCGTACAGCGGACGCTCCGCGCGGGACTCGGCCCGGGAGGGCGACAGGGCGTCGTCGCCGCCGCGTCCGGCGGCGGGGACCTCCGCGCCCTCGGCGAAGGTGAGCCGGGTGCCGCCGTCGATGCGGTGGGTGCCCGCGGCCAGGGAGACCTCGGCGCCGTCGTGTGCGCGGCCGTCGACGGTGCCGTCCACCGTGACGGTGAGGGGCCGCTCGAGCCGCAGGTGCAGGGAGTCGTCGATGGTGACCACCCGCTGTTCGCGGAAGGCGGCCGGTTCGTCGAAGGGGCGGCTGGGTGCGCCGTCGCTCTGCCAGGCGAGGACGAGGAAGAGGGCGGGGACCAGCAGGGCGGTCAGTTTCAGCCAGTACTGGAAGGCCTGGACGAAGGTGATGCTGCGCATGCCGCCCGCGGCGACGATGACGGTCACCACGACGGCGACGATCACCGCGCCGAGCCAGTCGGGTGTGCCGGTGAGCACGGTCAGGGTGAGCCCGGCCCCCTGCAGCTGGGGCAGCAGGTACAGCCAGCCGACGCCGACGACCAGGGCGCCGGCGAGCCGCCGCACCAGATGGGAGGCGAGCCGTGCCTCGGCGAAGTCGGGCAGTGTGTAGGCGCCGGAGCGGCGCAGCGGGGCGGCGACGAACAGCAGCAGCACCAGATAGCCGGCGGTGTAGCCGACCGGGTACCAGAGCATGTCCGGGCCCTGGACGAGGACGAGCCCCGCGATGCCGAGGAAGGACGCGGCGGAGAGGTACTCCCCGCTGATGGCGGCCGCGTTGAGGCGGGGCCCGACGGTGCGCGAGGCGACGTAGAAGTCGGAGGTGGTGCGGGATATGCGCAGGCCGAAGGCGCCGACGAGCACGGTCGCGAGGGCGACGAGCGCGACGGCGGTGACGGCGTAGGCGGAGTTCACGGTGCGCGGGCTCCGGTCTCAGCGGTCCTCGACGAGCCGCACGAAGTCGCGTTCGTTGCGTTCCGCGCGGCGTACGTACCAGCGGGCGAGCAGCACCAGCGGGGGGTAGAGGCCGAAGCCCAGCACCGCCCACTCCAGCCGGTGGGTGTCCGGGGCGGCGGCGAAGACCAGCGGGAGCGGGCCGATGAGCAGGGCGAGGACGGCGAAGACGACGAGCCCGGTGCGCAGCTGGATGCGCATCAGGGACCGGACGTAGGTGTGGCCGAGGGTGGTCTGCTCGTCGATCTCGGTGCGCGGACGGTAGTAGCCGGAGGTCCGGCGGGTGCGGCGGGGCGGGCCGGTGACGACCACCCGGCGTTCGGTCGGATCCTGGGGCATGTGGTGCTCCCCCCGTCTAGCTCGTGGTCCGGCGCATCAGCAGGTCCCGCAGTTCACGGGCGTGCCGCCTGCTGACCTGGAGTTCCTCGGAGCCGATCAGGACACTCACGGTACCCGCGTCGAGCCGGAGCTCGCCGATGTGGCGCAGCGCGACCAGATGGCGGCGGTGGATGCGGACGAAGCCGCGGGAGCGCCAGCGCTCCTCCAGCGTGGACAGCGGGATCCGGACGAGGTGGCTGCCCCGGTCGGTGTGCAGCCGGGCGTAGTCGCCCTGGGCCTCGACGTGGGTGATGTCGTCGACCGCGACGAAGCGGGTGACGCCGCCGAGCTCGACGGCTATGTGGTCGGGGTCGGGTTCGTGCACGGGGATGCGCGGGGCGGCCTCGCGCGGGGTGCTGCCGCGCTGGGCGGCGGCCCGGCGCACGGCCTCGGCCAGCCGTTCCTTGCGGACGGGTTTGAGCACGTAGTCGACGGCCTTGAGGTCGAAGGCCTGGACGGCGAAGTCCTCGTGGGCGGTGACGAACACGATCAGCGGCGGCCGGGCGAACCCGCTGAGCAACCGGGCGAGGTCCAGGCCGTCGAGTCCGGGCATCTGGATGTCGAGGAAGACGACGTCGATCGCCTCGGGCCCGTCGGGGCCCGACTCCAGGGCGCGGTTGATGCGGCGCAACGCCTCGGTGGCGTCCCCGGCGCCCTCGGCGCTGCCGATGCGCGGGTCCGCGTGCAGCAGGTACAGCAGTTCCTCCAGCGAGGGGCGTTCGTCGTCGACGGCGAGGGCACGCAGCATGAAGGTGGAGTGTAGGGGTGATTTCCACGTCTGGACATGTGCCGGACGCGGGACTGTCTCTTATACACATCTC
>KL568595.1:38597-40390 GCA_000715605.1 Streptomyces speibonae | reverse complement strand
CCCGCCGGAGCGCCGCTGGATACAGTGCCCGCATGAACAGCAGGCCCGCGCCGTTCGACGAGCTCGACCGGAAGATCGTCACGGCGCTCATGGCGAACGCCAGGACGTCCTTCGCGGAGATCGGCGCGGCGATCGGGCTGTCGTCGACGGCGGTCAAGCGCCGGGTGGACCGGCTGCGCGAGACGGGGGTGATCACGGGGTTCACGGCGACGGTGCGGCCGAGTGCGCTGGGCTGGCGCACGGAGGCGTATGTCGAGGTGTACTGCGAGGGGGCGGCGCCGCCCCGCCGGCTGGCGGAGGTGGTGCGCAACCATCCGGAGATCGCCGCGGCGATGACGGTCACCGGGGGCGCGGACGCGCTGCTGCATGTGCGGGCGCGGGACGTGGAGCACTTCGAGGAGGTGCTGGAACGGATCCGCCAGGAGCCGTTCATCCGCAAGACGATCAGTGTGATGGTGCTGTCCCATCTGCTGCCGGACAGTCCTGAGGCGGGAGTGAGCCAGCCCGCGCCGGGAGACGCACCGGACGTGCGCTGAGCGGTCCGAATACGCAGCGATCCTGCGTGAACACGCAGCTGTTGTTCCTTGTCGGCCGTCAGGGTCCGTTCCTACCGTGGAGGCACCCCCAGTAGGCACCGCATGGAAGCGGAGGAACCCCTCTGTGCCCGAATCCCGTGTGGCGCGCCGACGGCGTTACCTCGTCTGCGAACCCAGACACTTCGCCGTCCGGTACGCGATCAATCCCTGGATGCATCCCGACCGTCCCGTCGACGTCGCCCTCGCCCAGCACCAGTGGCGGACGCTGGTCGGCGCCTACCGCGACCACGGACATACCGTGGAGACCGTGAGGCCGGAGCCCGGACTGCCCGACATGGTGTTCGCCGCGAACGCGGCGGTCGTCGTGGAGGGCCGTGTGTTCGGCTCCTTCTTCTCCGCGCCCGAGCGGCGTGCGGAGTCCGCGGCCTACGAGGCCTGGTTCAAGTCCGAGGGCTTCGACGTCCAGCACCCCGAGTCGGTGTGCGAGGGCGAGGGCGATCTGGTGCCCGCCGGGCGCTGGATCCTCGCCGGCACCGGGTTCCGCACCACCCCGGAGGCGCACCGCGAGGCACAGGAGTTCTTCGGTGTACCCGTGATCGGGCTGACGCTGGTGGACCCGTACTTCTACCACCTGGACACGGCGCTGTTCGTCCTCGACGACGAGAACGTCGCCTACTACCCGGAGGCGTTCTCGCCGGGCAGCCGCGAGGTGCTGGCCCGGCTGTATCCGGACGCGGTGATCGCCACCCGTGAGGACGCGATGGCGTTCGGTCTGAACTCCGTCTCCGACGGGCGCCATGTGTTCATCTCGCCGGAGGCGACGGCCCTCGCCGACCGGCTCGCCGGCCGCGGTTACGTTCCCGTCCCCGTCGATCTGTCCGAGTTCCGCAAGGCCGGCGGGGGCATCAAGTGCTGCACTCAGGAGATCCGCTCATGACCTCTGTCGTCCCCGCGCGTACGTCCGCCGAGCTCATCGGCGCGGAGGAGTCCGTCCTCGCGCACAACTACCACCCGCTGCCCGTGGTCGTCTCCCGCGCGGAGGGGGCCTGGGTGGAGGACGTGGAGGGCCGGCGGTATCTCGACATGCTGGCCGGCTACTCGGCGCTCAACTTCGGCCACCGGCATCCCGCGCTGGTCGAGGCGGCGCACCGCCAGCTGGACCGGCTCACCCTCACCTCGCGGGCGTTCCACAACGACCGGCTCGCGGAGTTCGCCGAGCGGCTGGCGGCGCTGACCGGGCTCGACATGGTGCTGCCC
>KL568595.1:38103-38398 GCA_000715605.1 Streptomyces speibonae | reverse complement strand
GGCTCGACATGGTGCTGCCGATGAACACCGGCGCCGAGGCCGTCGAGAGCGGTGTGAAGGTGGCCCGCAAGTGGGCCTATGACGTCAAGGGCGTCCCGGCGGACCGGGCGACGATCGTGGTGGCCGCGGACAACTTCCACGGCCGTACGACGACGATCGTGAGCTTCTCCACGGACGAGGTGGCCCGCGCCGGTTTCGGCCCCTTCACCCCGGGCTTCCGGGTGGTGCCGTACAACGATCTCGCGGCGCTGGAGGAGGCGGTCGACGAGACGACGGCGGCGGTGTTGATCGAGCC
>KL568595.1:37128-37860 GCA_000715605.1 Streptomyces speibonae | reverse complement strand
CCGCAAGGGCTGCCTGTTCGTCGCCGACGAGATCCAGTCGGGGCTGGGCCGCACCGGCCGTACGCTCGCCGTGGAGCACGAGTCGGTCGTGCCGGACGTGGTCCTGCTGGGCAAGGCGCTGGGCGGCGGCATCGTCCCGGTGTCGGCGGTGGTGGCCCGGCGTGAGGTGCTCCAGGTGCTGCACCCCGGGGAGCACGGGTCGACGTTCGGCGGCAACCCGCTGGCCGCGGCGGTCGGCACGGCGGTGGTGGAGCTGCTGGAGACCGGTGAGTTCCAGCGGCGGGCGGCGGAGCTGGGCGAGGTGCTGCGCGCGGGCCTGGAGTCGCTGACCGGCAAGGGCGTCGTCGGGTTCCGCTCACGCGGTCTGTGGGCGGGCGTGGACGTCGACCCGGCGATCGGCACGGGCCGTGAGGTCAGCGAGCGTCTGATGCGGGAGGGGATCCTGGTCAAGGACACCCACGGCTCCACCATCCGGCTGGCCCCGCCCCTGACCATCACCTCGGAGGAACTCCAGGGCGCCCTGCACACCCTGGAAAAGACCCTCACCTCCCCGGCCTGACCCGCACCTCACGGCCCCTACCGGGCAGCACACCACCCCGCAGGCGCTCCGGCGCGACAGGGCACCGTCACCCGGATTCCGCGCACGGCATCCCGACCGCGCGCGGAGTCCGGGACGCGGGCCCAGGCCACCACCTTGAGGGGAACCCCCACCCGCACGACCCGACACGGACG
>KL568595.1:34557-36866 GCA_000715605.1 Streptomyces speibonae | reverse complement strand
CCCCAGTCCCCCGGCGAAAACACCGCCCCCACCACCGGACGCCGACGGCGCAGGCTCCCACGCCGCGCCCCTCCCAGGCCCCGGAACCACCCGGCGGACACCCCACCCCCAGGTCCCCGGCGAAGACACCGCCCCCCATCACCGGACGCGAACCGCGCCGGCACCCGCCCCCGCACGCGCCATACCGAGCGAGCGTGCGCCGGCCGGGATGCAGACCCCCGGCCCGCGCCCCGTGCCCCGTCCGCGGAAGCCCCGCCGGAGCGCCGCCCGCATCCCCTGACGCGAGCCGCGCCGGCGCTCGTCGCCCGCGCGCGGTGTTCCGGCCGTGTCCCGCGCGGGCCGGCGTGCGGCCGGGTGGCGGGACGCCCCTGCGGCGTCCGTCCCGTGCCGTCGTACCCTCCCCCGGTTGGGGACCCCGTGCCGGTGTGCCGCGTGGGTGTCGGGGGAGGGCCCGTGACGAGGGCGGGTCCGGCACGTCCCGTGGGGGTACTCCTCCCTCTTCGTCCAGGGAGCCCCCGTCCGCCGTCAAGGGTGAAGATTGGGACAAGAGGTGGTAGACCACTCTCAGCGACAGAGAGGTCGGCCGTGGGCGGACACAAGGAGCAGAACGTGGCCCGGCAGGGGTTCGACGTGGCCGACGCCGCTCCCCTGTTGCTCGACGAGCACGGCATGGTCGCGAGCTGGACCGCTCGCGCCGAGCGGCTGCTGGGGTACGGCGCCCAGGCCGTGGTGGGCCGGAAGTTCGCCGAGCTGATGCACCCCGACGACGCCGAACGGGTGCCGGATCTGGTGGAGCGGTGCCGGTCCGACGGTGACTGGGTGGGACTGATGACGGCCGTGCACCGGGACGGGCATCCCGTCGCCGTGGAGGTGCGGGCCATGCCGACCGTGGAGCCCCGGGGCCGTGCGTCGCTGCTGATTCTGCTGTCCGAGCTGGCCGGCTCCGCGGGCTGGAGCATGAGCCGGTCCGTGCTGGAGCAGATGGTCACCAGGACCTCCATCGGCATGGCGATCGTCGACACGGAGCTGCGCTTCGTGTGGTCCAACCCCGCGCTGGAGCAGTTCGGCGGCGGACCGGGCGAGCGGCGGCTGGGGCTGCGGTTCGCCGATGTGCAGCCGGGCCTGGACGCCGCGGCCGTCGAGGCGCAGATGCGACACGTGCTGGAGACCGGCGAACAGGTGGTCGGCTACGAGCACGTCGGCCGCGCACGGGCGGCACCGCTGCGCGAGACCGCGCACATGGTGTCGTTCACCCGCCTCGACGACGAGCAGGGCCGCCCGATGGGCGTGTACTACACGGTCGTCGACATCACCGAACGGCACCGCGCCCGGCAGCGCCTCGCCCTGCTCGACCGGGCCGGCGAGCACATCGGCCGGACCCTCGACATCATGACCACCGCCCAGGAACTCGCCGACGTCGCCGTCCCGGGCCTCGCGGACTTCGTCACCGTGGACCTGCTGGAGACGGTGCTGCGGGGCGCCGAACCGGCCCCGGGACCGCTCGGCGACTCGGCCAGGGTGCCGCTGCGCCGCGCGGGACACCGCTCGCGGTACGAGGACCTGCCGCGGACGGCCGTGGACACCGGTGCGGTCGTGACCTACCTGGCGGACTCCCCGCCCGTGCGCTGTCTGACCACCGGCCGGTCATGGCGTCAGGAGCGGCTCGACCCGCTCGCCCTGGACTGGGCCGTGGGCACTCCGGGTGACCGGGAGCCCACCTTCCTGGAACTGGGGCTGCAGAGCGTGATGATCGTCCCGATCCGGGCCCGGGGGGTCACCCTGGGTGTCACCACCTTCTTCCGTCGCCGCCGCGAGGACCCGTTCGACACCGATGACCTCCATCTGGCCGAGGACCTCGTCTCGCGCGCCGCCGTCTGCGTGGACAACGCGCGCCGCTACACCCGGGAGCGGGACGCGGCGCTCGTCCTGCAGCGCAGTCTGCTCCCGCGCCGGCTGCCGGAGCAGGACGCCGTCGAGGTGGCCGCCTGCTACCGCCCGGCGGACGAGCTGACCGGCCTGGGCGGCGACTGGTACGACCTCGTCCCGCTGTCGGGCGCCCGTGTCGCCCTGGTCGTGGGCGAGGTCCCGGGGCACGGCATCGACGCCGCCGCGGCCATGGGGCGGCTGCGCACCGCCGTACGGACCCTGGCCGCGATCGATCTGCCGCCCGAGGAGGTACTGGCCCATCTGGACGACCTCGCCGCGCGGGCGGCGCGGGACGAGGACGACGGAGAGCCAGGCGCGACCCCCGGCACGGCCCTCGGCTCCGGATGCCTGTACGTCGTCTACGACCCGGTGGAGGGGGTGTG
>KL568595.1:32178-34245 GCA_000715605.1 Streptomyces speibonae | reverse complement strand
GCGGCCCGCCGTTCGAGGCGGTGGAGCTGACGCTTGCCGAGGGCAGCACCCTCGCCCTGCACACGGACGGGCTGCTGGCCCGGGAAGGGCACCGGCCCGACGAAACGGACCGGGAGCCGCTGCGACGGGCCCTGGCCGAGGCCCCGTCCTCGCTGGAGGCGAGCTGCCGGGCCGTCGTCGACACCCTGGTGCCGGCCCGCCCGAACGACGACGTGGCCCTGCTGATGGCCCGGACCCGGCGTCTGGCCCCGGAGCAGGTCGCGGTATGGGACCTGCCGGCGGATCCGGCCGTGGTGGCCGAGGCCCGCAGGACCACCAGCCGGCAACTGGCCCGCTGGGAGCTGGACGAGCTGGTCTTCACCACGGAGCTGATCGTCAGCGAACTGGTCACCAACGCCCTCCGGCACGCCTCGGGGCCGGTCACGCTGCGGCTGATCCGTGAGCGCGCGCTGGTGTGCGAGGTGTTCGACGGCGGCGCCACCGCGCCCCATCTGCGGCATCCCCGCGCGATGGACGAGGGCGGGCGCGGACTGCTGCTGGTCTCCCAGCTGGCCCAGCGGTGGGGTACCCGGTTCGTCCCCGACGGGAAGATCATCTGGGCGGAGCAGCCCCTGACCGCGCCGGCGGAGTGAGACGCGCGCTCAGTCGCCGGACGTGTCGTCCGGGCGGGTGCCGTCGAGCCGCCGCGTCCGTTCCACATTGCGCCGGTCCTCGGGGTCGTCGCTGGGCGATGCCGCGAACCAGGCGTCGAGGATCTCCTTGAGCAGCGGAGTCGACGTCAGGCGCAGGCTGAGCGCGAGGACGTTGGCGTCGTTCCAGCGGCGTGCGCCGTCGGCCGTATAGGCGTCGGTGCACAGGGCGGCCCGCACGCCGGGCACCTTGTTCGCGGCGATCGAGGCGCCCGTGCCGGTCCAGCAGCACACCACCGCCTGGTCGGCCGATCCGTCGGCGACCTCGCGGGCGGCTGCCTCGGAGCAGACCGCCCACTGCGGGTCGTCGCCGGGGCGCAGCGCCCCGTGCGCACGCACCTCGTGGCCGCGGTCGCGCAGCTCGGCGAGGAGGGCACGGGCCACGGGTTCGTCCATGTCGGAGGAGACGGAGATCCGCATGCTGCGGAGCCTACTCCCCGCGGCGCGCGACCCGCCGGGCGCGACCGTCCGGGAATGGCTCGTTCCGGACGCGTCGAACGTGGTGCCGGGCCGCACCGTCCGGTCCTAGACTGACATCTCACGACGTGCCGGATGACCTGCTGGAACGCGGCGGCCCTGCCCGTTCGCCGGAGTCGAGGAGCGTGCTTTTGTTTTATTATGTGCTCAAATATGTGCTCTTGGGTCCGTTGCTAAGACTGGTCTTCCGACCGCGAATACAGGGTCTGGAGCATGTTCCGTCCTCCGGCGCCGCCATCGTCGCGGGGAATCATCTGTCCTTCTCGGACCACTTTCTGATGCCGGCCGTCCTCAGACGGCGTATCACCTTCCTCGCCAAGGCCGAGTACTTCACCGGCCCCGGCCTCAAGGGCCGGCTGACGGCGTTCTTCTTCCACAGCGCGGGGCAGATCCCCGTCGACCGCTCCGGCAAGGAGGCCGGGCAGGCCGCCATCCGCGAGGGCCTGGGAGTGTTGAGCAAGGGGGAACTGCTCGGCATCTACCCGGAGGGCACCCGCTCGCACGACGGCCGCCTGTACAAGGGCAAGGTGGGCGTCGCGGTGATGGCGCTCAAGGCGGGGGTGCCGGTGATCCCCTGCGCGATGATCGGCACGTTCGAGGCACAGCCGCCCGGCAAGGTGATCCCCCGCATCCATCCGGTGGTGATCCGCTTCGGCGAACCGCTGGACTTCTCGCGCTATGCGGGGATGGAGAACGAGAAGGCGGTGCTGCGCGCCATCACCGACGAGATCATGTACGCCATCCTCAAGCTGTCCGAGCAGGAGTACGTCGACCAGTACGCCGCCGTCGTCAAGGCCGAGGAGGCCGAGCGCGCGGCGGAGGAGAAGCGCCGGTTCCCGCGCATGCCGTTGAGCTGAGCCGCGGGACGGGAACGGGACGAGGGCGGCCGGAGTGTTCCGGC
>KL568595.1:30518-31932 GCA_000715605.1 Streptomyces speibonae | reverse complement strand
TGCACGGGGGCAGGTGCTACGGCTGCGGCGCGGCGCGCTCGGATCGGGCGGGGGACGACGGTGCGAGGAGGGCCGTGGCCCTGTCGAGGAGTTGGCGCAGCCGCAGCGGGTCCGGTGCCACGGCGGTCACCAGCGCGGCGGGACCCGGCAGGGGCAGGACGGCGGCACCCTCGTCCAGGGCCCTCGCGGTGACCGGCGCCTTCTCGAACTCCGGGCGTACGACGACCAGTTGACCGACCGCGCGGTGACCGCCCAGTACCGCGGGACCGTCCCAGCCGCCGGGCGCCCCCGGTCCGCAGGCCAGTTCCTGGTCGAGGACGGTGCGCCCCGCGATCCGTACGGTCAGCCGGGAGGTGAGCCGTCCGGGTTCCTCCCGGGCCCGCCCCAGCACCTGCTCCTCCCGCAGCACGAGCCGGGCCCCGTGGTCGAGTGCGGCCCGCGTGGCGGCCAGCAGTCCGCTTCCCTTGACGGAGATCAACGGCTGCGGGAGCCAGTGGAGTTCGCCGTCCCCGGCGACGGTGAGCCGTACGTCGTAGCGCGCCTCGGCCCCGGGCGGGCCGGGCAGGGCCAAAGTGGCCGCGGCCGACCCGACCCGGAGGCGGGCCCCCGGCCGGACGTCGGCCCGCACCGTGAGCCGGTCTCCGCCGAGGGGACCGCTCATCGCGCCGACGAGCAGGACGTGCGCCTCGGTGCCGCTCCCCCGTGTCCGCCGCAGCGCCAGCGGCCCCGCGCCCTCGAGCTCGGGCAGGCAGGTCCCGCCCCGGCCGTCGGCGCAGGCACGGACGCGGGCGACGCCCCGTACCCCCGCGGCGGTCACGCCGTCCACGCGGCGAGCCGCTCGCGGACCCAGGCGGCGACGTCCCGCGCCCCGTCCTCGCTGCGCAGCGACTGGAACACCACGGGAAGGCCGGCCCGCCGGGCCCCGGCGTCGGCCGCCATGCGGGCGAGGTCGGCACCGACGTGCGGGGCCAGATCGGTCTTGTTGACGACCAGGAGGTCCGCGGTGGTCACGCCGGGCCCGCCCTTGCGCGGGATGTCGTCCCCGCCCGCCACGTCGATCACGAAGACCTGGGCGTCGACGAGCCCCCGGGAGAAGGTGGCGGTGAGATTGTCGCCGCCGGACTCGACGAGGATCACGTCCAGCGGGCCGGCCTCGTCCTCGAGTTCCTCCACCGCTTCCAGGTTGGCGGAGATGTCGTCCCGGATCGCGGTGTGCGGGCAGGCCCCGGTCTCCACCGCGGTGATCCGCTCGGGCGGCAGCACCGCCTCGCGGAGCAGGAACTCGGCGTCCTCCCGGGTGTAGATGTCGTTGGTGACGACGGCCAGCGACACCTCGTCGCGCAGGATCCGGCAGAGGGCGGCGACGGTGGCGGTCTTCCCGGAGCCCACGGGCCCGCCGAGTCCGATCCGCAGG
>KL568595.1:29548-30243 GCA_000715605.1 Streptomyces speibonae | reverse complement strand
GCGTCCGGCCCGCCGTGGGTGAGGGAGTGACCGAGATGCATGAACGCCTCCAGTAGTCGGCCCGTCCGGTGCGAGTTCTCCGGGCGGGACGCGGAACAGCGGTATGGCCTCACGTGGCGAACAACCGCACCGCCCAGCCGGCGTGGGCCTCCGCGCCGGTCTCCAGCAACGGCGCGGACGCCGCGGGCAGTGCGTCGGCGCCCTCACGGGCCACCCTCCGTGCCGCCCCGGCCGCCCGCGCCGCCACCGCGTCCACCTCGGGCGCCAGCCGCGCCAGCACGCCCGTCGCGTCGAAGGGGTCGAGCCCCAGCAGCCGTACCGTCGCCGAGGCCGGGCCGCCGACGCTCTCGTACGCCGCGCAGTACGCCGCGTCCTCGGGCCCGAGACCGGCCGCCCGCGCCGTCACCCCCAGGACCACCGGCTGATGCGCCCCCTTGGGGAACCGCCCGGCGAGCGCGTCGAGTTCGTCCGAAGGCCAGGCCGCCCGCGCGGCCCTGAGGAGCTGCCGTCCCAGTCTGCGGGCGGCCGTCCGCAGTGCGGGCGAGGGCGTGCGGGCATCGGCCGCCGTGTCCAGCTCCCCCGGGTCCGTGCCCAGCGCCGCGGCCGCCGCGACCGCCGCGGACACGAGCCCCGTCGTGTGCAGCCGCCCGCGGCAGAACTCCTCCAGGCTCGCGGCCCCCGTGACCCGTCCCGCC
>KL568595.1:25857-29309 GCA_000715605.1 Streptomyces speibonae | reverse complement strand
GCCCCGACCGCCGCCTCCGCCCCGCCGGAGTGCGCGTGCCCGCCGGCGGGGAACCGGCCGTCGGCCAGGACGAGAAGTGCCGCCCGGGACATCAGAAGAGGAAGTAGCGCTGGGCCATGGGCAGTTCCGCCGCCGGGACCGCCTCGACCGGTTCCCCGTCGATGTGCACCGTGAAGCTGTCCGGGTCGACACGCACGTCCGGCAGGGCGTCGTTCTCCCGCATGTGCGCCTTGGTCACGCCGCGGGTGGAGTCGATGGCCACGCACCGCTTCCCCGGCCCGAGCCGTCCGGGCAGGCCGGCGTCGATCGCCGCCTGCGCCACGAAGTTGACCGAGTCGGCGGCCGGCGCCCGGCCGACCGCCCCGTACATCGGGCGCGGCAGGACCGGCTGCGGGGTCGGGATGGAGGCGTTGGCGTCGCCCATCTGCGCGTAGGCGATCTGTCCGCCCTTGATGACGAGATGGGGCTTCACGCCGAAGAACGCCGGTTCCCACAGCACCAGGTCCGCCAGTTTGCCGCTCTCCACGGAGCCGATCTCGCCTGCCAGGCCCTGGGCGAGCGCGGGATTGATCGTGTACTTGGCGACATAGCGCCGCACGCGGTGGTTGTCGGCGCGGCCGTCGCCCGGGAGGGGGCCGCGCCGCCGCTTCATCACGTGGGCCGTCTGCCAGGTCCGCATGACGACCTCGCCGACCCGTCCCATCGCCTGGGAGTCAGAGGAGATGATGGAGATGGCGCCCAGGTCGTGCAGCACGTCCTCGGCGCCGATGGTGGACGGCCGGATGCGGGACTCGGCGAACGCGAGGTCCTCCGGCACCGCGGGATTGAGGTGGTGGCACACCATCAGCATGTCGAGGTGCTCCTCGACGGTGTTGACGGTGAACGGCCGGGTCGGGTTGGTGGAGCTGGGCAGGACGTGCGGCTCGGAGACCACGGTGATGATGTCCGGGGCGTGCCCGCCGCCGGCGCCCTCCGTGTGGTAGGCGTGGATGCCGCGCCCGGCGATCGCGGCGAGTGTGTCGCCCACGAATCCCGCCTCGTTGAGCGTGTCGGTGTGGATGGCGACCTGTACGCCGGTCCGCTCGGCGGCGGTCAGCGCGGCGTCGACGGCGGCGGGGGTCGAACCCCAGTCCTCGTGCAGCTTGAGCCCGACGGCGCCGCCCCTGATCTGTGCCAGCAGCGCCTCCTGGGAGACGGTGTTGCCCTTGCCGAGCAGTCCGATGTTGAGCGGGTGGGCCTCCATCGCCTCCAGCATGCGCGCCAGATGCCAGGAGCCGGGGGTGACGGTGGTCGCCTTGGAGCCCTCGGCCGGCCCGGTGCCGCCGCCGATGAGGGTGGTGACGCCGGAGGCCAGCGCCTCGTCGGCGATCTGCGGGCAGATGAAGTGGACGTGGGCGTCGACGGCGCCGGCGGTCAGGATGCGCCCGTTGCCGGCGATGATCTCGGTCTCGGGGCCGATGACCAGGTCCGGGTGGACGCCGTCCATGGTGTCGGGGTTGCCCGCCTTGCCGATGCCGGTGATACGGCCGTCGCGGATGCCGACGTCGGCCTTGACCACGCCCCAGTGGTCGACGACGACGGCGCCGGTGACGACCGTGTCGGGGGTGCCGTCCGCGCGCGTGGCGGTGGCCTGCCCCATGGACTCGCGGATGACCTTGCCGCCGCCGAACACCGCCTCGTTCCCGGCGCGTCCGGGGCCGCCGGAGCGGTCCTCCTCGATCTCGATCAGCAGGTCGGTGTCGGCCAGCCGTACACGGTCGCCGGTGGTGGGGCCGTACAGGTCGGCGTAGGCGGCGCGGGAGAGTTCAGGCATCGAGGGCGCCCCCGGTCCGTCCGCGCAGGCCGGGCACGACACGGGCGCCGGCGAGCGGTACGAGTTCCACCTCGGCGGGGATGCCGGGTTCGAACCGTACGGCCGTGCCGGCGGCGATGTTCAGCCGCTTGCCGTGGGCGGCCGGACGGTCGAACTCCAGGCCGGGGTTGGTCTCGGCGAAGTGGTAGTGGGAGCCGACCTGGACGGGCCGGTCGGCGGCGTTGAGGACGGTCAGCCGGGTGACTTCGTGGCCCTCGTTGCAGACGACCGGGTCCTCGGCGTACAGGATCTCTCCGGGAATCACGGCGGCCGCTCCCTCGCTCAGACGATCGGCTCGTGGACGGTGACGAGCTTGGTGCCGTCCGGGAAGGTGGCCTCGACCTGGACGTCGTGGATCATCTCCGGAACGCCCTCCATGACGTCGTCCCGGGTGAGCAGGCGCCGCCCGGAGGCCATGAGTTCGGCGACGGTGCGGCCGTCCCGGGCGCCTTCGAGGACGTGCGAGGTGATGAGGGCGACCGCCTCGGGGTGGTTCAGCCGCAGCCCCCGGGCACGGCGCCTGTCCGCCACATCGGCAGCGACGTGGATCAGCAGCCTTTCCTGCTCGTGCGGGGTCAGGTGCACGGCGCCCACCTCAGTCCTCGCTCCGGGCCGTGCGGGGCCCGGTGGCCGCGGCCACGGGGGCTCGTCTCCCGGTGGCGTGGTCCCGGAGGCTAGCCGGGCGGCGTTTCGGGGACGTTAACCGCGCGGTGAGCGGGTGTCAGGCGTGCGTGCCCGGTGGGGTGATGGCCATCAGCGCCCGCAGTCCGTCGCCCATGGTCCGGTCGGGCAGCGCGCCGAACAGGGCGGTCTGGGCCGCGAAGCCCTGCACGACCGCGACCATGGTGCGCGCCATGGCGTCGGTGTCCGCGTCGGCGGGCAGCAGACCCGCGGTCCGGTAGCTCTCGGTGACCTTCCCCAGGGCGGTGCGGACCTTGTCGTATCCGTCGGTCATCACGGCCGCCAGCTCGGGGTTGCGCGTGGTCTCCGTCCACACCTGGAGCATCAGCCTCGGGAACATCCATTCCCCGCTGTCCAGGGTCGCCGGCCGCTGCTCGCGCATGCGGGCCAGGGCGCGCGGGACGAGCACGTCGGGGGTGGGCGGCGGGCTCTCCCCGGCGGCCTGCTCGAGGATCCCGCGCACCGTGTCGAGCACCTCGGTCACGATCGCGGCGATCAGCTCGTCCTTCCCGCCGAAGTACCGGTAGACGGCACCGGCCGAGAGGTCCACCTCCTTGAGCACGTCCTGCATCGAGGTGGCGTGAAAGCCGTTGCGGGCGAAGCAGGACGCGGCGCCGTCGAGGATCTGCCGGCGGCGGGCGTCGAGGTGTTCCTGGGATACGCGGGCCATGTCCGCAATCTAAAACGAACATTCCTTCTTGACAAGGAGGAGGGACGGCGGGACGGTGGTGACGTCAACAAAACGAACGATCCTTCTTTTTAGTGGGAGCGCCTCATGTCCCCCTCGTCACTGCCGCCGCACCGCCGCGTCCTCGCCGTGGTCGTCCTGATCCCCACCCTGGTGGGGCTGGCACTCTGGGCCTTCGCCTGGCCCGCCGCCCGTTCGGCACCGCGGGATCTCCCGCTCGGCGTCGCCGGC
>KL568595.1:24983-25614 GCA_000715605.1 Streptomyces speibonae | reverse complement strand
GCAGCAGCTGAGCCGGCAGGAGGGCGCCTTCGACCTCCACCGCTACGCCGACGAGGGCGCCGCACGCGCCGCCGTCGAGGACCGCGAGGTGTACGGGGCGGTCGTGGTCACCGAGCAGGGCCCGAAACTGCTGACCGCGTCCGCCGCGAGCCCCGCCGTGGCCCAGCTGCTCCAGCAGGCGGTGGCGCGGCAGGCGGAGGGCTCACAGGGCCGGGTCGTGACCGAGGACGTGGCGCCGGCCGCCGCGCGGGATCCGCGGAGCGCCGTCCTCAACACCAGCGTGCTGCCGCTGGCCCTGGCCGGGATCGGGGCGGGCGCCGCGGTGACCCTGCTGGGGCTGCGCGGTGGCCGCGCGGTGGCCGCGCTGGCCGGATCCGCGGCCCTGGTCGGCGCGGTGGCGGCGGGACTGACCCAGAGCTGGCTGGAGGCCGTGCCGGGGAACTGGTGGGCCGTTGCCGGTACGTTCTCGCTCACCGCGCTGGCGATCAGCTCGGCGGTCGCGGGACTGGCCGCACTGCTCGGGCGGGCCGGCATCGCCGTCGGCGGCGCGGTGATCATGCTGCTCGGCAACCCGTTCTCGGGCGCCTCCTCGGCTCCGGAGATGCTGCCCGAGCCCTGTCTCTTATACACA
>KL568595.1:22365-24752 GCA_000715605.1 Streptomyces speibonae | reverse complement strand
GGCTGCCGCAGGGCGCGGGCGTGTCCCTGCTGCGCTCGGCGTCCTTCTTCGAGGGCGCGGCGGCCGGCGGCCCGAGCCTGGTACTGGGCGTCTGGGTGGCGCTGGGACTGGGCGCCGTCCTCCTCGGCACGGTGAGGGCACCCGCGGAGGCCACGGAGCCCGCCGCCGACCACGCACCGGCCCCCGCCGGCTGAACCCCCGCCCCTTCGGCGGACAGCCGCCCCCTGGAACGACCGCGCACCCCCGCTGTAGCGGACGGGGGTGCGCGGTCCCACCGTCGGCCCGACGCTCCCACGAGGGCCGGCCGGCCCCGGTCTCCTCCACGGCGCCGTGGAGGAACACGCGGAGACGACCACCGTCCACGCAGCAAACGAGAGGGTGCGAGGACCTGCGCCGGTCCGACGCACCTTCCCCGGCCGTCAGCCTCACGCGCCTCCAAGACGAGCGTTGAGGAGCGGGCGGGCGGGCGGCCCGCAATCGGCCGGGCACCCGCCCGCGACGGCGGAGGGTCCGCTCGCGACGACTGGACCGCGACCGTCACGGAAGGACCGCGCCCCCGCCACGGCGGACGCCGGTCGGCGCGAGCCCACCGCACGCAGGCGGACGCGCCCCGCCCTGTCGGCAGTCCCACGCGGCTTCAGGCACCGTTGCGGAGCGGGCGGGCCGTGGTCGGCGCGCGAACGACCGCGCACCCCCGCCGCAACGGACGGAGGTGCGCGGTCCCGGGGTCGGTGCCGTGCGTGACTACGACGTGGCCGTTCCTCGGTGCTCCGCCGCGATGCCGAAGCGTTGGCGTTCGCCGGAAGCGGACGCCACCTCGCGCACGCCTGCCACCGTGCTGATCACGCGCTCCTCCGCGGGCTCTCGGTGTTCCTCGAGCTCTTCGAGTCGTCGCAGGTCATCGGCGGATACGAGGGCGACGAGGGGCTTGCCGTGCCGGGTGACGACGACACGCTCACCGCCGTACACCACGCGGTTGATGAGGTCGGCCAGCTCAGCCCTGGCTTGCGTCACCGGAATCTCGTAGGCCATGCGTCCATCATAACGTCACGTACGTCCTGTACATTTTTTACAGACACCGCCAGACAGGAGGGGCCTCATGACCCGACCGTCCGCCCGCCACGTCCTGCCCGAATTCACCGAACGCACGGCATCCGGGCAACGGACGACGGATCCCTACTCGAAGCTGCTCGAGGAGCGGATCGTCCTCCTCGGGACGCAGATCGACGAGACCTCCGCGAACGACGTGATGGCGCAGCTCATGTACCTGGAGCACCACGCCCCCGACCGGGACGTCTCGCTGTACGTCAACTCCCCGGGCGGCTCCTTCCACGCCATGTCGGCCATCCACGACACCCTGCGCTACCTCACCTGCGACGTGGAGACGATCTGCGTGGGCCGGGCCGAGGGCGCCGCCGCGCTGCTGCTCGCGGCCGGCACCCCGGGCAAGCGTTTCGTACTGCCCGGCTCACGTCTGGTGCTGCGCCAGCCCGCCCTCCTGCAGCCGATCGAGGGGCAGACGAGCGACCTGGCGATCCAGGCGGAGGAGCTGGCGCGGATCCGGGCCCGCATGGAGGAGATGCTCGTGCGACACACGGGCCGCACGGCGGAGCAGGTCCGCACCGACCTCGAGCGGGACACGGTCCTCGACGCGCAGGGCGCCGTCGACCACGGCCTGGCGGACCGGATCGTGCCCCACCGCAGGGGTGTCCACCCGGCCACCGGCGCGAGGTGAGGCGCGCATGCTGCCTCCGGAGCTTCCTCCGCTGCCCGCGCTGACCCGCGCGGAGGCCGAGCTGATCGACCGGTACCTCGAGGCAGTCGACCTGCTCGGCAGGGTCAACCCCGCCCTGGGCGGCGACACCTACCGGAGCCTGCGCGCCGCCCAGGCGCTGGTCGGCAAGGCCGTCGCGCTGCGCGACGCGCTGACCCTGATGCACCGGCGCGGCGAGAGCGAGCTGCACTCCGCCACGCTGGCCCGCGCGCTGCGGGTGCTGGACGGCGAGCGACGTACGGCCAGGGTCACACTGCCGCCGGGGCCGGGGAGTTGACCCCCGCGACTCCCTGGACGACGGTCCGCGCGCCGGTGCGCTCGGCCCGGGGTTGAAACGGACCAAACGGCGTACCCCCGTCCGGCGTAGACGAACCTGCTGTTTTCGGGTTTCTCAAGTTGCACGAGGGAGGCGACCGCGGGGCGACATGGGGCATCGCATCGCTGGTCCGGGGCTGTACGGGCCCCGGACGGCGGTTCGAACACGACAGGGTCCACTCGAACGGGTGAGTGGCACGTAACAACACAAACCCCACGTTCCACTGGGTTTTCGCTCCCGCCATGAGCCAAGATCCCTGACTGACGACAAGACCCCGCCCTGTCTCTTATACACATC
>KL568595.1:21467-22158 GCA_000715605.1 Streptomyces speibonae | reverse complement strand
CCCCCGCCGCAGCGGCGGGGCGATCCGGGCGGACGCCGAGTCCTGCCGCCGCCCGGATGACCGGTCGACAGGAGTGGATCGGCAGGAGTGGAGGACCCAAGCACGACGGGCCGCCGGAACGTCCGTTCCGAGCAGCCCTTGGGGTGAAGCCGCACCCGTGCGGCCGGGCCACTTCGCCAGCCCGAATCCGACAGGTCATCCTTCACAGGCGGCTGACGAAGGGTTGCGCATGACTGCGCTCAATCGTGTCCCGTCTCTCATGGCCCGGGCCGGCACGGCCTCGGCTCTCACCCTGGCTGCCGTGGGCAGCTCCCTCGTGGTCCCCGGAGCCGCCTCGGAGGCGGCTGCCGCGAGCACGGCGACCAAGGCACTGCGCGTCGCCGCCTCCAAGAAGGGCTCGCCGTACCAGTGGGGTGCCGCCGGGCCGTACCGGTTCGACTGCTCGGGACTGACGCTCTATTCGTTCAAGAAAGCGGGCAAGAAATTGCCCCGCACCGCTGCCCAGCAGTACAACAACACCCGTCACATCTCGGCCGGCAGCCGCAGGGCCGGGGATCTGGTGTTCTTCCATTCGGGCGGTTACGTGTACCACGTCGGCATCTACGCCGGGAGCGGCAAGATCTGGCACGCCCCGAAGACCGGGGACGTGGTGCGGCTGCAGACGATCTGGACCCGGAGCGTCTTGTACGGC
>KL568595.1:20036-21184 GCA_000715605.1 Streptomyces speibonae | reverse complement strand
CCGTGACCGCTTCGGCGGCCTGGACGGTCCAGGTCCACGGCAGTTCGACCGAGACGGTCTTGCCGCCCTCACGCGTGGGGCGAATCCTCAGTCTGCCTCCGCATTCCGCGGTCAGCCAGCGGATGATCACGAGCCCGCGGCCGTTGTCCTGCTGCACCGCGGCGGGCAGCCGTTTGGGGAACCGGGGGTGGCTGTCCGTCACCCCGATGTGCACCCGTTCATCGCGGACCAGAGCGACGTCCACCGTGAACGTGGGTGACTGCCCGAACGTGTGCTGCACCGCGTTGGTGGCGAGTTCGGAGACGATCAGCCGGACGGTGTCGGACAGCTCCGTGTCCGCCGGCATGCCCCACCCCTCCAGCGTGCCCACCACATGGGTCCGGGCGGCGGAGACCGAGGCGGGATCGCTCGGCAGAGTGACGGATGCTTCCAGATGGTCTGCCATGGCGACGTCGTCCCTTTCCCACGGAACCGCAGTCCGACACGGAGCGGCTGGTTCGAGTACGGTCCCGCACTGGTGCTTCGTCGCCAGAGTGCCATCACCGCACGGCACACGGCGGCGATCCACCAAGATATGCATATATCTGTCGCTCAAAGCGGTGAACTCTGCGACGGGAGACCGTATCCGGGCGGCTCGGAAGGAGTAAGGAGAAGCCCATGCAACACGGTCCCGCGGTGCGCCGCCGCAAACTGGGCGCCGAATTGCGCGCGCTGCGCACCTCGGCGGGACTCACCAGCGGCGAGGCGGCCCGGCTGGCGGGGTGGCACCAGTCGAAGGTGAGCCGGATCGAGACCGGCACCAGTGGAGTGAAACCGGCCGATGTGCGGTTACTCCTCGACGTCTACGGCGTGGCGGATCCGCAGTTGCGGGAGTTGCTGCTGGTGCTGTCGGGCAGCGGTGACGGCGGCGGCCGGCACCACTGGTGGCACGCCTACCGGGGCGTACTGCCGCCCACCTACCGGGACTTCATCAGTCTGGAGTCGCAGGCCAGCGGGATGCGCACCCTGGAGACCACGGTGATCCCGGGTCTGCTGCAGACGCCCGAGTACGCGCGGGCCGTGACGGAGGCCGCTCTGGAGGGGGTGCCGGAGGAACGGCTGGACGCCCTGGTGGAGGTGCGGCTGGCACGCCAGGACGTGCTGCGTGC
>KL568595.1:16935-19899 GCA_000715605.1 Streptomyces speibonae | reverse complement strand
ATGTGTATAAGAGACAGGTGCTGGACGAGGCGGTGCTGCGGCGGGAGGTCGGGGGTCCCGGCGTGATGAGCCGGCAGCTGATCCGGCTGGTCGAGGCGGCGCGGCTGCCCCAAGTGCGGTTGCAGGTGCTTCCGTTCACCGCCGGCGCACACATCGGTGTCACCGGTCCTTTCGTCATCTTTTCGTTTTCGCGCGCTTCTGATCTCGATGTGGTTGTTCTCGACCACTTGACGAGTAGCCTCTATCTGGAGCGGAAAGAAGACCTCCGGGCCTACGTGGAGGCCTTCAACGCCCTTTCGATCCACGCCCTTTCACCCGAGGACTCGTTGGATTTCATCGCCGGTGCAGCAGCCGGCGCGTAAGGAGGCACGATGCCCGTACCGCCTCGGACCATCCCTTCCTGCCTCGCACTGCGGGATGTGCGGTGGCTGCGCAGCAGCTACAGCACGGGGGCCAACAACTGCGTGGAGACGGCCCGGCCGCTCTCCGGCCCGCAGGCCGGACTGCTCGCCGTGCGCGACTCCAAGGCCCCCGACGGACCGGCCCTGCTCTTCTCCCCCGGGAGCTGGACCGAGTTCGTGTCCGCGGTCCGCTGACCGGGACGCACATCCACCGGTCCGACACACCGTCAGTCACCTCGCGCGACGCACGGCCGTGCCCCGCCGACTCATGGCCGCGTTTCGCCGATCACCTGTACAGCGCGTTCGATCTCTGCCCCGGACAGGTCCGCGCGGGCGGTCAGTCTGAGCCGTGAGATGCCGTCGGGCACGGAAGGAGGACGGAAACAGCCCACGGACAGGCCGGCCGCCCGGCAGTCGGCCGCCCATCGCACGGCCTGCTCCGGGGAAGGGGCACGCACGGAGACGACCGCGGCGTCCGGACGCACCGCGTCCAGTCCCGCGGCCGTCAGCCGGTCGTGCAGTTCACGTGCCACCGCGCCGGCCCGCGCCGCACGCGCGGGTTCGCGGCGCAGCAGCCGGAGCGCCGCCAGCGCCGCACCCGCCGCCGCCGGGGCGAGCCCCGTGTCGAAGATGAACGTCCGCGCCGTGTTGACCAGATGCCCGATCACCCGGGCCGGGCCGAGCACCGCGCCGCCCTGGCTGCCGAGCGACTTGGAGAGCGTCACCGTCACCACCACGTCCCCGGCCCCCGCGAGTCCCGCCGCGTACGGGGCCCCGCGGCCGCCGTCGCCGAGCACGCCGAAGCCGTGCGCGTCGTCGAGGACCAGGCCCGCACCGTGCTCCCGGCACGCCTCGGCCAGCCCCGCCAGCGGGGCCGCGTCGCCGTCCACCGAGAAGACCGTGTCGGACACGGCCACGGACGGCCCGTCGTGGCCGTCCAGCGCCTTGCGCACGGCGTCGGGATCGTTGTGCGCCACGACCTGTGTGGTACCGCGGGCCAGCCGGCAGCCGTCGATCAGGGACGCGTGGTTGCCCGCGTCGGAGACGACGAGGGAGCCGTGCGGGGCGAGCGCCGTGACGGCCGCGAGGTTGGCCGCGTAGCCGGAGGAGAAGACCAGAGCGGCCTCGGCGCCGCAGAAACGGGCCAGTTCGCCCTCGAGTTCCGCGTGGAGTTCCGTGGTGCCGGTGACGAGCCGGGAGCCGGTCGATCCGCCGCCCCAGGTCCGCGCGGCGCGCGCGGCGGCCTCGGTGACCTCGGGGTGCCGGGCCAGTCCGAGGTAGTCGTTGCTCGCCAGGTCGAGCAGCGGCGTGCCGGCGGGGCGGGGGCGCAGGGTGCGGACGAGCCCTGCCCGGCGGCGCCCTTCCGCCTGCTCGTCGATCCAGCCGAACGCCATGGCTCCTCCGGGGATTTTGTAGGCAGTGAACAGACACTAGCGGCAGGCCGGACGGGGCACTGTGTGGCAATACCCACACCGTCGAGCGCCTCTGTTGTACGAACTCTCCTTGGCCCGAGCGGGTCACGTAGGACAGGATCGGCTCTCATGGACCTGCTGAACACGCTGGTGGACAAGGGGCTTCGGCGCGAGACGCCGACCCGGGCGGAAGCACTGGCCGTCCTCGCGACGTCCGACGACGATCTGCTCGATGTGGTGGCCGCGGCCGGAAAGGTGCGCCGGCACTGGTTCGGCCGGCGGGTGAAACTGAACTATCTCGTCAACCTCAAGTCCGGCCTGTGCCCGGAGGACTGCTCGTACTGTTCCCAGCGGCTGGGCTCCACGGCGGAGATCCTCAAGTACACCTGGCTCAAGCCGGACCAGGCGTCCGAGGCGGCCGCCGCCGGGCTCGCGGGCGGTGCCAAGCGGGTGTGCCTGGTGGCCAGCGGCCGGGGCCCCACCGACCGCGACGTGGACCGGGTCTCCGACACCATCAAGGCGATCAAGGAGCAGAACGAGGGCGTGGAGGTGTGCGCCTGTCTCGGGCTGCTGTCCGACGGACAGGCCGAACGGCTGCGCGAGGCGGGCGCCGACGCCTACAACCACAACCTCAACACGTCGGAGGCGACGTACGGGGACATCACGACCACGCACACGTACGCCGACCGGGTGGACACGGTGCGCAAGGCGCACGCGGCCGGTCTCTCGCCCTGCTCCGGGCTGATCGCCGGCATGGGCGAGTCCGACGAGGACCTGGTCGACGTGGTCCTCGCGCTGCGCGAACTGGACCCGGACTCGGTGCCGGTCAACTTCCTGATCCCGATGGAGGGCACACCGCTCTCCACTCAGTGGAACCTGACGCCGCAGCGGTGCCTGAGGATCCTGGCGATGGTGCGGTTCGTCTGCCCGGACGTCGAGGTGCGGATCGCCGGCGGCCGTGAGGTCCATCTGCGCTCGATGCAGCCGCTCGCGCTGCACCTGGCCAACTCGATCTTCCTCGGCGACTACCTCACCAGCGAGGGCCAGGCCGGCAAGGCGGACCTGGAGATGATCGCGGACGCGGGCTTCGAGGTGGAGGGCACCGACCGGGTGACGCTGCCCGAGCACCGCGCGGGCGGCGGCTGCGGGTC
>KL568595.1:15252-16780 GCA_000715605.1 Streptomyces speibonae | reverse complement strand
GTCCCACGAGAGCGGCGGCTGCGGGTCGCACGAGAGCGGCGGGGTGTGCGGTTCGTCCGGCGCGGAGGCGGGCGCGGGCCGGGGCGCGGGGCAGGAGCCGCGCCGCGATCTGGTCGCCGTGCGCCGCCGGGGCGCCGGAACGGATCTCGCCCCCAATGCCTGAGCCGTCCGGCGCGTTCGCCGCGTCGGTCGCGTCGGTCGCCGAGCTGCTGGAGCTCGACCGGCGTCATGTCTGGCATCCGTACGGGCCCATGCCGGGCCGCCGGGAACCGCTCGTCGTGGAGTCGGCGAGCGGGGTGCGGCTGCGGCTCGCCGACGGTTCGGGAGAACTGGTCGACGGGATGTCGTCCTGGTGGTCGGCGATCCACGGCTACAACCACCCGGTGCTCAACGAGGCCGCGCGGGGTCAGCTGGAGCGGATGAGCCATGTGATGTTCGGCGGGCTCACGCACGAGCCCGCCGTGCGGCTGGCGAAGCTCCTTGTCGACATGTCGCCCGATGGGCTGGAGCATGTGTTCCTCGCCGACTCAGGGTCGGTGTCGGTCGAGGTCGCCGTGAAGATGTGCCTGCAGTACTGGCGTTCGCTGGGCCGGCCGGAGAAGCGGCGGCTGCTCACGTGGCGGGGCGGCTACCACGGGGACACCTGGCATCCGATGTCGGTGTGCGACCCCGAGGGCGGGATGCACGAGCTGTGGTCCGGCGTGCTGCCGGCCCAGGTGTTCGCCGACGCCCCGCCGGAGCGGTACGAGGAGTCCTACGCCGACCATCTGCGCGCGACGGTCGAACGCCACGCGGGGGACGTCGCGGCGGTGATCGTGGAGCCGGTGGTGCAGGGCGCGGGCGGGATGCGGTTCCACTCCCCCGCGTATCTGAGGGTGCTGCGCGAGGCGTGCGACGCGCACGACGTGCTGCTGGTGTTCGACGAGATCGCGACCGGGTTCGGGCGCACGGGGGCGCTGTTCGCGGCGGAGCACGCGGCGGTCTCGCCCGATGTGATGTGCGTGGGCAAGGCGCTGACCGGTGGCTATCTGACCATGGCGGCCACTCTGTGCACGGCGCGGGTGGCCGAGGGCATCTCGCGCGGCGAGGTGCCGGTGCTGGCCCACGGCCCGACCTTCATGGCCAACCCACTGGCGGCGTCCGTGGCCTGTGCCTCCATCGGGCTGCTGCTGGAGCAGGACTGGCTCTCGGAGGTCGAGCGGATCGGGACGGGCCTGCGGGCGGGGCTGGAACCGGCGGCCGCGCTGCCCGGGGTGACGGACGTCCGGGTGCTCGGCGCCATCGGGGTCGTCCAGCTCGACCACGCCGTCGACATGGAGGCGGCCACCCGGGCGGCGGTGCGCGAAGGGGTGTGGCTGCGGCCGTTCCGCGACCTGATCTACACCATGCCGCCGTATGTCACGGACGACGCGGACGTGGCGCGCATCGGTCGCGCGGTGTGCGCGGCGGCGGAGGAGGGATGACATGCCGGTGATGGTGGTCACGGGCACGGGCACCGAGGTCGGCAAGACGGTGGTGACGGCCGCGG
>KL568595.1:14164-15050 GCA_000715605.1 Streptomyces speibonae | reverse complement strand
GGCGCAGACGGGTGTGCGGCCGGACGAGCCCGGGGACGCCGAGGAGGTCGCGCGGCTCGCCGGCGCGGTCACCACGGCGGAAGTCGCGCGCTTCCCCGACCCGCTGGCCCCGGCCACCGCCGCCCGCCGGGCCGGGCGGGCCCCCGTGCATCCGCACGAGGTGGCGGAACGGGCCGCCAAACTGGCCACGGAGCACGATCTGGTGCTGGTCGAAGGCGCGGGCGGACTGCTCGTACGGTTCGACGCGGCGGGCGGGACGCTGGCGGACGCGGCGGCGCTGTTGTCGGCGCCGGTGCTGGTGGTGGCCCCGGCGGGGCTCGGCACCCTGAACGCGACGGAGCTGACGGCACGGGAGCTGCGCGGGCGCGGTCTCGACGTGGCGGGCGTGGTGATCGGCAGCTGGCCCGGCGACCCCGATCTGGCGGCGCGCTGCAATCTGGTGGACCTGCCGGACGTGACCGGTGCCCCGCTGCTGGGTGCCGTACCGGCGGGGGCGGGTGCCCTCGCCCCGGCCGGCTTCCGCGCGTCGGCACCGCACTGGCTGGCACCCCGCCTGGAGGGCACGTGGGACACGGAGGCCTTCCTGACCCGCGAGACCGCCTGACGCCCGCGAACACCGGCCGAGGGGCCTCTACGCCCCGACGCCACCCGCCCCCAGCGCCCCACACACAGCGCATACCGGCCCGGAGGCCCCGAAGAGCCCCCACCCCAACACGCCGGACCGCCACCCCGCACCCATGCACCCGTGCACCCGTGCACCCGGCCAACGCCCACACAGCACATATCAGCCTCGGGCGGCCCCGAAGGGCCGTCACCCGTGCACGCCTCGCGGGACCGCCGCCCCCACCCCCTCCGGCCCAGCGAACCCCCACACCAAGCCCCACAC
>KL568595.1:13106-13936 GCA_000715605.1 Streptomyces speibonae | reverse complement strand
GAGCCCCCACCCCAACACGCCGGACCGCCACCACCCACTTCTCGGCCCAGCGCCCCCACCACCACGCCCCGCGCGGCGGCCACTCCGGTCTCGGGAGACTCCCCCGGGAGGCGTTTACGCCGGCGCACCCCGCAGGACCGCCGACGCCCGCCCCTCGATTCGACGAACCCGCACACCAGCCCACGCGGCCACTCCGGCCCCCGGGGCGCCCACACGAGGCGTGCGGCACGCAAGGCCGGCGAGGCGCTATGTCGACATACCCACAGCGCGCCGTGCAGCCCTCAGGGGCCGCCTGGGCGGCGGGGTGTCGGGGGGCGGGGGTGGGGGGAGAATCGGCGTAGGCCCGTTGTGGGAGGTTCTCATGCCGCTGCGATCCGCACGCTCCGCGCAGGTCGCGCGGGATCCCGTGCATCACCCGGTGTTCGCCCGCTACTACGCCCGGGCCAGTGTCGCCGCCGAGACCCGCGCGGGGATCGCGCGGCTGCGGGACGGGCTGCTCGGAGGGCTGTCCGGACGCGTGCTCGAGGTCGGCGCGGGCAACGGGCTGAACTTCGCGCACTACCCGGGCGCCGTCTCGGAGGTCGTCGCCATCGAACCGGAGCGGGCCCTGCGCGCGCTGGCCGTGGAGGCCGCCCTGCGTGCCCAGGTGCCGGTGGACGTCGCGCCGGGGGTGGCGGAGGCGCTGCCGGTCAAGAGCGAGGCGTTCGACGCGGTGGTGCTGTCGCTGGTGCTGTGCAGTGTGCGGGACGTACCGAGGGCGCTGGCGGAGGCGCGGCGGGTGCTGCGGCCGGGCGGCGAACTGCGGTTCTTCGAGCACGGCCGGGGCGGTG
>KL568595.1:10271-12865 GCA_000715605.1 Streptomyces speibonae | reverse complement strand
CCTGCCATCTGGCCCGGGACCCGGTGGGCGCGCTGCGCGAGGCGGGCTTCGAACTCGGCCCGTACCGGCGGGTGATGGTCCCGGAGAAGGGGCCGGTGCTGCCCGCCTCGTACTGCGTCACGGGCACCGCGTGGCGGCCGGTGGGGGATGCCGCGGCCGGCGGGCGCTGATCACTGGCACCAGCGGCGCAGCTCGGCGGCGATGTCCTCGACGGTCGCGTCGCCGCTCTTGACCAGGCGGGCCAGATCGCGGACCTGTTCCGGCGAGGTGACGACCTTCAGCCCGCTGGCGACGAGGTAGGCGTAGGCGACGGCGGAGGCGAACAGGGCGTTGGAGCGCTCCAGCGCGGGGACGTGGATCAGCAGCTGGAGGAGCGCGGCCGCGCGGGTGTGCGCGCTGTCGTAGACGGGGACGTCGAATATCTCGGCCTCGTGGCGTGCGACGGCGGCGACGAGGGCACCCCAGTCGGTGACCCGTGGGTCTCCGGGGGTCCGCTGCTCGGCGAGCATGAGCAGCCACGCGAGGTCGATGCGCAGGTTGTCCAACGGCTCAGCGGCGGCCGTCGCGCGGCGTCGTCCGGGCGGGGGATCCCGCCTCGAACTCCTCGGCGAAGACGCTTTCGTACTGCTTCATGAAGTCGGCCGCGGCGTCCACGAAGGCGCGGCCCGCCTCGCCGGTGTCCTGGCGGACCAGTTCCTCGATGTACCGGTTCACGCTCATCCCCCGCGCCAGGGCACGCTCCCGCGCCGCGCGGGCGGTGCCCTCGTCCACGCGAACGTTCAGCTGGGTCTTCGCCATACCTCGAAGCTAGCGCCGTAGTGCTAGCAGCGGCAAGTACGGACACCCGGGCGAAAAAGATGCCCCTTACAACGGCTCCCGGGGCCCGACCTGAGGTGGAGAGGGCCCCGCACCCAAGGGGGATACCGGTGTGCGACGGGTCACACTACCCTCGGCGCGACCGGCACCACCCGACGCCCACTCGGAGGAGGCGGCCTTGTCGACACCTGCTGCGGAGCACGCCCCCGGCCTCGCGTCGGCCGACGGGATCGCGGCCCGCGCCCGCGGTCTGACCAAGGCGTACGGCTCGGGTGAGACGACGGTACTCGCCCTCGACTCGGTGGACGTGGACATCGTGCGCGGCCGGTTCACGGCCGTCATGGGGCCGTCGGGGTCGGGGAAGTCCACGCTGATGCACTGCCTGGCGGGGCTCGACAGCGTGTCCGCCGGACAGGTGTGGCTGGGGGACACCGAGATCACAGGGCTGAAGGACCGCGAGCTGACCCGGCTGCGGCGGGACCGGATCGGGTTCATGTTCCAGTCGTTCAATCTCATCCCGACCCTCAACGCGCGGGAGAACATCACCCTGCCCATGGACATCGCGGGCCAGAAGCCGGACGAGAAGTGGCTGGACCAGGTCATCGACACGCTGGGCCTGCGCGACCGGCTGCGGCACCGGCCGGCCCAGCTGTCGGGCGGGCAGCAGCAGCGGGTGGCGTGCGCGCGTGCGCTGGCCTCCCGGCCGGAGCTGATCTTCGCGGACGAGCCGACCGGCAATCTCGACTCCCGCGCGGGGCTGGAAGTGCTCGGCTTCCTGCGCGAGGCCGTGGACGCGCTCGGACAGACCGTCGTGATGGTCACGCACGACCCGGGCGCCGCCGCCCACTCCGACCTGGTCCTCTTCCTCGCGGACGGCCGGATCGTGGACGAGATGCGCCGGCCGACGGCGGAGGCGGTGCTGGAGCGGATGAAACGCTTCGACGTGATCCGCGCACCGTCGGACGACGGCGGCGGGGGCAGCGGGGCCGGCGAGGGCGACGCGGACCCGGCCACGTCCGGCGAGGGCTGACGCCGTGCTGAAGACGACGCTCAGGAGCTTCCTCGCGCACAAGGGGCGGCTGCTGCTGTCCGCGCTGGCCGTCGTGCTGTCCGTGGCGTTCGTCGCGGGCAGCCTGATCTTCTCCGACACGGTCTCCCGCACCTTCGACCGGCTGTTCGCCTCCACGTCCGCCGATGTGACCGTGGCACCCCGGGAGGACCTGGAGTCCTCGGTGCCCACCGGCGCCGTCGCGACGGTCCCCGCCTCGCTCGCCGAGCAGCTGGCCGGGGTCGAGGGCGTCGCGTCCGCGCACCCCGACGTCGAGGCCGACAACATCACGGTCACCGACAGCGACAACGAGTCGGTGGGGCCGACGACCGGCGCCCCCACCCTGGCCGTGGACTGGCACGTCACCGAGCGCAGTGTCGTCGAGCTGACCTCGGGCCGCGCCCCGCGCGGTGGCGGCGAGGCGGTGCTGGACGCGGACACCGCCGACGTCAAGGGGGTGAAGATCGGCGACACCCTGTCGGTGCAGGCCCAGCCCGGCACCTTCCGGGTGGAGGTCGTCGGCATCGCCACGTTCCGGACGACCAACCCCGGTGCTGCGCTCGTCTTCCTCGACCCGGCCGTCGCCGCCACCGAGCTGCTGGGCTCCGCGGACCGGGCGACCACCGTCTCGATCACCGCCGCGCCGGGCGTCTCCGACGAGCAGTTGAAGCAGCGGGTCACCGCCGAACTGGGCGCGGGCGCCTACGAGGTGCGGACGGCCGACGAGACG
>KL568595.1:4576-10041 GCA_000715605.1 Streptomyces speibonae | reverse complement strand
TCGGCGGGTTCCTCGACGTGATCAAGTATGTGATGCTCGGATTCGCCGGGATCGCTGTTCTGGTTGGCGTGTTCCTGATCGTCAACACCTTCTCGATGCTGATCGCCCAGCGCACCCGCGAACTCGGCCTGCTCCGGGCCCTGGGCGCCGACCGCAGACAGGTCCGCCGGTCGGTGCTCATCGAGGCGGTGCTGCTCGGTCTGGTCGGCTCGACACTGGGACTGGCGGCCGGCATCGGTCTGGCCTACGGCCTCATCCGGCTCATGAGCACGTTCGGCATGAACCTCAAGACCACCGAGATGGTGGTCGGCTGGGCCACGCCGGTCACGTCGTACGCCGTCGGCGTGGGCGTCACCTTCGTCGCCGCGTATCTCCCCGCCCGCCGCGCGGCGGGGGTGTCCCCTATGGCCGCACTGGCCGACGCGGAGATCGCCGGTGTGGGGCGGCCGCTGCGGGCGCGGGCGGTGACGGGATCCGCGGTGGGAGCGCTGGGCGCCGCCGCGCTGGCGGGCTGTGTGCTGTCCGGCGACACGGCCTCCGCCGCCTCGCTGCTGGGGCTCGGCATCATCCTCACCCTGATCGCGACCGTCATCGCGGGGCCGCTGCTGGTGCGGCCGGTGATCCGGGTGCTGGGCGCGGCGTTCCCGGCACTGTTCGGTTCCGTCGGCCGGATGAGCCAGCGCAACGCCCTGCGCAATCCGCGCCGCACCGGCGCCACGGCCGCCGCGCTGATGGTCGGCCTCGCCCTGGTCGGCGGGATGTCGGTGGCCAGCGCCTCGATGTCGCGGTCCTTCGACGAGCAGATCGACAAGACTCTGGGCGCCGACTTCGTGATCCAGAACGCCAACTTCCTGCCGTTCTCCCAGGAGATCACCGACCGGGTGCGGGACACCGACGGCGTGGGCCTGGTCGTGCGCCAGCGGTTCGCGCCGGTGGCGGTACGGCTGCCGGACGGCGAGCGGATCGAGACCACGGCGGCCGGGTACGACGACCGGGTGGACGACGTCGCGCGGGTGACGTACACGGCCGGCGACACGGCGGCCGCGCTGGCGGACGGCAACATCGCCATGGACGCCGGTTTCGCCGAGGACCACGGCGTCCGCATGGGCAGCACGGTCCCGGTCGAGTTCCCCGGTGGCAGGAGCACCGAGCTGACGGTGGCCGCCCTCACGGACGTCGAGGGCGGCGACGGCTTCGGCATGCAGGGCGGACTGGTCTTCGGCATCGCGACGGTCGAGGAGTACGTGCCGGGCGGGCAGGACTCCGCGCTGTACGTCAACGCGGCCGAGGGGACCGGCGTGGACGAGCTGCGCGAAGGGCTGGAGACCACGCTCGAGCCGTATCCGCAGGTGCAGGCGCGTGACCAGGCCGACTACAAGGAGCTGGTGCACGACCAGATCGCGGTGCTGCTGTATCTCGTCTACGCCCTGCTGGGGCTGGCGATCATCATCGCGGTGCTGGGCGTGGTGAACACCCTGGCGCTGTCGGTGGTGGAGCGCACGCGCGAGATCGGTCTGCTGCGGGCGATCGGCCTGTCCCGGCGGCAGCTGCGGCGGATGATCCGGCTGGAGTCGGTGGTGATCGCGGTCTTCGGCGCGGTGCTGGGGATCGGCCTGGGGCTGGTGTGGGGCCTGTGCATCCAGCAGGTGCTGGCCCTCCAGGGCATGACCGCCCTCGCGATCCCCTGGGGGACGGTCGTGACGGTCGTCGTCGGGGCGGCCGTGGTGGGCATCGCGGCGGCCCTGCTGCCGGCGCTGCGGGCCTCGCGGATGAACGTGCTGGAGGCCATCGCGCACGAGTGAGCCGCGGGCGGGGGCCGTCCGGATCGTGGAATTGCGTGTCGTGGATCGTGCGGCGTGCTGGGATCGGCGCATGAGCGAACCACACGTACGGGCCGCCGGGCCCGAGGATCTCGACACCGTGCTGGCCTTCTGGAAGACGGCCGCCGAAGGCACCAGCATCAGTGACGACCGCGCCGGAGTGGAGCGGCTGGTCGCCCGCGATCCCGAGGCCCTGATCCTCGCGGAGGCCGACGGTGAGCTCGTCGGCACGGTGATCGCGGGCTTCGACGGCTGGCGGTGCCACCTGTACCGGCTGGCCGTGCACCCGGACCGGCGTCGCCAGGGCATCGGCACGGCGCTGCTGGCCGCCGCCGAGGAACGGTTCGTGCGCCTGGGCGGGCGCCGCGCGGACGCGATGGTGCTGCTGCGCAACGAGACCGCGCACCACGCGTGGAGCGCCGCGGGGTACGGGCCGGAGGAACACTGGCGGCGCTGGGTGAAGCCGCTCACCGGCTGAGTCCGGCGCGGCCGCGGTGCCATCCTTTGCGCACGGCACCGCGCGTCCGTCACCGTCCTGTCCGACGATGGGACAGAGGTGACCCGATGACCGAAGTGCTCCTCCTGCTGGCCGCGATCCTGCTCTCGCTCGCCTGCGGCGCGTTCGTCGCCGCCGAGTTCTCCCTCACCACGGTCGAGCGGGGAGAGCTGGAGCGGGCGGCCGAGCGCGGCGAGCGGGGCGCGGCGGGCGCGCTCGAGGCCGTACGGAACTTGACGTTCCAGCTGTCCGGCGCGCAGCTCGGCATCACGGTGACCAACCTGGTGGTCGGCATGCTGGCCGAGCCGTCGATCGCCGCGCTGATCTCCGGCCCGCTGCGGGATCTCGGCGCCTCCCACGCGATGGCGCGCTCCCTGGCGCTGGTGATCGGTACGGGCCTGTCGACCGTGTTCCTGATGGTGGTGGGCGAGCTGGTGCCCAAGAACTGGGCGATCTCCTCGCCGCTGGCCGTGGCCAAGCGGGTGGGCAACGCGCAGCGCTGGTTCAGCGCCGCCTTCCGCCCGTTCATCACCCATCTGAACAACTCGGCCAACCGCATGGTGCGCCGCATCGGCCTGGAGCCCGCCGAGGAGCTGGAGTCCGCGCGGGGGCCGCAGGAGCTGGCGGCGCTCGCGCGGCACTCCGCCAAGGAGGGCGCGCTGGAGCCGGACACCGCCGAGCTGTTCGTGCGCACGCTGAACCTCGCCGACCTCACCGCGGAGAACGTCATGACCCCGCGCGTCCAGGTCATCGCCCTGGACGCGCAGGCGACGTGCGAGGACGTCGCCAACGTGACCCGGGCGACCGGGCTGTCCCGGTTCCCCGTGTACCGAGGGACCCTCGACGCCGTGGTCGGCACGGCGCACATCAAGGACGTCCTGGCGCTGCCCGCGGAGCGCCGCGCGCGGGTGCCCGTGTCGGAGCTGATGCGCGAACCGCTGCTGGTGCCAGGGTCGCTCACGGTCGACCGGCTCCTCGACCGGCTCTCCGGCCGGCGCACCATGGCCGTGGTGATCGACGAGTACGGCGGCACGGCGGGGGTGGCCACCCTGGAGGACATCGTCGAGGAGGTGGTCGGCGAGGTCCGCGACGAGCACGACCCGCACGAGACCCCCGACCTGGACCGGGCCGGCGTCGACGAGGAGGGCCGGACGCTGTACTCGGCCGACGGCTCCGTCCGCGTGGACCGGCTCGCCCGGGTCGGGATGCGGGTGCCGGAGGGGCCGTACGAGACCCTCGCGGGGCTCGTGGCCTCCTCGCTGGGCCGGATCCCGGACACCGGAGACACCCTCGAGGTCGCGGGCTGGCGACTGGACGTGGTGGACGCCACCGGCCACCGCGCGGCGCGCGTCCTGCTGCACGCGCCGCTGGTGGATCCGGCCGTGGACGAAGGGCTGCCTGCGGGGCCCACGGACGACGGGGGAACGTCGCGATGACCGTAGTACAGCTGCTGATCGGTCTGGCGACCCTGGTCGTCAACGCCTTCTTCGTGGGCGCCGAGTTCGCCCTGATCTCGGTCCGCCGCAGCCAGATCGAGCCGTACGCCGACCGGGGCGACCGCCGGGCCCGGAGTGTGCTGTGGGGCCTGGAGCACGTGTCGGCGCTGATGGCGGCGGCGCAGCTCGGCATCACGCTGTGCACGCTGATCCTCGGTGTCGTCGCCGAGCCGGCGATCGCCCATCTGCTGGAGCCGGTGTTCCACGCGATGGGCGTTCCTTCCGGCGCGGGGCACGCCGTCTCCTTCGTGATCGCGCTGACCCTGGCGACGTATCTGCACATGCTGCTCGGTGAGATGGTGCCGAAGAACGTCGCCCTCGCCGAGCCAGTACGCAGCGCCCTGACGCTGGGCCCGCCCCTGGTGGCGCTCTCCCGCGCGCTGCGCCCGGTGATCTTCACGGTCAACGCCTTCGCCAACGCGCTGCTGAAGCTGCTGCGGGTGGAGACCCGCAACGAGGTCGTCGCCTCGTACTCGGACGCCGAACTGGCCCAGATCGTGAAGGACTCCGGTGAGGCCGGCCTGATCGACGAGCGTGCGCGGGAGCGGCTGAACGACGCGCTGGAGCTGGGCCGGCGGCCGGTGCGGGACGTGGTGCTGCCGCTGGAGCGGGTGGTCTACGCGCGCGTCGGCATCACCCCGGAGGGCCTGGAGCGGCTGTCGGCGGAGTCCGGGTTCTCCCGGTTCCCGGTGGTGGACGAGCAGCGCCGGATCGTGGGCTATCTGCATGTGAAGGACGCCCTGGACGCGTCACCGCGCGACCGGCCGTTCCGGACCGCGGAGATACGGCCCATCGCGCGGGTGCGCGAGAACACGCCGATGGACGACGTCCTCACCGCCATGCGGGGCAGCCGTACGCATCTGGCGGCCGTGCTCGGGGCCGACGGCCGGCTGGCCGGGCTGGTGACGATGGAGGACGTCCTCCAGGAGCTGTTCGGGCAGCGCGCCGAGCGCGGCTGAGGGCGACCGACCGACGGGTATGTGCCAGGGGATACCATCTGTGGCGCCATGCAGACGAACCCCCAACACAGCAGCCTCGTCGCCCTGGGCGACTCCTTCACCGAGGGCATGTCGGACCGCCTGCCCGACGGCACCTACCGCGGCTGGGCCGACCTCCTCGCCGGACGGATGGCGGCCGTCTCCCCCGGCTTCCGGTACGCCAACCTGGCGGTGCGCGGCAAGCTGATCCGTCAGATCGTCGACGAGCAGGTCGAGGCGGCCGCGGCCATGCGCGCCGACGTGGTGACCCTGGTCGGCGGGCTGAACGACGCCCTGCGGCCCAAGTGCGACATGGGGCAGGTGCGGGACCTGCTCACCGAGGCCGTGGAGCGGCTGGCCCCGCACTGCAAGCAGCTGGTGCTGATGCGCAGCCCCGGCCGTCAGGGGCCGGTCCTGGAGCGTTTCCGGCCGCGCATGGAGGCGCTCTTCGCCTGTGTCGACGAGCTCGCCGAGCGGCACGGGGCGCTGGTCGTCGACCTGTACGGGGCGCCCGCGCTCGGCGATCCCCGGCTGTGGGACGCGGACCGGCTGCATCTCACGTCCGACGGGCACCGCAGGGTGGCGGAGGCGGTCTGGCAGGCGCTCGGCTACCCCGCCGAGGATCCCGAGTGGCGGCTGCCCCCGGAGGCGACGCTTCCGCCGCGCTGGGTGGCGT
>KL568595.1:2935-4353 GCA_000715605.1 Streptomyces speibonae | reverse complement strand
CCTCGGGCGACGGCCTGCCGCCGAAGCGGCCCGAGCTGCTGCCGTACGAGGGGCTGTAGCGGTCCGCTGTAGGTTCCTCCAGGTCACCCCGTGGCGCCGGCCTGCAGGAATCGCCAGTAGACTCCCTGTACGTGACTGCTGCGCCCGCCAAGCCCCGTATCCCGAACGTCCTCGCCGGACGCTACGCCTCCGCCGAGCTCGCCACGCTCTGGTCCCCCGAGCAGAAGGTGAGGCTGGAGCGGCAGCTCTGGCTCGCCGTGCTGCGGGCCCAGAAGGACCTCGGGATCGAGGTGCCCGACGCGGCGATCGCCGACTACGAGCGTGTCCTGGACCAGGTCGACCTGGCCTCGATCGCCGAGCGCGAGAAGGTCACCCGCCATGACGTGAAGGCCCGGATCGAGGAGTTCAACGACCTCGCCGGGCACGAGCACGTGCACAAGGGCATGACCTCCCGCGACCTCACCGAGAACGTCGAGCAGCTGCAGATCCGGCTCTCCCTGGAGCTGATGCGCGACCGCGCGGTGGCCGTGCTGGCGCGCCTGGGCAGGCTGGCCGGTGAGTACGGCGAGCTGGTGATGGCCGGGCGCTCGCACAACGTGGCCGCGCAGGCCACCACCCTGGGCAAGCGTTTCGCGACGGCCGCCGACGAGCTTCTCGTCGCGTACGGCCGGGTGGAGGAGCTGCTGGGGCGCTACCCGCTGCGTGGCATCAAGGGCCCGGTCGGTACGGCGCAGGACATGCTGGACCTGCTCGGCGGGGACACGGAGCGGCTGGCGGAACTGGAGCGGCGCATCGCCGGTCACCTGGGCTTCTCCGAGGCCTTCACCTCGGTCGGCCAGGTGTACCCGCGTTCCCTCGACTACGAGGTCGTCACGGCGCTGGTGCAGCTGGCCGCCGCGCCGTCCTCGCTGGCGAAGACGATCCGGCTGATGGCCGGGCACGAGCTGGTCACCGAGGGCTTCAAGCCGGGCCAGGTCGGTTCCTCCGCGATGCCGCACAAGATGAACACCCGCTCCTGCGAGCGCGTCAACGGCCTGATGGTGATCCTGCGCGGCTACGCCTCGATGACCGGCGAGCTGGCCGGCGACCAGTGGAACGAGGGCGACGTGTCCTGCTCGGTGGTGCGCCGGGTCGCGCTGCCCGACGCGTTCTTCGCGCTCGACGGCCTGCTGGAGACGTTCCTGACGGTGCTCGACGAGTTCGGGGCCTTCCCGGCGGTCGTCGCCCGGGAGCTGGACCGCTACCTGCCGTTCCTCGCCACCACCAAGGTGCTGATGGGCGCGGTGCGCGCGGGCGTGGGCCGCGAGATCGCGCACGAGGCGATCAAGGAGAACGCGGTCGCCACGGCCCTGGCGATGCGCGAGCAGGGCGCCGAGCGCAACGACCTCCTCGACAAGCTCGCCGCCGACGAGCGGCTG
>KL568595.1:1912-2704 GCA_000715605.1 Streptomyces speibonae | reverse complement strand
CTGCCGCTCGGCCGGGACGAACTGCACGCACTGATGGCGGACAAGCTGTCCTTCACGGGGGCCGCGGGCGACCAGGTGACGGCCGTGGTGGGCCGTGTCGACGAGCTGGTGAAGCGGCACCCGGAGGCCGCCGGCTACACCCCCGGGGCGATCCTCTGAGGCGCTTCACCCAGGAGGAGTTGCAGGCCGCCCGCGACCGGCTGGTGCCGGACGTGGCCGCGGACGGCCTGCGGGTGCTGTTCTGCGGCATCAACCCGGGTCTGATGACGGCGGCGACCGGCCATCACTTCGCCCGCCCCGGGAACCGCTTCTGGCCCGCGCTGCACCGCTCGGGCTTCACCCCGAGGCTGCTGCCGCCGGCGGATCAGGGGGAGCTGCTGTCGTACGGGCTCGGCATCACCAATGTGGTGGCGCGGGCGACCGCGCGGGCCGACGAGCTGAGCGCCGAGGAGTACCGGGAGGGCGGGCGGCTGCTCGCCGCGAAGGTGTCCCGGCTGCGGCCGCGGTGGCTGGCCGTGCTGGGCGTCACCGCCTACCGCGCGGCGTTCGAGGATCCCCGGGCCCGGGTGGGCCCGCAGGTGCGGACCATCGGCGGGACCCGGGTGTGGGTGCTGCCCAACCCGAGCGGGCTGAACGCGCACTGGACGCCGGCCGCGCTGGCGGAGGAGTTCGGACGGCTGCGGGAGGCCGCGGCCGACCGCTGACGGCCCGGACTCAGGGGGGCGCGGTCTCCGTGACCACCGCCAGCAGCCGGATCGCGTCGGCCGCGTCCCGGTCCGCGACCGCCACGGC
>KL568595.1:0-1737 GCA_000715605.1 Streptomyces speibonae | reverse complement strand
CCGCCACGGCGACCCAGCGGCCGGTGCCCCGCACCTCCCACAGCCAGGCCACGTCCGCCCGGAAGCAGAGCCACCGCCACGGCTCGGGTATCTCCTCCCGCTCCGTGCGCAGCAGGACCGTCTGCAGGTTCCAGGGGTCGGTGTCCCCCCAACGGGAGGCCAGTACCTCGTACACGGCGTCGCGGTCCTTCTCGAACTGGTCCGCCGTCACCGCCCACTGAGCGGGATCCCCGCCCGGGCCGTCGCCGGTCCGCAGCACCGCGACATGGTGGCCCGGTCCGCCGAAGCCGATGTCCGACGGGCCGTGCTCCGCCGGGAAGGGGCGGAAGCACAGCTCGTCGATCAGGGCGATGTGCTGTGCGATGTCCATGGGACCAGTAAACCCGCCGCCACTGACAGTTGGCGGGGCGTCAGCCGAGTACCGGTCAGGCGTCCCGGCGGGCGAGGCTCCGGGCACCGGCCAGGAGGGCGGCCGCCGTCCAGAGCGCGGTCACCGCAAGTCCCGACCAGGGGCCGAGGGTTCCGTCGTAGGTCTCGTACAGAGCGATCTGTCCGGCGCGGTCGGGCAGGAAGTCGACGACCGTGCCGGCCGCGTCGCCGATGACGAAGGACACGACCAGGATGAAGGGGATCAGCACGGACAGCGTGGCCACTCCGCTGCGCAGCACGGTCGCCAGGCCCGCGGCGAACAGGGCCATCAGCGTCAGGTACACGGCACAGCCCACGACGCCCCGGACCTGCTCGGCCAAGGTGAGACCGCTCGCCTCCGGGCCGAGGCCCGCCCGCGCCACGAGGAGGGCGGCGAGGGCGGTCAACAGGCTCACGGCCAGCACGGGAACGGCGATGGCCGTGGCCTTGGCGGCGAACCAGCGTCCCCGCTGCGGGACCGCGGACAGCGAGATCCGCAAGGCGCCGTTGTGGTACTCGGCCGACACGGCCATCGCGCCGAAGGAGATGGCGGCGATCTGCCCCGGGGCGACGCCCGACAGTGCCATGAACAGCGGGTCGAACTCGGGATCCGACGTGTCCGAGACCCCGGCGATGGCGGAGAACGCCGTGGTCGCGGCGAACAGCGCCAGCAGGGCTCCCGGGAGCGAACGGACGGTACGGATCTTGAGCCACTCGGAGTTGAGCACGGGTGCGAACGGCATGGGTCAGGCCTCCTGGGGCTGTGCGGCGAACTCGGTCTCGGCGGCGGTCAGGTCCAGGTAGGCCTGTTCCAGCGTGCCCTCGTCGGCCGCGAGTTCGAGGATCGGTACTCCGGCGGCCGAGGCGAGGCGTCCGATGTCGTCCACGCGCGCGTCCGGCACGGTCCAGTGGCCGTCCGGGTGGTCCACGGGCTCGTGACCGTGCCCCGCGAGGACGCGGCGGAGGACGGCGGGTTCGGAGGTGCGGACACGGACGGCGGGGCGCACGCGCGCGTCGATGAAGGCGCGCATCGGGGTGTCGGCCAGCAGCCGGCCACGGCCGAGGACGACGAGGTGGTCGGCGAAGGAGGCGGTCTCGTTCATGAGATGGCTGGAGACCAGGACCGTCCTCCCCTCGTCCGCGAGCCGGCGCAGCAGGGTGCGGATCCACACGATGCCCTCCGGGTCGAGGCCGTTGGAGGGCTCGTCGAGCATGATGACCTCCGGGTCGCCGAGCAGCGCGGCGGCGATGCCCAGCCGCTGGCGCATGCCCAGGGAGTACGTCCGCACCCGGTGGCGGGCCACCGGTCCCAGGCCGGTCTCCTCGAGC
>KL568594.1:31580-36400 GCA_000715605.1 Streptomyces speibonae | reverse complement strand
CACTTCAAGGGACGCCATCGGCCGGCGGAGGCGCACGCTCGTGTGAAGGCCCGGATTGTGCACTTCCACGTGCAGCGAGGCTCCCTCCCGGAACCACTCGACCCGTACGACCCACTCCTCGTCGGATCGCCCGTGGAGAACCGCGTTGGTCACGAGTTCCGAGATCATCAGAACGCAGTCGTCGACCGAGCAGCGCGGGTTGTACGGTGCGATGAGCTTCCGGAACCAGCGTCGCGCCTGGGGCACGGCCTCCGGAGTCGGTTGCAAGGTCATCGACCCGAGTCTCGGCGATCCCTCACAGGGGTCCCGGTCGATTACGAAAGCCATGTGCGCTCTCCCTACCGCTGCCGTCCCATGCGCGGCAGCGCTGTTCCGGTCGACTCGAAGAGAGGTCGCTACTCGGTGACGGCACGCGAAGGCGCGTAGACCAGGCCGACGACTACCTCTCTAGACATGTTCACCCTCCCGATACGTCTCTAGAGATGTCAACCCAAACGCCGATAGTCCGCCGGAACGGAGGCTCCGCGCGGCTACGCGCAGCGAGACCGGGCCCGACCTATGGCCTAAGGTGTCTAGAGAAGCGAGGAGGGTTCAGGAATGGCTGCTACCGACGACCGTCGGCCCAAGTACCAGCGGATCGCGGATTCCCTGCGGGATGCGATCCAGTCGGGCGAGTACGGTCCCGGTGATCGCCTTCCGGGAGAGAACGACCTCATGGCCGCGCACGGCGTCGCCCGCATGACCGCCCGGCAGGCGCTCGGCGTCCTGCGCGACGAGGGCATCGCCGAGGCCCGGAAGGGCGCCGGTGTGTTCGTCCGGGCCTTTCGCCCGCTCCGCCGCCGCGGCATCCAGCGACTGGCACGCGACCAGTGGGGGAACGGCCGTTCCATCTGGTCGGCGGACATCGGGGACCGGGAACTCGAGGTCGACCACGTCTCCGTCTCCGAGGAGACGGCGCCCGAGGGTGTCAGCGCGATCCTGGAACTGGCGGAGGGAGACACCACGTGCGTGAGGCGTCGGCGCTTCGTGCTCGACGGCAAGCCGGTCCTGCTCGCGACGAGCTACCTCCCCTCGTCCCTGGTGGCCGGGTCCGCCATCACCCAGGAGGACACCGGGCCGGGTGGCACCTACGCCCGGCTGGAGGAACTCGGCTACGAGCCGGTGCACTTCCGCGAAGAGATTCGCTCACGCATGCCGTCGAAGGACGAGGCGGCCCAGTTGAGCATGGCGACGGGCACTCCGGTGATCCTCGTCTCCCGTACCGCGTTCACCTCACAGGGGCGCCCCGTCGAGGTGAACGAGATGACGCTGGACGCTGCCTCCTACGTCCTGGAATACGACTTCGACGCCGGCCCGGGGTTTCGCGCTGATACCTGACGGCTCGACTACGAGGAGCCCGGGGAGCTCGATGGAGGGGGTGGGGTCGGGGCGGTGAAGCGGGTGATGTCCACTCCCTGTGCTCTGAGTCTTTCCTCCGCGTGGTCGGCGAGGCGGCGGAAGTACGGCCACGTGGGGACGCCGGGCCAGAACGCGTCACGATGGTCGAGGAATGACCTCGCCGCGTACTTCATCCTGGTCAGGGAAGCCGCCCACAGCTCGATCACCTCGTCCTGGCTCACGTACTTCTTGTGGCAGTACAGGCCTGCGACGTCGAACGCGGCCAGGGCCCGGTTCGCGGCCGCGTAGTCCTCCGGGCTCAGGTCCTCTATGCGGCCGGCTCCGCCGTGGAGCTGGAACAGGACGCGTCTGCCGTTCTGCAGATCCGGGCTGATCAGCATCTCGTGCAGCTTGAGGAACACGTCTCGCCGGTCCTTGCGCCTGCTCACGAACAGCGAGATCAGACTGATGGCGACCGCGGCGATCGACACGACGATTGACAGCACGTGCTTCCCATCTGCTTGATCGGGGGTCAGTCACTCACTCCGTCCGAGCCCGATGCCGCAACGTGCGCGGCGTTGAGGCGCATCCCGTGCCGGGGGCTCCGAAACGATCACGGTTCGGAGCCCCACGGCGGTTCGGTCGGCGTGTTCTGTCAGTTGTCGGAGTAGCTGAAGTCGCCCACGGTCCAGGCGCTGACGTCCTCGATCGCGACGCGGTACATGCCGCCCGTCGACGGGACGCCCACCGTGCCCTGGAGGATGCGGGCGACGTGGAAGTGGAGGTGGGTGGGCGGCCCGTCCTTCGTCACGGGGTTGTCGAAGACGGTGGAGAACTCGCCCAGCTGGGCGGAGTCCGTCAGCACCTCCGACACCCGCTGCCGCCATACGGCTTCGGGGGCCAGGCGACCGGTGATGACGGCACCGCCGATCACCACGGTCAGGGACATCTGTGTGCTCTGCCCGGACTCCACACGGGCGGCGATGTCAACGATCAGCTCGTCAGGCTTCGGCATGGGATCGGATTCTATGCACCGGGGCGTCGGGGTGGAGGGCCGGTGCGGCGGTACGGCGCCGCTCACGCCGGTCCACCGGTGTCACGCCGGCTGCGCATCACGGCTGCCGGGCGGGCTCCTCCTGTGCGCCGTTCAGCCCCCTGTCTGCTGCTGGGGCAGGTCGTCCGCGGCCTCCGCGCGGCGCCGCTCGACTTCCACGTGGAGGCGTTCCAGCGCCTCCTCGGCCTGTCGGCGCAGCGACGTGGCGCGCTCCACGGCCTCCGCGCGGACCTTGTCCCCGTCCGCCCGCGCAGTCGAGCGCAGTGCGTCGGCTTCGGCCTGTGCCTCGGTGAGCAGTGCCTCGGCGGACTTCGCCGCCTCCTCGATCTGCGCCTCGGCCTCCTTGCGGGCCTCCGCGCGGATCTTGTCGGCCTCCGCGACCGCGTCCGAGCGCAACCGCTCGGCCTCCTCGCGCAGGCGCAGGGCCTCCTGCTGCAACTCGACCGTCCTGGCACGGTACTCCGCGGGGTCCGTCTTCGCCGCGTCCCTGAGCCGGCGGGCCTCGGCGACCATCCGATCGGCGTGGTCGGTGGCCTCCTGTGCCTGTGCGGACGCCGCCGTCAGAAGGCGCTCGGCGTCCACGCGGGCGCTGCGCAGCACCTGGTCCGCCTCGGCTCGCCGTCGGTCGGTTTCCTCGCGCAGGGCGGCGCTGTGCGTTTCCGTGGACCGCCAGATCTGCCAGGCCCTCTCCAGGATGCGGCCGGCGAGCGGGTCGGTGTGACCGAGCCCGACGATGTCCAGAGGGTTCTCGTCGGGAAGCGTGACCACGTGGTCGACGAGCAGGGTGCTCAGGGCGGCGTGTACGTCGGCGGCGTGCGCCGGGCGGTTCTCGGGCCGTTTCTCGAGCAGGGCCATGATGAGGTCGCTCAGGGAGCGGGGGAGGTCCGGGGAGCGGTCGGACGGTGGCACCGGGGCCTTGTCCACCTGCATGCGGAGGATCGCCAGGGGGTTCCTGGCGGTGAAGGGCGGCTCGCCGGTCACCGCGTGGTGGAGGAGGCAGCCGAGGGAGTAGAGGTCGCTGCGGTGATCGACGTCCCGGTCCCCCTCGGCCTGCTCCGGTGACATGTAGGGAGGGGAGCCGATCAGCGCGCCGGTGATGGTCAGTTCGTGGGTGCTCAGGGTGTCGCCGACGAACTTGGCCACGCCGAAGTCGAGGACCTTGATGGTGCCGTCGGGCGTGAGCAGGACGTTGGCGGGTTTGATGTCCCGGTGGATCACGTTCCGGCCGTGCGCCACGTGGAGGGCCTGGCAGATCTGCCGGGCCCATCCCACGGCGGTCGGCCAGGGAGGCGGGGCGTCGGCCTCGTCCAGCCGCCGGCGCAGCGAGGCGCCGGGCACCCGCTCCATCACGACGTACAGCGTGCGGCGCCCGCCGACGACCTCCTCGCCCCAGTCGTGCACGGTGACGATGTTCTGGTGGGACAGCCGCCCCGCGAGCCGGACCTCGCGCTGGAACCGGGCCTGTGTCTCGGCCTCCTCCACGCGCAGGGCCTGGACGAGCTTGACGGCCACGGTGCGGCCCATGCGCTCGTCCTCGGCGGCCCACACCTCGCCCATGCCGCCCGAGCCGAGTCGCTCGCTGATCCGGAACCGCTCGGCGAGCAGTACGCCCTGCACCCGTTGCCTCCATCACCGATCGCCGGCCACCGTGGGGACGGGGCGGCCTGCCTGTCCGGTACATCCATGACGTGGGTCATGCGCGCCCCGCGGCCTCCGCGGAGCGCCGGCCTCAGAAACCCCCCGAGTCGCCCGAGCTGCCGTAGGAGCCGCCCGCCAGCCTGCGCAGGCGGCGGGACTCCTCCTCGATGCGGTGCCCGACGCCCTCGGCGCCGGTCGTGCCGTCCAGACCGCTGTCCAGCAGCTGGGCGGCGAGTCCGGTGAAGTAGTGGGCGACGGTGAGGAGATGGTCGTGCACGTCGACGGCGCCGGCCTCCCTGAGGATGCCGTGCGCGTCGTCCCGTACCCGCTCCATCCGTTCGGTGATCTCGTCCCTGACGTCCGGCGCCAGTCCCACCGCGCGCCCGGCCTGGCCGAGGACGGCGTGACAGGAGCGGATGAGCTCGCGGACGAGCTGGACGTCACGGTTGACGGCGGTGTTCACCGTCAGGGCGGCGCCGATGGTGCCCGTGACGATGCGGGCGCCCGCCGAGGCCGGCTCGTAGCGGCGCAGATCGACGGCGCTGGTGGCCCCGAGGGCCTCGCGGAAGCACGGATGGACGACGAACTGCGTCTCGTGCGGCTGCACCGGGAGGTCGTCGCCGCCGGCGAACACCACGTCGTTGCCGCGCCGCACGCCGAGGAACCCCACCCCGTACAGGACGTCGATGACGCCGGCGGGGGTCAGCGCGTCGGCGTACGCGGGAAACAGCCGGTGCAGTGTCTCGGCGGG
>KL568594.1:29234-31377 GCA_000715605.1 Streptomyces speibonae | reverse complement strand
GTGTATAAGAGACAGGCCCTGGTCACCCGGTACCCGGTGTTCTGGAACAGCGGGAAGAGGCGCTTGAGGAAGGGGTGCGCGACCAGGTACTCCAGGGTGAGGTCGTTGAGCTTCCACGCGGAGAACTGGCGGCTCGCCTGGAGGACGTCCGCCTGCGTGATCCGGTCCCGGCCGTTGATCAGCGAAGCCGTCTCCTGGCACAGGTTGAGGAACTGGATGGCGTCGCGGGGCCGCGGCAGACAGCGGCGGAACAGGAACGAGGCGGTGGCCTCACCCCGTACGCTCTCGGGGAAGATCTCCTTCCACAGATGATCCTCGCCGAGCCCGGCGCCGGCGGAGGCCCGTGCGCGGGCCAGCGCCAGGTCGCGCAGGGACTCCTCCGTCCAGGCGATCCGCAGTTCGTCACCGTGGAACTTGTCTCCCTCGCCGAACGAGAGCGAGTCGTAGATGTCCGAGCGGAGGAAGAGCAGCGGCCGCACCGACCCGGCGTAGCGGCCCGCGGCGTGCTTCGCGGCCAACAGCAGCCCGATCACCAGCGAGTTGCTCTCGGGCTCGGCCGACCACACCTGCTCCAGCTGGTCCACCATCAGTAACAGGGGCCCGTGGGTGTCCGCGCACCCCAGGTCGTCGAGGGCCCGCACCACGCCCTGCTCGACCACCTCGAGCTGGCGCAGCGCCCGTGCGCCCTCCGACGGCGAACGCGCCAAGTCCAATCCGGCCTTGACCCCGAACGCCTCCAGGGAGAGCGAGGTCTGCAGGCCCCTGGCTCCCTGCGCGAGCCGCTCCCCCAGCCGCCCCGAGGCCAGTTCGTCGTTCTGCTTCAGGAACCGGGCGAGCGCCTTGACCGAGCCGGGCCTGCGGCCGTGTTCCTCCTTGGCGTGCGCCACCAGGTGGCGGGCGGTGTGCACGGCGAAGACGTACCGCCAGATCAGGGCCCGGGCCGAGTCGCCGGGCAGGCCCTGGAGGTCGAACCGCCGGATCTCGTCGCCCGCCGTCTCGTCCGGGGTGATGAGGATCTTCCCGTGCGGGTGCGTGCCGTCCGCCAGCACCTGCATGCAGATCGCGCTCTTGCCGGAGCCCTTCCGCCCGATGATCAGCATCTTGCGTCCGCCGACCGCCCCGCGGTACGCGGCCGTCGGCAGGAACGCCCCGCGCAGGAGCAGCCCGTCGGTCACGTCCCGTTCGGCGTCCTCGCGTCCGAAGTACAGCTCGGCGAGCAGCGGCCCGTCAGCCATCCCGTTCCCCCTGGTGTCGTCCCGCCTCGGCGGCGCGGATCGCTGGGACTCACCGTATCCGCACGGGCGGCTCGGGGCGCCGGTAACGAGGCGCCTGCGTGGGGTGATTGGCGGTTTCGGTGTCAGGCGTCGGGGGTGGTCGCCAGCGCTTCGACCAGTTGGCGGGCCCGGGTCGGTTCGGTCAGGAGGAGGTCGACCAGGGGGCCGGTGCCCGGGTCGGGCGAGGTGCCGGAGCCGGCGGGGCGGGACGTGTCCGGGCTCGCCGCTTCGTCGAGGTACCGCTCGGCGGGGCGGGGGTCGGGGGTCAGGGGGACGCGGTCGCCGGTCAGGGCGTCGTGGACCGTGGCGTGGTCGAGGCCCATGCGGGCCAGGCGTTCGCTGCCGGTGTAGCGGGTGTCGGGGGTCGGCGCGCCCTCCCCGGTCATGTGCGGGTGGCGGAGGGCGACCTCGTGGGTGGCGAGGACGGCCAGCAGGATGTGCTCGGTGCCGGCTGTGCCGTGGCCGAGGCGGCGGGCCTGTTCGTGGGTCTCCATGGTGACCCACCAGGCGGGGCGCGAGGCCCAGTTGACGCCGACCCGCTTGACCAGCCACCGCTTCCAGCGGGGCTTGTGGGGGTAGTGGCTGCGGCCGAGGAGGATGTCGCGGACCGGGTGGAGGCGGGGGTCGAGGCCGTCCTCCTCGCCGGGGGTGTCGCCGTTCAGGTGGGCGCGTACGGCCTCCGGGGAGACGTCGCAGGCGGCCAGCAGCCCGACCGCGCGGTTGTCCTCCTCCAGGAGCTCCGGGAGGAGGTGGACGGCGCCGAACTTGGGCGCGCCCTCGCGTTCCGCGCGTCGCATCGCCGCGGTCAGGGCGCGGGCCGCGGCGCCGGTGAGGCGGGCGTCGCGGCCGCCGTCGTCGCCCAGCACGTC
>KL568594.1:27059-29075 GCA_000715605.1 Streptomyces speibonae | reverse complement strand
CGCCGGTGAGGCGGGCGTCGCGGCCGCCGTCGTCGCCCAGCACGTCCTGGGCGGCGACGCTGTGCGCTTCGTCGTCGTCGCCGCCCGTGCCGGTCTTCCGTTCCGTCACGTCCCGCAGGACGGCGCCCACCACGGTCCTGGTCGCCCCCGCGTTCGCGAGCGCCTCGCGCGCGGGCCCCTTGGCCGCGGTGATGCCGGCGAGCAAGTGGTCGGTGCCGATGGCCTCCGTGCCGGTCGCCCCCGCCGCGCCCCGGGCCGACCCGAGGATTCCCACGGTGGTCCAGTCGGGTTCCTTGATCGCTCCCATGTCGCGTTTCCCTTTTCCCTTGCTCGCCGGTGGTGGTGCAAGCCTCCCGGAGCGGCGCGCGCGTCACATCGTTCCGGAGATCGATCCGGCCGGTGCCCGGGTGAGACCGCAAGACGACGGCGGGACCGTCGCGGGGACGACGGCCGGAGGGCCGCGGGGACGACGGGGAGCGGCGCGGGGCTCCCCCGGGGGCCCTCGGTGCCGGGCGGGCACCGGCCCGGCGTGCCACGATGCCGGTATGCGGGTGGTCGTGGTGGGTGTGGGCCAGGTCGGGCACACGGTGGTCAAGTCGCTCGCCGAGACGCACGAGTGCACAGTGATCGACGTCGACCGGGCGCGTCTGGAGGCCGTGTCGCACGCGTACGACGTGCGGGTGACGCACGGCAGCGGGACACGGCGCGAGACGCTCCTCGAAGCGGGGATCGCCGACGCGGAACTGGTGCTGGCGTGCACGTCGCGGGACGAGGTCAACCTGGTGACCGCCATGCTCGCCCGGCGTCTGTCGTCGGCCCGGACGGTGGTGCGCGCCACCGGAACGGACTATCTGGCGGCCTGGCGTGCGGGCGATCTCGACGTGGACCTGCTGGTCTCCAAGGCGTTCGAGACCGCGAGCGCCGTCGCACGCGTCCTGCACGTGCCGGGCGCCCGCCACGTGGACTTCTTCGCCGGCGGTGAGGTGGTGGTGCTGGGCGTCGACGTCCCCGAGGCGCGACCGCCGTGGTTCGCGGGCCGGCCGCTGAGCGACGTGAACCTGCCCGAGGCGTCGCGCGTGGTCGCCGTCGTACGGGACGGGCGCTGGATCAGGGCGACGGCGCGCGAGGTGGTGCGGCCGGGCGACTGGATCATCGTGATGGGGTCGCTCGCGGCCGCGCGCGCCTGGAGCCGGCTGGTCACCGGGGCCGAACCGGTGGACGACGTGGTGCTCTTCGGCGCCGGGCGGGTGGGGTCGGTCATCGCGCGGGTGCTGCTGGAGCGGGGGGTCGCCGTACGGGTGATCGAGCCGGACGCGGCACGGGCGCGGGCGGCCGCGGACCTGCTGGACGGGGCCCGGGTGTTCCGGTCCACGGGCCTCGACCCGGCGTTCCTGCGCCGTGAGCGCATCGGCACGGCGGGCGCGGCGGTGTTCGCCGGCGGTGACGACTCGCGCAATCTGCACGCGGCGGTGCTCACGAAGATCCACGGAGTGGGTTTCACGCTGACGGTCCTCGACGACCCGGGCGCCGCCGAGGTCTTCGAGGCGGCCGGCGTCGACGTGACGATCGACCCGGGTGACGAGACGGCCGAGAAGATGGCCCGCTTCACCTTCGGTGAGCGCACGCACCAGATGGCGATGCTGGGGGACGACCGCTTCGAGGTGCTCGACGTCACCGTCCGGCCGCGGAGCCGGTTCGCGCACGCGCCCGTCGACGTGCTCGAGGAGGTCCGCGTGGGGGCGATCGTCCGGGACGGCGGGGTGGTGTTCCCCGCGGAGACGGACGTACTGCTGCCCGGGGACCGGGCGATCCTGCTCACCGAGCCCGGGCGGGTCGCGGCGATCGAGCGCGCCCTGTGACTCCGTCGCCGTCGCCCGGGTCGTCGCCGTCGCCGTCGTCCGCGCCGTCGGACCGGGCGCGTCCGGCGCGTCCGGCGCGTCGGCGGCGTCCGCGCGGGCGGCCCGACGTCGACGTGCGGACCGCGCTGGGGGTCGTCGGCACCCTGCTGGCGTGGCT
>KL568594.1:24939-26883 GCA_000715605.1 Streptomyces speibonae | reverse complement strand
CCTGACGCTCCGGCGGCTGAGCGGCAGGCGGCCCCCGCTGGGCGTCCGGGAGGGGTTCCTCGTCGTCGTCGCCGTCTGGCTGCTCATCCCCGCGTTCGGCGCGCTGCCCTTCCTGCTCGGTGGCGTCCCTCAGCTCGACCGCCCGGTCGACGCCTACTTCGAGGCGATGTCGGGGTTCACCGCCACCGGCGCGACCGTCCTGACGGACGTGGAGGCGCTGGGGACGGCCATGCTGTTCTGGCGGCAGCTCACCCACTGGCTGGGCGGTGCGGGCATCATCGTGCTGGCCCTCGCGGTGCTGCCGCGGCTGCGCATCGGCGGCCGTGAGCTGCTCCGCTCGGAACTGCCGGGCCCGGTCGCGATGGAGTCGCTCGGCGCGACGATCCGTGACACCGCCCGGCGGCTGTGGAAGGTCTACCTCGTGGTGACCGCCGCCGGGATCCTGGTCCTGGCCGCGCTGGGGTGGGCGGGGCTGGACCGGCGGATGGGGCTGTTCAACGCGTTCTCCTATACGACGTCCGCCGTCGCCCTCGGCGGGTTCGCCCCGGAGGCCGACTCGGCCCGGGGGTTCGCGCCCGTGACGCAGTGGGTGCTGTGCGCCCTGATGGCGGTGGCCGGCGTGAATCTGCTGCGGCTGTACCGCCTCGCCGTGCTGCGCCAGATCCGGGACGCGGCCCGGGACGAGGAACTGCGCCTGTATCTCGGGCTGCTCGCCGTGAGCGCGTCCGTCCTGGCGGTCGAACTGCTCGCCGACGGCGTGCTCGGCGGACCCGGCGACGTGCGGCACGCGGCCTTCCAGGCGGTCTCGGTGATGACCACCACCGGCCTGGCGACGGCGGACTGGTCGGGGTGGGGCCTGCTCGCGACGCTCACCCTGCTGGCGCTGATGTTCGTCGGGGCCTGCGCGGGGTCGGCGAGCGGCTCGGTCAAGGTCGTACGCCACCTCGTCCTGTACCGCTTCGCCCGCCACGAGCTGGAACAGGCGGTGCACCCCGACGCGGTCCTCACGGTGCGGGTGAGCGGCCGGGCGGTCGACGGCGCCATGCTCCGCTCGGCACTTCTGTTCGCGCTGCTCTATCTGCTCGCCCTCGCGCTCGGCACGTTCGGGCTCGCCCTCGACGCGGACGCGGGTGGGGCGGACGGCGGTGTGTTCACCGCGCTCGGCGCCGCGGCGGCGTGCCTCGGCAACGTGGGCCCGGCGTTCGGTGAGCTCGGCCCGTTCGGGTCGTACGCGTCGCTCGGGGCTCCGTCGAAGGTGCTCCTCTCCGCGCTCATGCTCCTCGGCCGGATCGAGATCGTCCCGTTCGCCGTCCTGCTGCACCGCAGCTACTGGCGGGCTTAGCGGGACCGCTGCCGGGGGGACGGCTCAGGAACGTGGGCCCGGGGCGACGTGTTCTTCACGCTCCTCGCCCGGACGGAGATCGTTCCGCTCGCCGCCCGGCCGCACCGCAGCTACTCGCGGGCGTAGCGGGAGCGCCGCCTGCGGCGGGGAGGCGGTGACTCAGCGCCGTGAGCCCGGTACGGTTCGTGCGCGCCGCGCGGGACAACGGTGCTCTCCCTCTGGGCGTCCTGACGCACCGCAGCTACTCGCGGGCGTAGCGGGAACGCTGCCTATGGCAGAGGGGCGGCCGCCCGGGGCGTCGGTGCTCTTCACGCTCCTCGCCCGGACAGAGATCGTTCCGCTCGCCACCCGGCCGCACCGCAGCTACCGGCGGGCGTAGCAGGAGCGCCGCCCGCGGCGGAGGGGGCGGCTCGGGAACGCGGGCCTGGTCCAGCTCGAACGGGTCGCGCGCATCGCGCGGGGCAACGGTGACCTTCCCCTGGGCGCCCGGCCGCACCGCAGGTGCCGGCGGGTGTAGCGGGAGCGCCGCCCGTGGCAGGGGGCGGGCGTCCGGGGCGACGGTGGGCTTCATGGTGCTCGGTCGGATCGGGAGGGTTGTGGCT
>KL568594.1:20006-24728 GCA_000715605.1 Streptomyces speibonae | reverse complement strand
GGACCATGGTGAGGCCGCCGCCGGGGGTGTCCTCGGCGTGCAGCGTGCCGCCCATGGCCTCGGCGAAGCCGCGGGCGACCGCCAGGCCGAGGCCGACGCCGTCGCCCCGCGGGGCGTCGCCGTGGCGCTGGAACGGGGCGAAGATGCGCTCCTTGGCCTCGTCGGGGACGCCAGGGCCGCGGTCCACCACGCGCAGCTCCACCCGGTCGGCGAGGGTGCTGGCCGCGACCAGCACCGGCTCGCCCTCGGGGCTGTACTTCACGGCGTTCTCCACGACGTTGGCGACCGCCCGCTCCAGCAGTCCCTTGTCCGTGGCCACCATGGGCAGGCTCTCGGGGATGTCCAGGACGACCGCCGCTCCCGGTTCCGGTTCCGGGACGCCTCCCAGCGCCAGCGGAACGACCTCGTCCAGGTCGATCTCCCGGATCAGCGGGGTGACGGTGCCGGTCTGCAGGCGGGACATGTCGAGCAGGTTGCCGACGAGGTGGTCGAGGCGGTCGGCGCCCTCCTCGATCGCCTCCAGGAGCTCGGCCCGGTCCTCCTCCGACCACTCCACGTCCGCCGAACGCAGCGACGACACCGACGCCTTGATCCCGGCGAGCGGGGTGCGCAGGTCGTGGCTGACGGCGGCGAGCAGCGCGGTGCGGATGCGGTTGCCCTCGGCCAGTTCCCTGGCCCGGTCGGCCTGGGACTTCAGCCGCCTGCGGTCCAGGACGACGGCGGCCTGGGCCGCGAACGCGGCCAGGACGCGGCGGTCGGAGGCGGGCAGCACGCGACCGGAGATCGCGAGCACCATGTCGTCGCCGGCCGGCACGACCACGTCGGCGTCCTCCGGCCGCGCCACGGCGGACACCGCGCCGACGCCGCCGGCGCAGGTCCACGGCGCCTTGTCGTGCTCCCGCTCCAGCAGGGCCGCGGCCTCCACGACGAAGGTCTCGCGCACGCGTTCCAGCAGCGCCTCCAAGCTGGTCTCGCCGCGCTGGACGCTGCCGGCGAGGAAGGACAGGGTGGCCGCCTCGGCGCGCAGCCGGGCCGCCTGGTCGGTACGGCGTGCCGCGAGGCCGACCACGGAGGCCACGGAGACGGCGACGCCCACGAAGACGCCGAGGGCGACGATGTTCTGCGCCGAGGCGATGGTGAAGGTCCGCACCGGGGGCGCGAAGTACCAGTTGATGAGCAGCGTCCCCACGACGGCGGAGGCGAGCGAGGGCCGCATGCCGCCCAGCAGCGCCGCCGCGACGGTGAGCGCGAGGAACAGCAGCATGTCGTTGGCCAGGCCCACGGCGGGCAGGGCGGAGCGCAGCAGCAGGGTCAGCAGGACCGGGCCGAGCACGCCGGTCAGCCATCCGGCCACGACCCGGGGCCGGCCCAGCGGCGCGCCCCGCGCGGCGGGCAGGCCGCGGCCCTTGCCCACCTCGTCGTGGGTGATGAGGTGGACGTCCAGGTCGGGACCGGATTCGCGGGCCACGGTGGCGCCCACGCCGGGGCCGAGCACGTACTGCCAGCCCTTGCGCCGGGACACGCCGAGCACGATCTGGGTGGCGTTCACCCCGCGCGCGAACTCCAGCAGGGCGGTGGGGATGTCGTCGCCGACCACGTGGTGGAAGCTGCCGCCCAGATCCTCGACGAGGGTGCGCTGGACGGCCAGTTCGCCGGGCGAGGCGGAGGTCAGCCCGTCGCTGCGGGCCACGTAGAGCGCGAGGACCTCCCCTCCGGCGCCCTTCTCCGCGAGGCGCACCGCGCGCCGTATCAGCGTGCGGCCCTCGGGTCCGCCGGTCAGGCCGACGACGATGCGCTCGCGCGAGCCCCAGATGGCGCGGACGCCGTGCTCGCTGCGGTAGCGCTGGAGGTAGGCGTCGACGCGGTCCGCCACCCAGAGCAGGGCCAGCTCGCGCAGGGCGGTGAGATTGCCGGGGCGGAAGTAGTTGGACAGGGCCGCGTCGACCTTGTCGGGCGGGTGGACGTTGCCGTGCGCCATCCGGCGGCGCAGGGCCTCGGGGGTCATGTCGACCAGTTCGACCTGTTCGGCCCGGCGCACCACCTCGTCCGGCACGGTCTCCCGCTGGCGTACGCCCGTGATGGACTCGACGACGTCGCCGAGGGACTCCAGGTGCTGGATGTTCACCGTGGAGATGACGTGGATGCCGGCCGCGAGCAGCTCCTCCACGTCCTGCCAGCGCTTGGCGTTGCGGGAGCCCGGGACGTTGGTGTGGGCGAGCTCGTCGACGAGGACGACCTCGGGGCGCCGGGCCAGCACGGCGTCCAGGTCCATCTCCGTGCGGAGGGTCCCGCGGTGCTCCAGCCGTCTGCGCGGCACCTCTTCCAGGCCGTGGAGCAGGGCGCGGGTGCGGGGGCGGTCGTGGTGCTCCACGGAGCCGATCACGCAGTCGGTACCGCGGGCCACCCGGCGGTGCGCCTCGGACAGCATGGCGTAGGTCTTGCCGACGCCCGGTGCCGCGCCGAGGTGGATCCGGAGTGTGCCGCGTGCCATGGTCTCGTTTTCCGCTCCCGTCGGGCCCGTCCCCCGCGTGGCGGGGCGGCATCCAGTGTGCGGCGCGGCCGGGCGGTGTCCACCCGTGGGTCGCCGGGGCGGCGTCCGCTGTCCGGGACACGGGCGGGCCAGGGCTCCGGCCTGCCCGGACAGCGGGGCCCCTGTCCCGGACAGCCGTGGGGCGTTGATCCCGCCGGGAGGTGTGGGCAGGGTGGGAGTCGGCCGGCCGGGCAAGGGACTGTGACGTGGGGGACGTCGTGGTCCCGAGCCCGCGTCCGGTGTGAACGGTGTGACCGGTGCGGGTGCGGCATGGCGGATTTCCACGTTGTAGAACATGCAACGGCCGCAGCAGGATGGCCGCATGGGGAACCCGCGTGACCTGTCTCCCGACGCGGCACGGGATGCCGCCGGTTTCGTCGAGGTGATGAAGCAGCTCAAGGAGCTGTCGGGACTGACGTACCGCGAGCTGGAGGAGCGGGCCGCCCGCAACGGTGAGGTGCTGGCGCGCAGCACCCTGGCCGATGTCCTGCGGCGCACCGGGCTGCCCCGGCCGGAGGTCCTGGCGGCGTTCGTACGCGCCTGCGGGGACGGTGAGCGGGTCGACGTCTGGCTGGCGGCGAGGGAGCGGATCACCGAGGCGGAGCCGGAACCGGAGCCGGCGGCGCCGCCGTCCGCCGTGCCCGCCGCCCCGCCCCCGACGGAGGAGCCCATGGAGCAGGAGGAGCCCCCGAGGCCCCTGAGGCTTCCGCGGAACCGCCGGCGCCTGACGCTGATCGGCGCCGCGCTGGCGCTTCCGCTGCTCGCCGTCGGCGCGTGGGCTCTGCTGCCCGACGGGGACGGGTCCGACGCGGCGGACCCGGCCGACGGGTGGGTCACCATCCACCCGGCCGACGACACCGGCCTGTGCCTCACGGAAGGACGGGACCGGGCCGGCGCCTACGACAGCGCGGTGGCCGCGCACGTGCCCTGCGCCCAGGCCCCGGTACCGCGCACCTACCTCGAACCGGCCGGGGAGGCGCGGTACCGGGTGCAGTGGCACCATCCGGAGATGGGCAAGGGCTGCCTGGCCGTCATGGACGGCGGCCCTGTCAAGGGCATGATCGAGCCGCGCGACGACTGCACCGGGGCGACGCTGTTCACCCTGGAGCCCGGCCCGGACGGCTCGGACGCCTTCCGGTTGCGCGCGACACCGGACGGCCGCTGCGTCGGCACCAGCGGCAAGGAAGCGACCGAGGGCACCGAAGCCGTCATGGAACCCTGCGCGGACACACGCGACCAGCTCTACGTCATCCGCGAGAACTGACCGCCGCCGGTCGCAGCCGGTCCAGCTCCTCCCCGATCGCCGCCCGCAGCGGGTCGTGCCGCGGCCCGAGGCGGTGCCGCTCGTCGCTCCACCGCTCACGCGGGTACAGCCAGACGGGGCCGGTCACCAGCTCGGCGGGCTCCCAGCCGAAGCGCGGCCAGACGTGCGCGTGCAGAAACGGGTCCTTGTTGCCCAGGATCTCGAGGTTGACCCGCCGGAAGGCCGGGTCCAGCCGCCCGCAGGCCCGCTCGACCGCCTCGCCGAGCAGGTCCAGGTCGGACAGGAACGCCGACCGCTTCCCCCGCGGCAGGTCCGACAGCCGCCCCGCCCCCGGGTCGTCCCCCAGCAGAACCGAGTACCCGGGCAGGAACTGCACGTCCCCGATCACCGCGAACCCCGCCCGCAGCCGCCGCATCACCGTGGGATTCTCCCCCGCCAACGCGGCCCCGATCCGGTCCGCCCGCCAGTCGTCCCGCATGCCCGGGACGTTACCGGCGCGCGGCCGGTCAGGAGACGTCGGCGCGGATCGGGTCGCCGAGCAGGCCGTCGGTGTAGGTCACGTACCGTGCGGTGAAGGCGCCCTTGCTGGTGACGGTGCCGGAGATGTTCTCGCCGGGCTCGAGGTCCACGGCGCCGATCTCCCGTTCGTCGGCGCCGAGTTCGACGGTGTGCTTGGTTCCGTCGGTGTCGGTGAGGGTGAAGTACAGCGGGTTCACGCCGATCGTCTCGTCGCCGTCGTTGGTGACGGTGACCAGGACGCTGGTGTAGTCGCCGTCCCCGGCCAGAACGCTCTTCGCGAACGTGGTCCTCTTCGCGGCGATCTTCACCGGCCCCTCTTGTGCCTTCTTGGTGTCCGCCTCGTCCTGGCGGTTGTCCTTCCCGGACGCGGAGGCGCCGCCGCTCGTGCTGCCGCCGGAGTCCTCGGAGT
>KL568594.1:16341-19834 GCA_000715605.1 Streptomyces speibonae | reverse complement strand
AGTCCTCGGAGTCGCCGCCGGCGGCCACGACGGCGATGACGGCGACGACGGCGAACAGGGCGACGACGCCGGCACAGCCGACTGCCACGATCCTGCCGATGCCCCGCTTCTTCGGCGGCTCGGGCGGCTGGGGCGGGGTCGGCTGCTGCGGCGGGTACTGCTGGGTCATCGGGCAAGTCCTCTCGGGGTCGTACGGGTGGTGCGTGGAGGAGACGTGCGGTGAATGCCCGGGGTTGTCCTGGGAGGGGCTGATTCACCCGATCGTGGGGTAGTGGGGCGGCGGGGATAATCGGGGCATGGGTTCAGCCCCGGTCGGTGTGGATGCGGGTGCCGTGCGTGGGCGGCTGGTGGGTGATGTGGTGGCCGTCGGGGCGCCGTACGGGCTGGTGCTGGCCGGTGGGGACGCCGTGCGGGCGCACGGGCTGGTGGCGGACCGGGTCAGCCGGGGGGTGGATCTGGCCACCGAGCATCCCGCGGACATGACGGAGATCGCCGACGGTGTGCGGTCGGGGCTGGAGCGGCGGGGGTGGTCGGCCGAGGTGCCGCTCGTCGATCCGCTGGCGGCGCGGCTGCTGGTCCGGGACCCGGCGTCGGGGGCGCGGTGGCAGGTGGACCTGCGCAAGGAGGTGCTGTGGCGGCCGGCGGTGGAGACGGCGGCCGGTCCGGCGCTGTCCCTGGAGGACCTGACCGGTACGTCGGTCCGGGCGCTGGCGGACCGGGGCCTGCCCCGTGACCTCGTCGACATCCACGCGGTGGCGGACCGGTGGAGCCCGGTCGAACTGGAGGAGCTCGGCCGGCGGCACGCCCCCGACACCTTCGACCTCACCGAGCTCCAGTCCCGCCTGACCGGTACGGAATGGCTCGACGACGCCGAGTTCCGCACCCACGGCCTCGACACCGAGGCCGTGGAGAACCTCCGCCACTGGGCCCAGACCTGGGCGGACGACATCGCGGAGCGCCTGCTGGAGGGGGGAGTTCCGGAGGAGGACCGGTAGCCGGGTTCCGCGGCCGGGCAAGCCGGTGCCGGCGGCGGCTACGGGATCAAGACTTACGGGATCTACGGGATCAGGAACTCCAGTTCGGGCCTGTCCCACATCACCGCGGGCGGATTCGCGGCGACGGTTCCGGTCGCCTGTGCGCCCAGGCCCCGGTAGAACCCCTCGGCGGGCGGGTGGGACACGACGCGGACGCGGTCGACTCCCGCCGTGCGCGCCTCGGCCTTCATGTGTTCCACGAGCAGGCGCCCGATGCCACGGCCCTGTGCATCGTCCGCGACGAAGCACAGGTCGAGCTCCGGCGGCGCGAGGACCAACGCGTAGAAGCCGAGCACCCGCCCCGCCGGATCCGATGTGTCGACGGCGACGAAGACCCGGTGGGTCCGGATGTAGTCCGGGCCCACGCGATATCCGGCGACCATCGCCGCGTAGGGCCCCTCATAGGCGCGCGACCTGCGCACGAGCCGCGTGAGCCGCTTGGCGTCCTGGGCGACCGCCTGCCGTACGGCGACCGCGCCGGACGTCCATGTAATGGGCGACATGACGTAGAGGCTACTACGGAGCAGCCTTACCCGATTGGGTGACTGTGCCTCGGCCCGTCACGGGCCAAGATCTTCCGGTGAGTTCTTCTCTGACACGCCGTGTGTGCGCCGCAGCGCTGCTTCTGGCCTCGACCCTGGCCCCCACCGTGGCCGCGGCCCGACCCGGCGAGCCGGTGCCGGCACCGGCGCCGGATCCCGTCGTCCAGGCCCGCCTGCTCGGCGAAAGGACCGTGCCGCACAAACTCGCCTTCCAGGGAACCACCGTCGGCGGCCTCTCCGGCATCGACCGCAACCCGTGCACCGGCGAGTACGTCTTCATCAGCGACGACCGCTCGTACCTCCAGCCCGCCCGCTTCTACACGGCCAGGCTGGACGTGGACGCCGGCGGTGTGCACGCCGTCGACTTCACCGGCACCCATCCCTTCCGCCGGCCCGACGGTTCGTTCTACTCGGATCCGACCCTGGGCGACGGCAAGACCGTCGACCCGGAGGAGATCCGCGTCGACCCGCTCAGCTGCGCCTACTGGTGGGCGCAGGAGGGCGACCGGCCCAAGGCGGCGGGCCCGCCGGTGGTCCAGCCGTCCATCCAGTACGCCTCGCCCACCGGCGGCCACCTCGGACAACTGCGGCTGCCGTCGAACTACGAGATCACGACGGAGGAGCGCGGCCCGCGCCGGAACCAGGCGATCGAGGCGATCACCTTCGGCTCGAAGGGCACGGTGGTCACCAGCGCGATCGAGGGTCCGCTCCTCCAGGACGGCCCGGAGCCCGACGTGAACCACGGCGCGCTGGTCCGCGTCACGCGGCAGAGCCGCGACGGGCGGGTGCTCGGGCAGTTCGCCTACCCGCTGGAGAAGATCTTCGCCGAGAACGACCCGGACATCCCGTGGGGCCCGGACACCGGCGTCCCGTCCATCCTCGCGTTCCCCGGCCGGCCCGACCGCTACCTGGTGCTCGAACGAACCTGGGTCGCCGGCGCGGGCTACAAGATCCGCCTGTTCGACGCCACCACCCGAGGGGCGACCGACGTCCGGGAGATCGACTCGCTGGCGGGACGGCCCGTCGTGCCGATGCGCAAGACGCTCGTGGCGGACTTCGACACCCTGGGCCTGTCCGCCGTCGACAACACCGAAGGCATGACATGGGGTCCCGACCTGCCTTCCGGCGAGCGACTGCTGCTCCTCGTCAGCGATGACAACTTCGCCGAGGAGGCGATCACCCAGATCGTCGCCCTCGGTATCCGCTGACCGCGGTCCCGGCCCGGCGGGCGCCCTTACGCTGGGGCCCATGATGATCAGGGGGACAGGCAGTCGGTGGCTCGTCGCGGCACTGACCGCTTCCGCGGTGCTCACCTCGGGGTGTTCGCACTCGGTCGATACCGAGGAACTGCCCGGTACCTACCGCGACGACGCGACCGGCGGGGAGATCCAGCTCGCGTCCGACGGGACGTTCGCCGCCACCGATGTGTCGACGGACTCGGACTCCGGCCCGGCCGACTTCAGCGGCCGGTGAACGTTCGTCGACAGCGACTCGTCCAGCGACTTCGTCCATCTCGAAGTCGCCGGTCGCGGCGTCGGCGGGCTCTCCGGTATCCAGCTGTACACGAGCGGCCGGGGGACGGTGGAGTTCAGCACCCCGGACGAGGCGTGGTCCCTGGTGCTCACGAAGGTGCCGGCTCGGTAGACCGGCGTGAGTGGTGGCGGGCGGTCGCCGTGAGGAGCAGGGTGACTGTGGCCGAGGTCAGGGCCAGGGTGGTCATCGCGGTGGGGGGTGAGGTGAGTTCGGCGAGGGCGCCCGCCAGGGTCGCGGCGGTGCCCTGCATCGTGAGCATGCCGGAGGAGTGCAGGCCCAGGGCGTGGCCGGAGAGTTCCGGCGGGGTGAGGGACATCAGGCGTTCCTGCTGGACCAGGCTCGCTCCGAAGCCCGCCGAGGCCACGGTGGCCTGTCTCTTATACA
>KL568594.1:15125-16074 GCA_000715605.1 Streptomyces speibonae | reverse complement strand
CCAGCCAGCATGCCCACGGCCGCACAGGCGAAGAGGGTGCCGGCGGAGTCGGGGGCGTAGGAGACGTAGAGGGCTTCGCAGCCGACGATCAGGCCGTTGGGGAGCCACAGGCCGAGGTAGACGAGGCGGCGCGGCGGGGACGACCAGAGCCGGGCGTTGGCCTGCCAGGTGGCCCGCACCGAGGGGCGGCCGACCGCGCGCGGCGGGCGGCGGGTCAGGCCGAGGCGGGCGATGAGCCCGGCCGTGAGGTAGAGGGCCGCGGCCATCAGGAGTGACGGGCGGGGCGAGAGGACGGCGATGAGGACGCCGCCGGTCGCGTAGCCGGTGATCTGCGTGATCCCGTTCATCATGTTGAAGGTCGAGCGGCCCAGCAGATAGCCGTCCTTGGGGAGGATCTCGTTCAGCAGGCCCCAGCCCACTCCCCCGCCCACCGACGCCATCAGCCCGTTGACGAGGAGGATCGCGAAGATCCCGGTGACGGGCAGTCCGGGCAGGGCGAGCGCGGCGGTGGCCGTGGCGAAGGCGAGCGCCGAACAGGTCATGGTGGCGCGCGGCGGGAGGCGGTCGGCGGCCGACATGAACAGCGTGGCGCCGAGGACGTGCGCCAGGGACGGGCCGAACAGGCTCAGCGCGGACAGCAGGGGCGAGGCGGTCTCCCGGTGGACGAGGGTGGCCAGGGCCAGGCCGCTCGTCGTACGGGCCAGGGTCTGGACGGAGGCGGCGAGGAAGAGCGGGGTGAACTCGGGGGTGCGGAAGAGGTCCCGGTAGCTGCGCATGCGCGGAGTGTGGGGAGGGCGTGGGGGCGGTCGGTAGTGTTTCGCGCAGGGGCGAAAGGTCGGGAAGGCGGGCGCGGGCGTGGGCTGGTGGCAGATCAGTGCGGACACCCTCGCCGGGAGCCGGTTCGTGCTCTCGCCGCTCGCCGAGACCTTCGCGAGCCTGCGGCTGCCGC
>KL568594.1:12691-14901 GCA_000715605.1 Streptomyces speibonae | reverse complement strand
GGGGGAGCCTGCGGCTGCTGCACGCCGCGCGGGCCGCGCACCCCGGGGAGCGGGCATGGCTCGACGCCCATCTGCCCGCCCACCGGGCGCGGCTGGCCGCCGACCCGGTGACCGCGCTGCTCGTGCCGTCCGCGCTCGGCAGGGTGTGGATCGCGGACTTCGTCACCGGCACCCCGCGGGGCGGCGAGACCTTCGAGGAGGAGGTCGAGCGGGTGCGCGCGGTCCCGCCCGCCGACGCCCGCGCCCAGCTGCGCGTTTCCCTGGGCGGCGCCCCGCTCCCCGCCCCGCTGGACCGCGACGACCTGGCAGAGCGCGCCGCGGACCTGCTCACCCACGTCTGGGAGGACGCCGTACGTCCGTACTGGGCACGGCGCCGCCGGGTCCTGGAGGCCGATGTGGTGGCCCGGGTGGCGCAGGTGGGCCGGGGCGGCTGGGCGACGGTGCTGGACGCGCTGCGGCCGGGGACGCGCTGGCTCGGCGGCAACCGGCTCCAGGTCAACGCGCACGAACTGCCGCCGCGCGAGATCTCCGGGGCGGAGCTGCTGTTCGTGCCGGTGACCGCGCAGCGGGTGGGCTGGGTGTCGGCGGAGGGGACGCGGCGGTTCGCGCTCGTGTACCCGTGCGCGGGCGCGCTGGCGGGGGACCGTGACGGGGAGCCCGTGCCGGCGGGCCTGGGCGCGCTGCTGGGGACCGCGCGGGCACGGGTGCTGATGCTGCTCGGCTCCCCGATGAGCACGAGCCATCTCGTCGCGGTGACCGGGCAGGGGCTGGGTTCAGTTGGTCGGCATCTGCGGGTGCTGCGGGAGGCGGGGCTGGTGGAGCGGTGCGGCAGGGCGGGCCGGTCGGTGCTGTACGTGCGCACGGCGGCCGGGGAGGTCCTCGTCGAGGCGGGGCCGCCCCGGGAGCGGGGCGCGGTCCGGAGCTAGGGTCGGCTCATGACGACTGCGAAGAACAACGGCACTTCTCCCCTCGGCGTCGGGATCGGCGCACTCAACGGCGGCCCGGCGGACCTCGCCCAGTACCGGGGCCGGGCCGTGCTCGTCGTGAACGTGGCCTCCAAGTGCGGGCTCACCCCGCAGTACGCGGGGCTGGAACGGCTGCACGAGCAGTACGCGGAGCGGGGCTTCACCGTGCTCGGCGTGCCCTGCAACCAGTTCCTGGGCCAGGAGCCGGGCACCGCTGAGGAGATCGCCGAGTTCTGTTCGGCGACGTACGGCGTGACCTTCCCGATGACCGAGAAGGTGGAGGTCAACGGGGAGGGGCGGCACGCGCTGTACGAGCGGCTGGTCGGTTTCGCCGACGCCGAGGGGCACACCGGGGACATCCGCTGGAACTTCGAGAAGTTCCTGATCGGACGGGACGGCGAGGTCGTCGCCCGGTTCTCGCCGCAGACCGAGCCGGAGGCGGCGGAGCTCGTGGCGGCCGTGGAGAAGGCGCTCGGCTGAGCGCCTTGACCTTGCCCCTGGGGCAGGGACGAGCGTTCCTCCCGCCGGGCGGAAGAGCCGCCCGGTGACGGAGGATGGCGGCGTGGACGAGGAACTGCTCCCCATCGGGGCGTTCGCGGCGCGGGCCCGGCTGTCGGCCAAGGCGCTGCGGCTGTACGACCGGCGGGGGCTGCTGGCCCCGGCGCGGGTCGACGAGGCCACCGGGTACCGCTTCTACCGGGCCGGTCAGATCGAACGGGCCCGGCTGGTGGCGCTGTTGCGCCAGCTGGACATGCCGCTCGCCCGGATCGCCGAGGTGCTCGACGCGGACGACGGTGCGGCGCGGGCCGAGCGGCTCGCCGCGTACTGGGCGGACGTCGAGGCACGGCACGCCGGGCGGCGGACGCTCGCCGAGTACCTCCGTGGACGGCTGTCGGGGAGGAGCTCCGAGATGTACGGGAAGTTCGTGGTCGACACGGTGGACGTGCCGGCGCAGGTGCTGATCACCGAGTCACGGCATGTGACGCCGGAGGAGCTGCCGGCGTGGATCGGGTCGTCGCTGGGCCGGCTGGTGGAGGCGGCCGGGGAGTGCGGCGGCGTGGCGGGGACGCCGTTCGTGGCGTACCACGCCGAGGTGTCCATGGAGAGCGACGGCCCGGCGGAGGCGTGCGTCCCGGTGGCCGACGAGGCGGCGGCACGCGCCTGGGCCGAGGCCGGGGGCAGGGCCTTCGCGGCGCGGGTGCGGGTGGAGCCGGCGCTGCGGCTGGCCCGCACCCGGATCACCAA
>KL568594.1:10479-12517 GCA_000715605.1 Streptomyces speibonae | reverse complement strand
CGGGTGCGGGTGGAGCCGGCGCTGCGGCTGGCCCGCACCCGGATCACCAAGGCGCAGGTGGCGCATCCGCAGATCCTGGCCGCGTTCGAGGCGGTGGAGGGGTGGATGACGACGGAGGGGCTGACGCCGACGGGCCCCTGCCGGGAGGTGTACTTCGGGGACTGGCCGGCCGCGGGTCCCGACGACCCGGTGTGCGACGTGGCCTTCCCGGTGGGGCCGCCCGCCGGGGGCTGACCCGGCCGGGCACCGGCGGAGCCCTCTCGGCTAGGACGGCGAACTGGTCGAGAGGGCCCTTCCGATGGTGCCCGTGACGGCGGGGTCAGTCCTTGACCGAGGCCACGAAGGCGCTCCACGCGTCCGCGGGGAAGGCCAGCTTCGGCCCCTCGGGAACCTTGGTGTCCCCGAGTTCCAGGGCGGTCTCGGTGGTCGACCTGACCATCACGCACGCGCCGTTGTTGTTGGTGTAGGAGGACGTCGTCCACGTTTCCGTGGTGCCCAGACGAATTGCCATGTTCGCTCCGTAGCCAGATGCTGAGTTGCTGTCACCGGCCTGCGCATCCGGCACGGACCGCAGATCGGATTTCGCCAACCCTCGCTGCCGGTTGGCGTGATCGACGCTACTCGTCACCTTCATCGTCCGGAGCAGTCGTTCACTCGACCGGGTGGCATATTCACTGTGGGACTTACCACCTCACATCCCCACGGTGTAAGGTTCCGCCCCGCACGCGGCACCGCATCCGGCCGCACCCCCGGCGTCACCTCAGCGCGCGTACTCCTTCGCGAGCCGTTCCACCAGCTGACGGGACTGTTCCACGTTCAGCGACTGCGCCCGCAGATGCTCGTACATCACCGTGTACTTCTGCACGTCGTGCGGCTTCTCCAGATACAGGTCGCTGGTGACGCCCTCGATGTACACCACGCTCGAATCGGCCGCGTCGGCGAACTCCAGGATCGAGTACTGGCCGTTGATGCCGGCGTGCGCACCGACCTCGAACGGCAGCACCTGCACGGTGATGTGCGGCTGCTGGGACAGCTCCATGACGTGCTCGAGCTGCTCCCGCATGACCTGACGGCTCCCCACGACCCGGCGCAGCGCCGCCTCGTCGAGCACCACCCACAGCCGCAGCGGATCCTTCTCCGCGGTGATCCGGCTCTGCCTGCGCAGCCGGACCTCGACCCGCTTGTCGTTCTCCTGCTCGGACGACTCCGGCGAACCGCCCTGCACGATCGCCTCGGCGTACGCGCGGGTCTGCAACAGCCCGGTGATGATCTGGGGTTCGTAGACGCGCAGCGACTCCGCGTCCGTCTCCAGGCCGATGTAGACGCTGTACGGGATGTCGCCGAAGGCGTGCCACCAGCCCTGCTGGCGGGAGTCCTTGGCCATCTGCATCAGCGACTCGACGATCCGCTGGTCCTCGACCTCGTACACCCCGCACAGGTCGCGCACGTCGCGCTGGCTGATGCTGCGCCGGCCGTTCTCCAGGCGGCTGATCTTCGACTGCGAGACCAGCAGCCGCTCCGCCACCTCCTCGGCCGTCATGCCCTTGAGCTCACGGAGCCTGCGCAGCTCCTGGCCCAGCCGGCGTCGCCTGACGGTGGGATTGACATTGGACGCCACGGGACGTGCACCTCCGGCTGCGTGCCTCGTACTTGCCACTTTGCGTGTCTGCTGATGAGCAGATTGCCACCAAGGTGCTTCCCACCGCTGGAAAACGGGGGATATACGACGGGTACACGCCACTTCGGGTGCCGGTGGCGGGTGTTGGTGCCGGGCGGGGGCGCGCCGAGCGGGGCGGAGAGAACCGGTGTGTTCTCTCCGCCCCGCTCGGACGGCGGCTCCCGTGACCGGGTCGTGCGGTGCCGCGGATCCGCGGCGTGCCGTGCCGTTGGGCCCTGGGGGACGTACGGCTCAGTGGGCCACGGCACGCGCCATGGATCCGCGGCGGGGTTGCGTCGGAACGCCTCGGGCGGGTTCCGTCGCGCCCCTGCCGCCGGGGGCCTGCCGGCCCGCCGGTGCGGAGCTGCGGCGCGGCTGGGG
>KL568594.1:9034-10279 GCA_000715605.1 Streptomyces speibonae | reverse complement strand
CAGCCGCACCGTTCTGGACGTCCATCACGGCATGCGCCACGAGTCCGCCCATCGGGTCGTGCCGGATCAGATCCCGCAACCGGGAGCGCGAGGAGCGACCCTCGTTCCCCGGGTACAGGTGCTTGCCGAGCCCCACCGCGTGCGCCAGTGCGGCGAGCGCCGCGGTCCGCGGGTCCGGCGGGACGCCGGTGCGGATCGCGGAGTCCAGCCGGGCCCTGATTTCCCGGCTGATCTCGGTGTCCGTCGCCTGGTAGCGAGTCGTCGGCAGCACCCCGCACATCTGTCCGGCCACGGCATGCACCATGCCGCACCGCTCCAGATGCGAGAGGTAGGTCTGGCGGAGCCCGAGACGCGGCCCGCCGATCCAGTGGACCGCCCGTACCGGAGCGCCGCGCCTCCGCAGCAACTCCAACGCGCAGTCCAGTGTTGGGTCTCCAGTCGGCCGTGGTACCACCACGGCGATACGATCCCCGTCTGGGGCTATCCGTCCGGCCAGCGCCAGCTCCACTAGCTGTGCTCCGGCCAGACCGAGGTCGAGCGACTGCGGCTGCGCAGTGGTACCCGTGGTCGGGTCCAATGCCAGCAGCAGAAGCTCCTCCGGAAGTGTTCTGCGGCTCCTGCCCATCCATGCCTCCCCGCGTGGATGAATGACAGGGTGACCCCTCTCACATTGGTCTGTCGAGGGTGCGTGACCTGTTCGTAGTGGAACCGGTAGGTATGTCGTTCTCGTCTACCGCGTCGGGTGGGCCCGCACCCAGGACACTGGTACAGGGTTCGGACAGTACCGCGTGGTGCTGTCGCGGGCGGGCGATTTCACGGTTCGGATGGCGCACGCGGTGCGTGCGGCGCATGGAGGAGGCATCGGTGGCGGGCGAGTCCCCCGACAGGTCGAAGCAGCGCGAGTCGTCGACAGAAACGACGTCGGGGAGCGCGGGTCCGGTTCCCGCCGAGCGGGATCCCCGTTTGGCGGTGGCCCGCGAGGCGGAGCCCCCGGAGCGCGGCGGCACGTCCGACACGGCCACCCGGGTGCTGTCGGTGCGCGCCGACGCGGCCGCTCCGGGCCCGGAGGGCGAGGGGCGGCTGCGCGAGGCGGTCGCCGCGTGGGTCCGCACGGCGGAGCCGGACACCGAGGCGCCCCGCGACACGGAGGCGGCGGACATCGTTGCCGAGGACGCCTCCGGCGCGGGTACGGACACCACGGCGGACGGCGCCGACGACACAGCCGCGAGCGGCACGGACACCGAC
>KL568594.1:8678-8810 GCA_000715605.1 Streptomyces speibonae | reverse complement strand
GCACGGACACCGACACCGACCCGACGCACGGCGACACGCCCGACGCCCGGGAGGAAGCGAACGCCGCCGACGGCGCGGAAGACGCCGAGGACACCTCCAACGCGGGTGCCGATGCGACGACGGGCAGCACGG
>KL568594.1:1163-8438 GCA_000715605.1 Streptomyces speibonae | reverse complement strand
GCACGGACACCGACGCCGACCCGACGCGCGGGGGGACGTCCGACGCCGGTGCGGACACGAGCGACGGGGCCGACGACGACGCCGGGGCCCAGCCCGCGTCCGCCTCGGAGGAGCGGACCGGGGACGAGGACGGCGGCGCGGACACCGCCGCCGAGGGCACCGGGACCACCCGCGCGGACGCCTCGGACGCCGACGACACCGCCGACGGGGACGCCACCCCGGACGACGGAGGCGCCGGCGCGGCAGCGACCGGCAAGAGCCCCGAGAGCGGCGACGCCGGCGCGGGCAAGGGCCCCGGCGTCGATCAGCCCACCGCCGTGTTCCGCACCCGGCAGCGTTCCGTCGACCAGCCCACCACCATGCTCAAGCTGGGTGACCAGGGCGCCACGGCCGCCGAGGCCGAGCGGACCAGCAAGTTCGTCGCGCTGAAGGGGCTCGACGACCCGGCCGCCCGCAAGCCCTCCGGCACCGTGCCGCCCCCGGCCGCCGAGGCCACCGGCGTGCTCCCGCAGGTCGGCCCCGAGCGGACCACGCAGCAGCCCCTGCCGCCCAAGCCGCCGCTGGACCTGCTGGCCGAGCTCACCAACACGCCGCCGCCCCCGCAAACCCCGCTGCGCACGGCCCTGCGGCGGGTCAAGATCTGGACGCCGCTGGTCCTGCTCGTCCTGATCATCTTCGCGGTCGCACAGAACGTCCGCCCGCTCCCCGAGCCGGGTCTGGAGCTCACCGCCCAGGACAGCTTCACCTTCGAGGGCGGCAAGCCCGAGATCCCGTGGCCGGCCGACGGACAGGCGGCCCTCGATGTGCAGGGGATCGGCACGTTCGGCTCGTCCGGCGAGCAGAAGCCCGTGCCGATCGCCAGTGTCGCCAAGGTCATGACGGCGTACCTGGTCCTGCGCGACCACCCGATCAAGAGCGGCGCCGAGGGTCCGATGATCAAGATCGACGACCTCGCGGAGAAGCAGTCCGACGCCGGGCAGGAGTCGACCGTCGACGTCACCGCGGGCGACGAGATCTCCCAGCGGGAGGCGATCGAGGCCATCCTGATCGCGTCCGCGAACAACGTGGCGCGGCTGCTGGCCCGCTGGGACGCGGGGTCCGAGGAGGAGTTCGTCGCGAAGATGAACGAGGCCGCGAAGGACCTCGGCATGACCAACACGACGTACACCGACCCCTCGGGGCTGAACGACACCACCGTGAGCACCGCCGTGGACCAGGTGAAGCTGGCCAGGGAGGCGATGAAGCAGCCCGCCTTCCGCGAGGTCGCCGCGATGATGTCGTACGACGACTACAAGGGCACCAACCACTCCAACTGGAACCAGCTGGTCGGCCGCAACAACGTCGTCGGCATCAAGACCGGCACCACCACCTCCGCGCTCGGCAACCTGGTGTTCGCCGCGAAGAAGGACGTCGACGGGGAGACCCGCACGATCGTCGGCGCCGTCGTGCGCCAGCCCGCGGGCGGCACGGACAACACCATCCTGTCCGCCGCTCTCACCGCGGGCGACCAGCTGATCCGCGCCGCGCAGGACGCGCTGGAGGCGGCGACCCTCCTGAAGAAGGGCGACGTCGTCGGGTATGTGGACGACGGGCTGGGCGGCCGTACGCCGGTCGTCGCCACCGAGGACGTCAAGGCCGTCGGCTGGGCGGGGCTGAAGGTGAAGCTGACGTTCGCCCAGGACGAGGTGCCGCACCAGGCGAAGGCCGGCACGAAGGTGGGCACGCTCACCGTGGGTGACGGCACGAGCAGCGCCGTCAAGATCCCGGTCGCCCTCCAGGAGGACCTCGTGGAGCCGGGCTTCACGGACAAGCTGACCCGTATCACCTGAGACGGACCGGACGCGGCGCACCGCACCCCGTCGGCCTCCGCCCACCCGGGCGACGGCCGGCGGGGTGCGTGCTAGCGTCACGAAACGGACAGCGAACGGGCAAGGAACGGATACGGGGAGTGCCTGAAGGTGGCCACAGCGGAGCCGACACGCGCCGACGACGCCGATCCCGGTCCGGGACCCGGTCCGCGAATACCGGTGTCCGGAACACAGCACCCCGCCGAGGACGCCGATAGCCCGGCCGGTGTCCTCAGGTCCGCCGTCCTGGCCGTGCGCGCCCGCATGCTGCGCCACCCCGTGCTGTCCGTCACCGGCCTCGCCGGCCTGCTCCACCTCGTCTGGTTCTTCACGTTCGCCAACAGCGGCGGCGACCTCGCGGCGCAGGACGCCTGGGCCGAGTTCGTCGGCCGGCACCCGGACTCCGCGTACAACCTCGCCTGGTACGGCGGGATGCACCCGGTGTCGTACAGCGTGGTGTCGCCGTATCTGATGTCCGTGCTCGGGGTGCGGACGACGATGATGATCGCGGGGACCGTGGCGGCCGGGCTGCTGACGCTGGTGCTCATACGGAGCCGGGCGGTGCGCAACCCCCTGTGGGCGGCGCTCACGGGCGTGTTCGCACTGCTGTGCAACGCCGCCTCCGGGCGGGTGACGTACGGCCTGGGCACGATGTTCGCGCTCGGCGCGGTCGCCGTCGTCTTCTGCTGGCCGTACCGCTGGCGCTACAGGCGCTGGGCGAAGGCACTGTGCGCGGCGCCGCTCGCGGCGCTGGCGACCATGGCCTCGCCGGTGGCGGGGCTTTTCGTGGGTCTGGTGGCGGTGGCGCTGTTCCTGCAGAAGCGCCGGCCGGGGGCGTGGGCGCTGGGGCTGGCGCCGAGCGCGGTGGTGGCGGTGTCGGCGTGGCTGTTCCCGTTCTCGGGGACGCAGCCGATGGGCGTCGGCTCGGTGATCCTGCCGCTGCTGTACTCGGTCCTGGTGTACGTCCTGGTCCCCCGCGAGTGGCGGACCGTACGGATCACGGCCGCGGTGTACGGGCTGGGTGTGGTACTGGTCTGGCTGATCAGTTCCCAGATCGGGTCGAACATGACGCGGCTGGCGATGCTGTTCGGCGGTGTGGTGCTGGTGACGGCGCTGCCGTACACGGTGCCGAAGTCCCGCAAGTGGTACGTGCTCGCCCTCGCCGTCGTCGGCTTCTTCGGCTGGATCGGCGTCAAGTCGGTCAACGACGTCGTGAACACCACCCCGCGCGCCTCCTGGGCGCGCGAGCTGGCGCCGCTGGTGAACGAGCTCCAGGAGGTCGGCGCCGAGCGGGGCCGCGTGGAGGTCGTCCCGGCCCGCTCGCACCGTGAGGCGTCCGCCCTGGCGCCGTACGTCAACCTCGCGCGGGGCTGGAACCGGCAGGCCGACATGGAGCGCAATCCGCTCTTCTACGACGACACCCTCAACTCGGCGAACTACCACGAGTGGCTGAAGCGCTGGGGCGTGCACTACGTGGTGCTGCCGAAGGACGAGCCGGACGGCGACGGCGGCCAGCGGGAGCGGGAGCTGGTGCAGCGCGGGCTGCCGTATCTCACGCAGATCTGGGGCGACGCGAACTGGCAGCTGTTCGCGGTGGAGGCGCCGACGCCGCTGGCGGAGCCGAACACGGTCGTGGAGCGGGCCGAGCAGGGCGAGTGGACGCTGCGGGTGGAGAAGGCGGGGCGGATCCTGATCCGGGTGCCGTATTCGCCGTGGCTGGCGCTGGTCGATGCGGAGGGGACGGCGTTGGAGGCGCCGCAGGAGACGGAGGAGTCGCGGGAGCGGGCGGAGGGGGAGGACCCGACGTTCGAGAACCTGCACGGGTGTCTGATGGAGACGGAGGAGGACGCCAACGGGGACCAGTGGACGGTGCTGGTCGCCCCGGAGCCGGGGACGTACCGGCTGGCCGCGCCGTACAAGTGGGGGCAACGGGGGACGCCGTGTCCGGAGGAGCTGCGGTGACGGGGGGCACGGGGGTGAGGTGAGGGGTTCTGGCCCTCGCCGGCCCTTCCACTCCCGTCCCTGGGGCGCCTAAGCCCCTCTGGGATAGCGGGTCAGCCAGGCCTGGGAGGCGTGGGCCGGGGTGTGGAGGGCTGGGCCCTGGGTCATTTCCATGGCGAAGTCGTCGGCCAGTTCCAGGACCGTGGGGCGGCCTTCCAGTTCGGCCAGCCAGGCCGGGGGGAGGGCGGTCTCGCCGTGCAGGGCTCCCAGGAGTCCCCCGGTCAGTGCGCCGGCGGCGGCGCTGGGGCCGTCGTGGTTCACGGCCAGGCACAGGCCGTGCCGTACGTCCTCCCCCACCAGCGCGCAGTACACGGCGGCGGCGAGCAGCCCCTCGGCGGTGGCGTTGCCGATCAGCTCCGTCACCCGCTCCGGGCCGGGCATCCCTTGGCGTACGGCACCCAGCGCTTGCTGGAGCGCGTCCGACACCGGCTGGTGTCCGGGCCGGGCGGACAGCAGGGCGAGCGTGCGCTGCACCGCCGTGTCCAGGCTCTCGCCCCTCGCCAGCGCGTGCACCAGCACCGCGTACGCGCCCGCCGTGAGGCAGGCGACCGGGTGGCCGTGGGTCTGCGCCGCGCACTCCACCGCGAGCTGCGCGACGAGCTGCGGCTCCCAGCCGACGAGCAGTCCGAAGGGCGCGGACCGGGCGGCGGCCTCCGGCCCGGCCTCGCCGGGGTTCTTGGGCGCGGCCGGCGTGCCCATGGTGTCGTCGCCGAGCCCGGTCAGCAGCGTGCGGGCGGGGCCGCGGCGGGCGTAGAGCCATTCCTCCCGGGCCAGCCAGCCGTCGTCCTTGCGCCGTTCGTCCGGGCCCCAGTCCCGCTGGGTGGTGGCCCAGCGCAGATACGCCCGGTGCAGGTCGGTCGGCGGGTGCCAGGCGCCGGTGTCGCGGCGGACCTGGGCGCGGATCAGGCCGTCCACGGAGAACAGGGTGAGCTGGGTGTGATGGGTGACGGCGCCGCGCCGGCCGTATGCGGGGGCGAGGTCGGTGACGCCCTCGGCACCGTGTGCCGCGCGGATCGCGTCGATCGTCATGCCGTCCACGGGCGCGCCCAGCGCGTCCCCGACGGCCACCCCGAGCAGCGTGCCGCGCACCCGGCTGCGGAAGTCCTGCTGCTCACGGCGTCCCCAGACAGGCCCGGCCGTACCAGCCACCATGACCTCCCGGGCGCCGTCCGTACGTACAACGCCCAGCACTGTAATCGAACGAGGACGGGCGGTTCAGGGGGCGGATGGTATGCGGAATGTAACCGGTTTGGTCGGAAGCGGTCACTATCAGCCGTCGCGGTGGCCTACGACCGCCTCGCGCTGGGTGCGGGCCCACGCGTAGGACGGGGCGATCTCCAGCGCCCGGTCCAGGTCGGCCAGGGCGTCCGCGACCCGGCCCAGGCGGAAGCGGGAGACCCCCCGGCTCGCGTACGCCGAGGCGTACCCGGGATCGAGGGCCACGGCGCGGTCGTAGGCGGCGAGGGCCTCCTCGTCGCGGCCGGCGGTGCGCAGGGCGTCGCCGCGTTCGCAGTGGGCCCACGGGGAGTCGGGCCGCAGGGCGACGGCACGGTCGAGGTCGGCGAGCCGGCGGCCGGGCTCGTCGAGTTCCCGCCAGACCCGGGCGCGGCGGAGCAGCGCCCAGAAGTAGTCCGGGTCGAGTTCGAGGGCGCGGTCCAGTGCCATGAGCGCGGCGGCCGGGGCTCCGAGGGCGAGCCGGGCGGCACCGAGGGAGGCCCAGGCGTAGGCGTGGCCCGGGTCCAGGGCGAGGGCCTTGCGCAGATCTCTTACCGCCGCCGCGTAGTGGCGCAGGACGCGGCGGTACTCCCCCATCAGGGCGTGGAGTCCGGCGTCCAGGGGGGCGAAGGCGACCGCGCGGCTCAGGTGGGCGATCGCCTCCGGGTAGTCGTCCTCGGCCGCGGCCAGGACCGCCCTTCCCCGGTGCAGCCGGGCCGTCAGGGAGGTGGAGCGCACCAGGCCGAAGTACCCGTCATCGGTCCCGGACGGATCCGGCACGCCGTCGGTGTCGTACGCCGCGTGCGCCTCGGCCGGGCTCTCCAGGCCGGCCGCCTCGTGCCCCGCCGCGCCGGAGGCCGGGACCGACCACGGGTCGCCCAGCAGGTCCGCGTCGTCCCCGGTCAGTGACGGCGGGTCGAAACGAGGGTGCTCGGCGCCGCCCGGCGGGCCGATGCCCGTCATCCGCGGGGCGGACGGGGGCAGCAGCCGTTCCAGGACGGCTCCGGGGCCGCCTCCGCGGTGGGCGTCGGACAGCTCCCGCCACCAGCCGGTCACCGCCTCCAGGTCCGCGTCCCGGCCGGCGTCCTCCAGCAGCCGCAGCCAGCGCTCGGCCACGTCCGCGCCCTGCTCGCAGGCGTCCACCAGGTCCCGCATCACCTCCTGCGGAGCCCCGTGGTCCCGGGCGCACAGCAGGTGGTACGACTCGGCCAGCCGCAGTTCCCGCCACTCCTCGTCGGTCCACAGCTCGCCGGCGTTCCGCCCGGTCTGGTGCTCCTCGCGCCAGCGGCGGAACGTCGCGGCCAGGCGCCGGTGCCGGTCCGCCCAGCCGCGCGGGGACAGGGTGCGCTGCCAGCGCAGCATCGGGGCGCGCACGACGTCGTGGTAGCGCAGCCGCGCCGCGCGCTCGTCGGTGAAGGCCAGCCCGCTCAGCCACTCGTACAGCGCGTCGCGCCGCTCCGGCGGGCAGTCGACCGCCGCGTGGAACACGTCCGCGTCGAGCCAGCGGGGCAGCGCGCCCCAGAGCGCGGCGGACCTGCGGGAGGGCTCGGCCTCCCACTTGAGGAAGAGTTCGACGGCCGTCCCGCTGGGGTCGGACACGTCCTCGGGTCCGGCGGGCCGGGTGCCGGCGAGGGTGGAGACCAGGACCGGAAGGCCGCCGGTGAGCCGCAGGACCTCGGCGACGACGGGCTCGGCCGTGACGCCCCGGCCGGCGAGCAGGCCGCGCGCCTCCGCCTCGGAGAAGGGAGCGAGCGGCACGGGGGCGGTGAAGTCCGTGAAGTCGTGCCAGCGCCCGTCGTCCAGGGGGTGCCGGCCGGCGGTCACCACGACGGCGTTGGCCGGCAGGGCGCCGTGCCGGTCGGTCGTCATGAGGGCGTGCAGCCAGGCGTCGAGGAAGGGGCCCGTCCGCTCGTAGGTGTCGAAGAACAGCACGATCCACGGCACCGCGGCGGCGGCGTCCGCGAGCTCCTGCGTCAGTACGGGGGTGAGGACGCTCTCCGGGGTGAGGACGAGTTCGACGTCCTCGTGGCTGCGGAACCGGGCGGCGAGGGCGGACCGCAACCGGTCGGCGCCCTGGGCAAGTTCCCCCGGATCGACGGCACCGGTGAAGGCGCCGACGCCGGGTATCAGGCCGAGCCCGGCCAGTCCCGCCCGGGCGACGGCCAGGCTGCCCGCCGACGGGCCGGTTCCTGGGTCCGGGTCGGCGGCGGCG
>KL568594.1:0-970 GCA_000715605.1 Streptomyces speibonae | reverse complement strand
CCGACGGGCCGGTTCCCGGGTCCGGGTCGGCGGCGGCGTGCGCGGCGAGCTCCGCCTCGTGGCGCCGCTCGCGGTGGGCGTGCAGCAGCCTGTCCAGCTCCTTGAAGCGATGGCCCTGTCCCGCGACCTGACGGCACACCGCGGCCAGCGCCTCGGGGACACTGCCCGCGCTCTCGTCGACGTACGCCGTCAGCGCGCCCCTCTCCCGGGCCAGCTGCTCGAACTCCCGGACCAGGAAGGTCTTCCCGACGCCCGCGTCGCCGTGCACATGGAACAGGAAGCGGTGCCGTTCGTCCTCGGGCGGGAGGTCGAAGTTCGCCCGGAAGAGTTCGCGCTCGGCGCTGCGGGCCACGAGACCGGCGCGGCGGCGCTGCCGGACGATCTGCTGCATCGACAGCCGTGCCTGCGCCACGCGTGCGTCCCCTCGTCCGTGTCCGACGCCCCTCATTCTGGCCCACCGGACCGGCGATCCGGGCCGGGGACAAGGGAATTGAGTGACGGCGGGCGCCTCGTGCGGGACACCGGCACCGCGGCCCATCGCGTGCACGTCACGCGCCGGGACGGCGAGGATCTCTACGTGACCACCGCACGCCACGATCAGCAGCGCGAGGAAATGGCGGACATCACCGCCCGTCTCCTCGCCGATCCCGAGCTCACCGCTCGGCTCACGCGCCGGCTGCCGGACGAGGACCACGGCGAGGTGACGGCGCCGTGAGTCCGAAGCGCGGTGATGACGTCGCTCCGCCCGCGGTCGACAGCGCGTGGCGTTCACGTTTCGCGACGAACGAGGCGGCGAAGGGGTGGGGCGAACCCGGCGCCGAGGCGCCGGGGAACGCGCGCCGCTGCTACGAGGCTCTGCGTCTCGACCCGCTGTCGCGGGCGGACCCCGACCGTCAGCACCGGCTCCGCGGCAGACTCGCCACGGGAAACTAGTCTTCTGAGTCAGGAATCCTGTTCAGATGTGTAGAGT
>KL568593.1:43507-43835 GCA_000715605.1 Streptomyces speibonae | reverse complement strand
TTCGAGGACGACCTGGTGCTCTGCGTGCACAACTTCTCCCGCTTCTCCCAGCCGACCGAGCTCGACCTGCGCGAGTTCGACGGCCGCCACCCCGTCGAACTGTTCGGCGGGGTGCGGTTCCCGGCCATCGGCGAGCTGCCGTATCTGCTGACCCTCGGGGGCCACGGCTTCTACTGGTTCCGGCTCACCCGAGTCGCGTCCCGCAACGGCCGACGACTGTGACCGTGTGCCGGCGAGAGGAGGCGTCACCATGACGAAGACCGCATTCCTGCGCCCCCGGAGCGCTCCCGCCGAGCCCATGGAGTCGCTCACCGGGCTGCTGCGCGAG
>KL568593.1:41884-43275 GCA_000715605.1 Streptomyces speibonae | reverse complement strand
GAGATGTGTATAAGAGACAGGGACCGGCCCGTCACCGACCTCGCTGTGCTGTCGATGACGGAGCTGTTCCCGGGCTGTCTGCACGTGCTGGTGCACGCCGGGCACGGGGGCGTGCCCGCTCCCGGGGGTGCCGCCCCGGCCGGTGACTGCTACCAGCTCCTGCTCGGTGTGCGCGAGCACCCCTCGCCGCGGCTCGGCAAAGCACTCATCGGCAGGGTGCTGGACGGCCGGCTGTCCGGACTGACGGTCTACGACGCCCTGCACGATCCGCGCGCCGCCCAGCTGCTCCTGGAACGGCTGCGCCGGCCCGGTGCGGAGGGACCGCTGCGCTTCGAGTGCGACACGGCGCAGGAGGTGCCCGCCCGGCTGGTGCCCCGCCTGATGACCGCCGAGCAGTCCAACTCCTCCCTGGTCTACGGCGACGAGTACATCCTGAAGGTCTTCCGGCGCGTCCAGCCCGGCGTCAATCCGGATCTCGAGGTGCCGGGGGCGCTGGCCCGCCAGGGGTGCCACCGGGTCCCCGCGCCGGTGGCCTGGTTCCGCACCACCCATCCGTTCAAGGCGACGCTCGGCGTGCTCCAGCCGTATCTGCGCAACGCCTCCGACGGCTGGACGCTGGCCCTCGACGCGCTCGCCTCCGGTGACGACTTCACCGCCCAGGCCCACGCGCTCGGCCGGGCCACGGCGGACGTCCATCTGGCGCTGTCGTCCGCGTTCCCCATCGGCGCGCCCGGCGAGAACGGGCGGACGGCGGCCGCGATGACCGAGCGGCTGACCGCCGCGGCGCACGCCGTCCCCGTGCTCCAGCCGTTCGTGCCGGGACTGCGGACCGCCTTCGCCGCGCTGGCCACCTGCGACGCCGGGCCGCCCGCCCAGCGCATCCACGGCGACCTGCACCTGGGGCAGGTGCTGCGGGCCGGGCGCGAGTGGTTCGTCATCGACTTCGAGGGCGAGCCGTCCCGGCCGCTGACCGAACGGCGCAGCGCCCACTCCCCCGTGCGGGACATCGCCGGGATGCTGCGCTCCTTCGACTACGCCGCCCGGCAGCGCCGCCCCTGGCGCCCGGAGTGGGCGCGGCGCTGCCGCGAGGCCTACTGCGCGGGCTACGCCGCCCGCGCGGGCTGGGACCCGCGCAAGAAGCACGGCCTGCTCCGCGCCTATGAGACGGACCGGGCCGTGTACGAGGTGCTGTACGAGGCCCGGCACCGACCCGACTGGCTGCCCGTACCGATGGCGGCGATCGAGCGCCTCGCCGTGAGAGGAGACTGAAGCCGTGGCCCTGCACAACACCCCGCTTCCCGAATCGGCCGGGCCCGCCCCGTCCGCCCCCGCGGCGCCGGGAGCCGCACCCGCCCTCGACCCGGTCGACCGGGGACGCCTGCTGGCGGGGG
>KL568593.1:40221-41669 GCA_000715605.1 Streptomyces speibonae | reverse complement strand
GGCGCCCACCACGACCCGCACGCGCTGCTCGGTGCCCATCCGGTGCCCGGCGGAATCGCCGTCCGGGCGCTGCGCCCCTTCGCCCGCGAGGTGGGCGTGGTCGTCGGCGGTGAGCGCACCCCGCTCGTCTCCGAGGGCGACGGCCTGTTCTCCACGGTCCTGCCGCTGGACACCATCCCCGCGTACACCCTGACGGTGGCCTACGAGGACGACGATCCGGTCGAGACGCACGACCCGTACCGGTTCCTGCCCGCGCTCGGCGCGTTCGACCTGCATCTGATCGGCGAGGGCCGGCACGAGGAGCTGTGGACCGCGCTCGGCGCGCACCCCATGACCCACCAGGGCGTCGCCGGCACCCGCTTCACGGTGTGGGCGCCCAACGCGCAAGGGGTGAGGGTCGCCACCGAGTTCACCCACTGGGACGGGACGGCCTTCCCGATGCGTTCGCTCGGCTCGTCGGGCGTGTGGGAGCTGTTCCTGCCGGACGTCGGCGAGGGCACCCGCTACAAGTTCGAGATCCACTCGCGCTACGGCCACCGGTTCCTCAAGGCGGACCCGATGGCGCGGCGCACGGAGGTGCCGCCGGACACGGCGTCCGTGGTGACCGCGTCGCACTACGAGTGGGGCGACGCCGACTGGTTCGCGCGGCGGGCCGAGACGCCGGTGCACGAGGCGCCGTTCTCGGTGTACGAGGTCCATCTGCCGTCCTGGCGGCCGGGGCTGACGTACCGCGAGCTCGCCGAGGTGCTCCCGGCCTACGTGAAGGATCTCGGTTTCACCCATGTCGAGCTGATGCCGGTCGCCGAGCACCCCTTCGGGCCGTCCTGGGGCTACCAGGTCACCGGCTTCTACGCGCCCACGGCCCGCCTCGGCACCCCCGACGACTTCAAGTACCTGGTCGACGCGCTGCACCGAGCCGGCATCGGCGTGATCATGGACTGGGTACCCGCGCACTTCCCGAAGGACGACTGGGCGCTGGCCCGGTTCGACGGGGACCCGTTGTACGAGCCCGGGGACTCCCGGCGCGCGGAGCACCCCGACTGGGGGACCTACACCTTCGACTACGCCCGCACCGAGGTGCGCAACTTCCTGGTCGCGAACGCCGTGTACTGGTGCCAGGAGTTCCACATCGACGGGCTGCGGGTGGACGCCGTCGCCTCGATGCTCTACCTCGACTACTCGCGCGAGGACGGCGGCTGGGAGCCGAACGCCTACGGCGGCCGGGAGGACCTGGCAGCGATGGCGTTCCTTCAGGAGATGAACGCGACCGTCTACCGGCGCTGCCCCGGTGTCGTGACCATCGCGGAGGAGTCCACGGCCTGGGGCGGGGTGACCCGGCCCACCGACACCGGCGGCCTGGGGTTCGGGCTGAAGTGGAACATGGGCTGGATGCACGACTCGCTGGAGTACGTCTCCCACGAGCCGGTGCACCGCAAGTACCACCACCA
>KL568593.1:38819-39935 GCA_000715605.1 Streptomyces speibonae | reverse complement strand
TGCCCGGCGACTGGTGGCAGCGGCGCGCCAACGTCCGCGCCTACCTCGGCTTCATGTGGGCCCACCCCGGAAAGCAACTGCTGTTCATGGGGCAGGAGTTCGCCCAGGGGGCCGAGTGGTGCGAGAAGCAGGGCCCGGAGTGGTGGCTGCTGGAGGAGGGGTACCACTCGGCGGGTGACCACCGCGGGGTGCAGGACCTCGTGCGGGACCTCAACGCGCACTACCGGGACCGTCCCGCGCTGTGGCAGCGCGACACCGACCCGTCCGGCTTCCGGTGGGTGTCGGTCGACGCCGCCGACGACAACGTCTTCGCGTTCCTGCGGTACGACGCGGAGGGCCGGCCGCTGCTCGCGGTGTCGAACTTCTCCCCGGTGGTCCGGCAGGACTACGCCCTCGCCGTCGGCGACGACGTGATCGCCTGGCAGGAGGTCCTCAACACCGACGCCGTGCGCTACGGCGGCTCGGGCGTCGGCGACCCGGACCCAGTCAAGGCGGAGGACGGCCGCCTCCGGCTCACCCTGCCCCCGCTGGCGACGGTCTGGCTGGCACCGGTCCCCCTGTGAGGCGCGGCGACGGCGCCAGGTGTCCCGGGCCCTTCGCGGGGCATTCGGGGTGCGTACGGCCGAGGGGTCTCGGCGTCGTCGCGGCAGTCGCAGAGGGGCGGACATCAGGTGCGCACGGTGGGAGTGGAGGAGGAACTCCTCCTGGTCGACCCGGAGACGGGTGAACCGCGGGCGATGTCCGCGGCGGTCCTGGCCCGGGCCGAGCGGGGCAACGGGGACCAGGACGTCTTCGAGAAGGAACTGCACGAGCAGATGCTGGAGTTCGCCACGCATCCGCAGTCGTCCATGGACCGCCTGGGCGCGGAGATCGCCCGCTGCCGCGAGGAGGCCGCCGGGCACGCCGGGGAGATCGGCTGCGCCGTCGCCGCCCTGGCCACGTCACCGCTTCCGGTCAGCCCGTCCATCGGGGTCAACCGGCGCTACCGGTGGATGGAGGAGCAGTACGGCATCGCGACCCGCGAGCAGCTCGTCATGGGCTGCCACGTCCATGTGTCCGTGGAGTCCGAGGAGGAGGGCGTCGGGGTGGTGGACCGGCTGCGGCCCTGGCTGCCGC
>KL568593.1:31317-38631 GCA_000715605.1 Streptomyces speibonae | reverse complement strand
CTGCCGGTCCTCGCGGCGCTCAGCGCGAACTCGCCGTTCTGGCAGGGCAGCGAGACGGGATACCAGAGCTACCGCAGCCGGGTCTGGCAGCGCTGGCCGTCCGCGGGGCCGACGGAGATCTTCGGTTCGGCCGAGCGCTACCACCGCCGGGTCGCCGGCATGCTCGCCACCGGCGCGCTCCTCGACGAGGGCATGGTCTACTTCGACGCGCGGCTGTCCCCGCGCTACCCGACCGTGGAGATCCGGGTCGCGGACGTCTGTCTGCACGCGGAGACCGCGGGGCTTCTCGCCACCCTCGCCCGCGGGCTGGTGGAGACCGCGGCGCGCGAGTGGCGGGCGGACCGGGAGCCGCCGGACCCCGGCGTGAGTCTGCTGCGGCTGGCCTCCTGGCAGGCGGCCCGTTCGGGTCTTGCGGGTGAGCTGCTCGATCCGCGGACGATGCGGCGGATGCCCGCAGGGGCAGTCGTGCGGGGTCTGCTCGACCACGCCGCCGAGGCGCTGGAGTCCTGCGGCGACCTGGAGCGGGCCCGCGAGGGCTGCGCGCGGCTGCTGCGCGACGGCAACGGCGCGCAGGTGCAGCGGGATCTGATGCGGCGCACGGACAGCCTGCGGGCCGTCGTCACGGAGTGCGTGCGGCACACCCAGGCGTAGCGGCGGGTCAGAGGATCAGGATCAGGGCGTAGACCAGGAAGAACGCCGCCATCAGGACGACCACGGCGAGGATCGCGGTCAGCGGGCCCTTGGCCCAGCCCTTGGCCGGGTTGTGCGTCTCCAGGGGCCCCGCCTCGGGCATGCTGCTCTCCGCGGGCGGGGTCTCGCCCGGGGGTACGCCACCGCCCGGTTCGAGGCCGGTGGTCCGTTCCGGTTCGGGATCTGGGTTGACGTAGGTCATGGGGTCCGGGTCCCCCGTTTCCCTCGAGATCAACAGTGCGGGCACACTTGTCGCGATCCCGGCCCGGTGGCGGTCCGGCTCGGCTACATTCAGGCACCGCCGATGACTGTCCTCACCGGCCGAGTCACCCCCCGTACATGTCAGGAGCAGTGCATGCGCGACCTCGCTCTCGCTCCCCCGTCCGCCTCGCCCCTGACCGGCGGTCTCGCCGACAGCCTCTTCGCGACGGCGGACGAGAGCCCCACCCTGCCGATGCTCGCCCATCGTTCCGGTCCCGACTCCGCCGTCTGGGAGGAGATCACGGCCGTGGAGTTCCGCGACACGGTCGTCGCCCTGGCCAAGGGGCTGATCGCGTCCGGGATCTCGCCGGGCGACCGGGTGGCGATCATGGCTCGTACCCGGCACGAGTGGACCCTGCTGTGCCACGCCCTGTGGACGGTGGGCGCGGAGGTGGTGCCGATCTATCCGACTTCCTCGCGCGAGCAGGTGGAGTGGATCCTGCGCGACTCCGGCTGTGTCGCCGTGCTCGTGGAGGACGAGCAGAGCGTGATGACCGTGGGGTCGGTGTGCGCCGTGCTGCCGGGGCTGCGGCACGTGTGGCAGCTGGACGGGGGTGCGCTGGAGGAGCTGGCGGAGCGCGGCGAGCCCCTGTCGGCGGCCATGGTCGACTCGATGCGGCGGATCGTGCTGCCGGACTCCACGGCCGTGGTCGCCTACACCTCCGGCACGTCGGGGCATCCGATGGGCTGCGCCCTGAGCCACCGCGGTCTCGCCTACATCTGCGACACCCTGCTGGAGGGCTGGGGCCACACCGTGGCGCCGCCCGGGGAGCGGGGGGCGGTGCTCGCCTTCCTGCCGTTCTCGCACGTCTACGGTCTGATGATCCAGAGCCTGTGCGTCCGCGGCGGTCTGCTGATGGGGTACGAGCCCGATTTCCGCGCGGAGTCGCTGGCCTCGGCCATACGCACCTTCCGGCCCACCTATCTGTACGCGGTGCCGTCGCTGCTGGAGAAGATCTACAAGAACTTCCTGCGCGCCTCGCAGCAGCACGGCCGCGGCGCGCTGTTCGAACGGGCCGCCGCCACGGCGCGGGACTTCGCCACCGCGGTGGAGCGGCAGCGGCTGGGGCTCGGCCCGGGGCCGGGCCTCGACCTGCGCCTGCAGCACGCCCTGTACGAGCGCACCGTCTACCGCAGGCTGCGGGCGGCGCTCGGCGGCAGGGTGCAGCGGGCCACGTCGGGCGGATCGCCGCTCAACCGCGACCTCTCCCTGTTCTATGAGGGGATCGGCATCTACGTGCACGACGGCTACGGCCTCACCGAGACCAGCGGCGGGGTGACGATGCAGCCGTTCGGCCGGGAGAAGTCCGGCACCGTGGGACAGGCGCTGCCCGGGATCGGGATCCGGCTGGCCGAGGACGGGGAGATCCTGGTGCGCGGGCCGTCGGTGTTCCAGGGCTACGTGGGCGACGAGGCCGCCACCCGGGCGGCGCTGCACGACGGCTGGCTGGCCACTGGGGACCTGGGTGAGCTGGACTCCGAGGGCTATCTCACGATCACCGGCCGCAAGAAGGACATCATCATCACGAGCAGCGGCAAGAGCGTGTCGCCCGCGGTGCTCGAACAGCGGCTGCGGATGCATCCGCTGGTCCACCAGGCCGTCGTGGTGGGGGACAACCGGCCGTGCGTGGGGGCTCTGATCACGCTGGATCCGGACTTCCTGGCCGACTGGCGGGCGGCGCTGTCCCTGCCGGGCGAGGCGTCGGCCCGTGAGGCGCGCGAGGAGAACGCGCTGCGTGAGGAGATCGCGCGGGCGGTGGCGGCGGCCAACAGCAGTGTGTCGCGCTCGGAGTCGATCCGGGTGTTCCGGGTGCTGCCCGAGCCGTTCGACGTGACGAACGGTCTGCTGACGCCGTCGATGAAGCTGCGCCGGGACGAGATCGTGCACCGCTACGCGCTGGAGATCGACGCGATGTACCAGTCGCGCACGCGCCCGGGGCGGACCCCGGCTCCCGACGACTCCGCGAACTGGGACGACTCGTCGAACTGGGACGACTCGGACAATGTCTTCCGCTGACCTTCCCCGGGCGGGCCGCCGGCCGGCGGCGTGTTTGTCGGTGTCCGCGCACGGGCATGCGGGCGCGTAGGCTCCGCCCTCACGGGAACCCCACATGGCGAAAGGACGCATGGACTGAACGACCGCCCCGGGCGCGCCGGGGCCTGGAAGGCGAGATGGCACCCGAGCCGCGTAGGGACAGGACACTGGCCGGCGAGGAGATCACGAGCCGCATCGCCAGCTTCCCGGGGGAGCTGCACGATGTGACGGACGCACGCCTGGTCGCGGAGGAGTTCCTCTTCGACCTGGCCCGTGTGTCGGCCCCGTCGGCACCGGAACACTGGGACGACATCCTGCTGGTGGTCACGGAGCTGGCCGCCAACGCGGTCCAGTACGCGCCCGGTCCCTTCCAGTTGCGGTTGCGCAGGACCTTCGACGGGGTGCACGTGGTGATGCACGACACCAGCACCACCGAGCCCGCCCCGCGGCCCTTCCATCCGAACAGCGGGGGCGGCGGGATCGGCTGGCATCTGATCCACACACTGTGCGACCAGGTCAGTGTCGTCGGCAGCGACCACGGCAAGGAGATCCACGTCTTCCTGCCGTGGTGAGCGGGCCCGGTCTCAGCCCGGGGGCTCCTCACGGGAGGGCAGCTCCCGGTAGTAGTCCCCGACCGCGGTGAGGTACTCCGGGTCCATGGTCTCGCTGTCCGTCCGGAACCGGGGCGCCGCCTTCACCTCGGCCCGGGTGCAGGAGACCGTCACCCTGCGCTCCCCCGCGTGCACGCCGGTGACGACTCCGACCGGGACGAGCAGGCTGCGGCCGAACACCCATACACCGGTGTCGACGACGAGGTGCCGCATCCCGTGGTGTTCGGCCTGGCGGTCCACACGACCGATGGTGCCGTCGCTCGCGGCGACGGTGTAGTCCGCCAGGTCCTGCTCCGGGGCCTTGCCCAGGCCCGGCGCGTACGACCAGATACTGTCGGTGGACACCGCTCGTTGCCTCCCCTGTGGACGTCCGCTGTGCGGAGCGGACGGCGTCCGCTCCCGCCCGGCTCCACAGCGTCAAATACCCTGCGGGCGCTCGTACATTCGAAAGGCGGGGGCCCGATACGGCGCCCCTCGGGCCGGCCCGGGACGGCCGGCGAGGCATGGGCCGGCGATTCGGGGGTACGCGCGGCTGCGCGACGAAGAGCTTGATCACCTTGTTGGAGGTACTCGTGCACATCGCCCAGGACCCGTTGTCCGTCGAGGTGACCCTTCCGCGTGAGGAGGTGGCCCTTCTCACGGTGGAGGGGTACTTGGACGTCGACACGGCGACCGAGTTCCAGCACCACCTCGCCAACCAGCTCCACCACGGCCGCCGGCACTTCCTGCTGGACCTGTCGGCGGTCCCCTTCATGGACTCGTCCGGCATGAACATCATCCTGCGCGTCTATCAGGAGGCGCGCGAGCTGCCGGGGAGCGTGCACATCATCGCGCCCGCGCCGGCCGTGCGGCGCATCCTGGACCTGACGGGGGTGAGCATCACCGTCCCCGTCTCGGAGAGCGTCGACGAGGCGCTGGAGCGGGTCGACCGGATGGACGAGGCGCCGGCCGGACCCGACGCCTGAGCATCCCCGCGCCGCGGTGTCCGAGGGGGATCGGCACAGGGCGACAACACAGAGGAGAGGAAACACGTGCCGCAGCACGAAACGGGCGGGACTCCCGGAACACCGGCGCACACGGTCAGGGACTTCCTGCTGCGCCGCAGCGAGCAGATCGCCCAGCGGTGGGCCGACGAGCCCCTGTTCCGCTCGGTCTTCACGGTCTCCCGCGAGGAGGCGGTCGAGGCGGGCAAGGCGGTCGTCGAGGCGCTCGCCCAGGTGGCCGACTCCCAGCGGGTGGAGGACCCGGACGCCGCGGGCTTCACCGGGGTGCGCGAACAGCTGGCGCGGATGGGGGCGGCCCGCTCCCGCGCGGGGCTGTCCACCACCCAGGTGGCGTCCGAGCTGGCCGCGCTGCGCCCGCCGGTGGAGAACCTCCTGATCGCCGATCTGGAGGAGGAGACGCCCGAGCGGCAGCGGGAGTGCGCGACGGCGCTGAACGTGCTGATGGGCACGCTGCGCCTGGTGGCCATGCAGACCGCGCTCAGCGAGGGGCAGGAACTGATCGACCGGCAGCGGCTCCAGCTGCTGGAGGTGGCGACCCCGGTGATCAAGCTCTGGGACGGCATCGTCGCGGTCCCGCTGATCGGGACGCTGGACAGCGCACGCAGCCAGGTGGTGATGGAGACCCTGCTCAACGCGGTCGTCGACCAGCACGCCCGGTTCGCGATCCTCGACATCACCGGTGTGCCCACCGTCGACTCGCTGGTGGCGCAGCATCTGATGAAGACGGTCGCCGCGGCCCGGCTGATGGGCGCGGAGTGTGTGGTGTCCGGGATCCGCCCGGCGATCGCGCAGACCATCGTGCACCTCGGGCTGGACCTCGGCACGGTGAAGACCCGGGCGAGCCTGGCCGACGCCCTCGGATACTGCCTGCACGAGCTGGGGGCCAACATCGTGAACGCGGCGCCCGCCGGCGCGGGGCGACGGTGAGCGAGGACTTCTCCCGCCCGGTCGCGGGACATGTGCCGGTACTCAGGCTCGGGGACGTCCTCCTGGTCACTCTTCAGGGGGACCTGCACGACAGCATGGCGTTCCAGCTCCAGCAGGACCTGTCCGAAACGATCGCCCGCAGCCGCGTCACGGGAGTGGTGATCGACATCTCCGGTGTGGAGATCGTCGACTCCTTCCTCGGCAGGGTGCTGGCCGAGATCGCGGCTCAGACCGAGCTGCTGGCCGCCCGGACCGTGGTGGCCGGTATGCGGCCGGCGGTCGCCATCACCCTGGTGGAGCTGGGGCTGACGCTGCCCGGGGTGCGCACCGCGCTCACCACCGAGGCGGCGCTGGAGCTCCTCGCGCAGCCGGTCGTGCTGGGCCACCCCGGTGGCGTGCGCGAGGAGCGTCCGTGATGCACACCGGCGCGGGCGTGGAGGCCCGCCTGCCGATCCGGTCGGACATGGATCTGGTGTGGGTGCGCCAGCACGTGCGGCAGGCCGCCGCCAAGCTCGGCTTCGGTCTGGTGGACCAGACGAAGCTGGTGACCGCCGCCAGCGAGCTGGCGCGCAACGCCCTCGTCCACGGTGGGGGCGGCATGATGGAGGCGTCGCACGTCACCGCGGAGGGCACCGACGGGCTGCGGCTCACCTTCAGCGACTCGGGACCGGGCATCCCCGATCTGGACCGGGCGCTCAGCGACGGCTACACCTCAGGCGGCGGGCTGGGCATGGGACTGGGCGGGGCGCGGCGGCTCGTGCACGAGTTCGCGGTCGACAGCGCGCCCGGCTCGGGCACCACGGTGCGGGTCACCTCGTGGGTCTCCCGGCCGTCGCGGCTGCGCGAGGACGTCTGATGCCGCGGGTGTGGGACGTACCGGTACAGGACCCGACCCGGGTGCGGGACGTCCGGGTCGCGGCGGAGGAGGCGGCCGCCCTGGCCGGGCTGGATGATCGGCGCACCGCCTCCGTGGCACTGGTGGCGACCGAACTCGCCACGAACCTGCTCAAGCACGCGCAGGCGGGCCGGGTGCTCATCGACGTGGTGGCTCCGTCCGTACCGCCGGAAGGGATGCCGGGCCGGGCGGTGCAGATCAGCGCCATCGACCACGGACCGGGGATCGCCGACGTGGACGCCGCGCTGCGGGACGGGGTCTCCTCGAGCGGCTCGCTCGGCGCGGGCCTCGGCACGTGCCGCCGCCTCGCCGACGCCTTCGGTCTGCACAGCGTGCCCGGCCGGGGCACGGTGGCGGTGGCCCGCGTCTGCCGACAGGGCCGGGGCGCGGACGCCCCCGGCGGTCCCGGTGTGCACGCCGGCGGCGTCAATGTCCCGTTCGCCGGCGCGGACTTCTCCGGCGACGCCTGGGCCTGGGTCAGGTCCGGTGACCGGTTCACACTGATGCTGGCGGACGGGCTCGGGCACGGGAGAGAGGCGGCCCGTGCGTCCACCGCCGCCGTGGAGGAACTGCGCCACTGGGCCCGCCTGCCGCCCGCTGAGTCCCTGCGGAAGCTGCACACCGCCCTGGCCGGGACGAGGGGCGCGGCCGTCGCCGTGGCCCAGCTCGACCTGTGGACGGGCCGGCTGCGCTTCGCCGGCATCGGCAATGTGTCGGCCCGGCTGCGGGAGGGCGACCGCTGGCGCTCCCTGCTGTCGCGGCCGGGCATCGTCGGCGTGCACCGGCCGCACACGGTGCGCGAGGACGAGGTCGCCTGGACACCCGAGAGCCTGCTGATCCTGCACACGGACGGTCTGCCGGGCCGCTGGACGCCGCCCGCGGACACCGGCC
>KL568593.1:30042-31094 GCA_000715605.1 Streptomyces speibonae | reverse complement strand
CCGTGACGGCGGCGGTGACCGTCCGGGACGCGGGCAGCTCCGCCCGCCCCGTACGCGACGACACCGCCGTGGCCGTACTGGCGCCCGCCCCGGCGGAGCCGTCATGACCCCCGTCCCCCCGGCCGGCGCTCCCCCGCACCCGGCCCGCGACGCCACCCCCGCCGCTCCGACACCCATGCTTCCGATGGCCATGACACCCACCCGGTCGATCACCCCGCGCACGCGCCCGCCGCGCGGCCGCGCCGACGGCCCGGATCCCCGCGCGGCGCACACTCGTGGCACAGCGCGGTACGGCGCTACCGTGGTCGCGTCGGTATCTGTTGCCCCGGGGCGGTCATGACGCGTATCTGGCGAATCGGGACGGTCACCGAGGCGGCGCGGGCCCGGATCGCCGTCGCGCGGCTGGCGACGGCGTACGGGGTGTCCACGGTGGACCGCGCCCGGCTGGCCACGGCGCTCGGCGGGCGGCTGCGGCAGTGCCTCGCCAAGGGCGGCGCCTGGGTGCTCAGGGTGGAGGGTCCGTCCGCCGAGGACGCGGTCCTGCGCACCGTGGTGGTCCCCTCCTCCGACCCCGGCGCCGACGACCCGTGGACCGTCATGGTGTCCTGCCCCGCGCCGGGGCGGACGGGTGACGACACCGGGCTCGGGGGCGAGGACGCGGAGGGGCTGGCGGAGGCCCTGCTGGGCGCCGACGAGGACACCGCCGTGGTGCTGGAGATGCTCACCGAGCAGGAGGAGCTGGTCGCCTTCCACCGGGAGGAGCTGCACCAGACCAACCAGGGCGTCCTGGCGCTGCACGCGGAGCTGGACGCTGCGGGCAAGGCGCAGCGGGAGGCGTTCGCCGCCGAGCGCCGGGCGCGCGAGGAGGCGGAGAGCGCCCGGCACCGGCTGCGCTTCCTCGCGGACGCCAGCGCCGCGCTCCACGCCTCGCTGAACCACGACGCGATCGTGCGCCGGCTGCCGGAACTGCTCGTGCCGCGCTACGCGGGCGGGGTCGACGTATGGCTGTTCGACGACGAGGACGACGGGCAGCCGCCCGCCTCCCACCCGGG
>KL568593.1:29146-29824 GCA_000715605.1 Streptomyces speibonae | reverse complement strand
CCTCCCACCCGGGTGCGGCGGTGCTGGCCGCCCGGACCGGCCGTCCGCAGTACGCCGCCGACCACCCCGGAGGACTGCCCGGTGTGGACGACCGGCCCCCGTCGGCCCTGGATCCGGCACGGCCCCTGCTGTGCATCCCGCTGCTGACGCCGCGCCGCGCCCCGCTGGGCGTGCTCACCCTGTGGCCGCCCGGTGAGCGCTGGGACCCGGACGACGCCGTGACGCTGATCGAGTTCGCCCGGCGGGCCGGTATCGCGATGGACAACGCCCGTCGTTTCGAGCACAACCGGGACATCGCCGAGACGCTGCAGCGCGCCCTGCTCACGGAGCTGCCGGCGACGCCGGGCCTGAGTCTGGCGGCCCGCTATCTGCCCGCCACGCACGGGCTGAACATCGGCGGCGACTGGTACGACGCGTTCCGGCAGCGGGACGGCAGTCTGATCACCGTCATCGGCGACGTCACCGGGCACGGGCTGCACGCCGCGGTGATGATGAGCCAGCTGCGCACCGCGCTGCGTGCCTACGCCGTCGACGGCGGCGGGCCGGGCCGGCTGCTCACCCGGCTGCACGGATATCTGCGGCACCTCCAGCCGGACCTCTTCGCCACCGCGGTCATCGCGCGGTTCCATCCGGACGAGCGCACCCTGACCTGGGCCGCGGCGGGCCATCCGCCGCCGG
>KL568593.1:27511-28938 GCA_000715605.1 Streptomyces speibonae | reverse complement strand
CAGAGATGTGTATAAGAGACAGCTGCGGCTGCCCGACGGGCGGGTGCGGATCCTGGACGCCAAACCGGGCGCGATGCTCGGCATCCCGCTGCGGCAGGACATCGCCGACCACACCGAGCGACTGACGCCCGGTTCGACGCTGGCGCTCTACACGGACGGTCTGGTCGAACGGCGGGCCCTGGGCATCGACCCCGGCATCGAACGGCTCGCCCGGGCACTCGGGACGTACGGCTCGGACGCGCTGGACACGGATCTGGAGCAGTCGGCGGACCGGATCCTGCACCCGCTGCTCAGTGACTCCGAGCGCGACGACGACGTGTGTCTGCTGCTGTGCCATCTGCACCGGTGAGGCGGAAGCGTCCGCCGTGACGCCCGTGCCTTCCCGGTGCGTTCCCCGGCCGGTGCGGGCATCGTGGTGTCGGACAGGGGCACGCGTCAGGCATCGGCGGCCGCGGCGGACCGCCCGCAGCCGGAGGAAGGGATGGACACCGTGACACGACCCAGGATCCTCGTGGTGGGCGCGGGCTTCGCCGGCGTGGAGTGCGTGCGGCGGCTGGAGCGCAGGCTCGCCCCGGACGAGGCCGACCTCACGCTGGTGACCCCGTTCTCCTACCAGCTCTATCTGCCGCTGCTCCCCCAGGTGGCCTCGGGTGTGCTGACCCCGCAGTCGGTCGCGCTGTCCCTGCGCCGCAGCGAGAAGTACCGCACCCGGATCATCCCGGGCGGGGCCATCGGCGTGGATCTGCGCGCGAAGGTCTGTGTCATCCGGATCGTCAACGGCGAGATCGTCGACGAGCCGTACGACTACATCGTGCTGGCGCCCGGCAGTGTCACCCGCACCTTCGACATCCCGGGGCTGACGGACCACGCCTTCGGGATGAAGTCGCTGGCCGAGGCCGCCTACCTCCGCGACCACGTCATCTCGCAGCTGGACCTGGCCGACGCGAGCCACGATCCCGCGGAGCGGGCCTCCCGGCTGCAGTTCGTGGTGGTCGGCGGCGGTTACGCGGGCACGGAGACCGCGGCCTGTCTGCAGCGGCTGACGCATGCCGCCGTCAAGCGCTATCCCCGGCTGGATCCGGGCCTGATCAAGTGGCATCTGATCGACATCGCGCCGAAGCTGATGCCGGAGCTCGGGGACAAGCTGGGGCGCAGCGCCCACGAGATCCTGACCCGGCGCGGCATCGAGATCTCGCTGGGGGTCTCGATCGAGAAGGCGGGCTCACAGGAGGTCACCTTCACCGACGGCCGGGTGGTGCCCACCCGCACCCTCATCTGGACCGCCGGGGTCGTCGCCAGTCCGCTGATCGCCACGCTCGACGCGGAGACCGTACGGGGGCGGCTCGCGGTGAACGCGGACATGCGCCTGCCGGGCCACGACGGGGTGTTCGCGCTCGGCGACTCGGCCGCGGTGCCCGATACGGCCC
>KL568593.1:26583-27333 GCA_000715605.1 Streptomyces speibonae | reverse complement strand
TGCCCGATACGGCCCGGGGCGACGGCGCGGTGTGCCCGCCGACCGCGCAGCACGCGCTGCGGCAGGGCCGGCACGTCGCCGAGAACGTCATCGCCACGCTGCGGGGCCGGCCGACGCGGCCGTACGTCCACAAGGACCTCGGGCTCGTGGTGGACCTCGGCGGCACCGACGCGGTGTCCAAGCCGCTCGGCTTCGAGCTGCACGGGCTGCCCGCCCAGGCGGTGGCCCGCGGATACCACTGGTCGGCGCTGCGCACGAATGTCGCCAAGACCCGGGTGCTGACCGACTGGCTGCTGAACGCCGTCGCCGGTGACGATTTCGTACGCACCGGCTTCCAGGCGCACCGGCCCGGCAATCTGCGGGACTTCGAGTACCTGGACGCCTACCTGACGCCGGAGCAGGTCCGGGCGCACGTCGCGGAGGCGGGCCGGGCGGCTCGGTGATCCGTCGGGCACGGGGCGGCGCGCGCCCCGCGGTGCGGGGGTCCGGACCACGGCGGGCGACGGGGGAGGGTACGGCGGAGTGAAGGCGGCGGGACGCTCGGGGCGCACACGGCTGCGCGACCACCTGGCGGCGTTCGATCCCGGTCTGCTGCGGCTGACGGCCGGGCTGCGAACCGTGGGGGCGATCGCGCTGACGCTGGCCGTGCTCGCCTCGCTGGGCTTCGGCATCACCCGGCTGGTGGCGGGGGCGATGACGGCGATGGTCGCCACGTTCGCCATCCGGGAGCGGCAGCGCGGTGCCCAGGCG
>KL568593.1:25893-26389 GCA_000715605.1 Streptomyces speibonae | reverse complement strand
GCAGCGCGGTGCCCAGGCGGTCACGCTGGCCCTCGGGCTGCCGGTCGCGCTGGTGTCCGTGTCCCTGGGCGCGGTGCTCAGCGAACGGGTGGTCGTCGGGGACGCCTTCTTCGTGGTGCTGATCTTCTGCGCCGTCTACGGCCGGCGGTTCGGCGACCGGGGTACGGCGCTCGGTCTGATCGGCTTCCAGGTGTACTTCGTGTCCCTGTTCGTCGGCGCCTCCGGGTCGGAGCTGCCGGGGCTGTGGGCCGCTCTGGGCGTCGCGTTCGCGAGCAGCGCCCTGGTCCGGTTCGCCCTCGTCCCCGTCACCCCCGCGGGGCTGCTGGAGCGGCTGCGCCAGGCGTTCCGGGCCCGGCTGGGCCGGCTGGTGTCCGCGCAGCTGGCGCTGCTCGACGCCGGGCCGGACGAGGTGGACAAGGCCCTGGAGGAGGTGCGGGACGGCACCGCCCGGCTGCACGAGACGGCCCTGATGATCCAGGCCCGGCTGGAGGAGGGC
>KL568593.1:22498-25586 GCA_000715605.1 Streptomyces speibonae | reverse complement strand
CTGCCGGGTCCGGACGAGGCCACCGAGCGGCTGCGCAGGGATCTGCTGGCGCTGCGCGCGCTGGTGCTGTGGACGGGGACGGCGGGCACGGGCGTGGCCCAGGTACGCAACCGGCTGCTGGCCTACCGGGACGAGGAGAACCTGCCGCCCGCCTCACCGGCGGTGCGGGACGTGTTCCGGGCCGTCGGGGAGACCGCCCGCGCCGTCATGGGGCTGCGGGTCGCCCTGGACGGTCCGCAGGACGAGTCGGACGACAGCCCGGCGACGGCCAGGAGCCGGGAGGAGCTGGACGCCGAGGACGCCGCCATCGACGCCGGTGAGGAGGCGGAGCCGGACGCGCGGACGGGGCTGCGGCGCCCGACCACGCGTGCCGCCGTGCAGGTGGCCGTGGGGTCGGTGCTGGCCATCGTCGGCGGTGAGCTGCTGTCCACGGACCGGTGGTACTGGGCGGTGCTGACGTGCTGGATCGTCTTCATCAACACCGCCTCGACCGGCGAGATCCTGGTGAAGGGCTACCGGCGGCTGCTGGGCACGGTCTTCGGCGTCGTGGCGGGCATCGCGCTGGCGGCCGTGGTGGGAGCGAACACCGTGGCGGCGTTCCTGCTGGTGCTGGTGCTGATCTTCGCGATGTTCTACACGGCGCCGCTGTCCTACACGCTGATGTCGTTCTTCGTGACCGCGATGCTCGGGCTGCTCTACACGCTGCTGCACACCTACAGCTGGGAGGTGCTGGTGCTGCGTCTGGAGGAGACGGCGCTCGGCGCGGCCTGCGGGGTGGTGGCGGCGGCGCTGGTGCTGCCGGTGAACACCGACCGGCGCACCAACGAGCTGCTGGTCACCGTGCTGGAGCGGCTCGCCGAGGTCACCGAGGCCGCGGTCGGGCAGCTCAGCGGCGGGCCGGCCGACGATCTGCTGGACCGGGCGCGCCGGCTGGACCAGGCCCTGGGCGACCTGCGCTCCGCCACCCAGCCGCTGACCCACCCGGTCACGCCGTTGCGGGCGCGGCGGACGAACGCGCGGTTCGTGGTGGCGCTCCTGGAGACCTGCGCGTACCACGCGCGGTCGCTGGCGGCGACGGCGGAGCTGCTGCCGTCCCATCCCTCGATCGCGGCGGATCCCCGGCTGCGCGGGGCGGCGGGACGGACGGTGCGCAACATCAACACCATCGCGGCCCGGGTCGGAGGCGAGGACGCCGACGGGCGCGTCGAGACGGGACCGAGCATCGCGTCCCTGCTGGGCGACGAGGGCACCGGCCGGTACGGCCGCATCACCGGGCGGGTGCTGCGCCACCTGGAGCGGCTGGACGAGGCCGTGGTGGGCCTCGCCCGGCCGTTGGACGTACGGGTGTCGGCGCCCGACCGGTGACACGGCCGGGCGCCGGTACCGACGGGAGGGTCAGAAGTCCGTCGGCAGGCCGCTGGCCTCGGCGATCCCGCGCAGTTCCTCGTTCTGGCGGTGGCGGTCCCTGATGAAGTCGGCGATCTCGCCGAGGCGGGAGGGGTCCGCGGCGGTCGCCGCGTCGGTGACCACGCGGACCGGCCCGGTCTCGTCGACCTCCAGCTCGACCACCTCGTTGTCCATGCGGCCGGTGACGGCGGTGGCGATGACCAGGGCGGCCTCGTCGCGGACCTCCTGCGGCAGTTCCTCGTCGCCGCCGTCCAGCGCCAGGTCCAGACCCGACAGGCGGTGTTCCTCGATCGCCTCCAGGACCGGTTCCACCACACGCAGCAGAAGCCGGTAGTCATCGGTGTCCATCCGGACCCGCAGGAGGTCGAGGTAGACGTCCACGGGCCGGCTTTCCTGGGGGAAGTCGGATTCGCTCATCGGCCCCGGGTTCCCCGCGTCCGGCGACTCATACGGCGGCCGGCCGTGCGGCCGGGGCAGGGGGCACAACGGGTGCGTCGTCCGCGGACAGCCAGCGGTGCGCGGCGGTGAGGGCGTGCCGTACGTCCCGGGTGCCGGTGGAGACGCAGAGGGTGTACTCGAGGTCGGTGATCCGCGCGGTGTGGGCCGTGTCGGGGGTTCCGGCGGTGGCTGCGGCCAGGGCGGCCGCGTACTCCTCGACGAGGCGGCGCAGCACGGTGGGGTGGGGCTTCAGCATGTTTCTCGCATTTCTGGTCGTGGGCGGGCGTGCGTTCACGCCGTCGCCGAGTGTCCGCCGGTGCCCCGGGGGCCCTTGCGCTGTCCCATCGCGTCGGCGCGCACCCTGGCGCAGCTGCGGCTGATGAGACGGGAGACGTGCATCTGGGAGATGCCCAGGTGGTCGGCGATCCGGCTCTGGGTCATGTCCTCGAAGAAACGCATGTAGAGGATGGCGCGCTCGCGCTCCGGCAGCCGGCGCAGGCCCTCCTTGGCGGACTCGCGGTCGACCACGACGTCGTAGGAGGCGTCCGCGGCGCCGAGGGTGTCGGCGAGGCTGTAGCCGTCGTCGTCGGAGGAGAGTTCCGCGTCCAGCGACAGGGTGCTGAAGCTCTCCAGGGCCTCCATCCCGGCGCCGACCTCGTCCTCGGTCAGTCCGGTGTGGGCGGCGATGTCCGCCACGGACGGCTCGGGGCTGCCGGGGTGCTGGGTGAGTTCGCGCCGCGCCACCCGCACCTTGTTGCGCAGTTCCTGCACCCGGCGGGGGACGCGCAGTGCCCACATCCGGTCGCGGAAGTGCCGCTTGACCTCGCCGGTGATGGTGGGGACGGCATAGCTCTCGAAGGCCCCCCGGCCCGGGTCGAAGCGGTCGATGGCCTTCACCAGGCCCAGGGCGGCCACTTGGCGCAGGTCCTCGATGGACTCGCCGCGGTCGCGGAACCGGCCGGCGATGCGGTGGGCCATGGGCAGCCACGCGGTGGCGAGCTCGTCGCGCACCGCGTCCCGCTCGGGGCCGTCCTCCAGGGACGCCAGCCGGGCGAAGAGGGCTGCGGTGTCGGGGGCGTCGTCGTGGCGCCTGCGGGGCTGCGCGCCGGTGGTCCCGGAGGAGCCGGGACGAGGGGCTGACGTGTCGATGAGCATGCGGATTCGCTCCCGAGCGGTGGTGGGGGTGGACTACCGCGGGCCGGCGCCGCTGGGACACACGGAGGTGTTCCTGTCTCTTATACAC
>KL568593.1:20026-22298 GCA_000715605.1 Streptomyces speibonae | reverse complement strand
GCCGTCCCCGCCGGCGCGCCTCCGGTCCGAAGCACGAACCTCCGATTGCCCCCGACCCGGTGGAACAAACTCCGCTTTCCCGCGGAATCTGCGGGGGCCGGGGAAGAGGTTCCGGGAGGGCCTGGAGAGAGGGCTCAGAGAAGGGGGACGACCGCGGTGATGCACTTGCCGCCCGCGGGCAGGTCCGACACCCGGACGTCGCGGGCCAGCCGGCACACGATGGGCCAGCCGTGGCCGCCGGGCGTGCGGCGTCCCCGCTGGTCGGTGTGCGGCACGACGACGGGCAGTTCGTCGCTGCGGTCGCTCACGGACAGCAGTACGCCCGGCCCGCTGACGTCGACCCGGAAGTCGGTGACGCCACCGCCGTGCAGGATGGCGTTGGTGGTGAGTTCGGAGGCGACGAGCAGGGCGTCCGCCAGGGCTTCGGAGTCGCAGTCGGTGTGCGTGGCACGGCAGCGTTCGCTCACCGCCCGTGCCACGGCCTCGCGCACCTCCGCGGGACGGGACGGAAGCCGCCCGGCCGCCCCGGGTGGGCCGGGCGGCCCGGCGGCGGGTTCGGTCGAGTGCTCCTCACTCATACGGCGGCTCCCTGGCTGGTGACGAAGTCGAAGGACGGATGATGCGGGGCGTTGGGGAACGCCTCGGCCATCCCTTTTCGGCTCACCTGTCCCGGTACGGGCAAACCTCCCGGCCGTTTCCCGCGCCGCAGTCATTCGAACGGCGCACAGGGGTACGCGCTTGTTATGACCGATGTGGTGGATTCGGACGAACTGCTGCGGCGCATTCAGCGGGCGAGGGCCTGCGCGGCCCAGGAGGAACGGAACTGGCGGGCCCGCGGTGACGCACTCGGACGCGAGAATCCGGGCGATCCCGCCGCGCGCGACGCCGACGTACGCAAGGTGGCCTACGGGGTGGTGCTGCGGGTGCTGGACGAGATCCTGACCCCGGGCAGGCACTCGGCGAAGGGCTGAGCGGCCGGGCGAGGGGATTGGCGCCGCCCGCCCCCGGGCACTCGGGGCGCATGACGGTCGATCACACCCGGGCACCGGCGCTGCAGGCGCTTGAGGACTACCACCGCAAGGGGCGGCTGGGCTTCACCCCGCCCGGGCACAAGCAGGCCCGGGGTGCCGACCCCGCGGTGCGCGAGGTGCTGGGTGACTCCGTGTTCCTGGGCGATGTGCTGGCGACGGGCGGCCTGGACGACCGGCTCACCCGGGGACGGGTGCTCCAGGAGGCCCAGGAGCTGATGGCCGACGCGGTGCACGCGGAGCACACGTTCTTCAGCACGTGCGGGAGTTCCCTGTCGGTCAAGGCGGCGATGCTGTCGGTCGCCGGTCCGCACGAGAAGCTGCTGATCGGGCGGGACGCCCACAAGTCGGTGGTGTCGGGGCTGATCCTGTCCGGGATCGAGCCGGTGTGGGTGGAGCCGCGGTGGGACGCCGGGAGGCATGTCGCGCACCCGCCGTCGGCCGTCGGCTTCGACCGTGCCTTCGAGGCCCATCCGGACGCCCGTGGCGCCCTGGTGACCAGCCCGACCCCGTACGGCACCGCCGCGGCGCTGGAGGCGATCGCGCAGGTGTGCCACCGGCGCGGGCTCCCGCTGATCGTGGACGAGGCGTGGGGCGCGCATCTGCCCTTCCACCCCGATCTGCCGTCCTGGGCGATGGACGCGGGGGCCGACATCTGTGTGACCAGCATCCACAAGATGGGCAGTGGTCTCGAGCAGGGCTCGGTGTTCCATCTGCGGGGCGATCTGGTGCCTCCGGCACTGCTCGGCATGCGGGCCGATCTGCTGGGCACGACCAGTCCCTCGGTACTGATCTTCGCGGGTCTCGACGGCTGGCGGCGGCAGATGGCCCTGCGCGGCAAGGCGCTCATGGGGTCGGCCCTGGGCCTCGCGGCGGACGTCCGGGCCGCGGTCGAGGAGATCGAGGGGATGCACGTCAACGACAGGGACGACTTCTGCGGCCCGGAGGCGGCGGACGGCTTCGACCCGCTGCCCTGTGTCATCGACGTCGCGGACCTCGGCATCACCGGATACCGGGCGGCTGACTGGCTGCGCGGGCAGCGGAGCATCGACGCGCATCTGGTGGACCACCGCCGGATCGGGGCGCAGATCACCCACGGCGACGACCGGGAGACGGCCGGGGAGCTGCTGTCGGCGCTGCGGGACCTCGGCCGGGCGGCGCGCGGGATGCCCACGGGACCGCGGGTGGAGGTGCCGCAGCCGGACGAGCTGCGGATGGAACAGGCGATGCTGCCGCGGGACGCG
>KL568593.1:18482-19814 GCA_000715605.1 Streptomyces speibonae | reverse complement strand
TGCTGCCGCGGGACGCGTTCTTCGGTCCGGCCGAGGAGGTACCGGTGGCGGACGCCGCCGGGCGGATCTCCGCCGAGATGATCACGCCCTATCCGCCGGGGATCCCGGCCGTGCTGCCGGGCGAACGGCTCATCGGGCCGGTCCTGCGGTATCTGCGCACGGGGCTGGCCGCGGGCATGTATCTGCCCGACCCGTCGGACCCCGGCCTGGACACGGTCCGGGTGGTGGACGAGCGGGCGGGCCGAGTCCGGTGAACGGGGTCCCGTGGCCCGATTACCGGATTCCCGGTCGAATGGTTTATCGTTCACTCATACGTGGTGACGGAGTCGACGTCCGTCCTCCGGACACCACCGCTTACTGCCCTGGCTGGCTTCCCCCGTCCAGCCAGGGCTTTTTCATACCCGGACGGCCGGAGCGGGCGCCCGGGCACCCGACATCTCCCGCACGCCGAGGTGCTCCGAACGGCGGCAGCGGCTGAAATGTATGTAGGGAAAGCACCGGAACCGAATCGCCCGGCGAGGAGCCCCGCGCCATGACCAAAGCGATCAAACTCCTGACCGCCCTGCCCCCTCCGCAGCGCGAGCGCCTGATGGAGCTGGCCCGGGAGGTGTCCTTCCCCGAGGACACCCGCATCTTCGAGGCGGGCGGCACCGCCGACCGCTTCTGGGTGATCCGCTCCGGCGCGGTCTCACTGGACCAGCGGGTCAACGAACTGCAACGGGTCACGGTCGCCAGCCTGGGCGCGGGCGACCTGCTGGGCTGGTCCTGGCTGTTCCCGCCCTACGAGTGGGACTTCGGCGCGGTGGCCTTCAGCCCGGTGCGCGCCTACGAATTCGACGCGGCGGCCGTGCTCCGGCTGTGCGAGCAGGATCCGGAACTCGGGCTGATGCTGGTACGCAAGGTCGCCGAAGTCCTCGCCCACCGTCTGGAGGCGACGCGCGGCCAGCTGCTGGACCAGTACGCGATACCCCGGCGGGGCAGCGGGATGACGCTGTGACCGGGGCACCTTTCGCCACCGCGGCGGGTCACCCGGCCGCGGCCGGCCTCCTTCCGGCTGCCAGGTCCATCAGAAGTCCTGCGGCCGTGCTCGCTCCGTCGCCGCGGAGCTCGGCGGCCACGGCGACGGCTCGCGCACGGACCTCGTCCGCCAGGGCCGACTTGAGCGCGGCCGCCAGGGACTCGGAGGTCGGCGTCGCACCCTCGTGTGCCACGCCGATCCCCAGGCGGGCGACCCGGCCGGCCCAGTACGGCTGATCCACCATCTGCGGGACGATCACCTGGGGCACGCCGGCCCGCGCGGCCGTCGCCGTCGTCCCCGCCCCGCCGTGGTGC
>KL568593.1:12803-18237 GCA_000715605.1 Streptomyces speibonae | reverse complement strand
GGTTGGCCTCGGTGACGACGAAGCAGTCCTCCGGCACCTCGGCCTGCGTCAGGTCCGCCCAGCCGCGCGCGAGCAGCGTGCGGTGGCCTTGCGCGCGCACCGCCTCGACGGCCACCCGGGCGGCGTCCTGAGGGGCGGGCATGCTGCCGAAGCCGACGTACACGGGCGGGGCGCCGTCCTCGAGGAACGCCGACAGCTCACCGGACAGCGGGCGTTCGTCCCGCAGCGTCCACGCGCCGGTCTGGACGACGTCGATGCCCGCAGTCTCCGGCCAGGGGCCCAGGACCGGGTCCGCCGCCAGCCACGGCCGGGCGGTGAAGATGTGGTCACGGACGTTGTCCACCGGCGGCAGACCGATCGACGCCCGGCCCGTGTTGAGTGCCTCACCGAACAGCTCCGTGACGGCCCGGGCGTCCCGCTCCCACAGCACGCGGTTGTCGGTCACCTCCTCGGCCACCGGCAGGCCGGCCCGTACGGGCGGCGCGTGGTGCGGCGACGGCAGCGCGGTCGGCTGATAGCTGGCGTACACGTAGGGGATGCCCAGACCTTCGGCCACCGACCGGGCCGCGACCTGCATCAGTCCGGTGGCCACCAGCACGTCGCACCCCTCGGCCGCCTCGGACAGCCTGTCGAACTGCTCGGCGACCAGCTCCAGCCTGCGCCGGCCCAGTTCGTCGGCGGACAGCGGCGTCGCTCCGTGCATGAGCGGGCGCACCGGTCCGCCGACGGGCATCAGCACGACACCCGCACCGGCCAGCCGCTGCGCGTACTCCGTGTCGGGCGGCGCGCACACCGTCACCCGGGCGCCGCGGTTGCGCAACTCCACGGCCAGTGCGACCACGGGCTCCACGTCCCCGCGGGACCCGTACGTCGTCAACAACGCGTGCATGTCCGCCACTTTCCTTTTCCTGACTCCCTGTTCGGGCCGATGAAGGGCCGGACCGGCGCCGGACCGGGAGACCGGTCCGGCGCCGCATTGCTAGGTCGCGCTGTACCTCGTCGCGGAGAAGCCGGTGGCCAGCTGGTTCTCGTTGGTGAGTGTCGCCACCGGGTGCGAGCAGTCCGTGTCCGAGGCGGCGTAGAGGGTGATGTCCGACGTGATGCTGAAGCGCACGGCCGAGTGCGCCGTCTCGATGTCCGGTATGTCGGCGCAGTGCGCGCCGCTCCACAGCCGGCCCCAGCCCTCCGTGCCGTTGTAGTCGGGCCGCACCAAGGCGGCCCCCACGACCGTCTCCTGCGCGGACGCCTCACCGGCGGCGGCCGGGACGGCGGCCAGGGCGAGGGTGACCGGGGCGGCGACGGCCACCACTGTCATCTTCCACTTGTTCGCAACTGACATGTCGATTCCCTCCGGGCTCCGGGCTGCTCGTGTCACAGGGGTCCCCCGACGCACCAACAGCCGCACGTTCCTTCCGAACGTAGATCCCGTGGCTGTCGTTAGACCATGGCGCAGAAGTGATATGGCGCGATTCAGTTGTAGTCTCAACTATCCGGTAGGCGACCCCTTCCTTGCTGGGGAGGGTTGGACGGTCCCCGGAGGCCGGCCGTCGAGTGGCTGAAACGGCCTCGGGCGTGCACGGGCATGACCGCCGCCTTGCGCCGCTAACGCTTCGCGCACTGCTCGGCGCTGGTCAGGAGCATGTCCAGGGCTGTCGGGTAGGCGCTGGTGACCATGCGGGTGGCCAGGAGCGGCGCGGCCTCGGCGATGCGCGGGTGGGTGGCGGCGGGGAGGCGGGCGTAGGCCGAGCGCCACATGTCCTCGTCGGCGCGCCGGGCGGCGTCGGGCAGCGCGAGGGAGGCGGCGTCGAGCGCGGCGAAGGCCAGCGTGGTGTCGATGAAGGCGTGGTAGATCCGCACCGTCTCCGGCAGCGGGAAGCCCGCACCGCGCAGCACCTCCAGCACGGCCTCGTCGGCGGCGAGTTCGTTCGCGCGCCCCGAGACCCGGCTCGCGGTGAGGACCGCCGCCTGCGGGTGCGAGAGATAGGCCGCGTGGATGCGCAGCCCGATGGAACGCAGGTCCTCGCGCCACTGCCCGGTCGGGCGCCAGCCCCGCAGCGCCCGGCCGATCAGCGCGTCGCCGATGGCGAGGGTGAGGTCGTCCATGCCGCGGAAGTAGCGGTAGAGGGTGCTCGGGTCGCAGTCCAGGGCGAGGCCCAGCCGGCGGGCGGTCAGCCCCGCGCCGCCGTGCTCGTGCAGCAGCCGCAGCGCGGTGTCGACGATCAGCGCCTCGGACAGCACCCGGCCGCTCTTCGTCGGCCTGCGGCGCCGTCGCCGCTCCTCGGGCACCACCTGCTTCGGCATTCCGTCTCCCCTCCCGGGTCTCCTTATGCCAACGCCATTGACCTTATGACGGCGCACGGCGTTGTATCCCACCCGGGTCCCGCTGTCGCGTCCGGGATCCATGAGGCAGGTCGTTCGGGACGCGTGAGAGGGAACGTGAGAGGGAAAGGGAGTGCTCCGTCATGCGAGTACTGCTCGTGGGAGCGGGCGGGGTGGGCACCGCCATCACCCGTATCGGGGCCCGGCGGCCGTTCTTCGACCGGATGGTCGTGGCCGACCATGACCCGTCCCGGGCCGAGGCGGCCGTCGCGGCGCTCGGCCGGGACGGCGCGCGGTTCATGGCCGAGCGGGTGGACGCGGGCGACGCGGCCCAGGTGGCGGCGCTGCTCGGACGGCACGGCTGCGACGTCCTGTTGAACGCCACCGACCCCCGGTTCGTGATGCCGCTGTTCCGCGCGGCGCGGGAGGCCGGTGCCACCTATGTCGACATGGCGATGTCCCTGTCCCGGCCGCACCCGGAGCGGCCGTACGAGAAGTGCGGGGTCAAGCTCGGGGACGAGCAGTTCGCGCGGGCCGGTGAGTGGGCGGAGGCCGGCGCACTGGCGCTGGTCGGGATGGGCGTGGAGCCCGGTCTGTCGGACGTGTTCGCCCGGTACGCCGCCGACGAACTCTTCGACGACATCGAGGAGATCGGCGTCCGCGACGGCGCCGACCTCACGGTGGACGGCTACGGCTTCGCGCCGTCCTTCAGCATCTGGACCACCATCGAGGAGTGCCTCAACCCGCCCGTCGTCTACGAGAAGGACCGCGGCTGGTTCACCACCGCCCCGTTCAGCGAGCCGGAGGTGTTCGACTTCCCCGAGGGCATCGGCCCGGTGGAGTGCGTGAACGTCGAGCACGAGGAGGTGCTGCTCGTGCCGCGCTGGGTCGACGCCCGCCGGGTCACCTTCAAGTACGGCCTGGGACGGGAGTTCATCGACACCCTCAGAACGCTGCACCTGCTGGGCCTGGACCGCACCGAGCCGGTGACCGTGCCCGGTCCCGACGGGCCGGTGCGGGTCTCCCCCCGGGACGTCGTCGCCGCCTGCCTCCCCGACCCGGCGGCCCTCGGCGAGCGGATGCACGGCAAGACCTGCGCCGGCACCTGGGTGCGGGGCGTGAAGGACGGGGCCCCGCGCGAGATCTACCTCTACCACGTGGTCGACAACCAGTGGTCCATGGCCGAGTACGGCTGCCAGGCCGTGGTGTGGCAGACCGCCGTCAACCCCGTCGTCGCCCTCGAACTGCTCGCCGAGGGCACCTGGACGGGGACGGGGGTGCTCGGCCCCGAAGCGTTCCCGGCGGGTCCGTTCCTGGATCTGCTCACCGCGTACGGCTCGCCGTGGGGGATGCGCGAGCAGTGACCGCTCGCACACCGTGACGCTGTTTCGCCGCCGCCCGGCCGGTGACCCGTGAGCGAGCAAGGCATCCGGCAAGGGTGTGCACCGACTCCCGATCGCAGGTGACTCTCGATGGACGACTGGCGGAACAGCGCGGCCTGCAGGACCGAGGATCCCGACCTCTTCTTCCCGATCGGCACCTCGGGACCGGCCCTGCTGCAGACCGAGCAGGCCAAGGCGGTCTGCCGGCGCTGCCCCGTGCGGGAGCAGTGCCTTCAGTGGGCGCTGCGGACCGGGCAGTCCATCGGCGTGTGGGGCGGCACGAGCGAGGAGGAGCGGCGTGCGCTGAAGCGGCGCACCGCCGCCCGCCGTTCGCCCCGTTGACGGCCCTCACGCCGGGAGCGCCGTGCCCCGCCTCCCCCGTGCGCCGCAGTAGGCTCGCGGCACAGCGCGGAAGGGGCAGACGATCATGAGCGTGCGGGTACGCCGTGTCTACGACGCGCCCGGGCCGGACGACGGCGTGCGTGTCCTGGTGGACCGCCTGTGGCCGCGCGGCCTGGCGAAGGCCGCGGCCCGGGTGGACGAGTGGCCCAAGGCGCTGACCCCGTCGACGGAGCTGCGCCGCTGGTACCACGCGGAGCAGGGCTCGTTCGAGGAGTTCCGCGAGCGGTACGAGGCGGAGCTGGCCGCGCCCGAGGCGGCCGAACTCCTCGACCGGATCGGGAAGCTGGCGGAGAAGGGCACTGTGACCCTGCTGACCGCGTCCAGGAACACCGGGCGCAGCCACGCCGAGGTGCTGGCCCGCCTGCTCGCCGGCTGAGCGGCCGGGGGCGGGCCCGCACCACCGGGTCATGCCGTCTGCGCTGCCGCCGCCCGGCCGGCCGCCCGGCCGGAGAAGAGACAGCCGCCGAGGAAGGTGCCCTCCAGGGCGTTGTACCCGTGCACACCGCCGCCGCCGAAGCCGGCCACCTCGCCGGCCGCGTACAGGCCCTCGACCGGGGCGCCGTCGGCGCCGAGCGCTCGGGAGTCCAGGTCGGTCTGGATGCCGCCGAGGGTCTTGCGGGTGAGGATGTGCAGCTTGACGCCGATCAGCGGGCCGGCCGCCGGGTCGAGGATGCGGTGCGGGGTGGCGACGCGGCCGAGGCGGTCGCCGATGTAGCGGCGGGCGTTGCGGATGCCCTGGATCTGAGCGTCCTTGCTGTAGGCGTTGGCGAGTTGCAGATCGCGGGCCTCGATCTGGCGTCGGACGAGGGCGGCGTCGAGCAGGGGCTTGTCGGTGAGGGCGTTCATCTTCTCGACGAGCTGTTCGAGGGTGGGGGCGGTGACGAAGTCCGCGCCCTTGCGCAGGAAGGCGTCCACGGGTTTGGGAGCGCCCTTGCCCAGCACCCGGTCGCGCAGGAACCCGGCGCGGTCCCGGGCGGTGATGTCGGGGTTCTGCTCGGAGCCCGACAGGGCGAACTCCTTCTCGATGATCTTCTGGGTGAGGATGAACCAGGAGTGGTCGTGATCGGCGAGGTCCTCGGTGGTGCGCAGGTGCCTCAGCGTGCCGAGGGTGTCGTAGCCGGGCAGACAGGGGTCGGGCAGCCGGCGGCCGAGGGCGTCGAACCACAGGGAGGACGGTCCCGGCAGGATGCGGATGCCGTGTCCGGGCCAGATGGGGTCCCAGTTCTGCAGGCCCTCGGTGTAGTGCCACATCCGGTCCCGGTTGACCAGCCGCACTCCCGCGCGGGCGCTGATGTCCAGCATCCGCCCGTCGACGTAGGCGGGGACGCCGG
>KL568593.1:9473-12576 GCA_000715605.1 Streptomyces speibonae | reverse complement strand
GCTCCGGCCAGTACCGGCGGACGATGTCGTGGTCGGCCCCGATGCCGCCGCTGGTGACGATCACGGCCTGGGCGGTGAGTTCGAACTCGCCGGTCTCCTCGCGGCTGGACGCGACGCCGCGCGGCGCGTCGTCCTCCGCCAGCACGGTGCCGCGCACCCCGCGCGCGGTGCCGTCGTGGAGGACGAGTTCGTCGACCCGGTGCCGGTGGTGGAAGGTGAGCAGCCCGTCGGTCGCGGCCTGCCGGGCGTAGCGGACGAAGGGGGCGACGACACCGGTCCCGGTGCCCCAGGCGATGTGGAAGCGGGGCACGGTGTTGCCGTGGCCGTCTGCGCGCAGGTCGCCGCGCTCGGCCCAGCCGACGGTGGGCAGGAAGGTGATGCCGTGGCCGTTCAGCCAGGACCGCTTCTCCCCCGCCGCCCACTCGACGTAGGCCCGGGCCCAGCGCGCCGCCCAGGCGTCCTCGTCGTCGAGCCGGTCGAAGCCGGCGCTGCCCTGCCAGTCGTTCCAGGCCAGGTCGAAGGAGTCCTTGATGCCCAGGCGCCGCTGCTCCGGTGAGCCCACCAGGAACAGCCCGCCGAACGACCAGTAGGCCTGACCGCCGAGGTTGGCGGCGTTCTCCTGGTCGACCAGGGCGACCCTGCGGCCCCTGCTGGTCAGCTCGTGGGCCGCGACCAGGCCCGCGAGGCCCGCTCCGACGACGATGACGTCGGCATCCATGGCGACCGTCCCTTCCTTCATGCCGTGAGCAGCGCGGTGAGCAGTTGTTTCAGCCAGGCACGGGCGTGCTCGACGTCCCGGTCCAGCAGCAGTTGGGTGGTCACGCCGTCGTAGGCGGCGACCACGGCGTGGGCGGCCCCCTCGGTGTCGCCGAGGACGGCGGGCAGTTCGGTGTGGCCGCGGGCGCGGGCCAGCCGGTCCGCGATGGCGCCGCGCAGCCGCGCCCGGTGCTCCAGCAGGGAGCGCGCCACGCGCGGATCCCGTGCGGCGTGCACCAGGAAGTCGGTCTTCACCAGCAGCCAGTCACGGTCGAGCAGCAGCACCTCGGTGACGCGGTCCACGGCGGCGGGCACGTCGAGATCGGGTCCGTCCTGGGCGAGGGCCCCGGCGACCTGCTCCGCGATCAGGTCGGCGCGCTCCGCGTAGAGGGCGAAGAACAGCTCGTCCAGGCCGGCGAAGTTGGAGTAGAAGGCACCCCTGGTGTAGCCGGCGGCCTCGCAGACCTCCTCGATCGAGACGTGCCCGAAGCCCTTGGCGGCGAACACGGTGAACGCGGCCCGGAGCAGGTTCGCGCGCGTGCGCAGCCGGCGCTTGGTGACCCGCCCCGCCGTACCGCCCACCGTCATGACCGCTCCTTCGCCGTTCGATACAGGAATGTATCCGATACACCGATGTATCGAACAGACCCCGGGCGCGGGAATCCCCTGGAGCCCCGCACGCCATCTAGAACGTATTTTCGAATCAGGGTTTACGCTGGAGTCATGAGCACGCACCACCCCCCGGCGCTCCAGGGGTCCCTGTTCGACCAGACCGACGAGCCGCGCCTCGGCCCGCTCGACGGGCTGCGCCGCACCGGGCTCGGGCGGGGCGCCTGGATCGACGTACTGCCGGGATGGCTCAGCGGCTCGGACACGCTCTTCGAGCAGCTGGCCGCCGGCGTCCCGTGGCGCGCGGAGCGCCGGCAGATGTACGACCAGGTCGTGGACGTGCCCCGGCTGCTGTCGTACTACCGCGCGGGCGATCGCCTGCCGCACCCCGTGCTGGAGGAGGCGCGCGACGCGCTCGGCGCGCACTACGCCGGCGAGCTGGGCGAGCCGTTCGCCACGGCCGGGCTGTGCTACTACCGCGACGGCCGTGACAGCGTCGCCTGGCACGGCGACCGGATCGGCCGTGGCGCACACGAGGACACGATGGTCGCCATCCTCTCCGTGGGCGCGCCGCGCGATCTGCTGCTGCGGCCCGTGGGCGGCGGCGACACCGTGCGCCGGCCGCTCGGGCACGGCGACCTCATCGTGATGGGCGGGTCCTGTCAGCGCACCTTCGAGCACTGCGTGCCCAAGAGCACGCGCGCCGCCGGTCCTCGCATCAGCGTCCAGTTCCGTCCGCGCGGCGTGAACTGACGGCCGGAAGCCTGTCCTCCCCGCCCGCGCTCCCCCACACTGGTCCGCACCCGGGCTGGGGAGGGGCCGATGAGCGGGGACACGGAGCGGGAGAGCATCAGGCACGGGGCGGGAGGCGGCCGGCGCGGGGAACTCGACGCGCTGCGCGCCCTCGTCGTCCTCGGGCTGGTCTTCTTCCACACCGCCCTGGTCTTCTCCCCCGACGACGACTTCTACGTCAGGAACGCGCGGACGACGGACGCCGTCACCGTCCTCGCCGGGTTCGGCGTGGTGTGGGCCATGCCGATGCTGTTCCTGGTCGCCGGGCTCGGCGCCCGCCACTCCATCCGCCGCCGGGGGCCGCGCGGATTCGCCCGGGAACGGCTGCTGCGCCTGGGCGTGCCGCTGGTCTTCGGCACGGTGGTGCTCTGCCCGCTCCCGCAGTGGCTGCGGCTGCGCGCCGCCGACCCCGGGTACGACGAGCCGTACGTGCGGTTCTGGGCGCGGTTCCTCCGCGTGCGTCCGGACCCCGTCGACTTCCCCTTCGTCCTGGAGGGGGACCACTTCGAGACCGGTCATCTGTGGTTCGTCGTCCTGCTGCTCGCCTTCTGCCTGCTGCTCGCCCCGGTGGCCGCCCGCGTGGCGGCCGGCGCCGGCCGCGCGGCACCAGCGCTGCGGCGCCGGCCCGTGCTGCTCCTGCTGCCCGCGCTGCCCCTGGCCGCCGTCAACGCGCTGCTGGGCATGGAGGAGGAGTACGCGGGCTGGAACCGCTGGGCCTATCTGCTCTTCTTCGCCTACGGCTTCGCCCTCGCCGACGACGCACGGGTACGGGAGCTCATGCGCCGGGCCGCGGTGCCCGTGGGCGTCCTCGGAGTCATACTGTTCGCCGGGTCCGCGCCCGGCTTCGTCGCCGGGGACGACCCGTTCACCGCGTGGAGCCCGCTCGCCCTGGTGACACGGGCGCTGTTCGGGGCGGCCGGCTGGTGCTGGGTGGTCGCCGTCCTCG
>KL568593.1:8542-9253 GCA_000715605.1 Streptomyces speibonae | reverse complement strand
CGCGGCCGGGGCGTACCTGGCCCGCGCCGCCCTCCCGCTGTACGTGCTGCACCAGCCCGTCGTGGTCGCCTTCGCCTACGGCGTGGTCGGGTGGGACGCGCCGATGGCCGTCAAGTACGCGGTGATCGTGGCGGCCTCGCTGGCGGTGATCCTGGTGGTGTACGAGTACGGGGTGCGGCGGACGGCGGTGACCCGGTTCCTCTTCGGCATGCGCGCCGAGGCCCCGGCGCCCGCGCGGCCGGAGCCTCCTCCCGCGCCCGCGCGGTGATCTGCTTTCCTTGCTCGCGTCGGACAGCGGCGAACTGGGGGTCGGAACGGTCATGCGGGCGACAGTGCGGCACGTCACGGACGGCACCCATCTGGTGCACGGCACGAACACCAACTGGGTGATCCTCACCGAGGGGGACGCCGTCACCCTCATCGACACCGGCTATCCGGGCGACCGCGAGGCACTGCTCGGCTCGCTGGCCGAGGTGGGCAGTTCCCCCGAGGCGGTGGCGGCCGTGCTGATCACCCACGCCCACAACGACCACCTGGGCTCCGCCGAGTATCTGCGTGCCACGTACGGCACGCCCGTCTACACCCACCCGGCCGAAGTCCCGCACGCCCGGCGGGACTTCCTCCATCAGGTGACCGTCGGGCAGGTACTGCGCAACGGCTGGCGGCCGGGCGTGCTGCCCTGGGCGGCGAACGCCCTGCGCAGGGGCGGCA
>KL568593.1:4664-8302 GCA_000715605.1 Streptomyces speibonae | reverse complement strand
GAGCCGTTCCCGCAGCCGGACCCGCGGCCGGGTCCGCGACTGTCCCCGCTCGATCTGCCCGGCCGGCCGGTGCCGGTGCACACGCCGGGGCACACCGCCGGGCACTGCGCCTTCCACCTCCCGGACCGCGGAGTGGTGGTGTCCGGCGACGCCCTGGTCAGCGGCCACCCCACCGCACGGACGGCGGGGCCGCAGATGCTGACCGACATGTTCCACCACGAGCGCGCCACCGCCCTGGCCTCGCTGGACGCCCTGGGGGAACTGGACGCCGATCTGCTGCTGCCCGGACACGGCCCGCTGCACCGGGGACCGGTACGGGACGCTGCCCGGCTGGCGCGCGAGCGGGCCTCGTAGGGTGGAGTGACGACCGCCCGCGAGACGAGGACACCGCAGCCATGGCACTGCAGATCAACGCCACCAACCCGGAGCATCCCGCGCTCCTGTTGGAACTGCCGTGGCAACTGCCGCTGGAGGAGTGGCCCGAGCGCTACCTGGTGCCGCTGCCGCGCGGCATCTCCCGGCACGTGGTGCGCTACGCGCGCGCCGGCGACGAGGTGATCGCGGTGAAGGAACTCGCCGAGCGGCCCGCGCTGCGCGAGTACGAGCTGCTGCGGGACCTGGACCGGATCGGCATCCCGGCGGTCGACCCGCTCGCCGTGGTCACCGGCCGCACCGACCCCGGCGGGGAGCCGCTGGAGAGCGTCCTGGTCACCCGGCACCTCGGCGGCTCGCTGCCGTACCGGTCGATGTTCGAGACGACGCTGCGCCCGGCGACGATGCACCGGCTGATGGACGCGCTCGCCGTGCTGCTGGTGCGGCTGCACCTGGCCGGATTCGCCTGGGGCGACTGCTCGCTGTCCAACACGCTGTTCCGGCGGGACGCGGGCGCCTACGCGGCCTATCTGGTGGACGCCGAGACCGGCGACCTGCACCCGGAACTCAGCTTCGGCCAGCGCGAGTACGACCTCGACCTCGCGCGGGTCAACATCAGCGGCGAGCTGCTCGACCTCGAGGCCTCCGGGGCGCTGCACCCCTCCGTCGACCCGATCGAGTTCGGCACCGAGATCTGTGCCCGCTACCAGAGCCTGTGGCAGGAGCTGACCCGGACCTCCGTCTACCCGGCCGGCCAGTACCACTACATCGAGCGGCGCATCCGCCGGCTCAACGACCTCGGTTTCGACGTGGCCGAGATGCAGATCGAGCACGCGTCCAACGGCGACACCGTCACCTTCGTGCCCAAGGTCGTCGACGCCGGCCACCACCAGCGCCAGCTGCTGCGGCTGACTGGTCTCGACACCGAGGAGAACCAGGCCCGGCGGCTGCTGAACGACCTGGAGAGCTGGATGGCCACCCAGGACGACTACGCGCCGGGCGACCCCCTCGGCGCCCGCCCGGAGGTCCTCGCCCACCGCTGGGTGCGCGAGGTGTTCCGGCCCACCGTGCGCTCCGTGCCGCCGGAGCTGCGCGGGCCGATGGACGCCGCGGAGATCTACCACGAGCTGCTGGAGCACCGCTGGTACCTGTCCGAGCGGGCCCAGCACGACATCGGCCTGGACACGGCCGTCGCGGACTACATCGAGAACATCCTGCCGAAGGCGCGGGCGACACTGCAGCCGACGGACGAATGAACCGGCGGCCGGCGGCTCACGCCGGCGGCACCACGGCCACCGGGCACTGCGCGTGGTGCAGCACTCCGTGGGCCACCGAGCCGATCCGCGCGCCCACGGCGGTACGGCGCGCGCGGCGGCCCACCACCATCAGCTGGGCCGTGCCCGCCACCGAGAGCAGCACCTGACCGGCGCTGCCCATCTCCACGTGCTCGACCACGTGCACGTCCGGGTAGCGCTCCCGCCACGGCGCGAGCGCCGCCGCCAGGGCCTTGCGCTCGTACGGCTCGAGGCCCCCGGCCTCGTCCATGAGCTGGAGCGAGGCGGGGCTGTAGGCGAACACCGGCGGCAGGGTCCACGCCCGCACGGCCCGCACGGTGGCCCCGCGCCGGGAGGCGGTCTCGAAGGCGAAACCGAGCGCGGCGGCGCTGTCCTGCGGGTCGCCCTGCTGGCCGACCACGATCTCGTGCCCGGCGACCTCGTCCGACGGCTGGTCCCCGGCCCGGACGAAGACGACCGGCCGCGGCGCGTCGACGATCACCTGCTGGCCGACCGAGCCCACCAGGAACCCCATGATCCTGCCGTGCCCGCGCGAGCCGAGCACCAGCATCTCCGCGTCCGCGGCGACCGCGGTCAGCGTGTCCACGGCGTCGCCCTCCAGGACGTCCGTCGTCAGGGCCAGCTCCGGGTGCCGGTCGCGGACGGTGCGGGCCGCCTCGCCGACCGCGTCGCGCACCCACTGTTCCTGGGTGGCCCTGTCCCCCGCGTCCACCCCGTCGCCGCCCGTCTCGAAGCGCCAGGCGTGCACCACCCTGAGCGGCAGTCCCCGGCGGACCGCCTCCCGGGCCGCCCAGTTCAGCGCGGCGAGGCTCTCCTCGGTCCCGTCGATCCCTGCCGTGATCGGGCGTGTCATGCCGTTCCTCCGGGTGTCGTGTCCACTGCGCGTACGGGTGCGCGTGATCCAGTCTTCCCTACGCTGGCCCCATGAGTCTGGAGTGGGAGCAGGTAGTGATGGACGCGGCCGATCCGGTGGCCCTGGGGCACTGGTGGAGTGAGGCACTCGGCTGGGTGGTGGTGAACGAGGACCCCGACGAGTTCGAGATCCGGCCGGCGCCGGACCGGCTGCCGGGGCTGATCTTCGAACCGGTGGCGGAGGGCAAGGCGGGCAAGAACCGGCTGCACCTCGACTTCCGGCCCGACGACCAGGAGGCGGAGGTCGCCCGGCTCCTCGCGCTCGGCGCGCGCCACGCGGACATCGGCCAGGGCGAGCAGCCGTGGGCGGTCCTCGCGGACATCGAGGGCAACGAGTTCTGCGTGCTCTCCTCGCGCCGCGCGTGAGACCCGGCCGTCTCTGAGCGAAGCGGCGCGAACGCACATACGATGGGCAGGGCCGGCGCGGTGGCCGGATCGGGACGCACCGTGCCGGGAGCATTCCGCCGATGTGGGGGACGTATGCCACAGGCCGCCGACGCAGCGCGGACCGTCATCCTGACCGTGGACGACGATCCGGGTGTCTCCCGGGCCGTGGCCCGTGACCTCAGGCGGCGCTACGGGGAGTCGTACCGGATCGTGCGCGCGGAGTCGGGCGCGTCCGCGCTGGACGCGCTGCGCGAGCTGAAGCTGCGCGGCGACCTCGTCGCGGTGATCCTCGCCGACTACCGGATGCCGGGGATGAACGGCATCGAGTTCCTGGAGCAGGCCCTCGACATCCATCCGGGCGCGCGGCGGGTGCTGCTGACCGCGTACGCGGACACCCATGCCGCCATCGACGCGATCAACGTCGTCGACCTGGACCACTATCTGCTCAAGCCGTGGGACCCGCCCGAGGAGAAGCTGTACCCGGTCCTGGACGACCTGCTGCGGGCCTGGCGGAGCAGCGACCACCGGCCGGTGCCCAGCACCAAGGTCGTCGGACACCGCTGGTCGGCGCGCTCCTCGGACGTACGCGACTTCCTCGCCCGCAACCAGGTGCCCTACCGCTGGTACTCCGCCGACGAGCCGGAAGGCGCGCGGCTGCTGGCCGCCGCGGGG
>KL568593.1:3553-4478 GCA_000715605.1 Streptomyces speibonae | reverse complement strand
GGATGCGGCTGCCGGTGGTGATCCCGCCGGACGGGACGCCTGTGGTGGCACCGGAGGCGGTGGACCTGGCCGCCCGGGTGGGCCTCGCGACGACCCCGGCGGCCGACTTCTACGACCTGGTGGTGATCGGCGGCGGCCCGGCAGGGCTCGGCGCGGCGGTCTACGGGGCCTCGGAGGGGCTGCGGACGGTCCTGGTGGAGCGGTCGGCGACCGGGGGCCAGGCCGGCCAGAGCTCGCGCATCGAGAACTACCTCGGCTTCCCCGACGGAGTGTCGGGGGCGCAGCTCACCGAGCGGGCACGGCGGCAGGCCACCCGGTTCGGCGCCGAGATCCTCACCGCGCGCGAGGTGACGGGGCTGGAGGTCACCGGCGGCGCCCGGATCGTACGGTTCTCCGACGGCTCCGCGATCGCGGCGCACAGCGTGATCCTGGCGACCGGGGTGTCCTACCGCCGGCTGACGGCGCCCGGCTGCGCGGAGCTGGGCGGCCGCGGGGGTCTTCTACGGGTCCGCGCTGACCGAGGCGGCCGCCTGCCAGGGCCACGACGTGTACATCGCCGGCGGCGCCAATTCGGCCGGGCAGGCGGCGATGTACCTGTCCCGGTTCGCCAAGTCGGTGACGCTGCTGGTGCGCGGTGCGGATCTGACGGCGTCGATGTCGTACTACCTGATCCAGCAGATCGACCAGACGCCGAACATCTCGGTGCGGTGCGGCACGGTCGTCGAGGGCGCGCACGGCGACGGCCACCTGGAGCGGCTGACGCTGTGCGACACGGGCAGCGGGCGGAGCGAACTCGTGGACGCGCAGTGGCTGTTCGTGTTCATCGGCGCCGCCCCGCTGACCGACTGGCTGGACGGCACGGTGCTGCGGGACGGGCAGGGGTTCATCCTCGCCGGGCCCGATCTGACCCCGGACGGGCGGCCGC
>KL568593.1:2309-3354 GCA_000715605.1 Streptomyces speibonae | reverse complement strand
CCGGCCGCCGTACCACCTGGAGACCAGCGTGCCCGGAGTGTTCGTCGCGGGCGACGCGCGCGCGGAATCCGCGAAGCGGGTCGCGTCCGCCGTCGGAGAGGGAGCCATGGCCGTCATGCTCGTCCACCGGTACCTGGAGCAGTCATGAACGGCCTGCCGATGCCGTGCAGCCCGCAGGAGATCGGTTCCCTGTTCCTGTTCGAGAAGCTCACCCCGGACCAGCTCGGGCGGCTGTGCGCCGAGGGGCGGATGGAGCGGTTCGGGCCGGGACCGGTGTACACCGAGGGCGAACCCGCCACCTGCTTCTACGTGATGATGGAGGGCACGGTGGTGCTGTCCCGCCGGGTCGGCGGGGACGACGTCGAGGTCAACCGCACGTCCCAGCGCGGGGTGTACGCGGGCGCCATGCAGGCCTACCTCGGGGACCGGGTGCCGCAGGTCTACAACAACTCCATGCGCGTGACGGAGCCGACCCGGTTCTTCGTGCTGCCCGCGGACACGTTCGCGAGCATCATGCAGGAGTGGTTCCCGATGGCGGTGCATCTGCTGGAGGGTCTGTTCTTCGGGTCGAAGAGCACCCAGCGCGCCATCGGCCAGCGCGAGCGGCTGCTGGCGCTCGGCTCGCTGTCGGCCGGGCTGACCCATGAGCTGAACAACCCCGCCGCGGCGGCCGTACGGGCGACCTCGAGCCTGCGGGAGCGCGTGGGCAAGATGCGGCACAAGCTGCGCGTCATCTCCGCGGGCAGCTACGACCGCGAGACGCTGGCGCGGCTGATCGACATCCAGGAGCGCACGGCCGAGCGGGTCGCGAAGGCGCCCGTGCTCAGCCCCCTGGAGGCCGCCGACCGGGAGGACGCGCTCGCCGACTGGCTGGACGACCACGGCATCGCCGACGGCTGGCGGATCGCCCCGACGTTCGTCCAGGCCGGGCTCGACGTGGACTGGCTGGAGCAGGTCGCCGCGGCCGTGGACGAGGAGATCCTCCCCGGGGCGGTCGGCTGGCTGAGCTACACGGTGGGGACCTGTCTCTTATACACATCTCTGA
>KL568593.1:0-2076 GCA_000715605.1 Streptomyces speibonae | reverse complement strand
CAGAGATGTGTATAAGAGACAGGCAGTACTCGCAGCTCGACCGGGCCCCCTTCCAGGTCGCCGACGTGCATGAACTCCTCGACAGCACCCTGCTGATGCTGTCCGGCAAGATCGGCCGGGGCGTCGAGGTGGTCAAGGAGTACGACCGCACACTGCCGCGGATCCCGGCGTACCCGGCGGAGCTCAACCAGGTGTGGACCAACCTGATCGACAACGCGGTCTCCGCGATGAACCACGCGGACGGGGACGCCGCGCGGGGCACGCTGACCGTGCGCACCGCGCGCGAGCACGACCGGCTGCTGGTGGAGTTCCGCGACACCGGGGCGGGGATCCCGGCGGAGATCCGCGAGCACGTCTTCGACCCGTTCTTCACCACCAAGCCGGTGGGCGAGGGCACCGGCCTGGGCCTGGACATCTCCTGGCGGATCGTGGTCGACCGGCACCACGGGAGTCTGCGTTTCGACTCCGAGCCGGGCGACACCCGCTTCCAGGTGCTGCTCCCGCTCACCGCCCCCGACGCCCCCTCCGAGGAGTCCGTATGACCAGCGAGCACGCCATCGATCCGAGTGTCCCGCCGACCGGCGCGGGGTGTGCCGACTGCGAAGCCGCGGGAGGCTGGTGGTTCCACCTGCGGCGCTGCGCGCGGTGCGGCCACGTCGGCTGCTGCGACAGCTCGCCCGGCCGGCACGCCACGGCGCACTTCGAGGCCACCGGGCATCCGGTGGTCCGCAGTTACGAGCCGGGCGAGGGCTGGTTCTGGAACTACGCCACGCAGGAGCTGTACGAGTCCGGTCCCGAACTGGCCCCGCCCGTGAGCCACCCGGCCGACCAGCCGGCGCCCGGCCCGGCGGACCGGGTCCCGCCGGACTGGGCCGCCTCGCTGCGCCGCTGACCGGCCGTGCGGGAACCCGTGGGGCCCGCCCGTCGTTGTCCGTCCGGACACCCCCACCGGTCCGTGTGACGACGACTCCAGCAGGGCGGTGCGATGAGCGAGTTGGTTCCCGGCGGCAATCTGCCCCTCCCGGGCGGCGCCGTCTCCGTCCGGGTGCCCGGGCCGTTCGACGTGTCCGCGCTGATCACGGACGACGGCGGGAAGGTGCGCGGCGACGGCGACTTCGTGTTCTACAACCAGCCGTCGGCCCCCGGGGCCCGGCTGAGCGGTGACACCCTCACCGTCGAACCGGCCGCGCTGCGGCACGGCGCGACGCGGGTCACGGTGGCCGTCAGCCCCGCCGACCCCGGCACCCCGCTCAGCGGGCTGCCCACCCCCGTGCTGGAGGTCGCCGACGGCGGCGGACGCCGGCTCGCCCGGTTCTCGCCGCCGCGCCCCCGCCAGGAGACCGTCCTGCTCCTCGCGGAGCTCTACCGGCGCGGCGAGGGCTGGAAGCTGCGCGCCCTGGGGCAGGGGTACGCCGACGGACTGGCCGGTCTCGCCCGGGACTTCGGGGTCGACGTCGAGGAGGACGACGGGGCCGTCTCCACCCGGACGGTCCCCGCCGCGCCGCCCCGCCCCCACGCGCCCCCGTCCGCGCGTGACGGCTTCCTTGAGCTGGTGAACTCCGCCAGGTCCGCGGCCGGTTCGGCGCCGGTGGCGCACGACGCGCGGCTGGCGCGGGCGGCCCGGGACCACGCCGCCCTGATGGCCCGGGGCGGGCGCCTGGGGGTCGAGGGCGTGGACGGTGTCTCCGTCCACCAGCGCGTGGTGGCCGCCGGATACGCGTATCTCACCGTCGGCGAGCACCTGGTGTCGGGCCCGCGCACCGTCGGTCATTTCCTCGACCACTGTCTGCGCCACGAGGCCGCCCGCCGCACGGTGTGCGATCCGGCCTTCACGCACGCCGCGGTGGCGTCCGCCGACGGCTTTGGTGACACGTACTGGACGGCGCTGTGGGCCAGTCCGCTCACCCCGGACGGTCTGGAGCGGACCGCCGCCGAGGTCGTCGACCTCACCAACGGGGAGCGGGCCCGGGCCGGGCTGCCGCCGCTGTCCCACGACCCGCTGCTGGCCGCGGCCGCGCAGGCGCACTGCGCCGACATGGTGGCCCGCGACTTCTACGCGCACACCTCGCCCGACGG
>KL568592.1:31087-31379 GCA_000715605.1 Streptomyces speibonae | reverse complement strand
CTGCTCCTCCTCGACACCGGCCACGTGGCCGGGGCCCTGCGGCTCGCCGCCGACGCCGTCGGCGCCGGCCCGGCCGACCTCCGCCTCGACGGATCCGCCGAGGACCCCCTCGCCGTCGTACGCATACCGCTCCCCTCGGGCCCCCCGGCCCACCACGACCCGCCCACCCGGCGCAGTGCCCCGCCCCCGCCGCACGGCACACCGCCCCCCAACGACCTGTGGGCCCTGCTCGCCGTCGCCGACGAGGCGAGCGCGGGCGAACCGGCCTGGTGCGCCGCCGTCGGACCGCCCC
>KL568592.1:30276-30837 GCA_000715605.1 Streptomyces speibonae | reverse complement strand
CCCGACGGCACCCTGCGCCGGCTCGCGAAGGGAGAGGCCCGGCCCACGCTCGCCGTGTGGGCCGCGCGCCAGGCCTGGATCGCGCGCGCCGGCGCCGTGCTGCTGGGCCACGGCTGCCCCACGGACGCCGACGCCCCGCGGATCCGCCGCACGCATCTGCGCGCGGGACTCGCCGTCCACCTGGCCCAGGTGACCGCCGCACGACGGGGCCTGGCCGCCCGCCCCGTCGGGTCCTGGCAGCAGGCCGACCTGGGTGCCGCGCTCGGCGGCCCGCCCGGCCGGGACCTCGTCGTCCACGGCCTGGCCATCGGAACCCGTCCCTCCGAGGAGAGCGTCTCGTGATCGTCCACCCCGAACTGCGCCGCGCGGCACGCCACGTCCGGCGCCCGCTGCTCGCGGCCACCCTGCTCCAGGCCGCCGTCACCCTCACCCACCTCGCCCAGGCCGTGCTGCTGGCCCTCGCCCTCGCGGAGGTCGCCCGTGGCGGCACGGACCGGCTGCCCGTGCTGCTCACGGCGGTGCTCGTCCTGGTCGCCGCACGCGCCGGCCTCGGCCGGTGGC
>KL568592.1:28352-30088 GCA_000715605.1 Streptomyces speibonae | reverse complement strand
CCTCGGCCGGTGGCAGCGGCGTACCGCCGTCCGGGCGGGAGCGGCGGTCCGGGTGCGGCTGCGCGACGAACTCCTCGCCCACCTGGGGCGGCTCGGCCCCGCGCATCTGACGACCGCCCGCGCCGGAGCCGTACGCGCCACCCTCGTCGACGGGGTGGAAGGCGTCGACGCATACGTCTCCCGCTACCTGCCGCAGCTCCTCGTCACCCTCTCCGTGCCGCCGCTGCTGCTCGCCGCCCTCCTCCTCGTCGAACCGCTCGCCCTGCTCGGCCTGCTGCCCGCGCTGCTGCTCGCCCTCGCCGGGCCGCGCGCCTGGGACCGGCTCCTGGCCCGCCGGGGCACGGAACACTGGGACACCTACGAAGCACTGGGGGCCGACTACCTCGAAGCGCTCCAGGGCATGCCCGCACTGCGGGCCGCCGGCGCCGTCGGCCGCACCCGGCAGCGCCTGGAGGAACGCTCGGCCCGGCTGCACCGGGCCACCGTCGCCAAACTGCGCGTGTCGCTCGTCGACACCGGACTCACCGACCTGGCCATCCAGGGCGGCACCGCGGCCGCCGCCCTGCTCGCCTGCCACTCCGCGGTCACCGGATCCGCCACGGCCACGGACACCTACCTGGTGCTGCTGCTCGCCGCCGAGTGCTTCCGGCCCGTACGCGACCTCTCCCGGGAATGGCACGCCGGGTATCTCGGCGTCTCCGCCGCCGACGGCCTCGCCGCGCTGCGGACCGCGCGGCCCGCCGTCGCCGACACCGGCACCGTCCCGGCCCGCTGGTCCGCCCCGCCCGACATACGCTTCGAGAACGTCGGATTCACCTACGAGGGCGCCGCCCGGCCGGTCCTGCACGGGGTGAGCTTCACCGCCGAGGCGGGCCGCACCACCGCGCTCGTGGGCCCCTCGGGCGCCGGCAAGTCCACGCTGCTGGGACTGCTGCAACGCCATCACGAGCCCGGCACGGGCCGGATCACCGTGGCCGGACGCGACGTGGCCGACCACACCCTGGACTCGCTGCGCCGGGGCATCGCCGTGGTCTCGCAGCACACCCACCTCTTCCACGACACCGTCGCCGCGAATCTGCGCCTGGCCGCACCCGACGCCACCGACGACGAACTGACCCGGGCGGCCCGCACGGCCGGCGTCCACGACGAGATCACCGCCCTGCCCGACGGATACGCCACCGTCCTCGGCGAACGCGGCGCCACCCTTTCCGGCGGCCAGCGCCAGCGGCTCGCCCTGGCCCGGGCCCTGCTCGCCGACGCCCCGGTCCTCATCCTCGACGAGGCCACCAGCGCGGTCGACGAACGCCGGGAGGCCGGCATCGTCCGGGAACTCCTCGCCGCCGCCGGCGACCGCACCGTCCTCGTCGTCGCCCACCGCATCGCCGCCGTCCAGGACGCCGACCGCATCGTCGTCCTGGATGACGGCCGGGTGTCCGCCGTCGGCGCCCACACCGCGCTCGTCGCCGCCGGAGGCGTCTACGCGGATCTGGTCCGGGCCGCACAGGCCCCCGAAGGAGAACTCGTCGCATGACCGCCACCGCCGCCCCCGCCCCCGATGCGACGCGGGTGCCGCCGGCACCCCGGCGCGGGGCGCTGCGCGCCCTGCTGCCCGCTCTCGCCGGGCATCGGGCGATGATCGTCCGCACCTGCGCCGCCGCGCTCCTCGAACATGCCTCGCTGGTCGCGCTGCTCACCCTGGCCGCGCACTGCGTGGGCACCGCCGTCATCGACGGGCG
>KL568592.1:27847-28166 GCA_000715605.1 Streptomyces speibonae | reverse complement strand
CGCCCCCGGCGCCGGCACCGTGGCCGCGCTGGCCGCCCTCGTCCTCGTCCGCGCCCTGACGACCTGGCGCGAGATGGACCTCTCCCACGACCTGGCCTACCGGGTGCTGGCCGCACTGCGCGTACGGATCTTCGACGGCCTCGCCCGCAGCGCCCCGGCCCGCGTGGCCGGCCGGCGCAGCGGGGACCTGGCCGCCACCGCCCTCGCCGACGTGGAGGCCCTGGAGTTCCTCTACGCCCACACCACCGCCCAGCTGTTCGCCTCCGGTGTGGTGTTCACCGCCGCCACCGGGGTCCTGGCCGGGGTGGAACCGTGGCTG
>KL568592.1:27203-27629 GCA_000715605.1 Streptomyces speibonae | reverse complement strand
GGCGGCGGTCCTGCCGGCCGCGGCCCTGTTCGCAGCCGCGCCGTTCGCCGACGCGCGCCGGCGCGCGGAGCGCGGGGCCCGCACCCGGGCCGCCGTCGCACGGCTGTCGGCCGACACCGTCGAGACCGTCGACGGCCTGCCCGAACTGCTCGCCTCCGGCAGGCTGGACGAACGCCGCGACCGGCTGGCCGCGCGGGGCCGCGAGGTGGGGGAGGCACAGCGCGCCGAGGCGGGCGGGGAGGCCGTGGCCGCCGCCGTCCGGGACGCGCTGATCGTGCTGGCGGTGCTCGGCGTGGTGGCCGGCGTCGCCCAGTCCGTGACCTCCGGCCGGCTGCACGGGGCGTGGGCACCGGCGGCGATGGCGCTCGCCCTGTCGGCGCTCGGCCCTGTCGCCGAGTCCGCGCGGGCGCTGAGCCAGGCCATGGA
>KL568592.1:23751-27085 GCA_000715605.1 Streptomyces speibonae | reverse complement strand
CCAGGCCATGGGGCTGCGGGCCGCAGCCGCCCGCGTCGAGGCCGCCCTCACCGCCCCCGCGCTCGCCCCGCCGCCCGCCGCGCCCCGCGCCCTGCCGCCCGGCCCGCTCGGCGTGCGGCTGCGCGGCGTGGACTTCCACTACGACGGAAGGCCCGTGCTCCGGCAGCTGGACCTGACGGTCCCCCCGGGGCGGACGCTGGCCCTGACCGGAGCCTCCGGCACGGGCAAGAGCACCTGTGCGCATCTCCTCGCCAGGTTCTGGGACCCGGCCGCCGGGTCCGTGCAGCTCCTGCCGGGCGAAGGGGAGCCCGTCGACCTGCGCGACCTGACGGACGCCGATCTGCGCCGGGCCGTCGCCGTCGTCGGCCAGGACGCCCCGCTCTTCCACGGCACCCTCGCCGAGAACCTCCGCCTCGCCGCGCCCGACGCGGACGACGCGCGGCTCCTCGCCACCGTCCGGCTGTGCGGCATCGACCGGTTCGCGGCGCCGGACACGGTGATCGGGGAGCGGGGCGCCACGCTCTCCGGCGGCCAGCGCGCCCGGATCGCGCTCGCCCGCGCGCTGCTGGCCGAACCGAGGGTCCTCGTGCTGGACGAGACCACCGCCCACCTGGACAACACCGCGGACGCCCAGCTCGCCGCCGCGCTCCGTGCGGAGGGCCGGACGACGATCGTCATCGCCCACCGCCCGGCCACCATCCGCCGCGCCGACCGCGTCGCCGTCCTCGAATCCGGCCGCATCGCGGAGGAAGGCACCTGGCAAGCCCTCACAGCGCGCCCGGACAGCGCCCTCAACCGCGTACTGCGCCGCTGAGCCCACCGCGCCGCCCGCATCACGCGGGGTCCTGTCCCACCGGAGCCGATCGGCCCGCCCCGCACGACGACGGCGCCGGTCCCGACCATCGCCGCTCCGGCCGACCCGTCAGGCGCGAGTCCGTTCCGTCCGGTACGGCGGGACGGTTCGACCGGGACACGGGCCGCCGTCACCGGACGGGGTCCGACCTGGGCGACAGCCGGGACGGGGAGGGGAAGCCCCGGAGGGTCCCGACCGGCGTCGGTCCGGTCGGCCGACTCGTTCGGTCCGGGCGCGAGCGCCGTTGACGAAGTCGGTTGAGCTGGGCGACAGCCCCGGGGCCCGGGGACAGCCGCGCACGACCGGTGGACGGTCCCCTCGGGCCACGACCACTGAGCGTGGGGGCATGCGGCTCAGCCACGGGCGCCGTTCCCCGGAGTCGGACTGATCTGGGGGACAGCTGCCCAGGCCACGAGGGGGAAGCCGGACGTGTGTCCTCGGCGTCGCCGCTCCCGATCGGGTGCCGGTCCGGTCGGCCGACTCATCGATTGCGGGTCTGTTCTATCGGGCGTGGTGGGGCCGTTCGCCCCGGGCACGAGGCGTCGGTCATCGCGGTCGGCTGATCCGGGTGAGAGTCCCGGGGCCCGGGGCAAGCCGGGCGCGATCGGTGCCGGTGCGCCTCGCTGCGCCCGCTGGGCGTGGCGGGGGCGTCGGGCTCGGCCTCGGGGTGCCGTGCACCGGAGTCGGTCCGATCCCGGGGACAGCCGCCGGGCCCCGGACATGTGTCGTCGACGCCGCCGGTCCGGCCCGCCGCGCCCGCCGGGCATGGTGGGGCGTTCCGCTCCGCCTCGGGGCGCCGTTCACCGGAGCCGGGCCGATGCGGGCGCGGTCCCGGGGCTGCGGGGGAGCCGGGCGTGGGTTCTCGGCGCCGCCCGTCCCACGCGTGCCGGTCGGTCCGGGCGGACCGCCGGGGCCGGGCCGGCCGGCCATGGTGCCGTGCACCGGAGTCGGTCCGGGCGGGCGACGGACCCCGGGGCCTGGCGGGGAGGCCGGGAGGTCGCTGTCGGCGGTGAGGGTCCCGGTTGGCGCAGGGCCGGTCGGGTGGGCCGGCGGGCGCCTCGACGGGGGCGTTCGGCCCGAGCGGATTCCGCGCTCGGCGGCCAGACTGGAAGTGCAGGACGGTCCCGGCCCCCCGGGTCCCTCCGACGCGAGCGGGCGCGGGTGCGCCCGGTGCCGGGGCCCACCGCACAGCGAGAAGGGTGAGATCGGCATGAAGGGCTACGTCTTCCACGGTCCCGGGCAGTCCGCCTGGGAGGAGGTCCCCGACCCGGAGCTCAAGGAACCCGGCGACGCGATCGTCCGCGTCGACGCCGTCACCATCTGCGGGACCGACCTGCACATCCTCAAGGGCGACGTGCCCGAGGTCCGTCCCGGAACCGTCCTCGGTCACGAGGCGGTGGGCGAGATCGTCGAGATCGGCAGCGACGTGCGCACCGTACGCCCGGGCGACCGGGTCCTGGTCTCCTGCATCTCCGCGTGCGGGCGTTGCGGCTACTGCCGCGAGGGCATGTACGGCCAGTGCCGGGGCGGCGGAGGCTGGGTCCTCGGCCACCTGACCGACGGCACCCAGGCCGAGTACGTCCGCGTCCCCTACGCCGACCTGTCGGTGTACCCGCTGCCCGGCGCGGTCGCCGACGAGGACGCCGTACTGCTGGCGGACATCTTCCCCACCGCCTACGAGGTGGGCGTGCTCAACGGGCGGGTGCGTCCAGGTGACACCGTCGTCGTGGTCGGGGCCGGCCCCATCGGACTCGCCGCGATCGCCACCGCCCGGCTGTTCGGGCCCGAGCGGATCGTCGCCGTCGATCTGGCCGCCTCCCGGCTGCAGGCGGCGAAGGAGTTCGGCGCCGACGCCGTGGCCGAGGCGGCCGAGGGCCCCGAGCAACTGGTCGAGGACCTCACCGGCGGACTCGGCGCGGACGTGGTCATCGAGGCGGTGGGTGTACCGGAGACCTTCGAGCTGTGCGCCCGCATCGTGCGGCCCGGGGGACACCTCGCCAACATCGGCGTGCACGGCGCGCCCGCCACCCTGCACCTCGAGGAGCTGTGGATCAAGAACGTCACCATCACCACCGGGCTCGTCGACACCCACTCGACCCCCACCCTGCTGCGGATGGCCGCCGCGGGACGGCTTCCCCTGGGCCGGCTGGTGACCCACACCTTCCCGCTCGACCACATGCAGGAGGCGTACGACATCTTCGGCAACGCCGCCGAGACCGGGGCGCTCAAAGTCGTGCTGGGCGTACCGCAGCACGAGGTGGTCCCCGTGCACCAGACGGTCTGACCGGCCCCGGCCCCGGCGCCGAGCCGGCGCCGTCCCGGGAGCCCCCGCCCGCAGGGCCGTTCGGCCCATGCCGCACCGGGCGCCGAGGGGCCACCCTGGAGACGTGGCGCCGTTCGGCACCCGCTCGAGGAGGTGACCTCCCATGGCGAGGACACACGGTGCGACGCCGCCGCGGAGGGTGCGGCCTGTCTCTTATA
>KL568592.1:23104-23477 GCA_000715605.1 Streptomyces speibonae | reverse complement strand
GCGCAGCCGCCCCGTGCAGGCCGTCCTGGTCGAGAACGCCCGCGACGCCGCGCCCGCCCCCGTGTCGCAGGACGGCGACGGTGCAGTCTGGGCGAAGGTGCGGTGGACGGCCCCGGACGGCACCGCCCGCACGGGCCGGGCCGAGGTCGAACCGGGGAGCCGGGCGGGCACCGAGGTCACCGTGTGGAACGACACCTCGGGCCGGCTCGTGTCCGCACCGCCCGAGGGTGCCGAGGCGGGGTTCCAGATCGCCATGGCAGGGATCATGGTCAGCATCGGCACGGGGGGACTGGTCCTGCTCGGCGGACGGGCCGTGCGGTCCCGGTTGCAGCGGCGCGTCCTCGCCGAGTGGGAGGCCGAGTGGCGGCAGGTC
>KL568592.1:22551-22853 GCA_000715605.1 Streptomyces speibonae | reverse complement strand
GAGCCGACGTGGCGGAAGCGGATGATCGGCTGAGCGAAGGTACGGCGACGGCCACCCCCGATACGCAGGCGGACCTCGGGATCACGGGCAAGGGCATGCATGACCTGCGGAATTGCAAATTTTCGCAATTGCCTACATGCTTGTCCCGTCATCCAGTCGAGAGCGAAGAATGTCGAGGGGCCGTGTCCGTACCGCTGTCACAGGCCGGAGCCCGGTCCCGGATCACCACGCTGCTGCCCTCCCGCGCCGACCTGGACCAGGCGCGGCGCCACCCCCGGCGCGACCTGCTCGCGGGGCTGACC
>KL568592.1:21226-22323 GCA_000715605.1 Streptomyces speibonae | reverse complement strand
GGTCTGGCCACCGCCGTCGTCGCCGGGGCACTCGCGGCCGTGTTCGGCGGATCCAACCTCCAGGTCTCCGGGCCGACCGGGGCGATGACGGTGGTGCTCGTGCCGATCGTCGCCGACCACGGGCCCGCGGGCGTCCTCACCGTCGGTCTCATGGCGGGCGTGATCCTGGTCGGGCTGGCGCTGCTGCGCGCCGGGGGCAGCATGCGGTACGTCCCGGCGCCCGTGGTGGAGGGCTTCACGCTCGGCATCGCCTGCGTCATCGGCCTCCAGCAGATCCCCAACGCCCTCGGCGTGCCCGTGCCCGAGGGCGAACGCGTCCTGGAGGTGGCCTGGCGGGCGGCGGAGGAGTTCCTCCGCGCCCCCCAGTGGACCGCGCCGGGGCTCGCGCTCGCGGTGGCGGGCGTGATGCTGATCGGGGCCCGCTGGAAGCCCACCGTCCCCTTCTCGGTGCTCGCGGTCTTCGCCGCCACGGCCGTGGTGGAGGTCGCGGGTCCGGACGGGGTCCGGCCCATCGGTGACCTGCCCGCCGGACTGCCCGCTCCGTCGCTCTCCTTCGTCGACACCGGCGCCCTGGGCAGCCTGCTCGCGCCCGCCCTGGCGGTGGCGGCGCTGGCCGCCCTGGAGTCGCTGCTGTCCGCCTCCGTCGCCGACGGCATGACCGTCGGACAGCGGCACGACCCCGACCGCGAACTGTTCGGCCAGGGCCTCGCCAACATCGCCGCCCCGCTCTTCGGCGGGGTCCCCGCGACCGGCGCGATCGCCCGCACGGCCGTCAACGTCCGCACCGGTGCCACCTCCCGGCTGGCTTCGCTCACGCACGCCGGCGTCCTCGCCGTGATCGTCTTCGCGGCCGCCCCGCTGGTCTCGCGGATCCCCCTCGCCGCACTCGCCGGTGTCCTGCTGGCGACGGCGGTGCGCATGGTCGAGGTCGGCTCGCTGCGCGCGATGAGCCGCGCCACCCGCTCCGACGCGGTGATCCTCGTCCTCACCGCGGTCGCCACGCTCGTACTCGACCTCGTCCAGGCGGTGATCATCGGTCTGGCTGTCGCGGGCGTCCTCGCGCTGCGTGCCGTCGCCCGCCAGGCCCGGCTCGAACC
>KL568592.1:19615-21030 GCA_000715605.1 Streptomyces speibonae | reverse complement strand
CTCGACCCCCTGCCGCTGGACCGGGGCGACCACACGGAGGAGGAACACGCCCTGCTGGCGGAGCACATCGTGGCCTACCGCATCGACGGCCCGCTGTTCTTCGCCGCCGCCCACCGCTTCCTGCTGGAACTGACCGAACTCGCCGACGTACGCGTGGTCGTCCTGCGCATGTCCCACGTCAGCGTCGTCGACGCCACCGGGGCCCTGGTCCTGAAGGACGCGGTGACGAAACTGAGACGACGCGGCATCCTCGTCCTGGCGTCCGGTGTCCGCCCCGCCCACCGGCGGGCCCTGGCCTCGGTCGGCGCCCTGGAACTGCTGCGGCACGAGGGACGGGAGTACGCCACCACACCCGAGGCGATCAGCGCGGCCCGCGCCCACCTGGAGCGCGACGGGATCCTGCGGAACCCCGCGCCGCCGGCCGCCGTGCCCGGAGCGGAGCACCGATGACACCCGCGCTGAACACGCTGCCGTACCGGCACGTCCTCACCCTGCCCACCGAGCCCGCCGCCGTGCGCCTCGCCCGCGAGACCGCCGAACAGGCCCTCGCGGAGTGGGGCATCGCCGCCCGCCACCCGGCGGTGGGCCCGGCGCTGCTGATCCTGAGCGAGCTGGTGACCAACAGCGTCCGGCACGCGGCCGAGGCCTCCCCGCAGACCACGGTGGTCTACGCGGCGGGCCCCGACTGCCTGGTGTTCGCCGTGCATGACCGCCACCCCTGCCGGCCCCCGCTGCTGGGGGCGGACGCCGCCGACTCCGGCGGGCTGGCCACCGTCGTCGAGCTGACCCACGGCCTGGGCGGCACCGCCGTGGTCCGCGGCGACGCCGACGGCCGGGGCAAGAGCATCTGGATCACGCTTCCCCTGTGACGCCGCCGCGCCCGGCCACCGGACGGTGGGGATGTATGAAGTTGCTAATGTCGTAAAACCGTCGAGGCGGGTGTCGACGAACAGATGAGGCGAGGGACCGAGGACCGGCCACCGGGCCGTACTGCCGCGCCGGAAAGGAACGGCACGATGACCACGCCGCTGTACCAGCTGAAGGCCGAGTTCTTCAAAACCCTGGGCCACCCCGCCCGCATCCGGGTGCTGGAACTGCTCAGCGAACGCGAGCACGCGGTCGCCGAGATGCTGCCCGAGGTGGGCATCGAGCCGGCCCACCTCTCGCAGCAACTGGCGGTCCTGCGCCGCGCGAACCTCGTGGTGGGCCGCAAACAGGGCTCGACCGTGTACTACTCGCTCACCAGCCCCCACGTGGCGGAGCTCCTGCGAGTGGCCCGCACCATCCTCTCCGGCGTCCTCGCCGGCCAGGCGGAACTCCTGGCAGACCTCCAGGCCACGGAAAGGCCCCCGGCCCCCGCAACCCACCAGGACACCTGAGCCGGACCCCCGCCACCACGGCGGGAACAGCCCCAC
>KL568592.1:19035-19406 GCA_000715605.1 Streptomyces speibonae | reverse complement strand
GGCGGGAACAGCCCCACCGACGGCTCCGTGCCCACCGGGGCATACACGACCATCTGCCCCGGTGCTGCCGCACTCGGCGGGCAGGAGCCGGCGCGGCCGCGCGGGTGATGGGCCCGCCGTGACGGTCCGGATCGAGGCGTCCGGCGCTTGACGGCGCGGGTTGCCGTGGGTGGCGGTCGGCGCCGTGCGGGTGGTGGTGGCTGTCCGGTGCCGCCTTGCCGTGACGGCGATGCGGTCCGCCGCGACGGTCCGGATCGAGGCGTCCGGGACAGCGACGGTGCCGGTGCCCGTGGGGGGGGGCGAGCGGCGGTGCGGGCGGTCGGCGCCGTGCGCGCGCCGGCCCGGCTCGCCGCGATGGCCCGGAATGAGGC
>KL568592.1:18612-18734 GCA_000715605.1 Streptomyces speibonae | reverse complement strand
GGTGGTGGCCCGCCGTGACGGCGATAGGGCGTGGCGCGGGGGCCGACCGTGGTGTCCGGTGCTCGGCGGAGCTGCTTGCCGTGGCCGTGCGCGCGGTGGCCCGGCTCGCCGCGACGGCCGGG
>KL568592.1:11015-18348 GCA_000715605.1 Streptomyces speibonae | reverse complement strand
GCCGGGAATGAGGCGTCCGGGCACTTCGGTGAGCGGGTTGCCGCAGAACGCGAACGGCCATGACGGCGGCCGGGTGGAGGGCCGGCGGGGCGATGCGGCACCGGGCCCGTGCGGGCAGTGGTACCTGCGGAGACGGTGCCGGGCGCCGTCCGCTGGGATGGCGTGCGGGGCAGGGTTCCGTGCGGCGGCGCAGCGACCCGCGGGGGAGCGCCGTACTCGGCCGCGTGGACGACGGCACGTGCGGTGCCTGCCGGCGTGACGGCGAAAGAACGGGCGGCCCTCCGTCAGGGGGAGGCGTTCGGGACCTCGCGGCGGCAGTGGAGGAACAGCTGGGGCTCCGGGCGGGCGTCCGGGTGCGTGGGGGTGAACATCACGCTCTCCTCCGACTGCACCGTCAGGCCCGCCTCCTGCACCAGGGCGATGAGATCCTCGCTCGCGAAGCTGGTGACCCGTACCGGCTGCCCCATGAACACGCCGTCGAACTCCTCGACATCCAGCGGCACGGTCGCCAGCGTCAGCAGACCGCCAGGGCGCAGCGCCCGCGCCAGCCGGCCCAGCAGCTCGGACTGCTCCGTCCGGGACATCTGCAGCAGCGCGAAGTACACGCAGACCGCGTCCAGGGAACCGTCCTCGAGCGTCATCCGCCGGATGTCCTCGCAGCGGAACTCCGCTTCGGGCACCTGCCGGGAGGCGATCTCCACCATCACCGGGGAGACGTCCACGCCCAGCACCCGGTGGCCGGCCGCGGCGAGCGCCTCGGCCGTGGGCCTGCCCGTGCCGCTGCCCACGTCCAGCACCCTGCTCCCGGGCGCCAGCCGCTCGATCAGCCAGTCCAGCGACGCCCGGTGGGCCGGCGAGAAGGCGAACGCCTTCTCGTACTCGCTGCCCAGCGCGTCGAACACCACCGCCGCCGGTGACCCGTGTTCCTCGTCGACCAAGACACACCCCAGCCTCTCCGCGTACCGATGCCGGGCATCGTGCCACCCCGGCACCCCTGTGACAACGGTGCTCCGCACGCGCCCGTGGCGCGACCCGGACCGCCCGGCTTGCGGGCGCGGCGACCCGCACGGCAGGGTCGGGGTGTGCCGACTCTGCTGATCGTCCACCACACGCCGTCACCGAACTGCCAGGCGCTGTTCGAAGCCGTCCTCTCCGGTGCCACCGCCCCGGAGATCGAGGACGTCCGGGTGGTGCGGCGCGCGGCGCTGGCCGCCACCGCCGCCGACGTCCTGGACGCCGACGGCTACCTCCTCGGCACCCCGGCCAACCTCGGCTACATGTCGGGCGCGCTCAAGCACTTCTTCGACCAGATCTACTACCCCTGCCTGGACACCACCCGGGGCCGCCCCTTCGGCTACTACGTGCATGGCGGCAGTGACGTCACCGGCGCGGTCCGGGGTATCGAGTCGGTCACCACGGGCCTGGGCTGGCGCCGCGCGGCGGAGACCGTGAAGGTCACCGGCGCACCCGACAAGGCCGCCCTCGAGCGGTGCTGGGAACTGGGCGCCACCCTCGCGGCCGGGCTGACGCCCTGACACACCGGGAGGGCCCGGCCGTCGGCGCGGTCGGGCCCTCCCGGTGTGCCGGGCCGGCGGGGGCCGGGGGCCGGCCCACCTCGTCAGGGCTCGTCCATCCGCCGTCGGTCCTGCTCGTCCCAGGTCCGGGTGTCGCGCGGCTGCGTGTACGGCTCCGCCTCGGGCGGATGGCCACCGGCGATGGCCCGCTGCCGGGCGATCTCCGCGTCGAACTCCAGCCCGAGCAGAATGGCCAGGTTGGTGATCCACAGCCAGATCAGGAAGATGATGACACCGGCCATCGTGCCGTACGTCTTATTGTACGACCCGAAGTTGGCGACGTAGAGGGCGAAGCCGGCGGAGGCGAGCAGCCAGATGCCCAGCGCCAGGAAGCTGCCGGGAGTGATCCACCGGAACCCCCTGACCCTGGCATTCGGGGCCGCCCAGTACAGCAGCGCGATCATGATGGTGACCAGGAGGACCAGCACCGGCCACTTGGCGATCGACCACACGGTCAGCGCGGTGTCGCCCAGACCGAGGAGATCACCCGCCTGCCGGGCCAGCCCGCCGGTGAAGACCACGATCAGCGCGCTGATCACGGCCATCACCATCAGCGCGACCGTCACCCCGAGCCGTACCGGCAGCACCTTCCAGATCGGGCGCCCCTCGGGCATGTCGTAGACCGCGTTCGCCGAGCGCATGAACGCCGCCACGTACCCCGACGCCGACCAGATCGCCAGCACGAGACCGACGACCGCCACGATCGAGCCGACGCCGGCGTTGCCCTGCAACTGCTCCACCGCCTGGGTGATGATGTCGCGGGCCGCGCCGGGTGCGGTGAGCTCCTGGATGTTCTCCAGCACCTTGTCCGTGGTGGACTCGCCGGTGAGTCCCAGGATCGAGACCAGGGCCAGCAGCGCCGGGAACAGCGACAGCACGCCGTAGTACGTCAGCGCCGCGGCCCGGTCGGTGAGCTCGTCGTCCTTGAACTCGCGCACACTGCCCTTGAGCGCCGCGCCCCACGCGCCCTTCGGAAGCTTGGTCAGGGCGTCCGGCGCCGCCCGCTCCACCTCGTCGCTCGGCCCGGGCTCCTCCGGTTCCGCGCGCCGCGCCCCCTGACCCGTGCGGGTCGCCTCCGATGCCGCGCGCTGCCCCCCGCGATCCGGACGGGCCTCATCCGTCGTGTTCTCAGGGGACTGCCGCCCCGGGATATGCAGCTTCATGCGCGCCGGGTAACCCGTGGACGGCGTGTCACGCCCCGCACGTCGAAACCGCTTGTGGGAGCGCTCCCAAACGGGCAGGATGCGAGGCATGACCGAGTCCCCCAGGATCCGCCCGTACCGCGTCGAGGACCGGCCGGCCCTCGACGACATCTGCGTCCGCACCGCCCACAACGGTCAGGACAGCCGCCCCCACTACGCCGACCCCAGTGTCTTTCCGGACACGTTCGCGGCGCCCTACGTCCATCTGGAGCCCGAACTGGCCTTCGTCTTGGACGATGGGGAGGGCCGGGCGGTCGGCTACATCGTCGGCACCGCCGACACCGTCCGCTTCGCCAGGGCCTTCCGTACGGACTGGCTGCCCCTCGTCGCCGACCTCCATCCCGAGCCGTCCGGCCCGCCGTCCACCCCGGACGAGAACATCGCCGCGCTGCTGCACCACCCGGAGCGGATGGTCCTCCCCGAGCTGGCCGCCTGGCCGGCCCATCTGCACATCGACCTGCTGCCCGAGTGGCAGGGGCGGGGGTACGGCCGCGGACTGATGCGGACCTTCCTCACGGCGCTGCGGGACGCGGGTGTCCCGGCCGTGCACCTGGTGATGGCGGTGGCCAACAAGCCGGCCCGGGCCTTCTACGACCGGATGGGCTTCGAAGAGATCGCCGTACCGATGGACGATTCGGTCGTGTGCCTCGGACGCACGACGGCGGACCCCGGCCGCCCCTGAGGTCGGGGCGGTCGCCGAAAGCGCCGAGCGCGCCGCGAGTGCCGGATACGCGGGACGTGCAGGACGTGCGGGGTATGCGGGACGTGCGGGACGTGCCAAGTGGGCCGGAGGTGCCGATAGCGCCGAAAGCTCCGGACGTGCCCAACGCGTCGAACGCGCCACCGCCCTCCGGGAAGTGGCGCAAATGCGTGTTGCCGCTGCGCCTCATGAGGCGCAGCCTGGGCATTGGGAGCGCTCCCATGATGTCGGGCGGGGGGTGCTCACCGTCATCCCCACGACCCCCACAGTGGAAGGAAGAAACCAATGGCTTGGCATGGGCATGACTTAAAGTCCCTCCGGACCCGTCTGTCGCTCGCCCTGACGGTCGCGGTGGCCGCGCTGCTCTCCCTGATCCCCTGGAGCGGCACCGCCGTCGCCCACGGCTCCGTGATCGATCCCGCCTCCCGCAACTACGGCTGCTGGCAGCGGTGGGGGAGCGACTTCCAGAATCCGGCCATGGCCCAGGAGGACCCCATGTGCTGGCAGGCATGGCAGGACGACCCCAACGCCATGTGGAACTGGAACGGCCTCTACCGCAACGGCTCCGCCGGCAACTTCCGGGCGGTCGTCCCCGACGGCCAGCTGTGCAGCGGCGGGCGCACCGAGAGCGGGCGCTACAACTCGATGGACACGGTGGGCGCCTGGAAGACGACGGACGTGAACGACAACTTCACCGTCCAGCTGTACGACCAGGCCAGCCACGGCGCGGACTACTTCCTCGTCTACGTCACCCGGCAGGGCTTCGACCCCGCCACCCAGGCCCTCGGCTGGGACGACCTCCAGCTGGTGGCCCGCACCGGCGCGTACGGCCCCAGCCAGAACTACTCGATCCCGGTGAGCACATCGGGCTTCAGCGGCCGTCACGTCGTCTACACGATCTGGCAGGCCTCGCACATGGACCAGACGTACTTCCTGTGCAGTGACGTGAACTTCGGCTGACCGGCCGCGACGTCACAACTGCCGCTCCCGGGTCCCCGCCGGACACCCCCCTTCCGGCGGGGATTCGGCGTGCGCGGGGCGGGAGTTGCCTGAGATTCGGGGAAGAAGTTGTGAGGCGTTTGAACACCGGGCGGCCCGCTTGCGTATGGGGCGTGGGAATCCCATGCCGACCCCCCCCCGCGACAGAAGCGTAGGAGTACTGCCTTGGCACGCAACACACGCAGACGCCCGAAACAGCGCGCGACTCTCGCCGCCTTCGCCCTGATCCTCGGGGGAGGCGGCATGATGGCGGCCAACGTCTACGCTTCCGCGACGGAGGACGGGACGGGCGCCGACCAGGCCCAGGTCCTCTCGGGCGCCACGATCGACTGTCCGGACGTGGCCACCCAGCTGACGTCGGTGCCCGAGGAGGCACGGGCGGAGGTGGACAAGGAACTCGCCGGTCTGGACGCCCAGATCGCCGAGGCCTACAAGCGGCTCGGCGAGTCGGCGGACGCCATCCGGCAGGACCCGGCCTTCGCGCAGAACGCGATCGCGGGACCGCTGGAGGAGAAGCGCTCCGCGACCCTCGCCCGCATCGCCACCGCCATCGACCGGGTCGGTGACCGGCCCGAGGGCCTCGAGGAACTCGCCGCCTGTGCGGTGCGCGAGTCCGGCAACGCCCCCGCCGGGCAGGAGGGCGAGCAGGGCGGCGACGGCAACGGAGGCGACCAGGCCGGCGACGCAGGCGACGGCCAGGACCAGCAGGGCGAGGACCAGCAGGGCCAGGAACAGGGCGGCAACGGCGGTCAGGTCGGCAACGGCCCCGTCGCCGGTGACTACGTCGACATCCAGAGCGTCGAGCCCAACGTCTCCCAGCCGAAGCAGACGGCGAACGCCTCCCGCGGCACCTTCGTCAGCGACTGCGGCGTCAACGAGAACGGCCTGTTCAACTCGGACAACGTGATCGCCGCGCCGGGTGTCAGCAACGGCGCCCACCACTTCCACGACTACATCGGCAACCAGGCGACCAACGCCTTCTCCAGCGACGACGACCTGGCGCAGGCGGAGACCACCTGCGTGGACCAGGGCGACAAGTCGGCGTACTACTGGCCGGTGCTGCGTCTGCAGAACGGGACCGAGGAGCAGGACGCCAACTCCCCGGGCGGCGGCATCGAGGGCAACGTCGGTGAGATCGTCACGCCCAAGGAGGTCACCCTGACCTTCGTGGGCAACCCGCAGGGCGAGGTCACCGCCATGCCCCGGCTGCTGCGCATCATCACCGGTGACGCCAAGTCGTTCGTCAACGGCCCCGCCAACGCCAACGCGTCCTGGAGCTGCACCGGCTTCGAGGACCGGCAGCTGACCGACAAGTACCCGCTGTGCCCCGAGGGCAGTGACGTGGTGCGCTCGTTCGACTTCCAGAGCTGCTGGGACGGCCGCAACATCGACAGCGCCAACCACCGTACGCACATGGCGTTCACGGACGAGGCCGGCAACTGCCCGTCCGGCTTCAAGCCGGTGCCGCAGCTGGTGCAGCGCATCGTCTACGACGTGGACGCGCCGAGCCTGGAGGACGGCGGCAAGACCACTCCGCTGTTCGCGGTCGACTCCTTCCCGGAGCAGCTGCACAAGCCGATCACGGACCACGGCGACTTCATCAACGTCTTCGACGAGGACCTGATGAACGAGGTGGTCGACTGCATCAACGAGGGCCGCACCTGCGGCGCCGGCGCGGGCAACGGCGACGGCGGCAACGGCGACGGCGGCAACGGCGGCGAGGAGCCGGGCAACGAGCCCACCGCAGACCCGGGCCAGGGCGACGACGGCAACCAGAACGACGGCGGCGACAAGCCCGGCGACGACGGCAAGCAGAACGACGACGGCAAGCAGAACGACGACGGAGGCGACCAGAACAACGACGGCGCCGACCAGGGCGACGGCAAGCAGGAGCAGCCGACGCAGGACCCGGGCGCCGATGAGCCCGGGAAGGGCGACAACACCGCGCAGCCCGACGTCAAGTCCTCCACCCCGGCCGGCAACGGCGGCGACGCCGGTGACCAGGACGGCGACAAGGGCGGCGACGGCGGACAGGCGGCCCAGGCCGCCCAGGTGCCCGGCAGCCTCCCCGAACTCGACGACAAGACCGAGGCGCAGGGCCAGTCCGGCAGCCTCGCCGAGACCGGGGCCCAGCTCTGGCCGGCCGCGATCGGCGGAGTGCTGGTGATCTTCGGCTTCTTCGTCCTGCGGAGCGTGCGGCGCAACGCCTGATCCGGTCCGCGGCACACCGACGGCGGCAGGTCCCCTCGCGGGGCCTGCCGCCTCGTGCGTCAGGGGGCGGCCGGCGCGCCCTCCCCCTCCGCGTCGATGTGCGGCAGCATCCTGTCCAGCCACCGCGGCGTCCACCACGCGTGCCTGCCCAGCAGGGTCATCACCGCGGGCACCATCAGCAGCCGTACGACGGTGGCGTCGATGAGCACGCTGACGGCCAGGCCCAGACCGAGCATCTTGACCACGACGTTGTCGCTGACGATGAACGCCGCGAACACACTCACCATGATCAGCGCGGCACAGGTGATGACCCGCGCGGTGATCTCCAGGGCGTGCGCGACCGCCGCCCTGGCGTCACCGGTGCGCAGCCAGGCCTCGTGGACGCGGGAGAGCAGGAAGATCTCGTAGTCCATGCTCAGCCCGAAGATGATGGCGAACATCATCATCGGCACATAGCTCTCGATCGGCACCGTGCCGGAGACGCCCAGCGCCGGCCCGCCCCAGCCCCACTGGAAGACGGCGACGACGACGCCGTACGACGCGGTGATGGACAGCACGTTGAGGACCGCCGCCTTGACGGCGACCAGCAGCCCGCGGAACACCGCCAGAATGATCAGGAAGGCCAGCGCGACCACCACGGCGATGAT
>KL568592.1:9143-10769 GCA_000715605.1 Streptomyces speibonae | reverse complement strand
CGTTCGGCGACGAGGTCACGGAAGTCGACCTGCGCCGCTGTAGTCCCGGTGACGTAGGTCTGCGCGTCCGTGCCCCGCACGGCCTCCGGCAGGGTGTCGTCCACCAGGCGGTTGGCGAGGTCGGTGGTCGTGGAACTCTGCGGTGAGGCCGACGAGTACACCGTGCCGACCAGCACGTCGCCGTCCTGGGTGGGAGTGAGCTGCGTGACCGCCGCCGCCCCCTCCACGCCGTCCAGGGTCTGCTGCGCCTGCGAGGCCAGTCCGGAACGCGCGGAGCCCGGTACGGAGGACTGGTCGATGACGACGGTGAGCGGACCGTTGGAGCCGGCACCGAACGCGTCGGTCATCAGGTCGTAGGCGCGCCGGTCCGTGAAGGACGTGGGATCCGCGCCGTCCCCGATGTGACCCAGCTGGATCGAGAACACCGGGACGGCGAGGACGGCGATCGTGGCCACGCCCGCCGCGAGGAACGTCCATGGACGGCGAGCCACCCGCTGGGCGTACCGGTGCCAGGTGCCGTGCGGCTCGGCATCTGACGCGGCGTCGGTCTCCGCGACGGGACGGCGCACCCGCCAGCGGTCGATGCGCCGGCCGGTCAGACCCAGCAGCGCGGGCACCAGGGTGAGCGCCGCGACGACGGCGGAGACGACGGTGACGGCCGCGGCGATTCCCAGCTTGGAGATGAACGACACCCCGGACGCGGACAGACCCGCCAGCGCGATGATCACCGTACAGCCGGAGACCAGCACCGCACGTCCGCTCGTCGAGGTGGCGTGACCGGCCGCCCGCACCGGATCCTCGCCGTCCATGACGTCCTGCCGGTACCGGGTGATCAGGAACAGCGCGTAGTCGATGCCGACACCGAGGCCGATCATCGTCGCCAGGGTCGGTGACACCGTGGCGAAGGTGAACGCCGCGGCCAGCAGTCCGAGCACGGCGAGACCGGCGACCACCCCGATCAGTGCCGTCAGGAGGGGGATGCCGGCGGCGAGCACACTGCCGAAGCCGATCAGCAGGACCACGATCGCCACGGCGAACCCGATCAGCTCGCTCATCCGGTCGTCGGGCGCGGGACGGGCCAGCTCGCCCAGTGGTCCGCCGTACTCGACCTGCGCGCCCGCGTCCCGCAGCGGCTGTACGGCGTCGTCCACCCCGTGCAGATAGTCGTCGCCCAGGGTCGAGGGCTGCACGTCGAAGCGGACCGTGATGTACGCCGTCCGTCCGTCGGAGGACAGGGGTCCGACGTTCGGCCCCGACCGGCCGGAGTCGGAGGGGGCGGACAGCGGGTTCTGCGCGGACAGGACGTGCGGCAGCTTCTCCAGGTCGCCGACGGCGGTGGACATCTGGCCGCCGAGGGCCGTGAGCTGCTGCTGGTCGTCGTGCAGGACGATCTGACTGCTGTAGCCGCCGGCCTGCGGATCGTGCTGTTGCAGCACCTCGATGCCCTGCTGGGACTGGGAGTCCGGAAGGGTGAAGTTGTCGCTGTAGGTTCCGCCGACCGAGCGGCTCGCGGCCTGGAGCGCCACGAGAGCCACCAGCCAGGCCACGATCACGACGAGGAAGTGCCGTGCGCACCACTCGCCGAGCCGCCGCAGCACACCCGCCTTCGGCAGGTCCGTGGTGGCC
>KL568592.1:8551-8960 GCA_000715605.1 Streptomyces speibonae | reverse complement strand
GCATGGGCGCGTCTCCTCCGCCGGGCCGAGCCGTTCTCGGCCGCCCCCACCATTACAGACGCGCCCGTTCCCCCCCGGCATCCCGACGGCCACCCGCTGAGGTTCAGCCCCTCCGGCGTTCGAGGAGCGGGGGTCCGGGGGCGCCCCCGGGTCGGGACGGGAAGGGCGGCGAGGGCGACATCAGCCGGACCTCAGCGCTCCACCGCGGACTCCTCCCGCTTCTTCCACGGCCCCACCGCCAGCTTCCCGGTCGTCCCGAGGTCCACCTCGGGCACGACCGTCACCCAGTCCGCCCCGGACTTCACCCGCACCCGCGCATAGGGAGCGTGCACCGGCGTGCCCGCCAGCGTCGTGTTGCGCCACACCAGCCCCGCCCACGCACCCTCGCCCGGCTGCACCACCAGCGGCA
>KL568592.1:7430-8289 GCA_000715605.1 Streptomyces speibonae | reverse complement strand
CTTCAGGTGCAGGGAGACGACCCGCAGCCCCATGGCCGCGTCGCCGTCGTCCGCGTACACCCGCACCCCGGACGCGGGGCACGGCCCGTGGGTGTCCGGCGCCTCGTCGGCCGGGACGCTGCGCACCTTGGCGATCCGTACCCCGCTCACCTTCCGCGAGCCCACCGTCGACTCGGCCGGCGTGAACGTGTCGCGGACCGTACGGCCCGGAGCGACGTCCTCGACGGTCCGCTCGGTGTTGTCCAGCACCGACCCGGCGTCCGAGAGGAGGTCGAACGTGATCGTGTACGTGAAGGGTTCGGACCCGGTGTGGGTGACCTCGAACGCGGCGCACCCCTGGTTCCCGCCGGCGAATCCGGTGATCCGGACCCCGTCGTGCTCCGCGTCGGCGGGCCCCGGCGGGGGAGAGGCCGACGCGTTCGGGGGTCGCTCGCCGCACGGGCCCTCCGGTGCGGACGGGCCGGCGGCCGGGTCGCCGGCCCGCCCGGTTCCGCACGAGGTCAGGAACAGGGCGCCGGCCAGGACGGCGGAGAGAGGGAGGACAGCGGTGCGCATGGGCGAAGTGGATCAGTAACTGCCCGCTGTCGGCTGTGACGGAAGCCACGCTTCCGGTGCCCGGTGTGGGAAACTCGTTCGAGAGGCCGCCGTGCTGTCCGACCTGGGGAGCGCCGGCGGGCCGCGGAGGGGAGTTGCCGTGGGCCAGGGGACGGTGCACACGCACGAGGACGCGGACGGAGCCGCCGCCGCACGCCACGCCCGTTTCGGACGTCTCCCGGAGCCGGTCCGGGTGGAGGACATGGTCGAGGAACGGCCGGCCGCGGCGCCCGACCCGGCCCGCCACGCCTACGACCCGGACGAG
>KL568592.1:6527-7149 GCA_000715605.1 Streptomyces speibonae | reverse complement strand
GCGGGCCCGGGTGTCAGTCGCCGCTGCCCCAGTCGTACGCCGTCAGCAGCAGCGCCACGTCATCCGGCCGGTCCTGAGCCCTGCGGGCGGTGCGGATCAGATGGTCGGCCAGCGCCTCCACGGAGCGGGTAGCGCTGCGGGCCAGTGCGAGACGGACCTTCTCGATCCCCGTCCCGATGTCATCGCCCGGCGTCTCGACCAGCCCGTCCGTGTACAGGGCGAGCACACTCCCGGGAGCCAGGGTGAGGCTCGTGACCGGGTAGACGGCGTCCGGCTGCACACCGAGCAGCACACCGCCGGGCAGGTGCAGGCTCTCGGTGCGCCCGTCGGGATGCCGCAGCAGCGGCGGGGGATGACCCGCCCGGACGGCCAGGGCACGGCCGGTGGCGGGCTCGAGCTCGATGTAGCAGCAGGTGGCGAAGACGTCCGTCTCCAGCTCCACCAGCAGCCGGTTGGTGTGGGTGATGACCTCCTGCGGCGGTCGGCCGCTCGCCGCGAAGGCGTGCACCGCGCTGCGCAGCTGCCCCATGACGGCCGCGGCGCCCACGCTGTGCCCCTCGACGTCACCGATCACCAGGGCCACCCCCCGCCCCGTCCGGATCACGTCGTACCAGTCCCCGCC
>KL568592.1:4706-6283 GCA_000715605.1 Streptomyces speibonae | reverse complement strand
GCCACGGCGGACTCCGCGTCGTAGAGCCGGGCCCGCTCCATCGCCTGCGCGGCCAGCCCGCCCAGCGCGGTCAGCGCACTGCGCTCCTCGGGAGTGAACCGGTGCGGTGCGTCCCAGCCGAGGATGCACGAGCCGACCGGATGCCCGGAGGCGATCAGCGGCAGGAACGCCCAGGCGCCCATCGTGTCCAGCGGGATCCCGGGATAGGCGGTCACCAGCGCCTCGGGCGACTCGAAGAAGAGCGGGAGCCGGGTGGTCAGCGCGTGCACGCCGGGCAGGTTGGTGTCCAGGGGGACTCCTTCGAACGGCTCGAGGAAGTCGTGCGGGTAGCCGGACTCCCACAGCAGGTACATCCGGCCGTCACGGACCGTGTAGAGGGCGATCTCCCGCGCGCCGAACCCGGGCAGCAGCTGCTCGCCGACGGCCCGGCACACGTCCCTGACGGTGACGGCCTCGGTCAGCACACTGGCCATCTGTACCACGTGGTAGAGCGCCCCCGCGCGTGTCGGCGCGACCAGCTCCGTGGGCGCCCCGGCCGGTGCCAGGGCTCCGCCCGGCTCCGCCCCGGCCGGGGCGTCGGTGCGGAAGACGCGGCCGGTCAGCCCGTGCACACCGGGATGGAGCACGAACCCCAGCCAGACCCCGTCCGGATCGCGCACCAGGTACGACACCGGTTCCTGCGACAGCATCGCCGCCCGGTAGTGGTCCTCGTAGGCGGGGTCGCGCAGCCAGGTGAGCACCTGCCACGGATGGTGGCCGAGCAGCTGTTCCAGCTCGCACCCCAACAGCTCCTGGCAGCGCCGGTTGGCGTAGATCACCCGGCCGTCCTGGTCGAGGGAGAACAGGCCGTCGGGCAGCCGCTCCGCGGCCTCCGCCGCGGTGACCCCGCCCGCCGCGTCGATCAGGGCGCCCACCAGCGTCCGGGCGGCCCGCTCCACCCGCACGACATGGCCCCACAGCTCCACCGGCCGGTACCGCGGCCGGCCGCCGTCCTCGGGCTCGTCCAGCACTCTGAAGCGCCGGGCCCTGACCTGCCCGGTGTCCTCCGCCTCCCGTCGACTCGCCCGTAGTTCGTGCTGGTCGTCGGGGCTGACCCGGGCCGCGACCTCCGCCATGGTGCCGCCGAACTCCTCCCGGGTGACGCCCAGCAGGCACAGCGCGTCGTCGTCCCCCGACCAGCGGTCGTGGTCCAGGTCCCACTCGATCATGCCGACCTTCACCGCCCGCCCGGGCGGTGTGGGCAGGCGCACGTTCACCGGCTGGTCGTCGTAGTCGATGCCGTAGGCGACGGCATCCGGGCCCTCCCGGCCGGGCACCCGCCGGGCGAACGCGGTGAGCCGCCGCTCCATGTCCCGCCCGGCCTCGCGCAGCGCCGCACCCACCACGTGCACGTGCGACGGCTCCCGGGTGGCCGAACGCAGCACGGCCAGGACCCCCACGGTCTCGCCGCCGACCCGCACCGGGCGGTAGGCGTGGGCGAACGAATACGGCAGCGCGGCGGTGAACTGCGGAAAGCGCAGCATCGTCGCCCGCTCGTCCGGCAGCCACAGATCCTCGCCCCTGCGGTACGCCTCGGA
>KL568592.1:3968-4493 GCA_000715605.1 Streptomyces speibonae | reverse complement strand
CACAGATCCTCGCCCCTGCGGTACGCCTCGGACATCGGCAGCGCCCCGCCCACCGGGATCCGCCACCACGGCCGCAGCAGCGACCGGGGGACACCGGACACCACACAGAGCACCAGGGACCGCCGGTCGCGCGAACGCAGATAGACCAGACCGCCGTATCCGCCGACGCCCTGGACCGCGGCCACCACCGGCTCGGCGAGCGCGTCCTCGATACGGGCCTCCGGGTGCGCGCTCCCCGCCCCTTCCGGCCCGAGCATGCCTGCCGACCGCTCCCCGTGCGGTACGGCGGCTGCGTCATCCATGTCGCGCCCTCCCGGTGCGGACGCACGGGACATCCATTCGTTCGCCTTTCCCCCAGCATGTGCCATGCCCGCCGGTCCGGCGACCGGCCGGAACTGAACCGCAACCTTCCGGGCATCTCGCTCGTCTCACCCGATATCAGCTGGATGCGAGCCCAGGGGGCCGAAAATGCTTCAACCAAGAACAATCTGCGCCACACTCCTGCTCATGGGCACGGCCCTGGCC
>KL568592.1:3044-3730 GCA_000715605.1 Streptomyces speibonae | reverse complement strand
GGCAGTCTCACCAAGTCGGACACCGACAGCACCGTCACACCGGTGCGGAACATCCGGACCGGCCGGCACGACTGCTTCGACCGGATGGTCGTCGACGTGCCCGGTGCGGGGCGCGGCGACCTCGGCTACTCCGTGCGCTACGTCGACACGCTGCACCAGGACGGATCGGGCCGGCCCGTGCCCGTCGCCGGCGGCGCGGTCCTGGAGGTGCGGGTGACCGCACCCTCCTACGCCGCCGAGACCGGCGAGCCCACCTACCCCGCCCGCGCCACGCGACCCCTGCCGGGCGTCGACCTCACCGGGTACCGCACCTTCCGCGACGCGCGCTTCGGCGGCAGCTTCGAGGGCGAGACCCAGGTCGGCCTGGGCGTGCGCGCACGGCTGCCGTTCCGCGTCCTGGAACTCCAGGACCGCCTCGTGATCGATGTCGCCCACAACTGGACGGGCAGCCGCTGAACCGTCCGCACGGGGCCGGACGCCGCGCGCTCACTCCCGCGCGGTGCCGGTCTCACAGACCCGGCGCGCCACGTCCCGCAGCTTGGTGTTGGTGCGCTGGGACTGCGTGCGCAGTATGTCGAAGGCCTGGTCCTCGGTGATGTGATGCCGCCCCATCAGGATGCCCATCGCCTCACCGATCAGATGCCGGGTGGCGATGGCCTCCTGCAACTGGGCGTCGCTCGCGGCGG
>KL568592.1:1339-2767 GCA_000715605.1 Streptomyces speibonae | reverse complement strand
TGGGAGGCCAGCAGCCAGCCCGCCGTCTCGCTGTCCTCGGTGAACGTCCCCGCCTTGCGGGAGTACATGTTCAGGGCGCCCAGTTCCTCCTCCCGGGTGTAGAGCAGGAACCCCATCATGCTGCCCACCCCCAGCTCCCGGCCGTGGGGCACGAACGACGTCCAGCGTTCCGGCTCCGCGGTGAAGTCGGGGATGCGGAAGACCCGCTCGGAGTGGTCGGGCCGCGCGGCGTCGAAGCAGGGCCCTTCGCCCAGGCGCTCCTGGAGCCGGTCGCTCTCCGTCACCATCGGAGCGGTGGGCGCCAGCGAACTCACCCGGTTCCCCTGCAGGACGAGGATCCCGGCCGCGTCGCAGCCGTCGACGAGGTCCACCGCCGAGCGCGTGATCTGCTCCAGGGTGGAGTCCAGGGTGTGTTCCGCCAGAAGATCCCGGGCCATCGAAGCCATCTGCCGAGCGAATCCCCGCCAGTCCACCGTCCGCCTCCCTGATCGACTCTGCCGGTATCCACCGCACCATTTACCCGGCGCGCAGCCGCGACACGCCGTGAACGCCCCGATCCCGGGCAGACGGCGTACGTGATCTTCGACGGCGCTCCCGGTTCCTCCGGCGGCGCCGTCCGCCGCCCCCGGAGAAGGGAACCTCCACGGTGACCACGCCCGAGCACCGCACGCGTCCGATGCCCCGCGCACGCCGCTTCGACCTGCGCGCGACCGCCATGTACTTCGCCTTGCTCGCCACGGCCCTGGTCACGGGCGGCCTCGCGGCGCGCGCGCTGGCCGGGGCCGCCCAACGGCGTCCGGTGTGGGCCGTCGTGCTGTGCTGCCTGGCCGCCGCCACCGTCCTCGCCCACGCGCGCAGACGCCGGCGGATGCGGGCGTCCGCGCTCGCCCGCCGGGCGGGCGAAGCCCTGGAACAGGCCACGGTGACCGCGCTCGACGCCCTCGAGACACCGCCGCCCGCCCCCGGGACACCGCCGCCCGCCCCCGGGACACCGGCACCCGGGGCCGACGGCCTCTTCGATGCCCTCAGCCGCTCCGATGCCCTCAGCCCCTCCGACGCCCTCAGCCCCTTCGACGCGCTGAGCCCCGAGGAGTTCGAGCAGGCGATAGCGGCCCTGTGCACCCGGGACGGCTGCTCACAGGTGGAGGTCGTCGGCGGCGCCGGGGACCTGGGGGCCGACGTGGTGGCTCTGTCCCCCGAGGGCCGCCGCCTGGTCATCCAGTGCAAGCGCTACGGCGACGACAACAAGGTCGGCTCGCAGGACCTGCAGCGCTTCGGCGGCACCTGCTGGACCGTCCACGAGGCGGACGTCGCCCTCATCGTGACCACCGGCGACTTCACCGCACCGGCCGAGGACTACGCCGGCCGGTGCGGCATCGTGTGCGTCGGTCGGGACGCCCTGCTCGCCTGGAGCGAGGGCCGGGAACC
>KL568592.1:554-1107 GCA_000715605.1 Streptomyces speibonae | reverse complement strand
AGAGATGTGTATAAGAGACAGGACCACGAGGACCCCGGCCCGCGCGAGGGCAGAGCGTACGTGGAACTGGCCGGCGGACCGCTGGACGGGCTGCTGCTGGACGTGACGGGCCGCACCGAGACGGAGCTGAGGGACGGCGTCGGCCTGCGCACGGAGATAGGCCGCTACGGCGCGGGCGGGCGCTCGGTGTACGTGCCCCGCACCCCCGGCGGCCGGGTGTACGACTGGTGGGGCGACGTCCCCTGAGCGGTGTGGCTGCGCGGGGGACCGGGGCAGACGTAGCGGTAGGGCGCCCACGGCCGGCGCGGGCGCGCGGAGGGCGGAGCGAGCCATGGGACTGCTGACGGAAGGCGGCACGGTGCTGCGCGACCGGATCGGGCACGCCATCTTCTCCAAAGTGGCCGGACCGGACGGCCAGGACAGCCGCGCGCGCATCCACGGCACACCGGGACCGCGCTGGTTCGGTCCCGAGCGGCCGGTCAGAAGGGTGCACGGGGACGCCTCGATGTTCATCGGCGGCCTGTCGGCGCTCCTGCTCCAGTCGCTGCACCCG
>KL568592.1:0-322 GCA_000715605.1 Streptomyces speibonae | reverse complement strand
AGAGATGTGTATAAGAGACAGACCCCTGGGGCAGGCTCCAGCGGACCAGCACCTTCCTCGCCGTCACCACCTACGGCACCGCCGACGCCGCCCAGCGGGCGGTCGACCGGGTGCGGGCCGTGCACGAGACGGTGCGCGGCACCACCGCGGACGGCGAGGAGTACTGGGCCGCCGACCCCCGTCTGCTGTGCTGGGTGCACATCGCGGAGGTCGACAGCTTCCTGCGCGCCCACCAGCGCTACGGCGCCCACCCCCTGGACGCGGAGGGCTGCGACGCCTACGTCGCCGACATGGCGCGCATCGCCACCGCCCTCGGCATACC
>KL568591.1:41499-41689 GCA_000715605.1 Streptomyces speibonae | reverse complement strand
CACTACTTCGCCGTGGACTACCTGCGCCGCCACGTACGGCGCTGCTCCTCCGGTTTCCTGCCCGTCACACGGCACCTCGTCACCACCGTCCCGTGGTGGGACACCGTCGACCTGCTCGCCGCGCATGTCGTCGGGGCCCTGGTCGCCGCCGACCCCGACCTCACCGCCGCCATGGACGAGTGGATCGCCG
>KL568591.1:37091-41260 GCA_000715605.1 Streptomyces speibonae | reverse complement strand
CGCCGCCGACGACATGTGGCTCGTCCGCGCCGCCCTGCTCCACCAGCTGCGCTACCGGGAGCGCACCGACACCGAACGCCTCTTCGGCTACTGTCTGCGCCACTCCGGCCACCCGGACTTCTTCATCCGCAAGGCCATCGGCTGGTGCCTGCGCGAGTACGCCAAGACCGACCCGGACGCCGTGCGGGCGTTCCTGGCGCGTGAGCAGGGCCGGTTCGCACCGCTGTCGGTGCGCGAGGCGCTGCGCAACACAGGCACCGGCCGACCCTAAAACCATTCGACGCGGGGCGGGTTGTCGGCAATGATCGGAGCCATGTTCCGGTACGCCTTCCACCTCGCAGCATCCGCGGTCGCGGATGCCCCGAAGGCTGCCGTTCCCGCTCTCGTCGCCGCTGTCGACGGCGCCCGAAGCTGACCCTCCCCGGATCGTCCGGCGGACCCCCCAGGGGGAGGGTCGGCCAGGTTCCTGGGGTCCGTCGTCCCGGCCGCGCGCCGATCCGCCGCGCCCGGGGCTCTCACGCGTCACCACCGAGAGGCTTCGAGGTACCGCCATGTCCAAGACGGCGTACGTCCGCACCAAACCGCATCTGAACATCGGCACGATGGGCCATGTCGACCACGGCAAGACCACCCTGACCGCCGCCATCACCAAGGTCCTCGCCGAGCGCGGCTCCGGCAGTTTCGTCCCGTTCGACCGCATCGACCGGGCGCCGGAGGAGGCCGCTCGCGGTATCACCATCAACATCGCGCACGTGGAGTACGAGACCGACACCCGGCACTACGCCCACGTGGACATGCCCGGTCACGCCGACTACGTCAAGAACATGGTCACCGGCGCCGCGCAGCTCGACGGGGCGATCCTCGTCGTCTCCGCGCTCGACGGGATCATGCCGCAGACCGCCGAGCACGTCCTGCTGGCCCGTCAGGTGGGCGTCGACCACATCGTGGTGGCGCTCAACAAGGCCGACGCGGGCGACGAGGAGCTGACCGACCTGGTCGAGCTGGAGGTCCGTGACCTGCTCTCCGCGCACGGCTACGGCGGTGAGTCCGCGCCCGTCGTACGGGTCTCCGGGCTCAAGGCGCTGGAAGGCGACCCGCGCTGGACGGCGTCGGTCGAGGCGCTGCTCGACGCGGTGGACACCTATGTGCCCATGCCCGAGCGGTATCTGGACGCGCCGTTCCTGCTCCCGGTGGAGAACGTGCTCACCATCACCGGGCGGGGCACCGTCGTCACGGGCGCGGTGGAGCGCGGCACGGTCCGCGTCGGTGACCGGGTCCAGGTGCTCGGCGCCGAGGTGGAGACCGTGGTGACCGGCCTGGAGACCTTCGGCAAGCCCATGGAGGAGGCGCAGGCCGGGGACAACGTGGCGCTGCTGCTGCGCGGGGTGCCGCGCGACGCGGTGCGGCGCGGGCACGTGGTGGCGGCGCCGGGCAGCGTGGTGCCGAGCCGGCGCTTCACCGCGCAGGTGTACGTGCTCTCCGCCCGTGAGGGCGGCCGCACGACACCGGTCGCGACCGGGTACCGGCCGCAGTTCTACATCCGCACGGCCGATGTCGTCGGTGACGTCGACCTCGGGGAGACGGCGGTGGCGCGGCCCGGGGACACGGTCACGATGACCGTGGAGCTGGGGCGCGAGGTGCCGCTGGAATCCGGGCTCGGATTCGCCATCCGTGAGGGCGGCCGCACGGTCGGCGCCGGCACGGTGACCTCGGTCGGCTGAGCTGCGGCCGGCTGCCCGCCCTCTGCGCGAGGGGCGGGCAGCCGGTCGTCGGACCGGCGGCACAATGGAGCGGTGAGCGAGCCCATTCCCGTGACCCGTGTCGTCGATCACGGCACCGCCAAGCTGATGCCCGACGTGGACCGGGAGCGGGCCTGGCTGCTGACCGTCGACGGAGCGCCGCAGTCGTACGTCGACCTGGACGAGCCGGCGCACCTGGAGTTCGAGTACGCCCGGCGGCTCGGGCACGTCCTGGACGTCCTCGCCGCGCCGGGCGCCCCGGTGGACGCCCTGCACCTCGGTGGCGGCGCGCTGACCCTGCCCCGCTATCTGGCCGTCACCCGGCCCGGCTCCCGGCAGCACGTCGTGGAGTTCGACAGGCGTCTGCTGGAACTGGTCGCCGAGCACCTGCCGCTCCCCGCCGGCGCCGATGTCACGCCGCACGCGGCGGACGCCCGCGCCTGGCTGGAGGCCGCCCCCGAGGACAGCGCGGACGTCCTGGTCGCCGACGTCTTCGGCGGCTCACGCGTGCCGGCCCATCTGACCTCCGTCGCCTACGTCCGTGAGGCCGCGCGCGTCCTGCGGCCCGACGGGGTCTACTTGGCGAACCTCCCGGACGGGGCCCCGTTCGCCTTCCTGCGCTCCCAGCTCGCCACGCTCGGAACGCGGTTCGGGGAACTCGCGCTGATCGCCGAGCCCGGGGTGCTGCGCGGCCGCCGTTTCGGCAACGCGGTCCTCGTCGCCGCCCACCGCCCGCTGGACATCGCCCGCCTGTCCCGCGCCACCGCCGCCGACGCATTCCCGGCCCGGGTGGAACACGGCGCCGCACTACGGGACTTCATCGCCGGCGCGCGCCCGGTACGGGACGAGGACGCCGTACCGTCCCCCGAACCTCCTGCCGGAGCCTTCGGCATCGGCTGACGCACGGCGGGGGCTGGGGCGGGCCCAGGCGCGGTGGTGGCGTGGTGGGCTCGGTGAGCGGGGGTGAACGCGCCGCAGCCGGGCGGCCTGCCCGCCGCCATCCACGGGCGAGTCGTGCCTCCCTCAGTGCCATGAGGGCCTGGGTAGGTGCCCCGGGGCGGCACGGGTGGGCGGTGGGGGGACCGCCCACCCGAACGACGCCGAGAGTGTGGGGGAGGCACCCCGCAAGCACGCGGCGGACCAGCAACGTGACCCCGCCGTGGGTCTGGCTGGCGGAGACGGACTGTCGCCGGGACGGCCGGCACCGCGGTGTCGGTGCCGTGGTGCCGTCGGTGGTCCGGTGGGCGGGGGTGGTTTGTCGTGCGGTGGCCTGGTGCGGTGGTGTCGCCGGTCCTGTGGTGCCGTCGTGGGCTCGGCGGGAGGTGGGTCATCGCAGGGGCGGGCCGGGGCCAGCAGGCGGGCAGGGGGAGGGCGTCGGGGTAGTGGTCGGTGGCCGGGGCCTCAGTCCTGGGGGGCCGTCTCGCGTGTGCCGGCCGGGTGACCGGCTTCGGTCGTGCCGGTGACGTGCACCGTCCGGCGGCGCAGGTTGCGTACGTCCGCGACGCACAGGACCGCCGCCGTGACGACCACGACCAGCGCGGCACAGCCCCACAGCGCCTCCGTGCGGCCGAACGCCGTCTCCGCCGGGCCCGCCAGCGCCATCGCCGCCGGTACCAGCGCGACGGAGCCGAACCAGTCGTACGCCGCCACCCGGGACAGCTTCTCCTCGGGGATCTCCTGGTGCAGCGCGGTCATCCAGGAGACCCCGAACACCTCCACGGACACACCGGTCGTGAACATCACCGCGCACAGCGCCGCGGCCGGTACCGGCACGGCGAGCGCCGCGGACGGCAGCGCCAGCGGGAACACGCACAGGGTGCCGACGAGCAGCAGACGGTGCGGCTGCCAGCGGGTCATCAGCAGCGCTCCCACCACCGTGCCCCCGCCGAAGAAGGCCAGCGCCACACCCCACGGCGCGGCCCCGCCCAGGTGGTCCCGGGCGACCAGCGGCCCGTAGACCGCGTCGGCCGCGCCGACGACCGCGTTGGCGACGGAGAACTGGACGACGATGCCCCACAGCCACGGCCGGCCGGTGAACTCCCGCCAGCCCTCCTTCAGGTCGGAGAGCATGCCGCCGCCCGGGGCGCGCTCGGGGATGTGCCGCACGTCGAGGAAGGCCCGCAGCGCGGCCGCGATCGCGAAGGCCGCCGCGTCCGCCGCCAGCACCCAGCCCGGCCCGATCGCGGCGACCATCGCACCGCCGAGCGCGGCACCCCCGAGGGTCGCCCCGTGCATCGCCATCCGGAACACGGCGAAAGCCCGCCCGGCCTGCGCACCGTCGACCGACGAGAGCAGCATGCCCTCGGCGGCCGGGTTGAAGAACGCCTGGCCGGTGCCGGCGAGCGCGCTGAGGAGCATCATCTGCCACAGCCGCGCCTCGCCCGCCAGGACCAGCACCGCGAACGCGGCCTGCGAGAGGCAGTTCAGGAC
>KL568591.1:34224-36830 GCA_000715605.1 Streptomyces speibonae | reverse complement strand
GTGTATAAGAGACAGGCCTCGAGGACGGCGAACGCGGCGGCGATCAGCGCGCCGTTGCTGCCCAGACCGGTCACCACGGCGGCGGCGGTCAGCAGGGAGTAGTTGCGCCCGGCCCACACGGGACGGCGGCGAAGCACGGAGGTCGGCACCCCGTGACTATCGCCGGGCGGGGGCCGCCTTGCCAAGTGGGTGACCGGCCCCCCGCGCGCATGCGCCGCCGGCGGCTACGAGTTCGTCGGCGCATCCTCGGTCAGGCGCACCGTGCTGAGGATCTTCTGCACGGTCTCGTCCGAGATCTCGTCCTTGACGCCCTTGGCTCCGTACAGGTTCCAGGTGACGTAGTCACCCGCGCCGTTCTTGAACGCGAACGTGATCGCCTTGCCGTCGCTCTCGCACTTGCCCTTCTGCGGGGTGTTTTCCGAGTGCGCCATGGCGACGTGGCCCTTGATGCCCGACTTCGTGGTGTACGCCTTCGGCTTCTCGATCTTGATGCTCTTCTTGTCGGGCTGGGTGTACCCGCCGTAGATCCACCACGGCACCCGCGTCTCGGCCGCCTCCTGCGTGGTCTTCGCACCGTTCTCGCCGCGCGATCCGGCGGTGACGAGGGCGGTGTCCTCCTTGCGGCCGTCCTTGTCGCTGTCGGTCGTGCACCACTTGGACTTCAGATAGGCCGGGGCGGTGACGGTGGTCCGGCCCATCTCACCGTCCTTCTCCTCCCACTCGAAGCCCACGCTCATGCCCGGCTTCTCGATCTCCCAGTCGCCGGGGACGTCGAACTTGGTGCCGAAGCGCGTGTTGACGACGACCTGCCAGCCGTCGATGGTCGCCTTCTCCTCCTCGCCGCCGCGCGGGTTGCCGCCCGTCGCGGAGGCGGTCGGCTCGGCGGAGGTCTCCTTGGGCGCGGTCGCGCTCGGCTTGGCGTCCTTCTTGCCCTCGGCCTCGTCGTTCTCGTCACCGCCGAGCACCAGGAAGCCGGTGACACCCGCCGCCACGACCACGGCCGTCGCCGCCACGACGGCCACCAGCTTGGTCCGGTTCCCGCCGCCCCCGCCCTGCGGCGGCTGCGGCATGCCAGCCGTCGCCGGACCGCTCCACTGCGACTGCTGCTGATACGGGTTCGGCTGCTGATAGCCGGGCTGCTGGTACGGATTCGGCTGCTGGTACGGATTGTTCGACTGCGGGTTCTGCTCGCCCCCGGGCGGCTGCTGTCCTGGCCACATGGCCAGCCACCCTAACCGCGCCCGGGACACGATTGGGTCACCGCCCCTTGACGGGGACGTAGCAACTCGGAGCCCGGCGGCATGGCGTCCACGAGCTACTCGCGGGTAACATGCGGGCATGAGCGCAGACCAGATGTCCGTCGGCGAGATGCTCGCCGCCACGGTGCCCATGGCCCGAACCCTCGGTCTCCAGTTCCTGGAGACCACGCCCGAGCGGGCCGTGGTGGCCCTGCCCGACCAGGCCGACTACCACAACCACGTGGGAGGCCCGCACGCCGGGGCCATGTTCACCCTCGGTGAGTCCGCGAGCGGCGCGATCGTGCTCGCCGCGTTCGGGGACCAGCTCGCCCGCGCGGTGCCGCTGGCGGTCCGAGCCGAGATCGCCTACAAGAAGCTGGCGATGGGCCCGGTGACCGCCACCGCGACCCTCGGCCGCCCGGCCGCCGAGGTCGTAGCCGAACTGGACGAGGGCCACCGCCCGGAGTTCCCCGTGTCGATCGCCATCCGCCGCGAGGACGGCGCGGTGACCGGCGAGATGACCGTCGTGTGGACCCTGCGCCCCAACGGCTGACCCCGGCCTCCACGGCTCACAGGGTCGCGCCGGCGCCGTAGGGACCGTAGATGTCCAGCAGCCGGACCCGGGTGGCGTGCAGCCGGTGGGCCACCACGGCGCCGACCCACTGCGCGAGGTCCCGGCCGACTTCGGCGTCCTCCTGGCACAGGGCGAGGACGGCCGGGGCGTCGAACTCGTACGCCCGCACCGGAGTCGCCGCCTCGGCGCCCAGGTGCCACACGTGCGGGGAGAAGAACCACGACCAGCCGACGAGTTCGTTGTGCCCGAGGCGTTCGATGACGGCGGCCCGGCGTCCGGGCACCCGCATGTCGAGTTCGACGGTACCGGTACGGATCACCCAGAACCGGTCCGCCCAGCCGCCCTCCTCGAACAACCGGGAGCCCTGCGGGAAGGACACCTCACGGGCGGTCCGCATGAGCCTCGCCCGGTGCCCGGCGGGCAGCGCGCGCGGCATGCTGGGGGACGGGGGAGCGGACATGGCGGGCCTCCCGGGCGGGACGAGGTACGGCCGTTGCCCCGTCAGCGTCCCGCTCCGCACCGCCAGGCCCCAGGGCCGTACGGCCCCAAGCGCGCGGCGTTCGGCCCTTGTCCGCACCGGCCCCGGCCCTCGGGGCCCTTCGGCGCGGGGCCGGGACCTGTGGCCCCTGGGACCGGCTCCGGTGCGCGGGCGAGACTCGTGATGATCGTCCACTGTTGTGATCGTCCAACGGCCGGAGGCGCACGCCATGACCCGCACCATCACGATCGGACTGGACGGCTCCGCCGAGAGCCGGGCCGCCGCCGAGTGGGCGGCCCGCGAAGCACTGCTGCGC
>KL568591.1:31740-33994 GCA_000715605.1 Streptomyces speibonae | reverse complement strand
CAGAGATGTGTATAAGAGACAGGTACCGGGGCCCGCGCCCGAGCCGTCCCCGCCCGGTGACGGGACGCCCTGGAGCGACCGCATGCTGCGGGAGACCGCCGCGGGGCTGCGGCTGCGCCACCCCGGTGCCGAGATCACGCACGAGCGGGTCGACGGCATGCCGTACGAGGTGCTGACCGAGGCCGCGCGGGACGCCGAACTGCTGGCGCTCGGTTCCCGAGGGCTCGGCCGCGTCGGCGGATTCCTGGTCGGCTCGGTCGGGCTCGTCGTCGTGGCCCACGCCGAGCGGCCCGTCGTCCTGGTCCGGGCCGGCGAACAGGCGGCCGACGAGCACGAACCCGACCCCGCGGGCATCCCGTCCGCCGCCACGCCCTACCGGCCCGTGCTGCTCGGCGTGGACGTGGAGCGGCCCCACGCGTCGGTGCTCGAGTTCGCCTTCGCCGAGGCGGCACGGCGGGAAACCGCGCTGCGCGCCCTCCACGGCTGGGTGCTGCCCCCGTACTACGCCTACGGCCTCGCCGCCGCGCCGGAGGAGTACACCGGCATCGCCGGGGACGAGGCCGGGCGGCTGACGCAGGTGCTCGCCCCCTGGCGGGAGAAGTTCCCGCAGGTGGAGGTCGTCGAGGAGCCCTTCGGCGGCAGCCCGTCGGTCCGCCTGGTCGAGGCGTCCGCCGAGTCCTCGCTGGTGGTCGTGGGCCGCCGTGCCCGCCGCAGCCCGCTCGGCGCGCACATCGGGCCCGTCACGCACGCGGTGATCCACCACTCGGCCGCGCCGGTCGCCGTCGTCGCGCACGACTGAGCCCGCCCCGGCCCGCTGTCCACGGCAGCCGCCCGCGCCCGGACCGTACCGGATTGAGCCACCTGGCCCGACACGCCGTGCGAGGGGCATCGGCCCCCGGGAAACTGGTACCCCGCTCCTGAGGCCCGTCCAGGGCGCGGCCCCCGCCCGCGCCCGCCGCCACCCGACCACCCAGGCCGACCACTCACGGAGTCATCCATGCCTGAGGACCAGGACACCCGGACCGTACTGAGCGACGAGGAACTGCGCACGCTGGACGCCCACTGGCGCGCCGCCAACTACCTGGCGGCGGGCCAGATCTACCTGCTGGCCAACCCGCTGCTCACCGAGCCCCTCCGGCCCGAGCACATCAAGCCCCGGCTGCTCGGGCACTGGGGCACCTCGCCCGGCCTGAATCTGGTGTACACCCACCTCAACCGGGTGATCACGGCCCGGGACCTGGACGCGCTGTGCGTCTGGGGGCCGGGGCACGGCGGGCCCTCCGTGCTGGCCAACTCCTGGCTGGAGGGCAGCTACAGCGAGACCTACCCGGACGTCGGCCGGGACGCGGCAGGCATGGAGCGGCTGTTCCGCCAGTTCTCCTTCCCCGGCGGTGTGCCCAGCCACGTCGCCCCCGAGGTCCCCGGCTCCGTGCACGAGGGCGGCGAACTCGGCTACTCCCTCGCCCACGCCTACGGCGCCGCCCTGGACAACCCCGGCCTGCTGGTCGCCTGCGTGATCGGCGACGGGGAGGCGGAGACCGGGCCGCTGGCCGCGTCCTGGCACTCCAACAAGTTCCTCGACCCGGTCCGCGACGGCGCCGTGCTGCCGATCCTGCACCTCAACGGCTACAAGATCGCCAACCCGACCGTCCTGGCCCGCCTGCCCGAGGCCGAACTCGACGCACTGCTGCGCGGCTACGGCCATGAACCCCTCCACGTGAGCGGCGGCGACCCCGCCGCCGTCCACCGCGCCCTGGCCGGGGCCATGGACACCGCCCTGGACCGCATCGCCGAGGCGCAGCGCGCCGCCCGCGAGGAGGGCGCGACCGAGCGTCCTCGCTGGCCCGTGATCGTGCTGCGCACCCCGAAGGGCTGGACCGGCCCCGCCGAGGTGGACGGCCGGCCCGTCGAGGGCACCTGGCGCTCCCACCAGGTGCCGCTGCCCGGCGTGCGCGACGACCCGGGGCACCTGCGGCAGCTCGAGGAATGGCTGAAGTCGTACCGGCCCGAGGAGCTGTTCGACGAGGCGGGCCGGCCCGTCCCGGACGTGCTCGCCCACGTTCCCGAAGGCGCCCGGCGCCTCGGCGCCACGCCGCATGCCAACGGCGGACTGCTGGTCCGCGACCTGCCCATGCCCTCCCTCGACGACTTCGCCGTCCCCGTCGACAAGCCCGGCACGACGCTCCACGAGCCCACCCGGATCCTCGGTGACCTCCTCGAACAGGTCATGCGGAACACCGCGGACCGGCGGGAC
>KL568591.1:30085-31450 GCA_000715605.1 Streptomyces speibonae | reverse complement strand
GTGTATAAGAGACAGCTCCCGGTCGACGAACACCTCGACCGGCACGGCAGGGTGATGGAGGTCCTCTCCGAACACCTCTGCCAGGGCTGGCTGGAGGGCTACCTCCTCACCGGCCGGCACGGGTTCTTCTCCTGCTACGAGGCGTTCGTGCACATCGTCGACTCGATGGTCAACCAGCACATCAAGTGGCTGAAGACCTCCCGCGAACTGACCTGGCGCGCCCCCATCGCCTCCCTCAACTACCTGCTCACCTCGCACGTGTGGCGCCAGGACCACAACGGCTTCTCCCACCAGGACCCCGGCTTCGTCGACCACGTGCTCAACAAGAGCCCCCACGCCGTACGGGTCTACCTCCCGCCGGACGCCAACACCCTGCTGTCCGTCGCGGACCACGTCCTGCGCAGCCGGGACTACGTCAACGTGATCGTGGCGGGCAAGCAGCCCTGCTACGACTGGCTGTCGATCGACGAGGCGCGCGTCCACTGCGCACGGGGCGCCGGGATCTGGGAGTGGGCCGGCACCGAGAACGGCCGCGAACCCGACGTGGTGCTGGCCTGCGCCGGGGACGTGCCGACCCAGGAGGTGCTGGCCGCCGCGCAACTGCTCCGCCGCCACCTGCCGGAACTGGCGGTCCGCGTGGTGAACGTCGTCGACATCGCCCGGCTGATGCCCCACGGGGAGCACCCGCACGGCATGACCGACTTCGAGTACGACGGCCTCTTCACCGCCGACAAGCCGGTGATCTTCGCCTACCACGGCTACCCCTGGCTCATCCACCGCCTCGCCTACCGCCGCAACGGCCACCACCACCTGCATGTGCGGGGCTACAAGGAGTCCGGTACCACGACCACGCCGTTCGACATGGTCGTCCGCAACGATCTGGACCGCTACCGGCTGGTGATGGACGTCATCGACCGGGTCCCGGGGCTGGCCGTACGGTCGGCCGCCCTGCGCCAGCGGATGGCCGACGCACGCACCCGGCACCACGCGTGGATCCGCGAACACGGCACCGACCTGCCCGAAGTCGCGGAGTGGAGCTGGAACGCCTGAGGCCGGGGCAGCCGCCGTGAACCGGTAGGCTTCCCGACCGTGACCCCGGGGTCCGGGTGCACGGACACGGGACCGGCGAAGCGGAAGGAAACGGCGTTGCACGTCCAGGAGTGGCTCGAGACCGTACCCGCGGTCGCCGTGTACGCGCTGGTGGGTGTGGTCATCGGGCTGGAGAGCCTGGGCATCCCGCTGCCCGGGGAGATCATCCTGGTCTCCTCCGCGCTGCTCGCCTCCCAGCACGGCGACCTCGACCCGGTGCTTCTCGGTGCCTGCGCCACCGTCGGCGCGATCGTCGGCGACTCGATCGGCTACGCT
>KL568591.1:28600-29886 GCA_000715605.1 Streptomyces speibonae | reverse complement strand
ATCGTCGGCGACTCGATCGGCTACGCCATCGGCCGCAAGGGCGGACGGCCGCTGCTGGCCCGGCTGGGCGCGAAGTTCCCCCGGCACTTCGGTGAGGGCCACATCGCGGCCGCCGAGCGGTCCTTCCAGAAGTGGGGCATGTGGGCGGTCTTCTTCGGCCGCTTCATCGCCCTGCTGCGCATCTTCGCCGGCCCGCTCGCCGGCGTGCTGAGGATGCCGTACTGGAAGTTCCTCACCGCCAACGTCCTCGGCGGCATCGTGTGGGCGGGCGGCACCACCGCCGTCATCTACTACCTCGGCATCGTCGCCGAGTCCTGGCTGAAGCGCTTCTCGTGGCTGGGCCTGGTGCTGGCGGTACTGATCGGCATCACATCGATGCTGGTACTGAAGCGCAAGGCGAAGAAGGCAGCACCCGAGCCTGCCGTCGCGGGCGAGTAGCGGCGCCGCAGAAGGGGCGCGGGGAACCGCGCGGCCGGCCCCGGACGGCCGTGCAGTCCGCCGACAGCCCTTACGCGCCGTGTTCGTTCCGGTGCACCTTCGCCAGCTCCGCGTACATCGTGCCGTTGAGCGTGAGCCCCTCACGCTCCTCGGTGCTGAGCTCCCGCCGCACCTTCGCCGGGACACCCGCCACCAGCGACCCGGGCGGCACCCGCATGCCCTGCGGCACCAGCGCCTGCGCGGCCACGAGCGACCCCGCGCCGATCACCGCGCCGTTCAGCACCGTCGCCCCCATGCCGATCAGGCAGTCGTCCTCGACGGTCGCCCCGTGCACCACGGCGTTGTGGCCGACGGAGACCCGCTCGCCCACGCTCACCGGGAACCCGGGATCGGCGTGCAGCGTGCAGTTGTCCTGCACGTTGCTGGCCGCGCCCACGGAAATCCGCTCCACGTCCCCGCGCAGCACCGCCCCGTACCAGACGCTCGTGCCCGCGTGCAGCGTCACGTCCCCGATCACCGAGGCCGTGGGCGCCACGAACGCCTCGGGGTCCACCTGCGGCTCCTTGCCGCCGACGCCGCTGATCAGTGCCTGGTGGGTCATCGTCGCCTCCTCGTCGGATGAATGAGGGAACCGTACGCCAACCCGGTGGGGTGAAGATCACAGGGGCGGTGGCCCGACGCCGCGGCGCGCGCCGACTACGGTGAACCCCGTGCCGCAGCGCAAGAACACGTTCTCGTCCTGGCCGCGCCGCCTCGCTCAGCGGGCGGTCCACGCGGGCTGGGCCTGGGTGCAGCGCACGGGCTCGGTGACCGCCGAGCATCCCGGCCGCTTCCGCTTCGGCTCGATC
>KL568591.1:27872-28324 GCA_000715605.1 Streptomyces speibonae | reverse complement strand
GTGTATAAGAGACAGGGGCACGGTGTTCGGCGAACCGTGGATCCGGCTCGGCGCGCACTGCATTGTCGGCGAGCAGGTCACCCTCACCGCGGGCCTGATGCCCGGCCTCGACCTGGGCCCCGAGCCGATCCTGCGCGTCGGGGACGGGGTGGTCCTGGGCCGCGGCAGCCACGTCATCGCCGACACGACCGTCACCATCGGCAGCGACTGCTACTTCGGGCCCTACGTCTACATCACCTCGACCAACCACTCCTACGACGATCCGCACGAGCCCATCGGCAAGCAGTGGCCGCGGATGGAGCCGGTGGAGATCGGCACGGGCTGTTGGATCGGCACCGGCGCGGTGATCCTGCCGGGAGCGCGCATCGGACGGAACGTGGTGGTGGCCGCGGGGGCGGTGGTCCGGGGCACGGTGCCCGACCACGCCGTGGTCTGTCTCTTATACACATCTC
>KL568591.1:26217-27653 GCA_000715605.1 Streptomyces speibonae | reverse complement strand
GAGATGTGTATAAGAGACAGCCCGGAGGGCGTCACCCCGGAGCAGTTGCTGGCGCTGTCGTCGCTGGACGAGGAGAGCGCGGCCAGGCTCGCGGAACTGGATGAGGAGAGCGCGGCGCGGCTCGCGGAACTGGACGGGGAACGCCCGGACCGGCTCGCGGAACTGGAGCCCGGGAGCTGAGCCGGCTCACCCCGTGGCCAGCAGCACCGACCCCACCAGGGCGAGTCCCGCCCCGGCCGCCTGCACCGCGCGCAGCCGCTCGCTGAGCAGTCCCCGGGCGGCCACGGCGGTGACCACCGGGTAGAGCGAGGCCAGCACCGCGGCCACCGTGACCGGTCCGGTCTGCGCGGCGATCGAGTACGTGCCGTTGGCCGCCACGTCGGCGAGACCGACGAACGCGAGCGCCGGCAGCGAACGCCGGGCGAGCCCGCCCGGGGGCAGGGCGGCCTCGCCCCGCCGCACCGCGATCCCGAGAGCGAGTCCGCCCGCCGCCACATTGGTGACCCGCTGCACGAACAGGGCGAGGAACAGGCCGGTGAGGGTCGTCGACGCCTCGGCGATCAGGGCCATCACCGCGCCGAAGCCGAACGCCGCCAGCAGCGTGAGCAGAACGGCCTGCCGCTGCACCGGGGCGCCCCGGAACTGCGGTCCGCCGGCCAGGACGACACCGGCCACGGCGACCACGATGCCCGCGAACTGGAGCACTCCGGGCCGCTCGCCGAGCACCAGACCCACCCCCACCGGGACGGCCACACCGATCGAGCCCAGCGGAGAGACGACCCCCATCGGCCCCAGGGCGAGCGCCTTGTAGAAGGCCAGCATCGCCACCGGTCCGACCAGCCCGGCGGCCACGGCGAACCACAGCCGCCCGTCGGCCTCGCTCCAGGCGCCCGTCGCGACGACGACCACGCCGAGCACGGCCACCGCGATCGACTGCGAGACCACGACCACGGTGAGCGCGGGGGTGCGCCGGGTCAGCAGGCCGCCGCCGAAGTCGGCCAGCCCCCACAACAGGCTGGTGGCCAGGGCGAAGAGTGCTGTCACGGCGGACCTCGCAGTACAGTGCGGTGAACAATCGGGTGCACCACACCGTAGTCGAATGTAGTGAACTGTACCATCCAAAATATTGAACGTGACGGAATGGAACGGAACGGACGGAATGTGTCGGACCTCGACCTGCTGACCCAGTCCCTGGCGCGCAACGTCAAGCGCTGGCGCGCCGAACGCGGCTTCACCCTGGACGCGCTCGCGGCGCGGGCGGGCGTCAGCCGCGGCATGCTCATCCAGATCGAACAGGCCCGCACCAACCCGAGCATCGGCACGGTCGTCAAGATCGCCGACGCGCTTGGTGTCAGCATCACCACGCTGCTCGACTACGAGCGCGGCCCCCAGGTCCGGATCGTCCCCGCCGACCAGACGGTGCGGCTGTGGCACAC
>KL568591.1:25599-26030 GCA_000715605.1 Streptomyces speibonae | reverse complement strand
GAGATGTGTATAAGAGACAGCTGCTCGCCGGCGCCGAGGCGCCCGGCCCGCTGGAGATGTGGGAGTGGCGGCTCATGCCCGGCGAGAGCAGCGACTCCGACCCGCACCCGGCCGGCACGGTCGAACTCGTCCACGTCACCGCCGGGGAGCTGACGCTCACCGTCGACGGCGCCGAGCACCGGGTACCCACCGGTGCCAGCGCCTCCTTCGAGGCCAACCTGCCCCACACGTACGGCAATCGGGGCGAGGTCCCGATGGAGATGATCATGACGGTCTCGGTGCCGCCCGTGCAGTGAAACAGCCCTTCGACGGCCGTCGGGCGGCTGTTACGGTGCGGCCATGCGCGCACCCATCGGAGACTTCGACCACGCCACGCCCACGCCCGACTGCCTCGACGGGCTCACCGCGCCGGTGGCCGCCGCGATCCGCGC
>KL568591.1:22790-25363 GCA_000715605.1 Streptomyces speibonae | reverse complement strand
CCCCGCCGACCGGATCCTCTACGTGGAGACCGACCCGCGCTGGGCCGACACCGCGGTCTTCGTCGAGCACTACGGCCGGGACCTGCTGGAGCGGTCGGCGAACTGCGTGGTCGTCTCGGGCAGGCGAGGCGGCGCCACCACGCTCGCCGCGTGCGTCGTGCTGTCCACCACCCGGCTCGACGTCAACGGTGTGGTCCGCCGCCAGCTCGGGGCCCGCAAGGCCTCCTTCGCCCCCATGGACACGGCCACGGGCGAGACCGGCATGGAGTACGGCGGCATCACCCCCATCGGGCTGCCGGAGGGCTGGCCGGTCCTGGTCGACGCCGCCGTGGTGGACCTGCCGTACGTGCTCGTCGGCAGCGGGCGGCGGCGCGGCAAGCTGCTGGTTCCGGGCAAGGCGTTCGCGGAGCTGCCCGGAGCGGTCGTCCTGGAGGGACTGGGCGTGGCCTGACGCCGCGCGGGACGCCCTCGTCTCAGCCCGGCCCCGCCAGGTGGTGGGCCAGCGGCAGATGCGGGTCCGCCGCACCCGGCACCGGTTCCGGATCGGCGTGCACCAGCGCCGCGGTGAGCCGGGGCACCGCGTGCAGCAGCGCGTGCTCGGCGTCGACGGCGATGCCATGCGCCTCGCGCACCGTGGCCTCGCCGTCCACCACGACCGCCACCTCCGCGCGCAGCCGGTGACCGATCCAGCGCAGCCGCAGCTCGCCCACCGCGCGCACCCCGGGCACCTCCGTCAGCGCCCGCTCCGCCCGGTCCACCAGCGCCGGGTCCACGGCGTCCAGCACCCGCCTGAACACCTCCCGCGCGGCGTCCCGCAGGACCAGCACGATCGCCGCCGTGATCGCGAGCCCCACCACCGGGTCCGCGTACCGCCACCCCAGGGCCGCGCCGCCGGCGCTCAGCAGCACCGCGAGGGAGGTGAATCCGTCCGTGCGGGCGTGCAGCCCGTCGGCGACCAGCGCGGCCGAGCCGATGGCGCGCCCGACGCGGATGCGGTACCTGGCCACCCACTCGTTCCCCGCGAACCCGACCAGGGCGGCGGCTGCCACCACCGGCACGTGTGCGACGGGCCGCGGGTCCAGCAGCCGGCCGACCGCCGTCCAGCCCGCGAAGGCCGCGGACGCGGCGATCGTCAGCACGATCACGAGTCCGGCCAGGTCCTCGGCCCGCCCGTAGCCGTAGGTGAAGCGGCGGGTGGCGGCGCGCCGCCCCAGCACGAAGGCGATGCCCAGCGGTACGGCGGTCAGCGCGTCGGCCGCGTTGTGCACCGTGTCGCCGAGCAGCGCCACCGAACCCGAGACGAGCACCACCGCCGCCTGCGCCAGTGCCGTCACCCCGAGCACGGCGAGGGAGACCCACAGCGCGCGGATGCCCCGGGCCGAGGACTCCAGGGCGGGGTCGACCTTGTCGGCGGTCTCGTGGGAGTGAGGGCTGAAGCGATGGGCGAGGCGGTGCAGCCGGGAAGGCCGGTGGTGGTGGTCGTGGTCGTGGTGGTGCCGGTCGGTCACGGTCGTCCCCTTCAGGAGCCGGTGGCAGGGCGGGATGGACGCGGCGGCGCCCGCGGAGCCATTATGTGCGTATGAGCGCACGCATGCACCTGTCATCTGCGCACGATGCGCATCCGCACACGCCCGGCGAGGAGCAGTTCGCGCTCGCGGCGGAACTGCTCGCCCTCCTCGGCGACCGCACCCGGCTGACCCTGCTGCACGCCCTGAGCGGCGGCGAGGCCGACGTCACCACGCTCACCGAGGCGTGCGGGGCGGCGCGCCCGGCGGTCAGCCAGCATCTGGCGCGGCTGCGTCTGTCGGGGCTGGTGGACACCCGCAAGGAGGGCCGCCGGGTGATCTACTCCCTGCGCGACGGCCATCTGCGCAGACTGGTGGACGAGGCGCTGAACGTGGCCGACCACCGGATCGGCGACCGCCCGCCGCACGACTGACGCCAGGGCCTAGTACCGGGCCGCCGTGCCCAGGTACTGCTCGGCGAACGCGGCCGCGGCGACGGGGGAGGTGAACAGGCGGCGCAGCCGGGCGAGCGCGGTGCCCGCACGGAACGGGTCCCCCGTCGCGGCGCCGTGGTACACCTCGGACAGCCACTGGGAGAACTCCTGGTAGTCCCACACCCGCCGCAGACACTCCCGCGAGTAACCCGCCAGCCCGCTCTCGTCGTCCCGGGTGAGCCGGGCGACCAGGGCGTCCCCGAGCAGGAACGCGTCGTGCAGGGCGAGGTTCATGCCCTTGGCGGCGATCGGTGCGACCAGATGTGCCGCGTCCCCGGCCAGGAAGAGCCGGCCGAAGGCCATCGGCTCGGTGACGTGGTCGTGCATGTCCAGCACGCGCTTCTCGATCAGCCGCCCCTCGGCCGGCGGAGCCGCTCCGGCCGCCGCCAGCCGGCGCCGCAGCTGCGTCCAGACGCGCTCGTGCGACCAGGAGTCCGGGTCGTCGCCGGGCGGGCACTGCAGGTAGTAGCGGGTCACCTCCGGACTGCGGGGCATCTGGCCGGCGAAGCCGTCCGGGTGGCAGCCGAACAGCACGCAGTCGGCGGACGGCGGCGCCTCGGCGAGGAGGGCCAGC
>KL568591.1:15107-22577 GCA_000715605.1 Streptomyces speibonae | reverse complement strand
GACCCTGGCCCGCTCCGGCGCGACGGACGACCTGCTCACCCCGCGGGCGCCGTCGCAGCCGGCGACGAAGTCACAGACCACGACCTCCCGCCGGCCGCTGCGGGGGCAGAGGTAGGACACCGAGGGACGGTCGCCGTCCAGGCCGCGCAGCCGTACGTCGCGCACGCCGAACCGTATGTCCCCGCCGCGCACGTCCGCGTACTCGCGCACGAGGTCCGTCACCAGCAACGGCTGCGGATACACCCAGTGGTGATGTCCCGTCAGCTCCTGGTACGAGAACCGGTAGCGCTCCCCGTCGAAACGGAACTCGCACGCGGTGTGCAGCTCGGCGCGGTCCAGCAGGTTCCCCGCCAGGCCCCGCCGCTGAAGGCCGCGCACCGCCCACTCCTCGATCACCCCCGCGCGGGGCCGGCGTTCGATGAACTCCCGGCTCTCGGTCTCCAGGACCAGACAGTCGACACCGGCCGCCCGCAGGATGTTGCCGACGGTCAGCCCGGCCGGCCCCGCGCCCACGACGACGACCGGAAAGTGTTGCGGCGCAAGGGAGTCGGGGTGGGGGGAGCTCTGCGTCATCGCGTCATTATGGCGGCACGGCACCCTCGTGGCACCGTGCCGTCACGGCCCCGGTGAGCGGTCAGCCGAGCCGGGGTATCTCGATCGCCGGGCAGCGGTCCATCACCATGTCCAGACCCGCCGCACGAGTCCGCTCGTAGGCCGCCTCGTCGATGACGCCGAGCTGGAACCACACCGCCTTCGCGCCCTTGGCCACCGCCTCGTCCGCGACGCCGCCGGCGAGGTCGCTGTTGACGAACACATCCACGACGTCCACGTCGAACGGGATGTCCGCGAGCGAGGCGTACCCCTGCTCGCCGTGCACCGTCTCCGCCTTCGGGTGCACCGGCACCACGCGCTTGCCGAAGCGCTGCAGCACCTGCGCGACGCCGTACGCCGCGCGCTGCCGGTTCGACGACAGGCCCACCACGGCCCAGGTGTCACCGTGCTGCGTGAGAATCTTGCGGACCGTTGCCTCGTCGCCGTACACCGCCGGCCTCCCGGAGTCGTGAAAAGCTGTCGTTCGCGACAACCGGGCGGGGCCCCGGGTGATTCCCGTGACCGCCGCAGGCCCCCGGGAGGGTCCGCCGACTGTAGCGCCCGCCGCGCCGTACGGTGCGGGGAACGGCGCACGCCGACCCGAAAAGCGGGCGGGATACCTGCGTACGCCCGCTCACGCGCCTACGCTCGCCTCGTGCTGCGCATCACCGACGCCCGAACCGGCGAACCCGTGGACGCCGCCCCCGCCCGGCGGGGGCTCACCCGGGTCGAGGCCCACACCCAGGGGCTCGACCCGGCGAACCTGCGCGTGCTCCTCGTCGCCGACCTGCTCGTACGCGCCCTGGAACTCGGCGGTACGCCGGTGTGGGCGCTGCTCGCCGGCGAGCGGCAGCGGGCGGAGCTGCGCGCCGCGGGCGAGGCGCTGGGCGTGCGCCCGTTCGAGGACGGCCGGGACGCGGGGACCGGCCTCGGCGAGGCACAGGTGCTGCACGTGGCCGGCGACGGTGCCGGAACGCCCGACGGGCCCTGCCTGGCCGTGGCCCCCGTGCGCTGGGAGGTACCCGGCCCGCCGGAGGCCACCGACCCCGCCGTGCTGCGTCTGGCCCTGCTCGCGCACCCCCGGCACGCACCCGTCACCCTCGGCCCGGCCGCTCTGGACGAGGCCCGCGACACCCTTGTCCGCTGGCGCCGCGCGGTCGCCGACTGGGCCCACCGCCCCTCGCGCCCCGTCCCGGACCCGGTGCGCGCGGACCTGCGCACCGCCTGGGAGGACGACCTGGACACCCCCGGCGTGCTCGGTGTGCTCCGCGCCGTGGAGGCCGACCCGGAACTGCCGGACGGCGCCCGCTTCGAGACGTACGCCTACGCCGACCGGCTGCTCGGCCTCGACCTCACCCGCGACCTGGGATCCCCGGCATGATCGAGCGCGCCGGCGCCGGCCCCCTGCGCCGTCTGGTGGTCCTGCGCCACGCCAAGTCCGCCCGCCCGGAAGGCGTCACGGACCACGAACGGCCCCTCGCCCCGCGCGGCGTCCGGGACGCGCCGGTCGCCGGACGGGTGCTCGCCGACGCCGGCACCCTGCCCGGGCTCGCGCTGTGCTCCACCGCGGTACGCGCCCGCCGCACCTGGGAACTGGCCGCCGCCCTCTGGGGCACACCACCGCCGGTCCGGTACGACCCGCGCCTGTACCACGCCGGCGTCCCCGAGCTGCTGGACGTGATCCACGAGGCGCCGGCCCGGGTCGCGACGCTGCTCCTGGTCGGACACAACCCGGGACTCGAGGACCTCGTCCTGACCCTGGCCTCCGACGGACTCGACGACACCCTGGACCGCGTCCGCGTGAAGTTCCCCACCTCCGCCATCGCCGTCCTGTCCTGGCGCGGCCCCCGCTGGCGCGACCTCACCCCGGGCACCGCCCTGCTCACCTCCCTGACCGTCCCCCGCGCCACCGCCCACGACGGGCCCTAGCCCCGGCATCACGCCGGCGCGGCGGCGCATAGGCTGGCCGGATGCAGGACGAGTACCGCACCGTCGCCCGCGCGGGTGTGCACGAGACCGAGGTCAACCGCTCCCGCTTCCTGTGCGCCCTCGCCCCGGCGGGCAGCGAGCGGGAGGCGCAGGAGTTCATCGCCGCCGTCCGCAAGGAACACGCCGACGCCACCCACAACTGCTGGGCCTACGTCATCGGCGCCGACGCCTCGGTCCAGAAGGCGAGCGACGACGGTGAACCCGGCGGCACCGCCGGCGTCCCCATGCTGCAGATGCTCCTGCGGCGTGACATGCGGTACGTCGTCGCCGTCGTCACGCGCTACTTCGGCGGCGTCAAACTCGGCGCGGGCGGCCTGATCCGGGCCTACGGGGGCGCCGTCGGCGAGGCCCTGGACGCCGTCGGCACCCTCACCCGGCGCCGCTTCCGGCTGGCCACCGTGACCGTCGACCACCAGCGGGCCGGCAAGGTCGAGAACGACCTGCGCGCCACCGGACGCGACGTGCGCGAGGTGCACTACGGCGAGAAGGTCACCCTCCGGATCGGCCTCCCGGACGCCGATGTGCCCGCCTTCCGCGCCTGGCTCGCCGACGTCACCGCGGGGACGGCCGGATTCGAGCTCGGCGGGGAGGCGTACGGCGACGCCTGACCCCGCTCGCGGAGGCGTCAGCGGGCCATCTCCTCGTGGTACAGGACGCGCATGCGGCTGCGGGCCCGGGTGAAGGCGCTCTCGGCCGACTTGTAGGTGATCTCCAGGGCGTTCGCCGTCTCGGCGGTGCTCAGACCGCGAGCCCGGGACAGCAGCACGTCGCGCTCGCGTTCGCCGAGGCCGGTCATCTGGGTCAGCAGCCAGGCACCCGCGGCCCGTTCGCAGACCCGGTGCTCGACCTCCGAGCCGGTGTCCGGGCGGGAGGTGCGCAGCACCTGGACCCGGTGGGCCAGCCGGCGGTCGCGCTGGGTGCCGCGCTGATGGTCCACGCACAGGCGCAGCGTGATGGTGGTGAGCAGTGCGGCGACCCGGGACTCGTCCAGTGCGTCGAACGTCACCGCCCGGATCATCGCCTCCTGGACGCAGTCCTCGGCGTCCGTGGTGCGGCCCAGCCGGCTCGTGGCCAGCCGGAGCAGGCGCTCGCGCTCGGCCAGTACCAGATTCCAGCGGCGCCGGAGCCTTTCCTTCTCCGTGCAGGGGTGGGACAGAGCGTGCGTCACATCATCTCCCGCGTACGAGGTGGTTGTCGCAGCGCTCACACTCGACGGGCTCGGTGCGGGAAACCTTGACGGATGCATTCGGCGGCCGGGCCGGCTGCGGGTACCGTTCAGGGAAAATAGAGAAATGCCACATCGCTACGGGCTTCATTCACGAGCACGAAGCCGGTTGTATCGGTGGCACAGAGATCCGAACCAGCGCGCACACGGGGGAGTGGGCAAGCGTGGTCCTTGTTCAGTTGTTGGGGCCTGTGGAGTACCGGGCCGACACGGAAAAGCACATCGATTTAGGTCAGGCCAAGCAGCGCTGCATCTTCGCGATGCTCGCGGTGAGCGCGAATGAAGTCGTCATGCCCGACGAGCTGATCGACTGGACATGGGGGGCCGAACCCCCGCAGTCGGCGCGGAACATGGTGCACTCCTATATATCGCGGCTGCGCGGTGTCCTGGAGAACACCGGAAGCGGACCGGGGACCACACTGCGCCGACGGCACGGCGGGTACGTGCTGGAGGTCGAGGCCGACGCGGTCGACCTGCACCGCTTCCGCCGGACCGTGGCCAGGGCCCGGGCCGCGGGGGCGGACACCCGCACCGCCGTGCGGCTGTTCCGCGAGGCGCTCGGCGTCTGGCGCGGCAGGCCCCTCGGCGGGATCGCGGGGGAGTGGGCCGAGCGGACCCGGCGGCTGCTCGAACGGGAACGGCTGTCGGCACTGGTGGAGTGCCACGAGGGCGAGCTGCGGCTCGGCGGCCGCGCCGAACTCCTCGACGAGCTGTACGCGCTGGCCGACCAGCACCCGGACAACGAACTGGTCATCCGCAACCTCATGACCGGGCTGCACGGCCTCGGTCGCCGCGCCGAGGCCATCGAGGCGTACGAGGCGCTGCGCCGCCGGCTCGCTGACCGGCTGGGAGTGGACCCGGCCCAGCAGACCAAGGCGCTGCACGCCCGGATCCTGCGTGCCGAGCCCGCTCCGGACGCCTCCGGACCGTCCGTCGACGCCGCTCCGACCGTCCCGCGCCAGCTGCCGCGGGGTATCCGCTGTGTGGGGCGGGAGCAGGAACTGGCGATGTTCGACGGGTCCGTCACCGCCGCGGACGGCAGGCCGGTCATCAGGGTCATCGAAGGGCCCGCGGGCATCGGCAAGACGGCCCTGGCGGTCCAGTGGGCGCACCGGGTGGCGCACCGCTTCCCGGACGGGCAGATCTTCGTGGACCTGCACGGCAGCGGCAGCGGCGTGCGGGAGGCGTGCGCCGAGCTGGTGGCGAGCGCGTCCGCCCCGCGGGCGCGGACCGAGCCGGGCCGGCGGGTCCGCGCGGTCGTGCCGCAGCGGGAGCGGGTTCCCTCGGGGGACGACGTGCTGCGCTTCGTGCTGCGCAGCCTCGGGGTGACCGTGCCGCAGGGCGAGAGGGACGCGGCGGGTTTCGCCCGGAACATCCTGAAGGACCTGCGGATCCTCGTCGTGCTCGACGACCTCGCCTCGGCGGAGCAGCTGAAGGCGCTGCTGCCCGGCCCGTCCGCCGGAGCCCTCCTGGTCACCACGCGCGACGCCGCCCGCCTCGCCGGGATCGGCCCGCTGCGCACCGTGGGACTGCGCGAGCTCAGCATCCAGCAGGCCCAGCGGATGCTCTCCGGCATCCTCGGAGAGCGCCGCGTCGAGCAGGAGCCCGGGGCCGTCGCCCGGATCGTCGAGCTGTGCGGCGGCACTCCGCGGGCGCTCAGCGTGGCCGCGGAACAGGCGCTGGTGCGGCCCTGGCTGCCCTTGGCCGACCTCGCGGAGGCAATGGCGGCCAGGGGGTGCTGAACGCGTCACGGGCGGCGCCGCGACGGTGCCGGGACCGTCCGCGGCGCCGCCCGTGGCCGGGGAACCGGAGCGGCGCCTCTCGCCCCGGCCACGCGCGCTCAGCGTGCGGTGGCCAGCGCGTCGAAGAGACCGCGCAGTTCGGTGATGCCCGCGTCGAGGGCCTGCTGCTGGTCCTCGGCGCGCGCGACCGCCATCGCCGTCTCGCACAGGCCGCCGTACAGCAGGTGGGTGAGGGCGGTCACGGAGTGCGGCGCGATGTCCCCGTTCTCGGTGGCGCGCCGGACCCCCTCCTCCATCATCTTCATGCAGCCCGAGTTGATCTCGCGCATCTCCTCGGTGCCGAGGGCGCCCGGGGCGTCGAGCAGGTTGATGCGCTGGACGTCGGGTGCGAGGACCTCCACGAGGAAGGCCTTCGCACCCACGAACACCGCCTCCCAGGAGTCCGGCTCCGCGTCCAGGTAGGCCTCGGCCACGATGTGGGACAGCCGCGCCTGCTCGCGCTCGTACACCGCTCTGAAGAGGTGCTGCTTGCCGGAGAAGTGGTGGTAGAGGGCGCCCTTGGTGAGGTGGGCGGCCTCCACGACGGCATCCAGCGAGGTCGCGTTGTACCCGCGTTCGGCGAACAGCGTGCGGGCGGCTCTCAGCAGTTCCTCGATGGTGCTGTCGGACCGCTCACGCTGCGTCGGACGCGTTCTCGTACGAGTCGTGGGCATGTTCACACTTCCCGAGGTCGGACCGCATTGAGCTGGCCTTCCAGGCTACACGCAGTTTCATTCCTTCCATACGTATGTGTTCCCGTTCCCTGATGTCCTGCGACCTGCGACCTGCGTCATGCGCCCGGACCGGGGCTCAGCCCGCCCCGACCCGGTTCACGAACCGCAGCACCCGGTCCCAGGCGTCCGCCGAGGCGTCGGCGTAGGCGTCCCGCTTGGCGTCGAAGAAGCTGTGCGGGGTGCCGGGATAGGTGACGACCTCGTGGTCGGCGCCCGCCTCGGCCAGGGCCTCCTCGAACGCCTTCACATGGGCCGGCGGGATGCCCGGGTCCTCCCCTGCCATCAACGCCAGCACCGGTGCCTTCAGGTCGGCCGCCCTGCTGGTCGGACCGGGTGAACCGTCCGGACCGTCGGCCGGCCAGCAGTAGAAGCCGATCACGCCGGCCAGGTCGGAGCGGCCGGCCGCGGCCATCACGGCGAGCCGGCCACCGATGCAGAAGCCGACCGTGAGGACGGCGCTCGCGGCGCCGCCCTCCTCGGAGCGCAGGTGCGCGATGCCCGCGCTCAGATCGGCGTAGAGCTGGCGCGGGGTGAGCCTGGCCATGTGCTCGGTATAGGGGAAATCGCTTTCCCTTCTGGCCGCGCCGGCCGTGCGGCCGTAGTAGTCGATGACGAGCGCCCGTACGCCGTTCTCCGCGAAGCGTTTGGCCAGCTCCGTGTAGAACCCGTACAGGCCGCGCACGTCGGGCAGGATCACGATCGCTGTGCGCGTACCGCCCGCCGGGGCGGCGGTGAATGCGGCGAAGGTGTTTCCGTCGGCCGCGGTCAATTCCAGATAGCGGCTCTCGACCGCGGCATCCGGAATCTGCGGTACCGGTGGAATGGCGTCCTCGTCGAAGCACATGTGCCGGTGGCCTCCGTGGGTCCTGTGCGGTTCTTTCTTCTTACGCTGTTACTGACGTGATTTCAGTGACCGGAGGTACCGATTTCCGAAACTTCTTCAATGGTGAACGGAATTCGGAACGGGGGCACGCCCATGCCTTCGATCCGGTAGCGGTTCCACAGGTCGGGTTCGGTGATGCGGCCCGCCGCGTTCCCCTCGGACGTCCGCAGCACCACACCGGCGCTGCGGTCCCCCACCATCCGGGACAACTCCTCGTGCGCCTCCAGTCGTCCGTACCAGCGGTAGCGGCCGTCCAGCGGCTGGAAG
>KL568591.1:11962-14920 GCA_000715605.1 Streptomyces speibonae | reverse complement strand
AGCTGGAAGCTGCCGGTGAGCCGGGCCCGGACGGTGAACTCGGCACGGCCTTCCACCGCCAGCACCGCCGGACCTTCGTACCCGTCATCGTCCACGATCAACACCCTCTTCTCTAGGCGTCCTTGAGCCAACCGGCCGAGCGCCACACCTTCTCCGAGCGGCCGCCGATCAGACCGATCGACTTGTAGTACGGGGCGATCCGCTCGGCGCCGTACGCTCCGTTGACCAGCCCGACGGGGTTGTTGCGGCCTGCTTCGACACAGACCTTCGGGTCCAGACCGGCCCGCTCGTACATCAGCGGGTTGTAGCGGTCCCGGCGGATGGACTTCACCACCGAGGCGAGGAAGTCGCGGAGCATCTGCAGACGCCGCTTGGAGAGCGTGGGCACGAACCGCTCCAGCTCGGTACGGGCGAAGCTGATGTGCCGGGCCTCCTCCACCACGTGGATGCGGGCCACCGTGCGCACCAGCCGCTGCACCGTCTCGTCGTTGGCCTGCTCACGCTGGAAGCGGTCGAAGAACTCCTCGGTGAGCAGCAGCATCGCCCACAGCGCGGGCACCGGGGCGAACGTCTTCAGCAGCAGCCCGGCCCGCTGGGTCTTCGGGTTGACGGGGTAGAACTCCGAGCCCGTCTTCTCCACCAGCTGGGCGAACATGATCATGTGGCGCACCTCGTCCGCCACTTCGGTCAGCGCGAACTGCACCTGCGGGCTGGTGATGTCGCGCTTGTAGGCGTACCGCGACACCAGGTGCAGCAGGATGTGCTCGGTCCACACGCCCGCGGCCAGCGACGACGCCAGCTCCTCACGGCTGAGCAGCAGCTTCTGCTCCATGGACAGGGAGTCGTACAGCTCGGTGCCGTACAGGGAGATCCGCTTCTCGGGCAGGAACCACTTGCCCTCCTCCAGCGGTTCGTCCCAGTTCACGTCGACCCGCGGATCGTAGGAGTGCCGGGCCGACGCGACGAGGAGCTGCGTGGCCTTCTTGGTCTGGCGGACGAGCGGGTCCTCCGAGCGGCGGCCCGGGCGGTCGGTGGCGGTGGTCATCACGACTCCTTGTCCTGTGCGCGCTGAGTGCTGTCCGAAGAGGCATCCGGCAGGCCGGCATCCGCCGAGACCAGCCGGTGCACGTCGACCGTGAGCTGTTCGCGGACCGGGCGGCCGGCCAGGATCTCGACCACGTACCGGGCCGCGAGCACACCGAACTGGTGCGACGCGTAAACGAGTTGGGGAACGCTGTAGTCCGGGTCCGCGCGGTGCGCGGTGACGTCGGCGATCAGGTCGGCCGGGACGATCTCCCGGGGGATCACCTTCAGCAGCAGCGTCCACAGCGCGTCCTCGGTGATGTCCCCGGGAGCGATCGCGCCCGCGAGCGGGACGGATTCGGCCCGGTAGTCGTAATAGCGCACGTGCTGGGTGCCCGACAGGTCGTAGCCGGAGACCACGGGCAGCCGGCGGCGTGCCGCCGCCACGTGCAGCGCGTACTTGGCCCGCCAGCCGCCCAGGGTGGTCACGTCCACGCCGTCGACGACCACGTCCACGCCGTCCAGCAGCAGGTCGGGCGCGTCCGGGCGGACGCCCGCGGTGTCGACCCGGATCCCGGCGAAGGGGTTGACCGACCGGATGCGCTCGGCGGCCACCTCCGCCTTGTTGCGGCCGATGTCCGTGTGCGTGGCGCTCTGCCGGTTGAGGTTGTTCAGCTCGTACGCGCCCGGCTCGGCGAGCACGAAGCGGCCCGTGCCCAGGCGGGCGAGCGGTTCGACGACCGCGCCGCCCGTCGAACCGCACCCCGCCACCAGCACGGTGGCGTCGCGCAGCCGCTCCTGCACCTCGCCCGGGATCAGCCCCCGGTTGCGCTCGGTCAGGACCCGGTAGTAGGCCTCCGGGTCCTCGGGGACACCGGCCGGAACCGTCCTGGCCGCGGTGGTGGTGCTCATATCCTCACCCTCCGGATCTCTCCATTGACCCGGCCGACCAACTGCTGGAAGCCGGCGAGGGGGTTGGTCGCGTCCAGCGCGCGCCGGAGCCAGCTCAGGAGCCGCTCCATCTCCGCCCCGCGCGGGACCCGTGCCACGAACGGCTTGACCACCGCGCGCTCCACGTACGCCGGGAAGAGCAGGTCGTCCTCGGGCAGCGAGGGGCGCGTGCCCTCGATCACGGTGATCTCCCCGAGGCTGCGCGTCAGGCGCCGCACGGCCAGGCCCTCCTCGCCGTCGCCGACCAGGAAGCGCGGCCGGGGGGAGAGACCGGCGAGCACCGTGTAGAAGCCGAGCATCAGTTCCAGCGACAGCCGCAGCCGCAGGGCCGGGGAGGCGTCGCGCTGGGAGGGGCGCTGCATCAGGCGCTTGATCTCCCACACCTCCCGCACATCGACCGGCTCCTCGAGCGGCACGTGATCGAACAGGTTGATGCCGTGGGCCACCTCGCAGGGGAAGGGGGCCCGGTCCGGGTGGGTCACGGGCAGTGGGGCGGTGTCGGTCGTGGCGATGACCGAGACGTAGCGCAGGATCGCGCCGGTCCGCTCCTCCATGCCGATGACGTGGATCTCCTCGCCGTGCCCCGGGCCGGCCGGCTCCGCGAACAGGCCGCGGGCGAAGGCCACGCGGTCGCTGGCGAACCGGGACCGCAGGTACTGCGCGAGCCGGAACCCGTAGATCGCCAGCCGGTAGCGCTCGGGCAGCTGTGACTGCGGCACCGCGAGCACGGTCAGGCCGTCCGGGCGGCGGGCCAGGTACAGCGGGTCGGCCTGTTCGGCCAGGCCCGCCAGGCTCATGTGGTCGTGCACGTCCAGCACGCGCGCCACATAGCGTGCGCGGCGCGCGTCGTCCGCCGGCGGTGTCGCACCGGTGACGGTCTGCGAGGTCACGTCGGTCTCCCCTGCGCGGATGCGTCGTGCGGCCGTGGCGGCGCGGCCGGGACGGAATCGGTCCCCGGCACGAGCCGCGGCTCCATCGACAGGC
>KL568591.1:6071-11755 GCA_000715605.1 Streptomyces speibonae | reverse complement strand
GCAGCGGGCCGCCGAGGCCACCATCGCCTCGACGTACGACGCCGCGGAGAAGGCCGCGGCACGCTCCCGGAGCGCCGTCGTCCGGGCCCCGGCCGTCCGGGCCGCCGCCGTCCGCGGCGCGGCCGTCCGGTCGGTCCGCGGGCGGGGCGTCACAGCCGGCGCCCGTACAGCGCACCGGTGATGGCCAGCGCCAGCACCTCCGGCGTGCCCTCGTAGATGCGGGCACCGAACGACTCCCGGACCAGCTTCTCGACCGCGTGCTCACGGCAGTAGCCGCGCGCGCCGACGATGGACATGGCCTCCTCGGCCACCTCGATCGCCGCGCGGTCGGCGTACATCTTCGCCACGGCCGGGCCGTAGACGGGGGCGGGCAGCATGTTGTCCGCCTGGTGCGCCGCCTGGAGGTACAGCAGCCGGGAGGCCTCGATCTTCGAGGACATCTCGGCCAGCTTGCGCGCCGTGAACTGGTGCTCGTACAGCGGCTTGCCCGCCTGGACGCGCTCGCCCGCCCACTCCTTGGCGATCTCGAAGGCGCCCCGGGCGACCCCGGTGGAGATCGCGGCGACGATCGAACGGGCCTGGTTCGACTGGACGGTCAGGTAGTTCCACCCGCCGCCCTCCCCGAAGACGATGTTCTCCTCCGGCACCCGGACGTCCTCGAAGGTGAGGGTGGTGCCCAGGCAGGCCCGGTAACCCATCTTGTCGGCCACCGCGCCGCGGGTGACCCCCTCGCTGTCCAGGGGCACGATGAACACGGTCAGCCCGGTGGCGCCGGGGTTGCCCTCGATGTTGGCGAACACCGCCGCCCACTCGGCGACCTTGCCGTTGGTGATGAAGCGCTTCACGCCGTCGAGGACGAAGTGGTCGCCGTCCCGGCGGGCCGTCATCACGTCCTCGGCCAGCTCGGCGTGCTCCGGTATCAGCAGGTCGCAGCCTGCGGTCTCCTCGGTGATGGCGTTGCAGGCGAGGACCGGCCTGTCCCCGAGGAACGAGGGCAGGAAGCGGGCCTGGAGCTGCTGGTCGCCGGAGAACAGCACGGAGGTCTGGCCGAGCAGCGAGGCGCCGAAGATCAGCGCCGTGCTGGCGCAGACCGAGGCGATCTCCTCCATGGCGACCGCCACGCCGAGCACACCCATGCCGCGGCCACCGAGGTCCTTGGGCATGGTCAGGCGCAACAGGCCCAGCCGGTGGCCGGCTTCGACCATCTCCCAGTCGAACTCGTCCGCCGGGGCGAGGTCGTTGGCGAGGGTCCGCGGCTTCACCACGGTCTGTGCGAAGTCGCGGACTTCGTCGCGCAGCTCCTCCACCTCGGGCGGGAGCTGGAACAGCGAGGGCATCGCCGCTTCGTTGAGGGCACGCAGGTCGGAGAGGGTCGGGGCGTTCGGTACGGCGGTGGTGGTGGTCGCGATCACGGCAGCCGGCTTTCTGTGGTGACGGACGAGGGAGAGAAGATGCGGTGGTGGGGTGCCTGCGGCCCGGAGCCCGGGTCAGGCACCCGACGGGGCCGGCGCGAGCTGGGCGTAGGCGCGGCCCAGCGGCGGCAGCAGGTCCGCGAGTTGGCGCACGCGGGGCACCGGGCCCTTCGCGACGAGACTGCGGTCGACGATCGCCCGGGTCACGCCGAGCCGGCCCAGCAGGATGAGGTGCAGCGCCTCGGGCCGCACCTCCAGCCGCAGGCTCGCCGGCCGGGGCGCGCCGTCGTGCACGCCGTCGGAGTCCAGCAGGAAGGCCGTGCCGGAACCCCCGGTCAGGACGAACTGGAGGGAGAAGTCGCGCTCCTTGAGCAGGGTTGCGAACTCCGCGTCGGTGAGGGCCGCCCGGAAGGCGTCGGTGAACAGCTGCGGGTCCTGAACGGTCACAGTCGTACTGCCTTTCGTGTCATGTGGCTGGTCGTAAGGGGGCGGCGGGTCAGCGGCCGGCGAGGGCCCCGCGACGGTGCCGCGCCGCCTCGGCGAGGATCAGGTCGGCCGCCCGCTCCGCGAGCATCACGGTGGGCGCGTGGGTGTGGCCGCGCGGCAGGGACGGCAGCGCGGAGGCGTCGACGACGCGCAGCCCGGCCACCCCCCGGACCCGCAGGTGCGGATCCAGTACGGCCTCCGCGTCCCCGCCCATGCCGCAGGTGCCGACCGGGTGGTACAGGGTCTCCGCGTGGGTCCGCGTCAGGGCGTGCACCGTGCCGGGGTCCGGATCGAGGGCACCCGGCGTCAGCGGTGCCCCGAGCCGCGCGGCCAGCGCGGGCCTGGTCAGCACCTGCTGGGCCCGGTGTATCCCCTCGGTCAGCACCCGCAGGTCGTCGCCGTCCGGGTCGGACAGGTAGCGCGGGTCGATCACCGGGTGCGCCGCCGGGTCGGCGGAGGCGAGCCGGACGGTGCCGTGGCTGCGCGGCCGCAGCAGGACCACGCCCAGGGTGACGCCGTGCTGCCGCGCGGCCCGCTCCTGGTCGAGGAAGGGCACCAGCATCCACACGAACTCCAGGTCGGGCGCCGGGAGTCCGGGGCCGCTGCGCAGGAACGCGACGGCTTCCGCGAGGTTGGACGTCAGCCGCCCGCGCCGGCCGCGCAGGAACTCGGTGATCTCGCCCTGCCGGTCGGTCACCCCCGGGGTCACCCGGCCGTGGGCCTCGAACGCCAGCGGCACGTAGAGGTGGTCGGCCAGGCCCCGCCCGACCCGGGGCGAGTGGGCGTGCACGGTGATGCCGTGCCCGCGCAGTTCGTCCGCGTCGCCGACACCGGAGAGCATCAGCAGCTGCGGGGAGCCGATCGCCCCCGCCGCGAGGACGACCTCGCCGTCGGCGCGTGCCTCGGCGGGCCCGTCGGCGGTGGTGTAGGCGACCCCGACCGCGCGGCCGTCCTCGATCAGGATCCGCTCGACACGGGCGTCCGTGACGACGGTGAGGTTCTCCCGCCGCAGCGCGGGCCGCAGATAGCCGTCGGCCGCGCTCCAGCGCCGTCCCCCGCGCTGGGTGGCCCGCACCGGCCCCGCGCCCTCCGGTTCCAGCGGACGCCCGTCGTCCAGGGCGGGCAGCCCCGCCTCGGCGCAGGCGCCGAGGAACTCGGCCGTGGCCGGACTCGGGTCGCGCAGGTCCTCGATGCGGATGGGCCCGCCGGAGCCGTAGCCGCCCGCGCCCGAGCGGTCCTCGGCCCGCGCGAAGTACGGCAGCACCTCCCCGGCCGACCAGCCGGCGCACCCGTCGTCCTCGGCCCAGCCGTCGAAGTCCGCCAGGTGCCCGCGGGTCCAGATCTGGGCGTTGAGCGAGGACGAGCCGCCCAGCGTGCGGCCGCGCGGCCAGTTCAGGATCCGCCCGTCCAGCCCCGGCTGCGGGGTCGTGCGGTAGCCCCAGTCCGCGGAGGTGCCGAACAGGGAGGGGAAGGCGGCGGGGATGCCGATCTCGGCGCGCCGGTCCGGGCCGCCCGCCTCGATGAGCACCACCTGCGCGCCGCCGTCGGCGCTGAGCCGCTCGGCCAGCACACAGCCGGCCGAGCCCGCGCCGACCACGACGTACCGCGCGGTGAGGTCGGCGCCCATCACGTCTCCGCGCGGTGCGCGCTGCGCGCGCCGAGGGCCTTGACGATCTCCGCGGCGAGGGCGGCGTGCCCCTCCATGGCGAAGTGGATGCCGTCGGCGCTCATCAGGTTGGGGCGCAGCCGTACGGGGTGGTGCCACATCTCGATCAGCACGGCGTCGTGGCGCCGGGCCACCGCGCGGATGCGGTCGTTGAGGGCCGCCGTACGGTCGCTGAAGACCGCCAGTTCCGGTACCGACTCGAAGACGTTGGTCACGGTGAACGCGAAAATGTCCGCCCCCTGCGCCCGCAGCGCCCGGTACATGGCGTCGAGGTCGGCCTCGACGCCGTCCAGGTCCGGCTCGGCGTCGAACAGGTCGTTGCCGCCGGCCGCCACGTTGACCAGGTCCGGCCGGAAGGCGAGAACCTCCTCGAGCTGCTCGGCGCGCACCTCACCGGTCCGCTTGCCCTTGACGCCCGTGTTCAGATAGGCGAAGTCGGGCTTGTCCGCGCCGAGCGCGGCCGAGATCCGCTGCGGCCACGGCACATGGGCGTACCCCTCGCTCGGGTCGCCGAGACCGGCGGCGAAGCTGTCGCCCATGATGGCGAGCCGCTGCCACGGGGCCCCGCGCAGCAGGCGCACGGACTCCTCGTGGGAGAGTGCCAGCGGGTCGTCCGTCTCGCTGCGCAGATCGTAAGTCGTCATCTTCTCGTCGTACCTCTCTGGGCGGGCGGGTGGATCAGGCGGCGTCGCTCGGTGCCGCCTGCTGCTGAACGACGAAGTCCTCGATGTCCTTGACCGTGGTGATGTCGGCGGTGGGGCCGGTGCCGAGATCGACCAGCGTGAACTCCTGCTCGATACGGAGCGAGAGCTCGATGACGGCGAGCGAGTCGTAGCCGAGGTCCTCGACGAGCCGGTCCCCGGAGTTCGCCTCACGGGCGCCGAGCGGGCTCATCTCTCCGACGATCCGGCGGACCTGTGCGCGCGACGTGCCGTTGTCCATGTCTCTTTCGTCCCTTTCCTGGCTCTGTGGCTTGTTTCTTGTCCCGGGCGCCGCCGGTGCGGCGCGGGGACCGGCGGTGCTCAGGCCGCGGCGGCCCGGATCGGGTGCGGCGCGTTCCAGCGCTCGGCGTAGGCGTCGAGGGCGGTCTCCACCGCGAGGTCCCAGGAGGCGACGGCCTTCTCCGCCACGTGCGGCAGACCCACCAGGCGCAGCTGCTTGGCCAGTCGCTCCCGGGCGATCTCGACGCTGCCCCGGATCTGGGCGGCGCGGCTGAGCATGGCCGCGTGGAGCGCGGGCACCGGGTTGTGCCGGGAGGGACCGATGAGCACCCAGGCCGCCGCGCCGAGCGACTCGAAGTGCGCGTCCTCGATCACCTGGGCGAACCCGCCGGCGACCCCGTCCTGCGCGGCGCGCAGGCCGTAGGAGACATGGCGCGACTCGTCGCGCGTGACGTTCGTGAGTCCTTCCTCCAGTGCCTCCAGCTTCAGCCGGCGGGCGAGGAAGCGGGTGGTGCGCAGGGCGGTCGCGGCGAGCACGCCCTCCGTGATCAGGTGGTAGTAGATGAGGGCGCGGTACCAGGACTCGCGGTCCTCCTGGTCCTGACGCACCGCGTCGGTGGCGCGGGTGAGCACGGGAGTGAACACCTCGGAGTAGTCGGCGCCCTCCTCGACCGCGTCCAGGCCCATCCGGCAGGCGTCCTCGAGATAGGTCTGGAAGAACCGCACATGGCGTGCCTCGTCGGCCAGCTGGGTGCACAGGAAGATCCGGTCGTCCTCCGTGGGCGGCGCGTCGATCAGCGCGCCCAGCGTGTGCGTCACCGTGACCTCGCCGACCTCCAGTTCGCCGAGCGAGCCGAGCATCTGCTCGCGCGAGAAGGGCGTGAGGGACTCCCAGGCCGCCGCGTCCCGGGCCGGGTCGACCTGGGCGACGGCCCACTGCTGGCGTTCCCAGCGGCGGTACAGAGCAGCGGAGTTGGCGAGTCGGCCGCGCTGCTCGGCGGCGGTCTCGGGGGCTGTCTCGGTGACGTCGAGTACGAGCCCGGGGGTCGTGACGCTCATAGGGCAGCCCCATCCAGTCGCGGTGCGGTCGGTTCGGTCGGGTCGTGAGGCCCGTGTGTGCGGTGCAGGACGTCGCCGGCGAGCGTGCCCTCGCCCGCCTGCCGCCACAGCAGCCGGCGG
>KL568591.1:4362-5872 GCA_000715605.1 Streptomyces speibonae | reverse complement strand
CCCGCCCGCCACAGCAGCCGGCGGCGTGGCTTGCCGCTCGAGGTCCGCGGAATCGTTCCGCGCCGGGCCCGCACCACGGTCAGGGCGACCGAGGTGTTCAGGGCCGAGCGCAGCGCGCCTCGCACGGCCTCCAGCCAGCCGTCGCCGGGCGCCTCCACGACGATCACCGCGCCCGGGCGTCCGTCGCGGTCGCCGAGCGCCACCGCGCAGCGGCCCGGCGGCACGCCGGGAACCGAGACGAGCGCCGCCTCCAGGTCCTCGGCGTGCACCTTGCGGCCACGGACCTTGAGGCTGTCGCCGATCCGGCCGACCACGTACAGCTCGCCGTCGAGCAGGAAACCGGCGTCGCCGGTGCGCAGTCCGTCGTCGCCGAAGGCCCTGTTGGCGGCCGGGTCGGCCGTCTCGTAACCGTCGGCCACGGACGTGCCGCTCACCCGGATCTCCCCGAACGTGCCGTCCGGCAGCGGTGTCCCGTCGTCGTCCACGATCTCCACGGCGGTCCCGGGTACCGGCCGGCCGCAGGAGGCGATCCAGCCCGCGGGCTCCTCCGGCCGGTCGGCGCCGAGGGCGCCGGTGCCGGCGACGGTCACCGGCGCCCCGGTGTCCACCGGGCCGGCCGGGCGGACGATGCGCGCGCCGAGGCCGGGACGGACGCCGGTGACGGCGAGCGTGGTCTCCGCCATGCCGTAACAGGGCGTGATCGCGCGGGAGTCGAAGCCGTACGGGGCGAGCCGGGTGGTGAAGTCGGCGACCACGCCCGCGTCCACGCGCTCGGCGCCGCTCATCGCGACCCGCCAGGCCGAGAAGTCCGCGCCCGCCAGCTCCTCGTCGCGCACACGGGATGTCGCGTACCCGTAGCCGAAGTTGGGGGCGGTGGTGATGGTCACCCCGTGCCTTCCGTGGCAGTCGAGCCAGCGGGCCGGGGAGCGGATGAAGTCGACGGGGCTCATCAGCCACAGGTCGATCTGGGCCACGACGGAGCCCAGGAAGGTCCCGATGAGGCCCATGTCGTGGTACAGCGGCAGCCACGACGAGCAGGAGTCCTCGCTCGTCACGCCGAGCCAGCCGTGGATGGCGCGGACGTTGGCGGTGAGGTTGTCGCCGGTGACCCGGACCCCCTTGGGGGTACCGCTGGAACCGGAGGTGAACTGGAGCAGGGCGAGTTCCGCCGTCCGGCGGGCCGGCCCGTCGTCGGCGGGCAGGCCGTCCGGCTCGGGCAGGACCAGGGGTTCTCCCGTCCCGGCCCTGGTGCTCGCCGCGGCGGCGAGCGGGGCGAGCCGGCGGTCGGTCAGCACGGCGGCCGGCGCGGCGGCACCGAGGATCGCGGCCGCGTGCTCGGTGAAGGCCTCGTGTCCGCCGAAGGCGACGGGCGAGGCGATCGGGGACGGGGTCGCCCCCGCGTACATGGTGCCGAGGAACGCCGGTACGAAGCTTTCGGGCTCCTCGACGAGCAGGGACACGACGCCCTTGGTGACGCCGTTGTCGTGCAGGAAGGCGGCTGTGCGGCGGG
>KL568591.1:3887-4140 GCA_000715605.1 Streptomyces speibonae | reverse complement strand
ATGTGTATAAGAGACAGCGCCGAGGCGATGCCCGCGTAGTCGCTGAAGTGCCAGTCGCCGTTTCGGTAGTAGTGGATTCCACGCTCGGGCGCGGGGGAGTCCAGCCAGTCGAGGACTGTGTTCATCAATTCCCCTCATGAACCGATGGGCTCTCGTCCTGTGTTACGGGCCGGGGTTGCCGTCCCCTCGCGGAGAATCGGGTTTTTCGCCGCGGCGGGGTGCGCGCCGCTGACGTGGGGCGGGGCCGCGGCTG
>KL568591.1:1571-3673 GCA_000715605.1 Streptomyces speibonae | reverse complement strand
CCGCGGCCCCGCCCGGGCCGGCCACGGTCACGGGGGACAGGACCGCGGCCGGCGTTCTCGGGGGTGGGGTCAGGACCGGTCGGCCGGGGACGCGGCGGCCGCGGCCTTGGCGGCGGCCTCCGCCTGCGCCCGCATGTGGGCCTGGATCTGCCGCTGCGTCTCGGCGATCTGCGCCATCGACTTCTTGGTGAACAGCCAGAACCCGGGCACCGCGGAGGCGGCGATGTAGATGCCCGCGAGCAGGAACGCGTCGAGGTACGGCTGCGGGGTGCTCAGATCACCCGCGGCGAACACCGCCGCCATCGAGGCGACGCCGACCGCTCCGCCGAACTGCCGCGCGGTGGTGCTCATTCCGGTGCCGGTGGCGAACTTCAGCGGGTGCACGGAGATGGAGGCCGCGGTGGTCACACTGGTGAGCGCCGCACCGAGCACGGCCCCGCCGAGGGCGCCGTACGGCAGCCACAGGGCCAGGAACTCACGGTCGGAGCCGAGGCCCGTGTACGCCCAGATGCTCAGCGCGAGGAAGGCGGCGGCCGACACGATGACCACCGGCCGCTGCTGCTCCGGCTTCAGCCGGCGGCCCACCCAGATGGCGGCGACCGCGGAGAGCACCGCTCCGGGGGTGACGGCGAGGCCGGCCTTCAGCACCGAGTAGCCCCAGATGGTGGTGAGGTACAGCGGGCCGGACAGGAACCAGACGAACAGACCGGCGCCGAGCAGGAACGCGGTGAGGTTGGCCGCCGCGAACATCGACGTGCCCCACAGACCGGTCTCCACGGCCGGGGCCGGGTGCTTGCCGGAGCGCAGCAGCGAGAAGGCCACGAGGAGGACACCGGCACCGATCCAGCCCCACGTGGTGACGGCGTCCCAGCCCCAGTCGCCGCCCTTGGTGAGGCCGATGACGATGCCGGCGATGCCGAGGGTGACCGTGGCCGTGCCGAGCAGGTCGGGCAGCTTGGAGTTCTCCACCGGGCGCTCGGGCAGGCGCAGGGCTCCGAGGAGGACGGCGAGGCCGATCGGGATGTTCAGGACGAACACCGCGCGCCAGTCGATCTCGCTGACGAGCAGACCGCCGAGCGAGGGTCCGGCGGCGGCCGCCATGGATCCGGCCGCGCCCCAGATGCCGATGGCCTCGGCCCGCTTCTCGGCGGGTGTCTCGGACAGGACGAGTCCCAGCGCGGCGGGGATCATGCCGGCCGCGCCGATGCCCTGGACGGCGCGGGCGGCGATGAGCATCTCGACGTTCGGCGCGACGGCGCACGCGAGGGAGGCGACGCTGAACAACGCGACCGACCACAGGAACAGCTTGCGCCGGCCCAGCACGTCGGCGAAGCGCCCGGCCGGGGTGAGCAGGGCGGCGAAAAGGATGCCGTAGCTGGTTACCACCCAGGTCAGGTCGGTGACGGACTCCTTCGGGAAGTCCTCGTGCAGGGCAGGGAAGGCCACGTTGACGATCGTCGTGTCGAGGAAGGCCATGAACGTGGCTGCCGACGTCAGCAGCAGTGTCTTCCCCGCGGTCGAGGGCTCGGCGCCGGGCGCGAGCGTGCCTGAGGTCACTGTTGATCCTTCCAACTAACATTCCTTGGGTATGTGAGTACATACCGTAGGTATGTTGTTGTCAAGCGGGATCCCGCGGGGGGTCGGGCGGGCTTCGCGCGTAGCCCAGGGGAAGGCAGCAAGCGAGGCAGCGAGCGGGGGAGCATGCCGCAGTTGCCGGCGACGACAGGAGTCCCGTGTGAACACCACGCACGCCGCGCATGTGCCCGAGCCGGATCGTCACCACGCGGTTCTGCTCGGCATCGGGGACTACCGGCCCCGACGGATCGTCACCAACGAGGAAATCTGCCGCACTCTGGACTCGTCACCCGAATGGATCCTGCGCCGCAGCGGCATCCGCACCCGCTGCTTCGCCGGCCCCGACGAAACACTCGCGGACATGGCCGCCACGGCCGCGGGGAAGGCGCTCGCCGACGCGGGCACGGTGCCGGACGAGGTCGACCAGATACTGGTCGCCACCATGTCGGACGTCGGGACGGCGGGCGGCGGCGCGGCGGCGGACGGGCTCGCCGCGGAGATCGCGCGCAGGCTGGGTACGGCGGCAC
>KL568591.1:501-1411 GCA_000715605.1 Streptomyces speibonae | reverse complement strand
GAGCGGGTGTCCGCCGCCTGCGCCGGATTCACCGTCGGGCTCTCCCTGGCCGCCGCGTCCGTCGCGAGCGGCCAGGCTCGCACCTGCCTGGTCATCGGCGTCGAACGCATGTCCGACATCCTTGACCCGGCGGACCGCTCGACCGCCTTCCTGTTCGCGGACGGGGCGGGCGCGGCCCTGGTCGGCCGCGGCACGGAGCCGGGCATCGGGACCGCGGTCTGGGGCACCGAACCCGCACTGCGCGAGGCCATTACCGTACGGGAGGAGCCGGGCCGGGCGAACCCCGTCATCCGCATGCAGGGCTCGACGGTCTTCCGCTGGGCGGTGACGCACCTGCCCGGCATCGTCCAGGACGTGCTGACCCGCTCGGGCGTCGGCCCGGGCGGTGTCCAGGCGTTCGTCCCGCACCAGGCCAACCTGCGCATCATCGAGGCGGTCGCGGAGAGTGTGGGTTTCCCCGCCGAGGTCGCCGTGGCCCGCGACATCGTCGACCAGGGCAACACCTCCGCGGCGTCGATCCCCCTCGCCCTCAACCGCATGCGTACGTCCGGCACCCTGCGCGGGGGAGACCTCGCGGTACTGATCGGCTTCGGCGCGGGCCTGACGTACGCGGGCACGGTGATCCGCATCCCCTGACCACCACGGCTGGGCAAGTCCCCGACCATCACCGGGGCTGGGCCCGTGCCACACGGAGAGGATCTCCCGCGCGTTCCACGGCCGCGGGCAGCGGTCTGTGTGCGGGGCGCGTCCGGTGTGCCGGGTGTTTGCGCCGGTTGCCGGGCGCGGAGCCGGGGGTGGTCGGGGCAGCCGTCCCGGCGCCGGGACAGCTGGGCCGGTGGACCGGCCCGAGGGTGGCCGCCGCGTGGTCATGCCGCCAGGAGGCCGGCGGGGCGTGCGGAGCGTCCGTAGG
>KL568591.1:0-257 GCA_000715605.1 Streptomyces speibonae | reverse complement strand
GCCCGCCTCCGGCGTGGTGGGCGTCTGCGGGTGGAGGCGGAGCACCGGGTCGTGCTGCCCGAGGGGGCCTGTCGTTGCGGGGGTGGTCGGTGTCCGTGGGGGGGCGGGTTTCCGTGGGGCGCGTGGCCGTGACGGGCGGGAGGCGCGGGTCCGGGCGGGCCGGGGGCCTGGCCTCCCGGCCGGCGGGTGGGCGGTTATGTGGTGAGGAGGGTTCGTAGGGTGGCTGCCTCCGGTACGGCGAGGGGGTCCGCCAGGTG
>KL568590.1:35590-38337 GCA_000715605.1 Streptomyces speibonae | reverse complement strand
CGGGCGGCGACGCCTGCCGGCGGCAGGGTGACGCCGGTGATCAGCGCGCCGGGCGGCAGGGCGGTCTCCCGGTGCGGGGTGTCACCGACGGGGAGGTAGAAGTCGGCCAGCGGCAACTCCCCCGTGCCGTCGGCGGTTTCGTACGAGACGACCGCGTCGAAGGCGGTGAGCGCCACACCCATGTCGGAGGGGTGGACGGCCACGCAGTGCTCGGAGGCGCCGAGGACGGCGTGGTTGTGGTGCTCGCCCTCGATGGCGGGGCAACCGCTGCCGGGCACCCGCTTGTTGCAGGGCCCGCTGACATCGGTGAAGTAGCCGCAGCGGGTGCGCTGGAGCAGGTTGCCGCCGACGGTGGCCATGTTGCGCAGCTGCCCGGAGGCGCCGGCGAGTACGGCCTGGGAGAGTGCCGGGTAGCGGGCGCGGACGACCGGGTGGGCGGCGAGGTCGCTGTTGGTGACGGTGGCGCCGATGCGCAGTCCGCCGTCGTCGGTCGCCTCCACCCCGTCCAGCGGGAGGGTACGGACGTCGACGAGCCGGGCGGGGCGCTCCACGCCGGCCTTCATCAGGTCGACGAGGTTGGTGCCACCGCCGAGGTAGCGGGCGTCGGGGTCGCCGCCGAGCAGGGCCACCGCGCCGGACACGTCGTCGGCGCGCCGGTAGTCGAACTCTTTCACGCGGCGGCCTCCTCGGCCTCGGTGCGGGTGTCGGCGGCGGCGCGGGCCACCGCCTCGACGATCTGTACGTGGGCGCCGCAGCGGCACAGGTTGCCGCTCATGCGTTCCCTGATCTCCTCGGGCGTCAGGGGTGGCGGTCCCGCTTCCGGCCGTACGTCCCCGGTGACGGCGCTGGGCCAGCCCGCGGCGTGCTCCTCGATGACGGCGACGGCGGAGCAGATCTGGCCGGGGGTGCAGTAGCCGCACTGGAAGCCGTCCAGCTCGAGGAAGGCCTGCTGCACCGGGTGGAGTCGGTCCCCCTCGGCGAGCCCTTCCACGGTGGTGATCTCGCGGTCCTCGGACGCGACGGCCAACTGCAGACAGGACAGGGTGCGGCGACCGTCGACCAGGACGGTGCAGGCACCGCATTGCCCCTGGTCGCAACCCTTCTTGGTGCCGGTCAGGTCAAGGCGCTCGCGCAGCGCGTCGAGCAGCGTGGTGCGGGGGTCGACGGACAGCGTGTGCTTCTCGCCGTTGATCTTCAGGGTGACGGTGTCGGACGGCTGGGTGGCCATGAGCAGCCTTCTTTCAGGTTCAGGAAGGCGGATGAGATGAGTCGATGACGTGAGAAGGGGGGGTGGGCTGTACGGAACGAAGGGCGTCCGGGACCATGCGGGGGCGGAGGACCGCGTGCGCCGACCCTCGGGGCAGGCCGCGGCAGTCCGTCTCCGCCGCTACGATGGACCGGAAGCGGACAACTGTCCGCTACTCCCGGAACGTAGTGGACAGCTGTCCGGTTAACAAGGACGGGTTTCGGCCACGCCCGTGGGGGAGGATGCATCGCATGGGGCACGCGAAGGACGCACCGCTGCGCGCGGACGCGCAGCGCAATCGGGAGCGGATCCTGGAAGTGGCCGTGGCCGAGCTCACGCACTCGGCGGACACCCCGCTGAGCGTGATCGCCAAGAAGGCGGGTGTCGGGCAGGGCACCCTCTACCGGAACTTCCCGAGCCGCAAGGCACTGATCCTGGAGATCTACCGCCACGAGATCCAGCAGGTCGCCGACAACGCGGAGGAGCTGCTGCAGAGTGTCCCGGAGCCCGACCGCGCGCTGCGCGAGTGGATGGACCGGCTGGCCCGGTTCGCCATGACCAAGGCAGGACTGGCCGAGGCCATACGGCAGGCCACAAGCGGGCCGGACAGCGCCGAGACGCCGGCCCACCGCCCGGTGACCGAGGCAGCGGAACGACTGCTGCGCCGCTGCGAGGAGGCGGGGGCCATCCGCCCGGGGGTGACCGCCGACGACCTCTCGCTCGCCATGGGCGGTCTCTGGCTGCTCGACCCCACAGGCGACTGGCAGACTCCCGCGGCCCGGCTCCTGGACCTCGTCATGGACGGCCTCCGCGCGGGCGCCCGGGCCGACCGGCCCGGCCGCCCCTGAACGGGCGCCGCCTCGACGCCCGAAGGCGGGGTCCGGCCACCCGGGGCCTTCCCGGAAGGGCCACGCACCGACGCCCGAACACCCGTCTCTGGCCACGCCGGTGCCGCCCGGTCACGGCCCCCGGAGAAGCCCCACCCGAACACCCACATCCACCCACGCCCGGCTGCCCCGGCAGGCCCCGCTTCAACACCCGCCTCCAGCACGCCGAGCCACCCCCGACAACCCCCCGCCCGAACACCCGCATCAACACGCCCAGCCGACCCCGCCAGGCCCTCACCCCAACACCCGCATCAAACACGCCCACCCGCCCCGGGCGGCCCCGCCCAAGCACCCGCATCCAGCCACCTCCGGCGCCCCGGCAGGCCCCACTTCAACACCCGCCTCCAGCACGCCCAGCCGCCCCCGGCGGCCCCGCCCAAGCACCCGCATCCAGCCACCTCCGGCGCCCCCGGCAAACCCCGGCCCTCAACCCGCCAAACACGCCCGGCCGACCCCCACCCCAACATCCGCAGCAAACACGCCGACGACAAGCGAGCGGCCGCACGGCCGGCTCGGGGTCAACGGGCCGTGTCCCTTCGCCCCCGACGCGACGGCGAGGCAGCCGAGGTCCGACCCGGTGCTGTAGGCACCGTGAGGCTGGGGGCCACCCCGGC
>KL568590.1:34047-35396 GCA_000715605.1 Streptomyces speibonae | reverse complement strand
GCCACCGGTCCCGCGGGCCTCTCGCGCCTCCCCGGACGGCTGAGTCCGCGGAACGCGGTCGGCGGGCGGCCGCGGCCGTCCGCCCTGCCCGGGAGCCGTCGGCGCCCGCGCCGCAAAGGTCACGGATTCGGTGCGGGCCCGGGCGTCACCTCGTCGTCAGGCGACCGCCGTGGGGGCCAGGGTGCGGAGTTCACGGAGCGCCGACGCCACCGCGGGGCGGGTGTGGCCGCCCGTGCGGGTGCAGGTCAGCAGCTTGCGGTGCGGGTCGCCCGCGCAGCGCACGCGGGTGATCGGCAGATGCGGCGTCAGATGGGCCAGACGCGGGATCAGGGCCACGCCCAGGCCGTGGGCCACGAGATGGGCGGCGACGTTCCAGTCCAGGGCGTGATGGACGACGTCCGGGGAGAAGCCGGCCGCACCGCACGCGGACATCACATGCGGCCGGCAGGGGCTCTCCGGCACCGGAGCGATCCACGGCTCGCGCGCCGCCTCGGCGAGGTCGACCCGCTCCGCACCGGCCAGCGCGTGCCCGGCCGGGACCACCAGGTCGAAGGGATCGTCCAGGAGTGGCCGCTGGTCGAACCGCGCGTCGCTCAGCGGCGGGTTGTGCGGCGTGGACTCCACCACGGCCAGATCCGTCGCCCCTTCGAACAGCAGGTCGAAGCTCTGCGGCACCCCCGCCTCCGCGATCCGCACCGACAGCCGCGGATGGCGCGCGCCCATCCGGGCGGCCATCGGCGCCAGCAGCACCGAGATCGCCACCGGGAACCCGGTGACCCTCAGCACCCCGGCCGGAGCGTCGTGATCGGCCCGCAGATCCAGCTCCGCCTGCTCCCAGCGCGCCTGGATGGCGTCGGCGTGTGCCAGCAGACTCTCCGCGGCCGGGGTCAGCCGTACCCCGCGCCCCTGCGGCTCCAGCAGCACGACGTCGAGGTCACGCGCGAGCTGGCGGATCTGCTGGGAGGCGGCGGACGGGGTGAAGTGCAGGGCGCGGGCCGCCGCGGTGACCGTTCCGTAGTGGGCGACCGCCCTCAGGACGTGCAGCCTGCGCAGATCAATCATGTAGGCAACGCTTCACGGTCAGGTGCACAAAGTCAACCTGGACGTGTAAGGACGTGAGAACGCACCCTGGATGTGTCGCGACAATCGACAAGCACCGAGGCGATTGAGTCCCAAGAGGAACGTCCCAAGAGGAACAAGGAGTCACCATGACCAGCACCACCGGCGCCACGGGGACGACCGGCACCTTCTGCCCGTACTGCGGGTGGCCGGACGACGCCGAGCCGTTCCAGGTGGTCTCCCGGCACGGCACCGCGGCCGGCAGCACGGTGTGGACCCTGTCTCTTATA
>KL568590.1:33078-33807 GCA_000715605.1 Streptomyces speibonae | reverse complement strand
GGGGCCGGCCGGTGAACGCACGGGGCGGCCGTTGACAGACCGGCCGCCCCGGCGGTACTGATCGGGAACGGGGCCACGGGAGCAGGCAGGAGGCAAGGGCGTGCAGGAACTCCCGTTGTCCGGGGTGACGGTGGTCAGTGCCGAGCAGGCGGTGGCCGCCCCCTACGCCACCCGTCAGCTCGCCGACCTCGGCGCCCGCGTGATCAAGCTGGAGCGGCCGGGCGAGGGCGACTTCGCCCGGCGCTACGACACCACCGTGCACGGCCACTCCAGCTACTTCGTGTGGCTCAACCGCTCCAAGGAGTCCCTCACCCTGGACCTCAAGGACCCGCGGGGCCGGGACATCCTGCACCAGCTCCTCCAGGACGCCGACGTCTTCGTGCAGAACCTCGCACCGGGCGCCGCCGGACGGCTCGGCCTGGGGACCGGCGAACTCACCCGCCGCCACCCGAGGCTGATCCCCTGCACGATCTCCGGTTACGGCACGAGCGGGCCGTGGGCCGACCGCAAGGCGTACGACCTGCTGGTGCAGTGCCAGACGGGTCTGGTGTCACTGACCGGGACGGAGCGGGAGAGCGCCCGTACCGGCATCTCCGTCGCCGACATCGCCGCCGGGATGTACGCGTACAGCGGTGTGCTCACCGCCCTCTACACCCGCGCGACCACCGGCACGGTCCGCCCCGTGGAGGTGTCCCTGTTCGAGGCGCTGGCCGAGTGGATGGGCCAGCC
>KL568590.1:25268-32807 GCA_000715605.1 Streptomyces speibonae | reverse complement strand
CAGCCAGCCCCCGCGGCTGGGCACCCAGCACGCCACCATCGCCCCGTACGGGACCTACCGGGCCGCCGACGGCCACGAGGTGCTGTTCTCCATCCAGAACGAGCGCGAGTGGGCGGCCCTGTGCACGGAGTTCCTCGGGCGACCGGAGCTCACCGACGATCCGCGGTTCGCGACCGGCTCGGACCGGGTGGCGCACCGGGAGGAGCTGAACGTGATCATCGCGGAGCGTTTCGCCCGCGACGACGCCGAGGAGCTGCTGAAGGACCTGGAGGCGATCGGCATCGCCTGCGCCGGTGTCAACGACATCCCCGCCTTCCTGGACCATCCGGTGCTCGCCGCGCGCGACCGCTGGCGCGAGGTGGAGGTGCCGGGTGCGACGGTGTCGGCGCTCATCCCGCCCGCCGACCTCGCGGGCCTGCCCGCACGCATGGACCCGGTCCCGGCCGTGGGCGAACACACCGAGGCGATCCTGACCGAACTCGGCCGCACCCCGGGCGAGATCGCGGCCCTGCGCGCGGACTCGGTGGTCTGAAGCGGGCCCGTCGGGGCAGCGTCGACCGCGCCGCGACGCAACGCGTGTCGCGGCCGCCCTGTGCGGGGAGCCGACAGTTCGGTAGTCGCTTCGTCCGGGTTTCATCGTGAGGCAGCCGCACCTCGCCGGGCACGATCCGCCGCGGCACGCCTCCGCCTGCCGGCCACCCGCCGGCTCCCCGGTCCCCGGCTGCGGGGACGCCGGTCCCGGCGGGCGACGTCCCGCGCGACGCGCACGCTGGACCGCCCGGACCGGCGCGCGGCCGGCCCCTGTCGCCCCTCCCGCTCCCTCGGCGCCGGGCCCTTCCCACCCCGGGCCAGTCCGAGGGCGCCGTCCCCACGGGGCACTACATCTAGGGCTGCCGCTGGTGCAGGGCTTCCAGGACGTCCTCGTCCGTCAGCTGGTCGAACTCCGCGTACCACTGGCCGACGGCCATGAACGCGGCGGGCTCGTGCAGGCACACCACCTCGTCGGCCTCGGCGCGCATGTGCGCCACGCCCTCGGGCGCGCCGACGGGCACCGCCAGCAGGAGCCGGCCGGGTCCCTGTGCGCGCAGGGAGCGCAGGGCGGCGCGGGCGGTGGAGCCGGTCGCCAGTCCGTCGTCGACGACGATCACGGAGCGGCCGCGCAGGTCCGGAGCGGGACGGCCCCGGCGGTAGAGCTGTTCGCGGCGGCGCAGTTCGGCGCGCTCGCGTTCGACGACGGGCGCGAGGTCGGACTCGGTCAGGCCCAGCCGCCGCAGGGCGTCCTCGTCGAACAGCGGCACCCCGTCACCGGCCATCGCGCCGACCCCGTACTCCTCGTGGAAGGGGGCGCCGATCTTCCGTACGACGAGGACGTCGAGCGGAGCGTCCAGGGCGCGGGCGACCTCGGCGGCCACGGCGACACCGCCGCGCGGCAGGGCCAGCACGACCGGGTCCGGCAGGGCGCCCTCGTCCTGCCTCTGCCGCAGTCGTGCCGCCAGTTCGCGGCCGGCCTCCCGGCGATCACGGAACCGCATGGCGGATGCCTCCCTCCGCACGGCGACGGCACCTCAGCACCTGATACGCACCCCACGTACCCGCTCCCCGGCGCCCGAAGCACGGCCGGGGGCATGGGTCCACGGGGCTCGGGCAGTCGGGGGGCATGGTCGGTGACACGGGCGACTACGGGCAGGCGCGGCGCCCCGACGAGAGCGGGCACCGCGCGGTGGCGCGGGACGACGAGGTCCGGATCGAGGCGTGGGCGGCGAGCCGGGAGCACTGTCTGGCGGAGGCGGTGTCGGCGATGGTGGAGTCCTTCGCCGACGTCTCCGGGGTCCGGCCGACGGGTGTGGGGCGCATCCGTCTCGGCGCGGCCAGCGACGACGATCTGCTGGCCGCGCTGCTGGACGAGATCCTGTACCGGCTGGATGTGTACGGTCAGGTCCCGGTGGACGTGGAGGCGGACGAGGCGGAGGGCGGCCTCGATGTGCGGCTGGCGGTCGCCGGCCTGTCCCAGGTCCGCCTCACCGGTGCCACGCCGGCGGCGGTGACCTGGGAGGACCTGCATGTCACCCCCGGACCGTGCGGATGGTCCTGCGCGATCACCATGGACGCCTGACCCCTCCGTCCCGCCGGCGCCCCCTCGGGCCCGCGCTCAGTGGGTGGGGGACGCCGTGCTGATGTCCGCGAGGGCGGAGTGCGGGTCCTCCGTGGCGGCGAGGTCACCGAGGCTGACCATGCCCACCGGACAGCCCCCGCGTTCGACCACGGGCAGCCGGCGGACGGCGTGCCGGCGCATCAGCTCGACGGCGTGGTCGGTGGTGTCCTCGGGGTCGAGGGTCACCAGGGGCGGGCGGGTGCACAGCGCACCGACCGTCGTGACCTCGGGGTCGTGCCCCTCGGCGACGCCCCGCAGCACGATGTCGCGGTCGGTGAGCACACCGAACAGGTCGCAGTCGTACGCGACCAGGACGTCGCCGATGTCGTGCTCGCGCATCAGGCGCGCCGCCCGCGCCACCGTGGTCATGGGCTCGACGGACGCGGTGTCCGCGGACATCACGTCCCGTATCCGCCTGGTCATGGCACCTCCAGGGTCCGGGTGACCGGCCTGACTTCCGTGTGCGCCGCGTAGCCCCGCGGCGCACACCTCAAACCGGCGTCCGCCCGGTCCGCCGGGGCGGTCAGGCGGCCCCGGGGACCTCTTCGGTGACCCCGTTGAGCGGGGAGTCCGGGTCGGTGCCGTAGGGGCGGGTGATCGCCTCGAGACCGTGGCCGGCCGGATCGCGGAAGTACACGCCGCGCCCGCCGTCGTTGCGGTTGATGCGGCGGGGGTGCTGTCCGTGCGGGTCGGCCTGGATGGGGACCCCGGCGTCCACGAGCCGGGCGAGAACCGCGTCGAACTCCTCCTCGGAGACGAGGAACGCGTAGTGCTGTACCGGGATGTCGATGTCGACCGCCGCGAAGTCCAGGGTGACGCCGTTGGCGGTGGTCACCGGGAGGAACATCCCGGTGGGTTCGCCGACCTCGAGGCCGAGGATCCCGGCGAGGAAGTGGGCGGACTTCTCCCGGTCACGGGAGAGAACGATCGTGTGGTTGAACTCGACGGACAAGGCAATGCCTCCACGGGCATCCGCGGCGCCTCCATGCCTCACCCGGCCGGTGACCGGCACGCGATGCCGCGCCGTCGAGCCTAGACAGGGTGGTGGAACCCTGTCGAGCCGAGAACCGGCTGCCCGGCCTGTTCTCGGCCGTTCGGTGCTGTGCGATCGCGAAGTCCGCCGCCAAGGGCGGAGAGCCGGTCAGCGCGGGGTGCCGCCCCGGCCGCCCTCCGCCTCGACGGCCTCGTCCACCCGGCCCGCAGCCCAGGCCAGGAACTCCCCCACCTCCTCCCCCGGCAGGGCGAGCGCCGACTCCCGGGGGCGTTCGAAGCTGCGCAGCGCCTCGGTGAGCAGCGGCGCGAAGTACGTCTCGGAGGCGGCGACGATCCCGGCCGCCCTGCGCTTGGGGAACCAGTGCCCCGTACGGCAGTACACGACGGAGCGGCAGCCGTTGAGGACGCGGTTGTCGGCCGCGTGGCCCTCGCCCTCGGCGTGCTCCCGCACGGAGGCGCGGAGCGCGGTGAGGACGGCGGACCGCCGGGGTGCGGCGATCACCTCGCGGGCCGGCCCGCCGTACAGCGCGAGGCCGGCCTGGTGTGCGAGGGAGCGGTCGAGCACGTACCAGAAGGCGTGGGACTCCCGGGCGTCGTGGCTGACCCGCTCGGGCAGGGACGGCCCGGTGTTGAGGTCCATGAGGTATCCGGCCGCGTCGGACGGACGGGCGGCGAACCCGGCGGGGTACACCACCAGTTCCAGCCCGGCGGCGGGGCAGTCCAGGGCGGGGTGGGTGAGGTTCCGGGCCAGGCCGGGCAGCGACCGGTGCGGCAGGGAGTCGTCCACCACGACCGTCACGTCGATGTCGCTGCGTCCGTGGCGGTAGTCGCCGAGGGCGAGGGATCCGACGGCCAGGACGCTCACCAGGTGCGGGCCGCAGGCGGCGCGGGTGCGGCGGACCAGTTCGTCCAGGTAGGGGCGGAGCACGGGCGGGACGGACGTACGGCTCATGGGGACAGTGTCGGGCCTCGGCCGGGCACGCGGGCGTCAGTTCCAGAGGTCGTCGCTGTCGCACACGCGCGCGCCCATGTTGCGTTCCATCATCCGCAGGGCCGCGTCCGCGAGGTCGGCGTGCATGTGGGCGACCGCGTCGCGCGGGACGACCACGTCGAGGTGCCGGATGTGCGCGTCGAGCGAGGAGTACAGGACGCACTGCTCCGTCACCTGGCCGCACAGCACCAGCCGGTCGATGCCCTGCTGGGCGAGCAGATAGCCCAGCGGGGTCTCGAAGAAGATCGAGTGCCGGGCCTTGACGACGAAGAGGGAGGAGTCGTCCGGCCGCAGCGGCTCCACGAGGCGCGCGTGCGGTCCGGCCAGCGCCTTGTCGAGCAGTTCCCCGTGGTGGGAGCGCCACTCACCGAAGTTGTCGTTGACGTAGACGACCGGGACGTCCTTGCGCCGTGCCCGTTCCAGCAGGGCGGAGACGACCGGTACGACCGCCTCGGCGGACGGCAGCAGGAGTTCGGCGTCGGGGTGGTCGTAGGTGTTGATCATGTCGATGACGATCAGCGCGGTCTTGCCCATGCCACCAGGGTTCCACCTGCAAAGGCGGGTCAGACATGGCGGCGCGGTACTTGACAGAAGACCTCTCGCGTCACAGCCTTTGGCAACGTTGTCATACTGTTCGGCACGACGGGCGGGCGAGGCCGGTTCGGGCGCGTGCCGCCGCTGATCTCCGATGGGACACCACGCTCATGAAGGAACCACCAACGGGCGATCCGCAGTCGGTCGCGGTCGACCTGCGGGCCGTGTGCGGGATCGACTGGATCCGCCTCACCTTCGAGGGCGACGCGAGCGACCCGCTGTTCGCCCCGCCCGCCGCGGGCCACCCGCACGGCGGCACGACCGCCAGGCCGGTCCGGTCGAGCTATCCGCTCGAGTTCGTCGTCGAGGTCAGCCCCGACCGGGCGGAGTGGACGAGCGTCTACCACACCATCGCCGGGACCGGAGGGGTGGTGAACATCCAGCCGGCCCACCCGGTCCGGGGCCGCTGGGTGCGGCTGACGTCCCTGCGCCGCTCCAGCTCCCATCCGCTCGGGCTCAACGGATTCGAGGTGTACGGCAGCGCCGGCGACGGCCGCCCGGCCGGCGCCCTCCTCGGCGCGCTGCCCGGCCGGGTCGGGCTGCCGGGCCCGGTCGACGCGCTCGCGGGCCGGGGCGGGCCGGCCGGCCCCGGTGACGCGCTCGCGGGACGGCGCGGGCCCACCGGCTCCGTGGACGCGCTCGCGGGACGGCGAGGACCCACCGGCCCGGTGGCCATCAGGGCCGTCCGGCCCTAGCACCGGCGGGTGCGGTCGCCGACGATGGACGAATGATCCACAGCGATGGCTTCCGTGTGCTCGACCGGCAGGAGTGCCTGCGCCTGCTGGCCAAGGCACCGGTCGGCCGGGTCGTCTACACCCGGCAGGCGCTGCCCGCGGTCCTGCCGGTCAACTTCTCCCTGGACACGGACTCCGCCGTGGTGCTGCGCACCTCGGCCGCGTCCGATCTGGTGCGGGCGATCGACGGCGTGGTGGTCGCCTTCGAGGCCGACGACTTCCACCCCGAGCGCCGGGCCGGCTGGAGCGTGGTCGTCACCGGCCGCGCGGCCGTGGTCACCGATCCGGCGGAGCACGAGCGTCTGCTGCGGACCGGCCCCCGGTCCTGGATGCCCATGCGGGACGGCGTGTTCGTCCGGATCGACGCCGAGATGGTGACCGGCCGCGAACTCACCGGCGTGCCCTGCTGATCCGCCGGCCGCGAGGGCTCCGGACGGCGTGCGGCGGGTGTGCCGTACGGTACGCGTGTGACCGCCTACAGCCCTGAGAACGCCCCGGGCCGCTACGGCCCCTCCGCCACCGTCGAGGCCGCACCCCATGAGGTGGGCCGGGTGCGCACCGAGTACTCGCCCGAGCACGACGGCGATCCCGACCCCGGGGAGATCGTCTGGACCTGGGTGCCCTACGAGGAGAACGACGGCCGGGGCAAGGACCGTCCGGTGCTCGTCGTCGCCCGGGAGGCGGGCGGGACGTTCCTCGCGGTACAGCTGTCCAGCAGGCGGCGCGAGGGCGACCGGGAGTGGGTGGCGATCGGCAGCGGGCCGTGGGACCGGTCGGGCCGCGACTCGTGGGTGGACGTGGCCCGGGTGCTGCGGCTGCACGAGGAGGGGATGCGGCGGGAGGCGTGCGCCCTGGACCGGATGCGGTTCAACCTCGTGCGTCAGCGGCTGCGGGAGCGGTACGGCTGGAGCTGACCGCCGAAGGGCCGGACGACAGAGGGGCGAACGCACGCTCGAAGGCGGCGCGGACCGCGCTGTCTCGGGTGCGGTCCAGGATGCCGAAGACGAGGTGCGCGAAGGCCCCCGCGAAGCGCCCGCCCGGCTCCAGCAGTCCGCGGAACGCCGCCGCCACCTGAGCCGGGTCGTTGCGGAACACCCCGCAGCCCCAGGCGCCCAGGACCAGCCGCCGGTAGCCGTGGGCGGCCGCGGTCTCCAGCACCCGCTCGGCCCGTGTCCTCAGGGCCGCCGGCACCTGTGGCGCGCGCTCCGGCGCCGAGCGCAGGATCACGCCGGCGTTGGGGGCGGGCGAGGTGAGGAAACCGGCCGTGAACGGTTCGTCCATCAGGCGGCCGCGGTCGTCGCGGAAGACGGGCACGGCCGGTGAGTGGATCACCCGGTCCGAGTAGAACGGATCGCGGTGGGCGCGGTGGTGGTCGTAGAAGCCGGGGGCCCGCAGCAGACAGGTGTACAGCGCGGAGGAGCGGCACAGCGCCTCCTCCTGGGCCTGCGCGCCGTTGAGGTAGCCGCCGCCGGGGTTGCGGGCGGAGGCGAAGTTCAGGACGGCCACGGGGCCTTCGAGGCGGCGGGCGGCCCGCAGGCTGCTCTCCCCGGTGACCTCGAACCGGGTCTCCACCGGGCGGAAGGACGGGACCGGGACCGGATCCGGCCCGAACATCCGCGTGCCGTCGGCCGCGGCCCCGATCGCCGCCGCGAGGGACACCTCGTGACCGCCGGGCGCACGGTAGGCCCCGGCCGCCACGATCTCCTCGGTCTCGCGGGCCATACCGCGCAAGCGAGCGCTCACGGCGCCACCCCCGTAGCCGCCGTGACCGCGCGCCGCTCGTTCCCCCTCGTCGTGCTCACGCACGCATCGTGGGTGATGCTGGTGAGGCGGCGCAACGGAGTTTCCACCCGTGGCGGACCGGGCGGCGGGCGGCAAGGGGCCCGGCGGCAGGCCTGAGGAGAGGATGACCGAACCGGGACGTCACGCCGGGCACTCTTGTGCCGGGCGACGCGAGGGTTTTGGGTGGACGGGTTGCTGTCGGCCGGGAGGAACCTCCGGGCCGACGACATGGTGGACTTCTCAGGAGGATCCCGACATGTCCGATTCGGCAGGCGGCTGTACCCGGCCGCACA
>KL568590.1:24095-25054 GCA_000715605.1 Streptomyces speibonae | reverse complement strand
GTACCCGGCCGCACACCGCCGTCACAGAAGCCGAGGTGGACGCCCTGGTGCGGGGCATCTGCTTCAAGACCGGACCACCGCGCCGCACAGGCGTCGAGGTGGAATGGCTCGTCCACGAGCTGCGGGACCCGCGGCTCCCCGTGTCACCCGAACGGCTCGAAGCGGCCTACGCCGCTCTGCGCACCGTGCCCCTGAGGTCGGCGCTCACCGTTGAGCCCGGCGGCCAGCTGGAGCTGAGCTCGCCGCCCGCCGCCTCCCTGATGGAGTGCGTCGCCACCGTCTCCGCCGACCTGGACGCCGTCCGCGCGGTGCTGCGCCGGGACGGACTGGCCCTCGTGGGCCTCGGTCACGACCCCTGGCAGACTCCCCGCCGCTTTCTGCGCGAACCGCGCTACGACGCCATGGAGGCCTGTCTCGACCGTACCGGCCCCGCCGGCCGCGCCATGATGTGCACCTCCGCCTCCGTGCAGGTGTGCGTGGACGCCGGCCACGAGGAGCCCGGACCCCTCGGCCATGTGCGGCGCTGGTGGCTGGCGCACCAGCTGGGCGCGGTCCTGGTCGCCGTGTTCGCCAACTCCCCCGTCGCCGGCGGCCGGCCCACCGGCTGGCTGTCCACCCGCCAGCTGCGCTGGGCGCAGATCGGCACCGGCCGGGCGGGCGGCCCCGTACTGGACGCCGACCCGCGCGCCGTCTGGGCCCGGCACGTGCTGGACGCGCCCGTGATGTGCGTGCGCGACGGGGACGGTCCGTGGCAGGTGCCCGAGGGACTCACCTTCCGGGAGTGGACCCGGTCCCGGGTGCCGCGGCCGCCCACCCGGGAGGACCTCGACTACCACGTGACCACGCTGTTCCCGCCGGTCAGACCGCGCGGCCATCTGGAGCTGCGCATGATCGACGCGCAGCCCGGCGACGACGGCTGGATCGTGCCGCTGGCCGTGACGGCGGCGCTGTTCGACGAC
>KL568590.1:22173-23877 GCA_000715605.1 Streptomyces speibonae | reverse complement strand
GCCGCTGGCCGAGCGGACGCACGGCATGCCCGCCCCGCACAATCCGCTCTGGCGGGACGCCGCCCGGGTCGGACTGGCCGACCCGGAGCTGCGCGAGGTGGCCGCCGTGTGCTTCGAGGCGGCGCTGCGCGCACTCCCCCGGATCGGCGCGGCCACCGAGGTCGTCGACGCCGTCGCGGCGTACCGGGACCGCTATGTCGCCCGGGGCCGCTGCCCGGCCCACGACACGCTCGACGCGCTGCGGACGGCGGCCCGGGCCACTCGCACCACCCCCACGCACGGGAAGGACATCTCCTCATGACCGACCACGCCCTCGACGCCGAAGCCCTGCGCGAGCGCGCGGTCGCCTCGCTGATCACCGCACGGGACCGCACGACGCTGCTCACGAGCTGTGTGGAGGCGCCCGATCTGACCGCGCAGCACTCGCCGTTGATGTCGCCGCTGGTGTGGGACCTCGCCCACATCGGCAACCAGGAGGAGCAGTGGCTGCTGCGGGCCGTCGCCGGCCAGGAGGCGCTGCGGCCCGAGATCGACGGCCTCTACGACGCCTTCGAGCACCCGCGCGCACAGCGTCCGAGCCTGCCGCTGCTGCCGCCGGAGGAGGCCCGCAGGTACGCCGCCGACGTGCGCGGCCGGGCCCTGGACGTACTGGAGGCCACCGCGTTCGACGGGACGCGGCTGACGGAGGCGGGCTTCGCCTTCGGCATGATCGCCCAGCACGAGCAGCAGCACGACGAGACCATGCTCATCACCCATCAGCTGCGCCGGGGACCGCGGGCCCTGACCGCGCCGGACCCGGATCCTGCCCCGGTGTTCACGGGCCCGGCGGAGGTCCTCGTGCCGGGCGGCCCGTTCACCATGGGCACCTCGGACGAGCCCTGGGCGCTGGACAACGAACGGCCCGCGCACCGGCGGGAAGTGGCCCCCTTCCGCATCGACACCACACCGGTGACGAACGCCGCGTACCAGGCGTTCATCGAGGACGGCGGCTACGCCGAGCCCCGCTGGTGGACCGAAGAGGGCTGGGCCCACATCCGGCGCAACTCGATCACCGCGCCGCTGTTCTGGCGCCGGGACGGCCGGCAGTGGCTGCGGCGCCGGTTCGGGGTCACCGAGGTGGTGCCGCCCGACGAGCCGGTGCTGCACGTGTGCTGGTACGAGGCCGACGCCTACGCCCGCTGGGCCGGGCGCCGGCTGCCCACCGAGGCGGAGTGGGAGAAGGCGGCCCGTCACGACCCGGCCGGTGACCGTTCGATGCGCTACCCCTGGGGCGACGCCGACCCCGGCCCCGAGCACGCCAACCTCGGCCAGCGGCACCTGCGTCCGGCGCCCGCCGGGAGCTATCCGGCCGGTGAGTCGCCGCTCGGGGTGCGGCAGCTGATCGGTGACGTGTGGGAGTGGACGTCGAGCGACTTCGCGCCGTACCCGGGCTTCCGCGCGTTCCCGTACAAGGAGTACTCGGAGGTGTTCTTCGGTCCGCAGTACAAGGTGCTGCGCGGCGGTTCGTTCGCCGTCGACCCGGTGGCCTGCCGGGGCACCTTCCGCAACTGGGACCACCCGATCCGGCGGCAGATCTTCTCCGGGTTCCGCACCGCGCGCTCGGAGGCCGTCTGATGTGCCGTCATGTGGCCTATACGGGGCCCGAGGAGCCGCTCGGCGAACTGCTCGTGCGGCCCCCGCACGCCCTGTACCGGCAGTCCTGGG
>KL568590.1:17929-21931 GCA_000715605.1 Streptomyces speibonae | reverse complement strand
GACAGGGCGGGGCCCGTCTGGGCGGACCTGTCGTTCGCGGACCTGGCCCGGGTCGTGCGCACCCGCGCGCTGCTCGCCGCCGTACGCGACGCGACGCTGTCCGGGGCCGATGCCGAGGCGGCGGCGGCCCCGTTCGCGGCCGGGACCTGGCTGTTCAGCCACAACGGGGCGGTGCCGGGCTGGCCGGGTTCGCTCGCGCCGCTGGTGGCGACCCTGTCCGCCGAGGACGTGTTGTCGCTGGAGGCCCGCAACGACTCGGCGTTCGTGTGGGCCCTGGTGCTGGCCCGGCTGCGGGCCGGTGACGACGAGGGCCAGGCCCTCGCCGACACGGTCGCTGAGGTCGCCGAGGCGGCCCCGGGGGCCCGCCTCAACCTGCTGCTCACCAACGGCGACACGGTCACCGCGACCGCCTGGGGCGACACGCTGTGGTACCTCGCCCGGCCCGGCGGCGGCACCGTCGTGGCCTCCGAACCCTACGACGACGATCCGCACTGGTCGGAGGTCCCCGACCGGACCCTGCTCACGGCGAGCGGCACGGACGTCCTGCTGACCCCGCTCAAGGAGCCCGGCGACCCCCTGACGTCCGCCGGCGCGCCCGTACCTTCGAGGGAGCCCCGCACGTGAGTCCGTTCCGCCTCACCCGCACCCTGCCCGAGGACGCCACCGGCGCCGCCCTGCGCGCCGACGTCCGCGAGGGCCTGACGGGCAGCCCCAGGACGCTGCCGCCGAAGTGGTTCTACGACGCCCGGGGCAGCGAGCTGTTCGAGGAGATCACCGAGCTGCCCGAGTACTACCCGACCCGAGCCGAGCGGGAGATCCTGCGCGCCCGCGCCGGGGAGATCGTCGAGGCGTCCGGCGCCCGTACCCTGGTCGAACTGGGCTCGGGCTCCTCGGAGAAGACGCGATATCTCCTCGACGCGCTTTCCGGCCTGCACACCTACGTTCCCGTCGACGTCAGCGAGAGCGCCCTGACGCAGGCCGGGCAGGCGCTGGCCGCCGAGCGGCCGGGCCTCGAGGTGCACGCGCTCATCGCCGACTTCACCGCCCGGCTGACGCTGCCAAAGACCCCGGGGCCGCGGCTGGTGGCGTTCCTCGGGGGCACCATCGGCAATCTGCTGCCCGTCGAGCGGGCCGCGTTCCTCGCCTCCGTCCGCGCCCTGCTCGCCCCGGGCGACGCCCTGCTGCTGGGCACGGACCTGGTGAAGGACGAGCGGGTGCTGGTCCGGGCGTACGACGACGCGGCCGGGGTGACGGCCGCGTTCAACAAGAACGTCCTGCACGTCATCAACCGGGAACTGGGCGCCGACTTCGATCCGGACGCCTTCGCCCATGTCGCGCTGTGGGACGCCCGCAGGGAGTGGATCGAGATGCGGCTGCGCTCCCGTACCGCGCAGACGGTGAAGATCCCCGCCCTGGAACTCGCCGTGGACTTCGCGGCGGGCGAGGATCTGCGCACCGAGGTGTCGGCGAAGTTCCGGCGGCAGGGAGTCGGCAGGGAACTCTCCGCCGCCGGACTGGAGCTCGCCCGGTGGTGGACGGACCGGGAGGAGCGCTTCGCCCTGTCCCTGAGCGTCGCCCGCTGAGGCGGGCGGGCCCGTCAGAAGGCCAGGGCCTCGGTGATGCGCCGGGCGGCGCGCTCGGCCTCCGTGGCCGGGTCGGATCCGGTGAGCACCTTGGTCATGTACTCCTTGATCGGGTTGTCCGCCTCGACCGCGCTCCACTGGGGGGTGATGGGGGTCGCCCGGCCCTGTGCGGCTCCGGCCGCCATGGCCTCGAGGCCCTCGTCCCCCGACACCGAGTCGGCGAGGCTCGTCTTGTTGGGGACGTAGTTCATCGTGCGCGCCAGCTCGGTGTTCCAGCGGGCGCCGGTGAGCGCGGCGACGACCTCCACCGCGTCGTCCCTGACGTCGGTCTTCGCCGGGACGACGAGGTCGGAGCCACCGGTGAAGACGGCACCGGGCCGCTTGGCGGTTTTGCCCGGGAGGGGGAAGTAGCCCAGCTTGCCCTTCAGGGCCGGATTCGCCTTGACGATCGCCTGTGCCAGTCCCGGGACTCCCACGATCTGGGCGACCTTGCCCTCGGCGAACACGCCCGCCTGCGGCGGGTGTTCCTCGTCGGAGTCGGCCGGTCCCTCGCCGAGCGCCTGGAGCCGGCGGTAGAAGTCCATGCCGCGCAGCGCGGCCTCGCTGTCGAGCGCGCCGCGCCAGGTGCCGTCATCCTCCGTGGCGAGCTCACCGCCCTCCTCCCAGATGAACCCGGCGAGGGTGTACCAGTCCTGCCCGGCCAGGTAGATGCCCTGGTTGCCGCCGCTGTTGAGCTTCTCGGTGACGGTGAGCCACTCGTCCTGGGTCTCCGGCGGGTCGGTGATGCCGGCCTCGCGGAAGAGGTCCTTGCGGTAGATGACGACGCGGTTGGCCGCGTACCAGGGGATGCCGTACTGCTGCGACCCCCACTGGCCGGGGTCGGCGAGGCCGGGGAGCCAGTCGTCGCGGCCCCAGTCGCGCAGGGACTCCAGGGTGAGGTCGAGCAGCCGGTCCCCCTCCGCGTACGTGGAGACCTGGGTGTTGCCGACCTCGATGACGTCGGGCCCCTCCGGTGCCTTGGTCTTCAGCGCCTTCTGCACCTTCTCGCCGATGCCGATCCACTCCTGGATACGGATGTCGAGGTCGATCTCCGGGTGTTCGCTCTCGAAGTCCTCGGTGAAGCGGTCCAGATACTCCTGCGATGTGCTGTTCTGCATTAACCAGACGGTGACCTTGCGTTGTTCCGCGGCGCTGTCGGACAGCATTCCGCATCCGCTGAGAAGGGAGGCGGACACGCAGACGAGGGCGAGCAGACGGCGTCTCACGGGGACCTGTTTCTGTCTGGAGGGGCTGGACAGGGAGGGGCCCGACGTGGGGGGCGAGCGGAAGCTCGGGCGGGTGATCAGCATCTTGGTATGTACCAATGCCCGGGGTCAAGCTGTCAGGCGAACGGTGCCGACGCCTCGCGCTCCGCCGCACGGTGGGGCACGGTGGAGTGACGTGTGACACAGGCGGTGCACCGTGCGCGGGCGTCCGCCGGGGAGAGGAGCAGCAGCATGTCGGACCACACCTACCGGGTCACGGAGATCGTCGGAACCTCGCCCGACGGCGTCGACAAGGCCGTACGCAACGGCATCGAGCGCGCGTCGCAGACGCTGCGCAATCTGGACTGGTTCGAGGTGACCCAGGTGCGCGGCCAGATCGAGGACGGGCGGATCGCGCACTGGCAGGTGGGGCTGAAGGTCGGCTTCCGCCTGGAGGGAACGGAGTGAGCCTGCCGGGGTCTCAGGTCCGTCCCTGGCGCTCCTGAGCGTCCTTCAGCTCCCCTGAGGGGGCCGTCCAGCGGGCCTGGACGACGGTGAAACCGGCCCGCCGGGCGTCCAGACAGACGAGTTCGTCGTCGTCCACGAACACGCGGATCTCGCGGGTGCGCGCCAGGCGGCGCAGGATCGCCAGTTTGGTGTGCCGGGCGGGCCGCCGGTCGGCGTTGCCGCGCATGTACAGCTCCCCCTCGGGCAGCTCCTGGGCGGTGAGCCAGTCCACCGTGTCGCGCCGGCAGCGCTCGGGCCGCCCGGTGAGATAGACGATCTCGCATTCCCGCGCGTGGTGCCGCACCAGCGCGATGCCCTCCTCGAGCGGGGGATCCTGCGGGGCGGCGGCGAAGAAGGCGTCCCAGTCGCGGGGCCTGCGCTCCAGGAACCTCTGCCGGTGCGCCGTGTCGGCGAGGGTGTTGTCGAGGTCGAACACGGCCAGGGGGCGCTCGTTGCGGTCGGTCACCTCCTCACCTTAGAGCGTGTCCCACGTGGTGAGGCGTCGTTGAGCTCGGCATGGGGCGGGGTACGTGGAGTTGGATCGTTCCGGACGGGTTGTGGGAGATCGCGAAGCCGTTGATCCCTCCGTCGAGGGTGCGGCCGCAGGGCGGGGGAACCGGATCGATGGGGACATAGGCGGGCCGCAGTTCCCGGATCTGCACCTCGAC
>KL568590.1:17420-17677 GCA_000715605.1 Streptomyces speibonae | reverse complement strand
ATAAGAGACAGCGCTGGTACTGCGGCGGCCGGTCACTGGCCAAGGCCCGCTTGACGGTGTTCTTCGAGATGCCCCGATACCGTGCGATCGCCCGGATCGGCATCTGCTCGGCCCGGTGCAGCCGGCGGATCTCTGCCCAGTCCTCCACGAGGATCACCTTCCCTCCTAACCTTGATCACCAAGGCCGGAGTCAGACGAAGATCACCAAGTGGGTCACTTTTGATCCGCCGTCAGAGGGTCAGCGTTCGGGTTCTGGA
>KL568590.1:15523-17162 GCA_000715605.1 Streptomyces speibonae | reverse complement strand
CCACAACCGCGATCATGAACGGCCGTGGGTGATGTCCTCCTCCAGGACCTGTGGTTCCACCAGGTCGAAGGTGTTGTGATCGAAAGCGTCGTGCCCGACGGCGAGTTGGTGGTCGTTCGGGCCCGCGCATCAGCGGAGCGGGCGGTGTGTCCCACCTGTGGGACGGCATCGGCCCGGGTGCACAGCCGGTACGTACGTCGGCTCGCGGACAGCGCGGTGGGCGGTCGACCGGTGGTCGTCGAGTTACAGGTCCGGCGGTTCCGTTGCCGCGAACGGTCCTGTTCACAGGCGACGTTCGCCGAACAGGTGGACGGGCTGACCTTCCGGCACGGGAGGCGAAGCACCGGGCTGCAGACGGTGCTGCAACAGGTAGCGGTGATGCTGGCGGGCCGGGCCGGCGCCCGCCTAGCGGACACGCTTGCGGTCCGGGCGAGCCGATCGACGCTCTTGCGGCTGATACGCCGCCTGCCGGAGCCCGATGTGCACACGCCGCGGGTGCTCGGGGTCGACGAGTTCGCGCTACGCAAGGGGCACAACTACGGCACGATCCTGGTGGACATCGAGACCCGCACTCCGGTCGATCTGCTGCCCGACCGGGAAATCTCGACGGTGGCCCGGTGGCTCACCGGCCACCCCGGTGTCGAGGTGATCTGCCGAGACCGCTCCGCCGCCTACGCCGAAGCCGGGCGGCTCGGCGCCCCGGACGCAGTCCATGTCGCGGACCGGTGGCATATCTGGAAGAACCTGGTCGAGGCCGTCGAGAAAACGGTCATCCAGCACCGTGCCCCGCTGCGCGAGCCGGAGGAGCCAGGCCCGGTTCGTCCCGCACCGGCCGAACAGATCACAGACCTGGCATCACGTTCCGCAGGCGAGCCACGGCAGTCCGGCCGCCTGTCCGACAGGGTCCGCGAGCAGCACGCGGCCGTCCACGTCCTCCTGGACGAAGGGCTCGGGCTGCGGCCCATCGCCCGGCGGCTCGGTCTGGCCCGCAACACCGTCCGCCGTCTCGCCCACGCGGCCACCGCGGACGAGCTCCTGGTCGGCCGCTGGACCGGCCGGTCCAGCATCCTTGATCCCTACAAGCCCTACCTGCACCAGCGGTGGACGGAGGGCTGTACCGTCGCCCGCCGACTGTTCGAGGAACTCCGCGAGCGCGGCTATCCCGGAGGCGAGAGCGTCGTGAAGAAGTACGTGCAGCGGCTCCGCGAAGCCCTTCCCCACGACGATCCGCCCCGCAAAGCCCCGTCCGTGCGGGACGTGACCGGCTGGCTCACCCGCCGCCCCGACCGTCTCGACGACGACCAGGAACAGCGGCTCAAGACGATCCTCGCCCGCTGTCCCGAACTCGACCGAACCGCCAGGCACGTGCGTGCCTTCGCCGAGCTGATGAACAACCGCCAAGGCCAGGACCTCGACAAGTGGATCGAGCGCGTTCAGGCCGACGACCTGCCCGCCCTGCACGGCTTCGTCAACGGGATCGGCCAGGACCGCGACGCGGTCGTCGCCGGACTCAGCCTCCCCTACAGCTCCGGCGCCGTCGAGGGCCACAACAACAAGATCAAGATGCTGAAGCGGCAGATGTTCGGCCGGGCCAACTTCGACCTGCTGCGCAAGCGGGTCCTCCTCACGGCGTTAGGCC
>KL568590.1:14569-15303 GCA_000715605.1 Streptomyces speibonae | reverse complement strand
ATCCAGAACCAGCGTCGAGAGCGCCGCCACTTCCGCTCTTCACCCGATCTGCTCACCTTCCCACGGATTGTTCACCCGAGGTGCTTGCCGCTGACACGGTGGTCGCTCCTTCTGGCCATATCTGACGAAGTTGCTTGCGTGTCAGGGCGGTCAGAATGCTAATGGTTCCGACGACGCGACGGCGCTTCGCAGCCGAATGCGGGGCCCTGAGGTGGCTTGAGTCGGGCGGGGGCAGCGTGCAGGTTCACCTGGTGGTGTTCGAGGCGTGGAACATCAGCCGTTTCATCTTCGTGACGAACAAGCGTAGGGAGATAGCGGGTGCTTCGGAGCTGATCACGTACCTGGAACGCACCTGGGTGCGCACAGCGGTCGAAGATCTCTTCCCGGGTTTCGAGGACCGCTGGCGCATCGAAACCGAACCGGTGGAGATCCTCGAGACCGGAGCCGGAACGGCCAAGGTGCTGGTGCGGGACCAGACATCTGCGCGCAACCTCGTCCGTGCCGTCACGACGGCGGCGCTGCGCGATGCCCCGGGGCTGGAAGTGTGCGGCGTGGTCGGCGAGCCGTTCGACTGGTCGGCCGAGGGAGCGCTGCACGCGTCGCTCGGCCGGACCGCGGAACGCCTCGCACCGGTGCGGACTGCCCTTCCCGGTCCCGATGCCAGGTTCCTGCGGTTGCCGGTGGTTGCGGGCTGCGCGAGTACGGGGCTTCCCGCCGAGTCCATGGTGTGGCTG
>KL568590.1:13847-14366 GCA_000715605.1 Streptomyces speibonae | reverse complement strand
GAGATGTGTATAAGAGACAGGAGCCGCGCAAAATGGCGGGCCTACGGCCGTCAGACCGAAGGCGACGGTTTGCAGCGGCTCGCGAAGCTGGCCGGTGTGACCACGCGGGAGTTGGCGCAGGTCGTCGACCACCTCAATGACCACGCCGAGTGGGTGGGCGTCGTCTACGCGGACGGAAACGGTCTGGGGCCGGTGTTCGGCAACTTCGAGGCGTGCGTCGAGGACCGGTCGAACCGCCAGTACGCCGACACTCTGCGGACGTTCTCAGCGACGCTGCAGAGCTGTGCCAGGGACGCGTTCGCTGACGCCGTACACGCACTCGAGGGCTTGGGCGCCCGGCTGGAGCACGGTCCGGTGCCCCTGCTGCCGTTGATCCTCGGAGGCGACGACCTGGTCGCCCTGTGCTCGGGTGACTGGGCGCTTCCCTTCACCGAGGCGTATCTGAGGGCGTTCGAGAAGCGGACCGCGATGACACGCGATCTCGTCGGGCCGCTGTCACGGCAGGGCAAGCGTGGCCTG
>KL568590.1:12686-13632 GCA_000715605.1 Streptomyces speibonae | reverse complement strand
GGGCAAGCGTGGCCTGTCCGCGTGCGCGGGCGTGGCCATCGTCAAGCCGCACTTCCCGTTCTCGGCGTCCCGCGATCTGGCATACGACCTGATGCTGGAGGCCAAGCACGTCAAGAACGCTGTTGAAGGTCCTTGCTCTGCCCTCTCTTTCCATGTGCTGTACGACAGTTCGGAAGCCGATCTCGATCGGATCCGCGCCCGCGGCACGGGACCGGACGCCGCACACATCAACGCGCAGCCCTATGTGGTCTCCGACGTGCCGGAGGAGTGCCAGTGGACTCGCGGGCGTCGGTGGGGCGATCTGACCCGGCGCGTGACTGCGCTCGCTGCCCGGGACGACGAAGGAGAGCGGCACCTTCCCGCCTCCCAACTCCACGACCTCAGACAGGCCCTCTTCCTCGGCCGTTCTGTCGCCGACGCGCGGTTCGGAAGCCTTCTTCCGCGTTACCCGGACCTCGAGCAACTCGATGAGGGCCAGGGGAGTCTGTTCTGGCGCGAGACCGGATCGGGGTCCGAGATCACCGGATTCCTCGACGCACTCGACGCGGCAGCGTTCCTCGTCGAAGGGAGGACACCGTGACCCGACTCCGGCTTTCCGTGACGATGCTCAGTGACTGGCACGTGGGAAGCGGCACTGGCCGGCACGGCTTCCTGGACCGCGCTGTCCAACGCGACCCCGACGGCCTCCCCTTCGTGCCGGCCAAGACACTCGCGGGAGTCTGGCGCGACGGCTGCGAGACCGTCGTGTACGCGCTGGACGGCGGCCGGCGCGGCCCTTGGCATTCCTGGCTCGACTGGCTCTTCGGCACCCAGCCCGCGCTGGAGGCGCGGGGTGTCATCGAAGGAACCCACCACGGGCCCCCGCGTCCGGCAGCGCTGCACCTGGACAGCCTGCACTTCCCGGCAGTCGTGACGGCGGCACTGCGGGAGAAGCCGCTGCTGCGGC
>KL568590.1:10330-12459 GCA_000715605.1 Streptomyces speibonae | reverse complement strand
TGCGGCAGTCGGCCACGTTCGTCAAGCCCGGTGTCGCCATCGACCGTGAAACGGGCAGCGCGGCGGACGGGATGCTGCGCTTCGAAGAGATGGCTCGGGGAGGCGCCGTACTCGTGGGCACCGCGGAGATCGCCGACAGTTGGCGGCTGACCGACGACCAGGTGCACTGTGCGACAGCCCTGCTCCATGCCGCCGCACGGCTCGTCGAGGGAATCGGTGGAAAGCGCCGGCGCGGTGCCGGACGGTGCCGGCTCGACGTGGGCGGTCTGGCCGCCGACTGGCGCTGGCTCCAGGGTCGCGACCATCCGCCCCAGGTGCCGGAGCCGACTCCCGCACCCGTGGTGGCACCTTCAGCGGGCCGTACGGTGGTCGGCTGGGAGATCGCCGATCTGCGACTGGTGCTGCGGCGGCCGTTGATTGCCCATGAGCAGACGATGGGCAACTCGGTTCGCAGCGCCGAGTTCGTACCGGGGCGTACGCTCCTGCCCGCCGTACTGCAGCGCCTGAATGCGCCGGAAGCCGCAGCCGCCGCCCGAGCGGGCGACCTGATCGTCACTGACGCCACAATCGAGATCGACGGACACCCCGGACGGCCGGCCCCCCTCGCGCTCGTGCACCCCAAGGGACGGCCCGAGCGGGCGTACAACGTGATGTGCGAGACCATGGCGGCCGGCACGCAGGCCGTGCCGTACGAGGGGTACTACGTCGGCGAGTACGAGCTCGGCAGGCTGCTGCGCTTGGCCGTGTGCCCCCGCAGTGAGCACACCCACAACACCATCGACGACCGTTTCCAGCGCCCGGTGGAAGCCGTCGGCGGCCCCTACACCTACCAGGCGATCGCCGCGGGGACGGTGCTGCGAGCCCAGGTGAGGGTGCCCTCCGGACTGCTGGGAGCGGGCTGGCAGGACCTGTTGGCCGGTACCTGGCGGGTGGGACGCGCCAGCAAGGACGGTTACGGTCTCACCGATGTCTCGTCCGCCGCGGCCGAACCCCGCACCTCCTCTGCGCCGCCCGACGGGCGGCTGCGGGTTTGGCTGCTGTCGGACACCCTGGTCACCGATGAGCGGCTGCGGCCGAGCACCGACCCCATCCATCTGGCCGCGGAACTGGGACGCGCCCTCGACGTCGAGTTGCGGCCGGTCTCCGACAACGGCTCAGGCGGAGCAGTCGACCGGGCCAGCGAGACCCGCCGGTCCGATCCCTGGCACAGCCGCTGGAGCCTGCCGCGCGCATCGCTCCTGGCTCTGCGGGCGGGCAGTTGTCTCTCCTTCGACGTGGTCCAGGGCACAGTGACCGCCGCTGCCGTGCAGCAGGTGGAACTCGCGGGTGTGGGGCTCCGCCGAGCCGAGGGATTCGGCCAGGTGCGGATCGCCGACCCGATTCTGCACAGCGCCTTCGACGGAGCCTGCGACGTCACCTCGGTGGACGCGTCGTCCGTTCAACCCGTCTCGGCGGACAGTCCGGCGCCCGAGGATGTCAGCGAACTCGTCCGAGTGTGGGAGGAAGCCGCCTGGCGAGGGGAGATCCAGCGGGCGAGCGAGACAGCGGCACGCGAACGCCGCCATGAAATTCTCGGCAACGGATACGAGAAGGTTCCGTCCTCGCAGCTCGGTGCCCTGCGCACACTGGTGACCGGACTGGACGACCCGAGCTCGGACAGTGCCACCGAGTGGCTGAAGCGTGTCGAAACCGTCCGGACAGCCCGGCAGGCTCCCTGGCCCGACGACGTGGTGCAGCACCTCCGATCCGTCCTCACCGAGCCTCACACCGTGTGGCAGCTCCTCCGCCTTCCCGAGGACTCCCTCGTGGTCGAGCCGGGTGGCGCTGCGCGGTTGCGGCGATCGCTGTGGGCGGAGGCTGTGCGCACGCTGGTCGAGGACTGCCTCACGGCGCACGCCCGGAGCGCGGACGCACGAGAAGGTGGCTGAGATGACCGTCACGACGCGACCGATGACCCGCCGGCTGCGCATGCGCGGCTGGCTCATCACGCGCTCACCGCTGCACGTCGGTGGCGCGGGAGGAGACCCGAACGGGGTGCTGCACGCCGCCGTGGACGGCCGCGGCCGACTGTACGTGCCTGGGACCGGCATCACGGGCGCGCTGCGCACGCTGACGCACCCGGAGTACGG
>KL568590.1:7750-10089 GCA_000715605.1 Streptomyces speibonae | reverse complement strand
CCTCCTCTGGGGGTACGCCACACCCCGGACCCAGGAAGGCGCGGTCAGCCGCATCGTCGTCCGCGACGCGCTCATCACCACCGGCAAGCAACTCGACTCCGACGGGTTGCCGTTGCAGACGCTGAACCCGGCACGGCTCGAGGCCCGGCACTCGGTCGGCATCGACCGGCACAGCGGCACAGCGGCCCACGGCTTTCTCCACGGCCGGGTCGTCGTGCCGACCGACAGCTTCCTGCGACTGGAACTGGACCTCAACTCCAGCGACGACAGCATCGACGACGACAGGCGCCGTATGAGGCAGCTCCTTCGCCTGCTGTCGGAGGAAGGACTCCAGTTGGGGGCGGCCAAGACCCGCGGACTGGGACGTGTACAGCTGCTGGCCGCCGAAACGGATGTGCGCGAGGAGGACTTCAGCAGTGCAGCCGGTCTGCTCGCCGCACTGGAAGGGAACGGCCCAGCATGGTGCTCCGAGGACTGGGCGGAGGAACCGCTTCCCGCCCGGGAGTCGCTCAGCATCCGCATCGACTGGCGGCCGACCGCTCCGGTGATGGTGCGCTCCGCCACCGATGGGTTCGCTGTCGACGCCCTCCCGCTTGCCTCGGCCGTGACACCGGATGCCGTGTCCCTCGTCCTGCCCGGCACTTCCCTCAAAGGCATCATGCGCTCCTGCGCGGAGCGCATCGAGCGAACGGTCCGCCGTCTCGACGCCCCGGCTGCTGCTCCCGGGCAGTCCGCCCCTGAACGCAGCGCAGCCTTCCGGGAACAACTCGACCAGCTGCCGGCAGTCCGCGCCCTGTTCGGTTCGGCACCGCTCCGTGGATCCGATAGGGGCCGGGGAGTTGGAGCGGTGACCGTCGACGACTGCTATGCCAAGGAGACGATGCCCGCAGAACTGTGGGCCCAGGCACACGGCCCGGAAGCAGCCGACACGGCCTCTCCGGTGACCCCACTCCGCGACTACCGGCTGGAGCGCGCGGACCACGTCGCCGTCGACCGCTGGACCGGCGGTGCCGCTGACGGCCGGCTCTACAGCGTCCTCGAACCCCATGGCGTGGAGTGGCAGCCGATCCGCCTCACGGTCGACCTCGCACGTCTCAAACGGCAGCACGCCGACCACCGGGCCGCGGGGACAGCCCTGTTGATGCTCGTGCTTCGCGATCTGACAGCAGGCCGGATTCCGATCGGCTACGCCACCAACCGCGGTCTGGGCGACATCGCCGTCGACCGCGTCCTGCTCACCTTCCGCCCCGGGAACAAGCCGGTGGAACTGACCGACTACCTCAACGGCGAGGACGCGGCCGGTCTCTCCAAAGCCTGGCGCACCTACTTGGACGAGGAGCCGTCGTGATCACCCTCTACAGCCGGGCAGCTTCGGACATCAGCCTTTCCACCGCCCTCGACGCCGTGACGGGCCTGGACGGGGCGGTCGCCTTCCTCTCCACCCCGCGAGAGCACATCACCGCCCGAGTTCGCGACGGCCGCTGCCATACCCGGGACGGTGTCCGCTCCCTCGACACCGTCTTCGAAGCACGCATCTTCGATGAGGACAAGGAAGTCCGCTGGCTGAGCACGTCCGGTCACCAGGGCCGGGCCGTTGCGCTCAGCGAGGAACCGGGACTGCTCCCCGACTCCTTCCCTGACAGGCTGGCAGACCTCTCGGCAGCAGAGGCGATCGAGTCACACTATCTGCTCTGGGGGCAGGCACTGCCGGGCGAGGGAGAGTGGACCACTTTGCACACCCCGCAGATCGGAACGCTCCACGTGCCCTTCCCGGCGCCGGAACCGCGACGGCGACTGCGCCTGGCGGCACGGGAGTACGTCTGCGCCGAGCCGGAACACGGCAACGCCTACGTGGGTGAGGAACGACTCGTGCGCATCGAACAGGCACCGGCCGAGGAATCCGGGAGTGGGCGTGGCTGACGAGGTACGCAGCGGCCGCTTGGCCTGGAACTCCGAGAACGACAAGCTCTATGTCGTCCAGGCCGATGGCCGACGCAAGGGCTTCAAGAGGGAGTACGCCCTGGTCCCCGAGCTCCGCGACCTGACGGGACCGCAACTCGACGGGCTCAGCGTCGACTACGCCTGGCGTAAGGGGGAGCCGCGGCAGATTCGACCGGCGGGAACGGTTGTGCAGAACACCGTGTCACCGAACCAATTCATCAACCCCTACACCTTCCTTCCAGCGACACCACGCGACACCACGGCCGACGAACTCGGTGACAGAGCCCCGACCGGACACGACCGGCTGCACTGGGACCACTGGACGGGACGGCTCCGCGTCCGGATGACGGTCGTCACCCCCTTGCTCCTCCTGGACCCCTCCCGCGCCGAGCGGGAGA
>KL568590.1:5577-7576 GCA_000715605.1 Streptomyces speibonae | reverse complement strand
GTCACCCCCTTGCTCCTCCTGGACCCCTCCCGCGCCGAGCGGGAGACAAAGGACGGCAAGCCGACCGGGCACGCGACATACCCAATCCTGCGGCGCAACGGACGGGCGTATGTTCCGGCCACCTCGGTCAAGGGCATGCTGCGCGCCGCGTACGAGGCCGTCACCAACTCCCGCATGGGCGTCTTCACCTCACATGACCGCCAGCTCGCCTACCGTATGCCCACCGCGGAGAGCCGGCACATGGTGCCGGCCCGGATCAGCGACGACGGCAAGTCCGTCACGCTGCTGAAAGCAGCTCGGCTTCCGCGCTACACAAGAGGTGCTGTGACGTACAAGGACGGCACTCCGCCCCGGCACGGAGACGAGGTGGAGGCGGAAGTCGAGCAGCGCTCAGGCATGAACTGGACGGTGCGCTCCATCGCACGGGCACCGCAGCCGCCGCAGATGCCCTCCGAGCCCTCCCACAGGCTCTCCTCCCACAACCCCAGCCCCTCAGGCAACCGGCGGACGATCCGCGGATGGGTGTGCGTCACCAACCAGAACATGCTCAACAAGCGCCATGAGCGCGTGTTTTTCTCCGAAGCCAAGATCCCGACCAACCACCCGCTCACCGGGGAACTCATCGAGCAGTGGGGCAACACCATCCGCGACTACCGCGGCGCCCACCGACACGAGGAGATCCACGAGCGCAGGACAGCCGGCGGAAAGATCGCGCCGCCCGACCAATACCTCGGCAGCGAACCCGGGGCCACCGCCTGGAGCCGGCACTTCTACGACGACGCCTACCTCGACCTCACCCCGGGCACCCTGTGTTACGCCCACATGGACAAGAGCAGTCGGCGCATTCTTGGTCTGTACCCGGTCATGATCGCCCGCAGTCTCTTCCGGAAACCTCCCGAAGCCCTGCTCGACAGCTCACTGAAACCCGCCCGCTCCATCGATGAACTCTCACCGGCCGACCGGGTCTTCGGCTGGGTCGCGCCCGCGGGGCCAGGGGCCCATCGCGGTCAACTCCGCATCGGCCCGGTGGAGGACGGCGAATCCGTCCACACAGAGGAGTTCGCTGGTGCCGGGGTATCCCTGGCCATCCTGGGACAGCCCAAGCCTCAGCAAGGCCGCTTCTACCTGGGACAGGCACCGGACGGAACACAGCCGCTCCCCGCGCAGGGGCCCAAGACCGACTGGTACGGCCCGGGGACCGCGCTGCGTGGCCGCAAGGCCTACTGGCACCACCGCGGACTGCACGCCGACCACTGGACCGATCCGGAGGGTGACCGGACACAGCAGGTCGACGGTACCGGCAGGTTCCAGGAGTACCGGCGACCGGACAAGGACGGCGGGCCCCAGCGCGACAAGCAGAATCGCTCCGTCCGCGGATGGATCAGGCCCGGCTCCACCTTCACGTTCACCATCGACGTCGTCAACCTCTCCGACGTCGAACTGGGTGCCCTGATCTGGCTCCTGCAACTGCCCGAAGGCCACCATCACCGCCTCGGTTACGGCAAACCGCTCGGCTTCGGCAGCGTCCGACTCGAACTGCTCACCGAGAATGGATGCGACCTGCGCACCGGCGAGACATGGGCTACCAGTTACCGCGACCTTTCCCCCGACGGGGATCGGGAGCCCGACGACACGTCGCACAAGATCGATCTCGTCCGCTCGAAGTTTGTCGCCGAGAGTGAGGACGGCGGGTCGTCCCACCTCCGGGCGTTCCTTGCCGTCGCATCCGGGCGCGATGACGCTCCCGTGCACTATCCGCGAGCCCGACCGAAAGGCACCGAGAAGAATCCTTCTGTGCCACCACACCCGGAAGGGAAGTCCTACGCCTGGTTCACTTCGAACGACCGTGAAAACGAGCCGAAGAGCCTGCCCGCCTGGGACAACCCGCGGCTGCCCATCCTCCCGGAGCGGTGACCGGCCAACGCCTCCTCAGCCCTCTCATTGCCTTCCACAAGGACGCTGCACATGACACCCCGTACGTCACACAGCGGAGCCTCGT
>KL568590.1:3215-5398 GCA_000715605.1 Streptomyces speibonae | reverse complement strand
CACAAGGACGCTGCACATGACACCCCGTACGTCACACAGCGGAGCCTCGTCGATCCCACAACGACAGAACGACGATGAATTCGTGTCCGCCCGTGCAGCAGCCCGCGCCGCCTACAGCGCGGTCGGCCGCATCCGGTTCCTGCGTACCACCGGAACCGTCGGGCTTGCTGTGGCCGCGCCCCTCGTCTCTGTCCTCTGGCCATCTACCACAGGCATCACGGCAAGCGTCGCGGCCGTCTGGCTGGTCGCCGGCCGCACACTGATGAAGAACTGGGAGCGCTCCTGGCAGGAGAAGGGGCGAAAGTTCCAGGAGTATTACGACAGCCGGCTGTTCCGGATCGACTGGAACACCGCCCTTGCAGGCCGTATTGACGCGGTGCGCGAGGAGATGGCGGCCTGCCGGCCCCGCAGGGACTTGCCGCGTGATCGCGACTGGTACGAGTCGGTGCCGGCCATCCCCTGGCCCTACGACGTCCTCGCTTGCCAGATGCAGAACGCTCTCTGGGGGCGCCGGAACCACCGCGCGTACGCGAACCTCCTCTGGGGTCTATTCGCTGCCACGTGCGTTGCCGTCGCACTGGTGGGTGCTCTCGAGCGTCTCGAACTCGAAGATCTCCTACTCAAGCTCTTTCTCCCGGTGGCCCCTGCGCTGGTCGACCTCTCGGAACTGCCTCGCGAGCACCGAGGTGCGGAGCAGGCGAAGGAGAAGACGGGTGACACCATCGCGGATCTGAGGGACCAGTGCGAAGCAGGTCGCCCCGTTACCGCAGAGGACTGCCGCGAGATCCAGGACGCCATCTACCACCTTCGGGGAATCAATCCGGCCGTCCCCTCATGGTTCCACCGTCGTCTCCGCCGAAAGGTGACAGCCGCCAACGAGGCAGCCATGCAAACCCTGAAAGAGCAGATCGAAGCCATGGCTGCTCGGCACGGCACGCGACCGCAGCAACAGCCCTGAAAGCCCTCGGCCATGCCCACGCGATGGACCCTGCGCCTGCACTCCGATCCCACGCCCCGATACGCCACTCCACAGCAACTGCACGGGTTGGCCTGCGCCCTCTTCGAGGGTGCAGGTGCCGACCACACCGGACAGAGCAAGAGTTTCACCACCTCACCCCTGCTCGCCGGAGGCCAACCGAGTGCCCGATTTGCTGAACTGTGCCTCGGATGGCTCGATGACACCCGAGTTCCCGCCGTCGAAGCGCTGACCGGTCGCAACATCCGACTGGGAGCCCAGCTCCTCACCGTCCACGACGTACGTCGTGAGGCGGCTCCCTACCAGGCCCTCCTGGCGGCACCGGCTGACTTGAACCGCATCGAGATGACGTTTGTGACGCCGACGCACTTCAACCGGTCTGACCGCTACATTCCGCTACCCGACCCCGAACTCGTCTACCAGAGCCTTCTACGTCGATGGAATCGCTTTGCGCCCGAGCCGATCGCTGATTCGCTCGCCGAGGAGCTCATCAGCGCTGTCGTCCTGGCCGAACATGACATAGCCAGCTGTTCCGTGGATCTCGGCCCTGGGCGGCGCATCGGCTTCACGGGCAGATCCGTCTTCACCCTGCTCAACAGAGCCGGTGATGAAGCGCACCGCATCTTCACTGCGCTGAGCCGCTTCGCATCGGTGGCCGGCGTCGGCGCCCAAACCACCCATGGGCAGGGCTACGTTCGCATCACGCCGGCACGGACGCGCACTCCAGGAAAGGGCCCGGTGACCCATGCGTGAACCACCTCCCGTCGGTTCGACAGGCATCGTCGGACCGACCCTTGCTCACGAGGGGAGGCGTAACCGCACCTCGCCGGAGACCCCCGACGAGGGCGATTCCCGCGCGGACCATCGCCCCAGGTCAGACCCGCGATCAACCGAAATGTGATCTGAATCACTCAAGCGTGGAGTGGGTGGCGCGCCGTCTCGCGCAACGGGCAGAATCGTCGCAGGTCACCGCTCCCTTCCAGGCGGAAGGGTTCCGCAGGAACTAAAAGCCCGCAGGGCATAGAAACCCGGCTGCCGCGGGGACCCCGTCGGCTTGAGGATCGTTCCGCAGGAACTAAAAGCCCGCAGGGCATAGAAACGCGTCGCTCGACGGCGGCGGATCGAAGATCGAAGAGTTCCGCAGGAACTAAAAGCCCGCAGGGCATAGAAACGTCCTCCGAGACCCCCTCGACCTCCAGCTGGACGT
>KL568590.1:2759-2935 GCA_000715605.1 Streptomyces speibonae | reverse complement strand
GTTCCGCAGGAACTAAAAGCCCGCAGGGCATAGAAACAAGAAGCGGTCAGCCTCGGCCTTCCAATTCGCGATGTTCCGCAGGAACTAAAAGCCCGCAGGGCATAGAAACCCCACTCGTCCGGCTGGATCCCGAAGAAGCGGTGTTCCGCAGGAACTAAAAGCCCGCAGGGCATAGA
>KL568590.1:0-2521 GCA_000715605.1 Streptomyces speibonae | reverse complement strand
GGCATAGAAACCCCAGGTTGCCCCCGGCGGACGGGTCCATGACCTTCACGCCGAGTTCCGCAGGAACTAGAAGCCCGCAGGGCATAGAAACCGCCATCGCGAGCGTGTCGAGGACGGTTCCATAGTCAATAATTCTTCACGTCAGGTCTTTGGGGGGTCGACCGTGGGGGAATTGCTGCATCGTGCTGCTTCCGAGTCCGCGCTGCTCGATGCGTGGCGTGAGGTGCAGGAGAACGATCTCGAGGACGGCAAGGTCAACCCGCAGGTTGCCGCGTATGCGGAGGGGATTCTCGGGCGGCTGGCCGCGCTGAGTAGGGCTCTGCGTGAAGGGAGCTGGCAGCCGTCTCCCGTTTACGCGATGGAGATTGAGAAGCGGTCAGGCGGCAAGCGGCTGCTCGCCGTGCCTGCCGTGGAGGACCGGATCGTCGAACGCGCCCTGATGGAAGTGGTCGACGATCTCGTCGACGCCGTGCTCCTGCCCTGGAGCTATGCCTACCGCAAGGGCCTCTCTGTTGCCGACGCCCTGCACGATCTCACCCAGGCGCGCAATGACGGGGCCCGCTGGGTGGTGCGCGCGGACATCAAGGACTGCTTCGAGCGGATTCCTCGGTGGTCCGCGCTGACGCGGCTGCGGAAAGTCGTCCCGGATCCCGAGGTGTGCCACCTGATCGGGCAGTTGGTGAACCGTAATGGCGTCGGCCCTGCCGCCGGGCGCATCCGTCAGGGGCGAGGGCTGCATCAGGGCAGCTCGCTGTCACCGGTCCTGACCAACCTCTACCTGGACTCGTTCGACAGGGACCTACTGCGGGCCGGGCATCGCGTGCTGCGCTACAGCGACGACTTCGCCGTCCCCGTCGATACCTGCGCGGAGGGCGAGAAGGTACTGGAGCTGGCTCGCGAGGCCCTGCGGCGACTCGATCTCGAGTTGAACGACGACAAGTGCCGGGTCGAAAGCTTCGACGAAGGCGTGGAGTTCCTCGGCAAGACCACGACCGCCCGTTCCGGTTCGCGCGTCACCGAGCACGTCTCGCCGCTGGAATCGACGGTCTACGTCACCGAAGCCGGCTCCTCCTTGCGGGCCAAGGGCGCCCGCATGCGGATCGTTCACCGGGACAAGCAACTGCTGTCGGTTCCCTTCAACCGCGTACGCCAAGTCGTGTGCACCACACCCTCCACCCTGACCGGCCCGTTCCTCCGCAGAGCGCTGGAACACGGCGTCGACATCGTGCTCACCGAAGAGGACGGCGAGTTCCTCGGCCGACTCACCGGACCGTACGGTCCCGATGTCCACCTCCGGCACGCCCAGCACCGGCTCGCCGACAAGCGTGCTGCGAAGCTCAGCCTTGCCACGGCCTTCGTCGGCGGCAAGATCGCCAACATGCGGACCTGCCTGCTACGGGCCGCCCGCGCCGGGCGGCTCGACGAGGCGGAGCCCGCAGCAGACCGCCTCCTGGCAGCCCGCAAGTCGGCCCACCTCGCTGAATCCGAGGCAGCGTTGATGGGCATCGAGGGCGCGGCAGCCCGGGACTACTTCGCCGCTCTTGGTCGCATCCTCGGTCCGACCTGGTCCTTCACGCACCGGCGTCGGCGGCCACCGCCTGACCCGGTCAACGCGCTGCTGTCGTTCGGCTACACCCTCCTGACCCGCGAGGCCGTCGCCGCCGTCGAACGCGCCGGACTCGACCCGGCTGTCGGCTACCTCCACGAAATGCACCGTGGCCGCCCGTCCCTGGCGTTGGACCTCGTGGAGGAGTTCCGCCCGCTGATCGTCGACCACCTCGTGATCGGACTGTGCACGTCGGGCAAGGTCACGCCCGGCGGCTTCACGACGGAAAACGACGGGGTCAAGGGATGTCGGATGGATCGGGAGACCCTGCGCACCTTCCTTGCGGCCTACGAGCGGCGCATGCTGACCGCGGCGCACCATCCGTCGGCCGGCCGCCGCACCTCCTACCGCAACGCGCTGTCCTGGCAGGCGCGCCACCTCGCCGACGTCATAGCCGACCGCACCCCCGCCTACACGCCGACCGCCTGGCGGTGACTCACAGATGCCGCACACCCTGCTGGTCACCTACGACATCGCCGACGACGACCGACGCAGCGAGATCTCCAACTTCCTGGCCGCCCATGGAGCCCGCGTCCAGTACAGCGTCTTCGAGGTCACCCTGCCGACGAAGAAGGCGGTCCAGCAACTCCGCGGGCGACTGCGCAAGCTGATCGAACGGGAGGAGGACCAGATCCGTCTCTACCCACTCCAGGCGAGTGTGCTCAACGAGATGATGATCCTCGGCAACAGGCGGCTTGAGGAGCGCGCCGACTTCTGGATCGTGTGAGGGAGACACTGGCGATGACACCTCGAACGCCCCGAGCCGCACCCGTAACCGCACTTGGCGAGGAAGGGGCCGGGAAGCCGATTCTCGCGCGGCCCGTTCCCGCAGGTCAGCGCCGCGAATGCGCGGGACGTGACGTGTGTCACTCTCTAACCTCGCGCTTTCACGGGGTGGGGTGTCCGAGGCTTGAT
>KL568589.1:13699-14740 GCA_000715605.1 Streptomyces speibonae | reverse complement strand
GCCGGCTCGGCTCCTCCACATGGACCCCGAGGAGCTTCCTGGCGCGCGCCCGCTCCAGCCGGCCCAGCAGCCGCGCGCCCGTCAGCCCCACGGCGAGCAGCGGGAGCCCGATCACCGTCAGGGTCATCCCGACGCCGGTGGCCAGCATGGTCACCGCGTAGGTGAAACCGACGAGCGACACCGGCAGGTTCGCCAGGAGATGCGCGATCTCCTTCCAGGTGTGCACGTCGTAGGCGAAACGGACGGGCGGCGGGGCGTCGCCGCGCCCGGCCGGTTGCCGGGCCGCCGTCACGGACGGGCCCGGGGGCGCGAATGGTTCGGTCATGTGTCCCAGGTTGCCCGCTGCCGGGGGGCCCGCGCCATGGAGCGGACCGCCCGCGGACCCGGGGGAAAACCCCACCCGCGCGTCCCGACCGGTGACGGGCTGCTTACCGGGCTTTTATCAGGGCCTAGACTCCCGTGCGTACAGATCGTCGAACCAGGGCGTTCGGCGTTCACCGGCACGGATTCGAGGGCACGGGACGGACAGGGGCCCGGCGCCGATCCGAGGGAGTGAGGGGCGGACGTGCGGGAAACGACCGTCGTCGCGGCGGACTACTTCCAGTCCTACTCGGTCGTCGGACTGCTCGCCGTCGTCGGCCTGCTGTTCGTCGCCGTCGCCTTCGGGGCGGGCCGCCTGCTGCGTCCCGTGGTCCCCACCCCCGAGAAGCTCCTGACCTACGAGTGCGGCGTCGACCCCGTCGGCGAGGGCTGGGCCCACACCCAGGTCCGCTACTACGTCTACGCCTTCCTCTACGTGATCTTCGCCGTCGACTCGATCTTCCTCTTCCCCTGGGCGACCGTCTTCGCCGCCGACGGCTACGGCGCGACCACCCTGGTGGAGATGTTCGTCTTCCTCGGCTTCCTCGCCGTGGGTCTGCTGTACGCATACAAGAAGGGCGTCCTGACATGGACGTGAACCCTGCCGCCCCCGAGAACCCCGCCGCGTCCGAGAACCCCGCCGCCCCCGGTCCGGTTCTGCTTCCGGAGCCGAAGCGGCTC
>KL568589.1:12325-13473 GCA_000715605.1 Streptomyces speibonae | reverse complement strand
GCCGATGAAGGTGGTCCTCAACTGGGGCCGACGCTACTCGCTGTGGGTCTTCAACTTCGGCCTGGCCTGCTGCGCGATCGAGTTCATCGCCGCGTCGATGGCCCGGCACGACTTCATCCGCCTCGGCGTCATCCCGTTCGCCCCGGGGCCGCGCCAGGCCGACCTGATGGTGGTCTCCGGCACCGTCACGGACAAGATGGCGCCCGCGGTGAAGCGCCTGTACGAGCAGATGCCCGAGCCCAAGTACGTCATCTCCTTCGGCGCGTGCAGCAACTGCGGCGGCCCCTACTGGGACTCGTACTCCGTCACCAAGGGCGTGGACCAGATCATCCCGGTCGACGTCTACGTCCCCGGCTGCCCGCCCCGGCCCGAGGCGCTGCTCCAGGGGATCCTGAAGCTCCAGGAGAAGATCGCCCGGGAGTCACTGGGGGAGCGGTACGCGACCGGCGGCGAACGGCCGTCGGCGGCGGCGCTGCGGAGCGGGCTGGTCCGGCCGCCGGCCCCGGTGGCCGGTGAGGGGGAGGAGCGATGACCGCGGTCGGCTGGCTCCCCGCCGGCGCCGAGGAGCTCTTCGGCGCGGACGCGGTGGCCGAGGAGTCGTACGGCGTCCTGACCGTCGACGTACCGCCCGCCTCCTGGATCACCGCCCTCCAGGCCGCGCGCGACCGTCTCGGCTGCTCCTTCTTCGACTGGCTGAGCGCGGTCGACGAACCGGGCACGGGATTCCGCGTCGCCGCGCATGTCGCCGCCCTGGCTCCGGTACGGCGCCTGCTGCTGCGCACCACGGTGCCGCACGACGCCCCGGCGCTGCCGTCCGCCGTCGACGTCTACGCGGGCGCAGCCTGGCACGAACGCGAGACGCACGAGATGTTCGGTGTGGACTTCACGGATCATCCCGGGCTGGACCACCTCCTCCTCCCGGACGGGTTCGAGGGCCACCCGCTGCGCAAGGACTTCGTCCTCGCGGCCCGGGTCGCCAAGGCCTGGCCGGGCGCCAAGGAACCCGGCGAGTCCGAGCACGGCGGCCCCCGCCGCCGCCAGATGCTGCCCCCGGGCGTGCCCGACCCCAACGAGTGGGGCCCGCTGAAGGGCCAGCTCCCCCCGGCCCCGACCCGCCCGGCCCGCGCCTGTCTCTTATACACATCTCT
>KL568589.1:11867-12039 GCA_000715605.1 Streptomyces speibonae | reverse complement strand
CTGCCGAAGGCTCGGTGAGCCAGACGCCCGCCACCGGGGAGGCTCCCGGCGGCTCGGCAGCTCCGGCGCGCCGCGCGCGTAAGGCGTCGGAGGGTTCGGCGAGTCAGGCGCCCGCCGGGGAAGCCTCCGGCCTGTCTCTTATACACATCTCTGAGCGGGCTGGCAAGGCAGA
>KL568589.1:4018-11568 GCA_000715605.1 Streptomyces speibonae | reverse complement strand
GACGCAACGGACGGCGAGTCCGCCCCCGCCGAGGGCCGGTCCGTCCGGAAGCCGCCCGTCACCCCGCGCAGCCCGGACGCCCCCTGGCACCACGCCCGCCCGGCCTACACGGAGCCGGAGCGCGCCGACGCACCGGATACTGCACCCGGCCCCGAGCCGGACCGCGCGTCCGCCCCCGAACCGGAGTCCGAGCCCGAGTCCGGGGGCCGGGGACAGGACCGGGGCGACGGCGCGGCCCCCGACGCCCCGGCCGGGACCGGCGGCTCCCCGACCACCGGCCCCGCGCCGAACCCCGAACCCACCGACCCCGAAGACCCCTCAGGAGGCCCGCGGTGAACGACGTGCTGGACGTCGCCCTGCGACTCCTGGTCGTGTTCGTCGTCTTCCTCACCTTCCCGCTGATCGTCGGCCAGACCGAGCACAAGGTGATGGCCCACATGCAGGGCCGCCTCGGCCCGATGTACGCCGGCGGCTTCCACGGCTGGGCCCAGCTCATCGCCGACGGCGTGAAGTTCGCGCAGAAGGAGGACGTCGTCCCGGCCGGCGCGGACCGCCGTATCTTCCAGCTCGCCCCCGCCGTCGCCCTCCTGCCCTACCTCCTCGTCCTGCTCGCCATCCCGATCGGCCCGGGCGAGGGCGCGGTCGGCCAGGTGCTGGACGCGGGCGTGTTCTTCGTTCTCGCCGTCATGGGCGTCGGCGTCCTCGGCTCGCTCATGGCCGGCTGGGCCTCCGCCAACAAGTTCTCCCTCCTCGGCGGCCTGCGCACCGCCGCCCAGCTCCTCGCCTACGAACTCCCGATGCTGCTCACCGCCGCCTCCGTGGCGATGGCGGCCGGCACCGTCTCCCTCGTCGGCATCCTCGATGCCTTCGAATGGTGGTGGGTGCCCTGGCAGATCACCGGCGCGCTCGTCTTCTTCGTCGCCGGCCTCGCCGAACTCCAGCGGCCCCCCTTCGACATGCCGGTCGCCGACTCGGAGATCATCTTCGGCGCGTACACCGAGTACACCGGCCTGCGCTTCGCCCTGTTCCTCCTCGCCGAGTACGCCGGCATCGTCATCCTGTGCGGCCTGACCACCGTCCTGTTCCTGGGCGGCTGGCACGGCCCCTGGGGCGCCGACGGGCTCGGCTGGATCTGGACCCTGCTGAAGACCGCCGTCCTCGCCTTCGTCGTCATCTGGCTGCGCGTCACCTACCCGCGCTTGCGCGAGGACCAGCTCCAGAAGCTGTCCTGGACCCTCCTCGTCCCCCTTTCCCTCGCTCAGATCGCCCTCACCGGCATCGTCAAGGTGGTGATCCGGTAACCATGGCTCCCCTCCCCGGCTCCGGCCTGGCCAAGGGTCTGGCCGTCACCCTGCGGACGATGACGAAGAAGTCCGTCACCGGCCAGTACCCCGACACCCAGCCCGACCTCCCGCCCCGCACCCGCGGAGTGATCGGCCTGTTCGAGGAGAACTGCACGGTCTGCATGCTGTGCGCCCGCGAGTGCCCGGACTGGTGCATCTACATCGACTCCCACAAGGAGACGGTGCCCGCGCCGACCCCGGGCGGCCGTGAGCGCAGCCGCAACGTCCTCGACCGCTTCGCCATCGACTTCGCCCTGTGCATGTACTGCGGTATCTGCATCGAGGTCTGTCCCTTCGACGCCCTGTTCTGGTCCCCGGAGTTCGAGTACGCCGAGACCGACATCCGCGACCTCACCCACGAGCGCGACAAGCTCCGCGAGTGGATGTGGACCGTGCCGGCCCCGCCCGCGCTCGACCCCGGCGCCGAGGAGCCGAAGGAACTCGCCGCCGCCCGCAAGACCGCCGACAAGCTCGCCGCCGCCCAGGCCGAACAGGAGGAGGAGTCGTGACCCTCGCCGCAGCCGCTGGAACGGCCGCGCACGCCACGACCACCACCGCCGCCGAGACGCACGGCTTCCTCTCCCCGACCGGGGTGGAGATCGCCTTCCTCCTCGTCGGCCTGGTCACCCTCGGGGCCGCGATCATCACCGTCACCACCCGGCAACTGGTGCACGCCGCTCTCTGGCTGGTGGTCGCCCTCGGCGGCCTCGCCGTCGAATACCTCCTGCTCACCGCCGAGTTCATCGCCTGGGTGCAGGTCCTCATCTACGTCGGCTCCGTGGTCGTCCTCCTTCTGTTCGGGCTGATGCTCACCCGCGCCCCCATCGGCCGCTCACCGGACGCGGACTCCGGCAACCGCTGGGTCGCCCTCGCCGTGTCCGTCGTCGCCGCGGCCGCCCTGGTGTGGGTGGTCGCGGATGCCTTCCGGACCACCTGGATAGACCTGGACGGCGCTCCATCGGGCTCCACCGAGGTGACCGGCGCGAGCCTCTTCCAGCACTGGGTCCTCCCCTTCGAGGCCCTCTCCGTGCTCCTGCTGGCCGCCCTCGTCGGCGCGATCGTCCTCTCCCGCAAGGCCAAGGACGGCGCCGCGACCGGTGCGCGTGCCACCCGGCGCGACTCGGAAGGGGTCCGCTGATGCACCTCGCCTACCCCGCCGTGCTGTCCGCCCTCCTCTTCTGCACCGGCCTGTACGGCGTCCTCGCCCGCCGCAACGCGATCCTGGTCCTGATGTCGGTCGAGCTGATGCTCAACGCCGTCAACCTCAACCTGGTCGCCTTCGACGCCTGGCTCAGCCGGGCCGCCGAGGACACCCTCCACTCCGGCCAGGCGCTGGCCCTGTTCACCATCGCCATCGCCGCCGCCGAGATCGGCATCGGCCTGGCCATCGTCCTCGCCGTGTACCGCAACCGCGGCACCTCGGACATCGACCGGCTCCGCGACACCGCCGAGGGCCACGACCCCGACGACCCCGACAGCGACGCCACCGGACGCGAAGCGCCCGCGCCCCGGGCTGCCGGCGAGAAGGCTGAGGCCACCGCGTGACCACGACCACCCTCGCCGTCCTCGTCCCCCTCCTTCCGTTCCTCGGCGCGATCGCCGGACTGCTCCTGGGACGCACCGCCCCCGGATTCGTCCGCCCGCTCGCCGTCCTGCCGACCCTGGTGTCGCTCGCACTGGCCGCCCTGGTCGCCGCGCGCCAGGGAGGCGACGGTGCGGTGGACGCCGCCACCGAGCTCACCCCGACCGGCTCGGTCCCCGTCGAACTCGCCCTGCACATCGACGGCTTCGCCGCGCTGACCGCCGTCCTGGTCACCGTCGTCGCCGGCTGTGTGCAGATCTACTCGACGGGCTATCTGCGCGACGATCCGCGCTACCCCTCCTACGCCGCCCTGGTCTCCCTGTTCACCTCCGCGATGCTCCTGGTCGTCTACTCCGGCGACCTGATGGTGCTGCTGGTCGGCTGGGAAGTGATGGGCATCTGCTCCTACTTCCTCGTCGGCCACTACTGGGAGACCCCCGAGGCCCGCGCCGCCTCCCTCAAGGCCTTCCTGGTCACCAAGCTGGGCGACCTCCCCTTCCTCATCGGCCTGTTCGCCCTGGCCACCGACGCCGGGTCCTTCCGCATCACCCGGATCCTCGGCGCCGTCGCGAACGGCGGCATCGAACACCCCACGCTGGTCGCCCTGCTGCTCCTGGCGGGCGTGGCCGGCAAGTCGGCGCAGTTCCCGCTGCACACCTGGCTCCCGGACGCGATGGCGGGCCCGACCCCCGTTTCCGCGCTGATCCACGCCGCGACCATGGTCGCCGCCGGTGTCTACTTCATCGCGCGTCTCCTTCCGCTCTTCGAGGCCTCGCAGGCCGCGATGACCGTCCTCGCCGTCATGGCCGCCGTCACCATGGCCGGTTCGGCGCTCGCCGCCCTCGCCCAGGACGACATCAAACGGGTCCTCGCCTACTCGACGATCGGCCAGCTCGGCTACATGACCGGCGCCCTCGCCGTCGCCGACCGCGGCGCCGCCGTCTTCCACCTCCTGTCCCACGGCGCCTTCAAGGCGCTGCTGTTCCTCGCCGCCGGCGTGATCATCCATGCCGCCGGCACCAACTCGCTGGCCGCCATGTCCCGCATGGGCCACTTGCGCGACCGCGTCCCCGACGCCTACTGGACGATGACCGTGGCGCTCCTCGCGCTCGCCGCGATCTCGCCGTTCAGCGGCTTCTTCTCCAAGGAGGCCGTCCTCGGGGCCGCCGAACACGTCGTCACCGGCCACACCGGACACGCCCCCGCCGCGGCGGGCTGGATCGTCCTCCTCGCCGGTCTCGTCACCGCCCTGCTCACCGCGGCGTACGCGATGCGGCTGTGGCAGCTGGCCTTCCGCGGCCACGGCACCGAGGCCCCCGACCACGGCAGGCAGCCGCTGACCATGACCGTGGTGCTGTGGGTGCTCGCCGTGCCGTCCCTCGCGCTCGGCGGCCTCGCCTTCCGCGTGCTGCCCGACTGGTTCGACGGCCGGGACCTGACCCCGACGCTCACCACCTCCGTGCTCGGCACGGGCGTGGCCCTGGTCGGCGGCATCGTCACCTATGCCACCTGGCGGCACACCACCGCCCACGCGGCCGCCCGCGTCCCCCTCGGCGCCGTGGCCGCCCATCCCGAGGGCGACGCCGCCCGGGTCGAGGCCGAGGCCATCGCCGCCCACGAACCGGCCTACGGGGACATCGCGTACGCGCCCGACCCCTCGGACCCCGGACGGCTGCTGCTCGGGCCACTGCACCGGCACGCGGCCGCCGGCTTCCACCTGGACGCCGTGTACTCGGCCCTCTTCGTCCGCCCGGTCCGGGCCGGCGCGAGCCTCGTACGGTTCCTCGACCGTGAGGTCGTCGACACCTACGTACGCGGCGCGGGCACCCTGCCCCGCTGGCTCGGCGCCGCCGTCCGCCGGGCCCAGACCGGCAATCTGCAGACCTATGTGAGCGCGCTGCTCGCCGGCACCGTCGTCCTCGCGGTCGCCGCCGTACTCGCCGCCACGGGAGCGTGAGCAGGCGTGATCGATATCAACGAGTCCGTGATGCAGTTCCTTCTGGCATTCCTCGTCGTCGGCCCGCTCCTCGGCGCGGCCGCCGCTCTCCTGCCGGCCCCGCCCGGACTGAAGGGGAAGTCACCCGAGCAGGCCGCGCTCCGCCACGGCGTGACCGTCACCGGCGCGGTCCTCCTCGCGGCGATCGCCCTCGCGCTCGGCTTCGACCACGACCATCCGTCGAAGATGCAGGCCACGACCGACATCAGCTGGATCCCCGCACTCGACGTGCGCATCCACCTCGGCACCGACGGCATCTCCCTCCCCCTTCTGGTCCTGACCGCCCTGCTGACCTTCCTCAGCGCCCTCTACTCGTACTTCAAACCGCCCACGGGCCCGGCCCCCAAGGCCTTCGTCGCCCTGCTGCTCGTCCTCGAGTCCGGCACCCTCGCCACCTTCGCCGTCCTCGACCTGATCCTGTTCTTCCTCGCCTTCGAAATGGTCCTCATCCCGATGTACTTCCTCATCGCCCGCTGGGGCGGCGAGGGCCGGGCCGAGGCCGCCTGGAAGTTCATCCTCTACACGCTGCTCGGCTCCGTGGTCATGCTGCTCGGCCTGCTCCTGCTCGGCAGCACCGCGGGCACATTCGACATGGTGGCACTCGCCACTGACAACAGCCGGTCCCTCACCGCATCCGTGCAGGTCACCGCCGTTCTCGCGATCGGGATCGGGCTCGCGGTCAAGACCCCGATGTGGCCCCTGCACAGCTGGCTGCCCGACGCCCACACCGCCGCGCCGACGGTCGGCTCGGTCCTGCTCGCCGGCGTCCTGCTGAAGATGGGCACCTACGGTTTCGTCCGCATCCTGCTGCCCGCCGCGCCCGACGGCTTCCGCACCTTCGCGCCGTACCTCGCCGCGTTCGCCGTCGTCGGCATCATCTACGGATCCCTCGCCTGCCTGGCCCTGGCGAGGCGCGGGGCGAAGGGCGACCTCAAACGCCTCATCGCCTACTCCTCCGTCGGCCACATGGGCTTCGTCCTCCTCGGTATCGCGACGATGACCCCGACCGGAGTCAACGGCGCCCTGTTCGCCAACGTCGCCCACGGCCTCATCACCGGCCTGCTGTTCTTCCTGGTCGGCGGGCTGAAGGAGCGCACCGGCAGCACCGACCTCGACGCCCTCGCGAAGGAGACCGGCGCCGCCCTCTACGGCAGGGCCCCGCGCCTCGGCGGCCTGCTCGCCTTCGCCGCCGTCGCCTCCCTGGGCCTGCCGGGCCTCGCCGGGTTCTGGGGCGAGATGCTCGCCCTCTTCGGCGCCTTCGACCCCGCCGGAGGGCTCAGCCGCCCCGCCTTCCTCACCTTCATGGCGATCGGCGTGTTCGGCACCCTGCTGACCGCCGCCTACCTGCTGGTCGTGGTCCGCCGGGTCTGCATGGGCGCCGTCCCCGGGGACGTCCCGAAGTACACCGACGTGCGCTCCTACGAATTCGCGGCCTGGACCCCGCTGGTCGTCCTCACCGTCGCCGCCGGACTGTGGCCCAGGGCCCTCCTCGGACTGACCGACCCGGCCGTGCAGCAGCTCCTCGCAGGAGGCACCCGATGAGCTCACTCGTCCAGTCCGTCGACTGGCCGGTCATCGCCCCGCCGACCATCACGGCGGTCGTCGGACTCGTCGTCCTCGTCGCCGACCTGTTCGTGAGCGAGAAGCGCAAACCCCTGCTCGGCCTGGTCTCGGTGACCGGACTCGCCGCCGCCACGCTGGCGCTGCTGCCCCTGCTCGACGCCGACCGCAGCACCTTCTGCCTGGTCGGCGACGACGGCGTGTGCAGCTACACCGCGGACCGCTTCACCCTCGTCATCCAGCTCCTGGTGCTCGGCGGCGCCCTCCTCGCCGCCCTGCTGTCGGTGACCGCCCTGAAGGACGAGGACAAGCGGCTCCCCGAGGGCGAGTACTGGTTCCTCTTCCTCTCCTCCGCGGCCGGGGCCGCCCTGCTGCCCGCCTCCCGCGACCTCGCGACCCTCGTCGTCGCCCTCGAGGTCGCCTCCCTGCCCGCCTTCGCCCTCGTCGGGCTGCGGCACGGCGACCGCAAGTCGTCCGAGGCGGCCCTGAAGTTCTTCCTGTCCTCGGTCACGGCCACCGCGGTCAGCCTGCTCGGCATCAGCTTCGTCTACGCCGCCACCGGAACCCTCCACCTCACCCTCGTCGCCGAGCGGATCCAGACCGTCGACGGGCAGTTCCACACGCTCGCGCAGACCGGTGTCGTCCTCACCCTCGTCGGCTTCGCCTTCAAGACGGCCGCCGTCCCCTTCCACTTCTGGGTCCCCGACACCTACGTGGGCGCCCCCCTGCCGATCGCCGCCTATCTGTCCGTCATCGGCAAGGCCGTCGGCTTCTCCGGCCTGATCCTCGTCACCGTCGTCGCCCTGCCCTCCTACGCCGACGTGTGGGGCCCCGCCCTCGCCGTGCTGGCCGCCCTCACCATGACCGCCGGCAACGTCGGCGCCCTGCGGCAGCGGTCCACGCGCGCGTACAGCGCGGTACGCCTGCTCGCCTGGTCCTCCGTCGGCCAGGCCGGTTACCTCCTGGTGCCGATCGCCGCCGCCGCGTACTCCGACGACGCCGAGAAGGCGATCGGCTCCACGCTCGCCTACGCCCTCATGTACGGCGCCGTGAACCTGGGCGCCTTCGC
>KL568589.1:1826-3876 GCA_000715605.1 Streptomyces speibonae | reverse complement strand
ACGCTCGCCTACGCCCTCATGTACGGCGCCGTGAACCTGGGCGCCTTCGCGGTGGCCGCCCTCGTCGGCCGTGCGCACCGCCGCAACCGCGTCGCCGACTACCGCGGCCTGTACGCCTCCAGTCCGCTCACCGCCCTGTTCCTGGGCTTCTTCCTGCTCTGCCTCGCCGGACTCCCGCCGGGCATCATCGGTCTCTTCGCCAAGGTCACGGTGTTCGCCGCCGCCGTCGACGCGGGACTGGGCTGGCTCGCCGTGGTCATGGCCGTCAACGTCGTCATCGCGCTGGTCTACTACCTCCGCTGGACGGCGCTGCTCTTCCGCGCTCCCGAGGGCGAGCCGGTCCGGCACCGCGTCCCCGCGCCCCTCACCGCCGCGATCGCCCTGACCGGCGTCGTGGGCATCGCCCTGTCCGGCGCCCCCCAGTTGGTCCTCCGCTTCACCGCCACCGGGCTGTTCTGAGCCCACCGGGGCACCCCGGCCGGAGACCGCCGGGGCGGTCTTCACCCGGACGGGTGACACGCGGCACGGCGCGCACAAGGGAACTAGTGCTCTTCGCCTGGCGTTGACCGGTACGGGAGGGTCCACTGGACGTGACACCACCGGACCAGTGGACAGCGCAGGTCGCAAGAGGATCAGCAAGCAAGGGTTCCCCTGCCGCACGACTTGGAGGGCGTACCGTGCACCGCCGGCACAACGGGCTCAGGACCGCAGTCCTCCTCGGGGGGCTGTCCGCGCTCATCATCGTCATCGGCAGTTTCTTCGGCCGCACGGGGCTCGTCGTCGCCGTCCTGATCGCGCTGGGCACCAACGCGTACGCGTACTGGAACAGCGACAAGCTGGCCCTGCGGGCGATGCGCGCCCGCCCGGTGAGCGAGTTCGAGGCCCCCGGGCTGTACCGCATGGTCCGTGAGCTCTCCACCCAGGCCCGCCAGCCCATGCCCCGCCTGTACATCTCCCCGACGGAGGCCCCCAACGCCTTCGCCACCGGCCGCAACCCGCGCAACGCGGCGGTGTGCTGCACCGAGGGCATCCTGCGCCTGCTCGACCAGCGGGAGCTGCGCGGCGTCATCGGCCATGAGCTCAGCCATGTCTACAACCGCGACATCCTGATCTCCTCGGTCGCCGGAGCCCTCGCCTCCGTGATCATGTTCCTGGTCAACTTCGCCTGGCTGATCCCCATCGGCCGCTCGGACGACGACGACGGCCCCGGCCTGCTCGGCATGCTGCTGATCATGATCCTCGGGCCGCTCGCCGCGTCCCTCATCCAACTGGCCATCAGCCGCTCCCGGGAGTACGAGGCCGACGCCTCCGGCGCCCAGCTCACCGGCGACCCGCTCGCCCTCGCCTCCGCCCTGCGCAAACTGGAAACCGGCACCAAGCAGCTTCCGCTGCCTCCCGAACCCCGTATCGAGACGGCCAGCCACATGATGATCGCCAATCCGTTCCGTCCGGGACAGGGACTCGCGAAGATGTTCTCCACCCACCCGCCGATGGCGGAACGTATCGCCCGGCTCGAGAAGTTGGCAGGTCACCACCAGTGAAGACCATCCTGAACCTCATCTGGCTCGTCTTCAGCGGCTTGTGGCTGTTCCTCGGCTACCTGTTCGCCGGCGTGCTGCTGTGCATCACGATCATCGGCATCCCGTTCGGCATCGCCGCCTTCCGCATCGGCGTCTACGCCCTGTGGCCCTTCGGATACACGACGGTCGAACGCCGCGACGCGGGCGCCCCCTCCTTCCTCGTCAACATCCTGTGGCTGCTGCTGGCCGGGTGGTGGCTGGCGCTCGGGCACGTCCTCACCGGCATCGCCCTGTGCGTGACGATCATCGGCATCCCGCTCGGCATCGCCAACTTCAAGCTCATCCCGGTCTCGCTGTTCCCCTTGGGCCGCGAAATCGTGCGGACGGACCAGGCGTTCACCGACCGCTGGTAGCGCCGGGTGCCACCCGGAGTTGTCCACAACCCCGGAGTTGTCCACAGGCCCGCACGGCGATCGGGCGCGGCCCGCATGCTGAACCCATGACCCACCACGAGCAGTTGCGGCCGCCGC
>KL568589.1:0-1591 GCA_000715605.1 Streptomyces speibonae | reverse complement strand
TACCGACACCCACGGCAGGGAGAACGCCAGCACCAGACAGCCGGCCAGCCCCACCGCCGGCACCATCCGCGTCACCGGCCGCGCATCGAGCGTCCAGGCCGACGCGTTGGCCACCGCGTAGTACGTCAGCACACCGAAGGAGGAGAAGCCGATCGCACCCCGCACATCCACCGTGGCGGCCAGCACGGCGACCACGGCACCCACCGCGAGCTCCGCGCGATGGGGCACGCGGAACCGCGGATGGACGGCGGCCAGGGCGCCCGGCAGATGCCGGTCCCGGGCCATGGCGAGCGTCGTCCGCGACACCCCGAGGATCAGGGCGAGCAGCGAGCCCAGAGCGGCCACCGCCGCACCCGCCCGCACCACCGGGGCGAGCCACGGAACCCCGGCGGCACGCACCGCGTCGGCGAGCGGCGCGGTGGCCTCACCGAGTTCCCGCGCCCCCAGTACCGACAGGAGGGCCACCGCAACGGCCGCGTACACGACCAGCGCGAGGCCGAGGGCCAGCGGGATCGCCCGCGGAATGGTGCGCGCCGGATCCCGGACCTCCTCACCGAGGGTCGCGATACGGGCGTACCCGGCGAAGGCGAAGAACAGCAGACCGCCGGCCTGGAGCACCCCGCCGGCCCCGCCCGTCAGCCCGATGTCCAGCCGCCCGGCATCGGCCTCCGCCGACGTCAGACACCCGACCACCACGGAAGCGAGGACCGCCAGGACCACACCCACGATCGCCCGTGTCAGCCACGCGGACTTCTGGACACCGCCGTAGTTCACCGCGGTCAGCAGCACCACGGCGGCGACCGCCACGGCGTGCGCCTGGTTCGGCCAGACGTACGCGCCCACGGTGAGCGCCATCGCCGCGCAGGAGGCCGTCTTGCCGACCACGAAGGCCCAGCCCGCGAGGTAGCCCCAGAAGTCCCCGAGCCGCTCCCGCCCGTACACGTACGTGCCGCCCGAGGCCGGGTACCGCGCGGCGAGGCGGGCCGACGAGGCGGCGTTGCAGTAGGCGACCGCGGCGGCGGCCGCGAGCCCCAGGAGCAGCCCGGTACCTGCCGCGTGCGCGGCGGGTGCCAGAGCGGCGAAGATCCCGGCTCCCACCATCGAGCCGAGTCCGATGACCACGGCGTCGCCCAGGCCGAGCGTGCGGCGCAGTTCGGGGCCGGTCGTTGCTGTCACGGGACCGGACCCTACTGGCTCTGTGCAACCGGCACATGGACGTGGAACGTCTTGGAGGTGCAAAGGCAGCAAGAAAAGGGCAGGTGCACGGCATGACGATCATCAGCTGGATCATTCTGGGGCTGCTGGCCGGGGCGGTGGCGAAGTTCCTGCTGCCCGGCCGTGACCCGGGCGGACTCATCGGTACGACACTGATCGGCGTGGCCGGAGCGTTCATCGGCGGCTGGATCTCCGCCCGTTGGTTCGACCACCCGATCACCAAGGACTTCTACGACGGCACCACGTGGGTCGCCGCGATCGGCGGCGCGCTGGTCCTCCTGGTCGCCTACCGCATCCTGTTCGGCCACTCGCGCAACTGAAACAGGGGTGGGCACCGCGCGGGTGCCCACCCCTGTCGTCCGCGTCCGGGTCCTAG
>KL568588.1:58511-61086 GCA_000715605.1 Streptomyces speibonae | reverse complement strand
CGGCCCCGCCCGGGACCGGACCACCCCGCCCGGCCCCGTACCGCCACCGGCGTCGTCGCGCGCCGTGCCGCATCCCGCGCCCCGGTCCATGGCCGCCCCCGCCCGGGACGGTGATCTGCGTCGTACCTTTCCCGCGTTCCCGCCCCGCGCCTCCGACGGCGGTGAGGGCTTCGCCGGGACCTGGTGGGGGAGGGCGTGGGTCACCGCGCTGGAGGGCGGCGCACTGGACCCCGCGCGGCTCGCACGCGGACGCGGATACGCCGAGCAGGGGCATGTCGACGCCATCACGGTGACGCCCGGACTGGTCCTGGCGTACGTACGGGGCAGCCGCCCGCGGCCGTACCGCGTGCAGGTGCGGCTGCGGACGTTCGAGGAGGCCGACTGGGAGCGGTTCCTGGACGCCGCCGCCGAGCGGCCCGGCCACATCGCGGCGCTGCTCGACGGGGAGATGCCCCAGTCCCTCGCCGACTGCGGCGTCCCGCTGCTGCCCGCCCCGGGCGACCTCGCCCCGCGATGCAGCTGCCCCGACTCCGGCCACCCGTGCAAGCACGCGGCGGCCCTGTGCTACCAGACCGCGCGCCTGCTCGACGCCGACCCCTTCGTGCTGCTCCTGCTCCGCGGACGCGGCGAACGCGCGGTGATCGACGCGCTGTCCCGGCTGAGCGCCGCCCGCGCGGCCCGCGCCGCCCAGGAGCGGGAACCGGAACCCCTGCCCGGCGTACGCGCGGCCGACGCCGTCGCCCGGCGCGAGCAACTCCCGCCGCTGCCCGCACCGTTGCCCGCGCCGCCACACCCGGAGCAGCCACCCGTCTACCCCGCGTCGCCCGGCGGCCCGGACCCGTTCGCGCTGGACCAGCTGGCGACCGACGCGGCCGCCCGCGCGCACGCCCTGCTCACCACCGGCCGTGACCCGGTCGGCGGGCTCACCCTGTGGCACGACGCGGTGCGTCTCGCGGCCGCCCGCCCCGGCTCCGGCCTGACCGCCGGAACCCGCGCCCTGTACGCCTCGCTCGCCCGGGCCGCCGGCCGCACCCCCGCCGACCTGGCGCGCGCGGTCGCCGCCTGGCGCCAGGGCGGCCCGGCCGGCCTCGCCGTCCTCGAGGAACCCTGGGACCCACCGGCCGGCCGCTTCGACCGCGCCCGCCCCCTCCTCCTCGCCGCGGACCTCCCGGCCTTCCGCCCCTGGCGCAACCACCTCACCCACCCCCGGGGCCATGTCCAGCTCCGCCTCGGCCGCGACCACCTCTGGTACGCGTACGAGTCCGAGCCGGGCCACGACGACTGGTGGCCGCGCGGCACCCCCGACCCGGATCCCGTCGGCGCCCTGACCGGTCTGGACGCGCCGACCGCGCTGTGAGCGGAACGCGGACGGCCGCACCCGCGCGGGGCCGCGGGTTCCGTCTTTTCGGGCAGACTTCGTGCCCCATGGCTTCCTGACTTGGCGTCATTGCCACGTTTAGCTTTCAGGAGTGAGCCTCTGGACTTCTCTCGAGCCCGCCTCCGCCACCGTGGACCCGGGCAGTAGTACGACAGTGCGTCTGCGTCTTCGCAACACCGGCGACGTGGTGGACGAGTACCGCTTCGAGGTAGTGGGTTCACCCGCGCCATGGGCCGTCGTGGAGCCGCAGTCGCTGCGGCTGTACCCGGGAACGACGGGATCCGTGGAGCTGACGTTCTCCCCGCCGCGTACGCCGGACGCGACCGCGGGGCCGAACCCGTACGCCGTGCGGATCACACCGACGGAACACCCGGAGGCGACGACGGTCCCGGAGGGGAACCTCACCGTCACCCCGTTCACGGAGATGCGGGCGGAACTGGTGCCGTCCACGGTGAAGGGCCGTTTCCGCGGACGTCCGCGGCTGGCCGTGGACAACCTCGGCAACACGAAGCTGACGGCGTCGGTGAGCGGCAGCGACAACGGGGACCAGCTGTCGTACGAGATCCGGCCGAGCAATGTGCAGATCGAGCCCGGCCGGGCGGCGTTCGTGGAGACGACGCTGAAGCCGCGGCAGAAGATCTGGTTCGGGTCGGCGGAGCAGCGGCCCTACACCCTGGCGGTGCGGCGGTCGGGTGAGAGGCCGCTGGACGTGGAGGGTACATACGTGCAGCGCGGCTTCCTGCCGCGCTGGCTGGCGGTCTTCCTCAGCGTCACCGCGGCGCTGGCGGTCACGTTCGTGATGCTGTGGATCGCCTACAAGCCCCAGGTCCGCAGCGCCGCCACCGAACAGCTCCAGGAGGCCGGCGTCAGCACGCTGCCGCCCGCTTCCTCGGCGCCCCCCGAGCCACTGAAGGCCCCGACCGCCGACGCCACGACCCCTCCGGGCGCGTCCAAGGAACCGTCGGGCGGCGGAGACGGGGCCGGCGGGGGCGGCGGTGGCGGTTCCGAGAAGAAGAAGGAGACCAAGGCCCCGGAGAGGACCGCCGCGACCGCCGTCCAGCAGCTCGCCGCGGACGACCCGGGCGGAAAGCACATCTGCTACCGGGTCCATGTGGCGGACCAGGGCTGGTCCGACGCCAGGTGCGACGGCGAAGAGGCGGGCGACTGTCTCTTATACACATCTCTGAGCGGGCTGGC
>KL568588.1:56782-58343 GCA_000715605.1 Streptomyces speibonae | reverse complement strand
GACCCGGGGTCGGGGAAGCCGATCACGGCCGTCAACGTCGCGGTGTCCGGAACCAACGGCACGACCAGCCGCTCCCTCGTCCACGATCCCGGATCGACCGACGGCGAGGGGGAGTTCGGGCCCTGGACGGATGCCAAGGACGGCATCGACAACTACGTGGGCAGCACCAAGCCGGACGCCCCGCACATGCTCGGGTTCATCGTCAGCGTCGACCGCGGCGCCCGCTCCGTCTGCCAGACCTCCTACGTCCACGACGACTCCTGGCTCGACCTGGCCTGCGACGAACCCGGAGTCGGGCTTGCCTTCACCTACGTCGGCACCCACGACAACAACCTGTGGATCGAAGCGGTCAAGCTCACGGTCTGATCCGAACCGCCCGAGCGAAGAGCGCTCCCGACCGGCCCGAGGGGTGCGGACCGCACGGTCCGCACCCCTCGGGCGCCGGAACCGTCAGGCCCGACGCAGACGCAGTGTCACCAGCTCGAAGGGGCGCAGGCGCAGGGACACCGACGCTCCGTCCCGCTCGGGCGGGGCGGCGTCCGCCAGCGGGCGTTCCAGCAGATCCGTCGCCACGGCGTCCGCCACCTCGAAGCCCGCCGTCAGCGTCACCCGGGTGCGCCCGCCGTGCGCCTCGTGGAAGCGGATCACCACGTCGCCGCTGCCGTCGTCGGCGAGCTTCACCGCGGTGAGGACGACCTCCTCGCGGTCCACCGTGACCAGCGGGGCCACCTCGCCGCCCCCGGTCAGCGTCCGCTCCGGCACGTTGATCCGCCAGCCCTCGCGCACGGCGTCGCCGATCCCGGCGCCCGGGACGAGGGCGTGCCGGAAGCGGTGGACGCCCTGGTCCGTCTCGGGGTCGGGGAAGCGCGGTGCCCGCAGCAGCGACACCCGGACCGTGGTGGTGGTGCCCCGGTCGCCGTCGGTGCGCACCGCCCGGGTCACATCGTGCCCGTACGTCGAGTCGTTGACGACGGCCACGCCCCAGCCCGGCTCGCCGACGTGCACGAACCGGTGGTTGCAGGCCTCGAACTTGGCCGCCTCCCAACTGGTGTTGGTGTGCGTGGGCCGGAAGAAGTGCCCGAACTGCGTCTCGGACGCGTACCGTTCGGCGTGCACGTCGAGCGGGAAGGCGAGCTTGAGGAACTTCTCCGTCTCGTGCCAGTCCACCTCGGTGTCCACGAGGAGGGTCCGTTCCCCCGGCGGCAGGGACAGCACCTGGGTGACGCGCGAGTCGCCGAAGGACCGTACGAGCCGCACCGACTGCCCGTCCTCGCCCGGGGCGAGTGCGTCCAGGCCGACGAGGTCGGTGACCGTGTTGCGGTAGAACTCGTCGACGTCCCAGGCGTCCCACATGTTGGGGAAGTCGGGGTGGATCTGGAGCAGGTTGGCGGCGCGGCCCGGGGCGATCGTCTCCCGGTCGGCGGCGATGTCGTACGCGGACACCACGAGACCGCGGTCGTCGATCTCCACGCGGAGCACCCCGTTGTCGAGGACGTGCCCGCCCCCGTCGCGCGGGGCGACACGGGTGCTCCCGTCCACGGCCTGTCTCTTATACACATCT
>KL568588.1:54399-56571 GCA_000715605.1 Streptomyces speibonae | reverse complement strand
CCTCGCGCCATCATAGATGTGTATAAGAGACAGGTGTTGAACAGCAGCGGGGTGGTGCCCTCGCCCGCGAGGGCCCGCTGGGCGGCGTCGATGACGGCGGTCAGTTCGGCGGCGACACGGTCGTAGGTGGCGCGGGCCTCACGGTGCACCCAGGCGATGGACGAGCCGGGCAGGATGTCGTGGAACTGGTGCAGCAGCACCGTCTTCCAGATGCGGTCCAGGTCCTCGTACGGGTAGCGGAACCCGGCGCGCACCGCGGCGGTGGCCGCCCACAACTCCGCCTCCCGCAGGAGGTGTTCGCTACGACGGTTGCCCTGCTTGGTCTTCGCCTGGCTGGTGAGCGTGGCCCGGTGGAGTTCCAGGTACAGCTCGCCCACCCAGACCGGCGGCTCGGGGTACTCCGCCTCGGCCTTGTCGAAGAACGCGCTCGGGGTCTCCCAGGTGACCGTGGCGGAGCCCTCGAGGTCGCGCATCCGGGCCGCCTTGGCGACCATCTCGCGGGTCGTGCCGCCGCCCCCGTCGCCCCAGCCGGTGGGGGCCAGGGAGTGGCGGGCGACCCCCTTGTCCTTGAAGTTGCGTGCCGCGTGCGCGATCTCGCTGCCGCGCATGGAGCAGTTGTAGGTGTCGACGGGCGGGAAGTGGGTGAAGATGCGGGTGCCGTCGATGCCCTCCCAGCGGAACGTGTGGTGGGGGAACTTGTTCGTCTGCGACCAGGAGATCTTCTGCGTCAGCAGCCGGGTCGAGCCGGCCGCGCGGATGATCTGGGGCAGCCCGGCGGCGAAGCCGAAGGTGTCGGGCAGCCACGCCTCGTCGTTCTCGATGCCGAACTCGTCGAGGAAGAACCGCTTGCCGTGCACGAACTGCCGGGCCATCGCCTCCGAGCCCGGCATGTTGGTGTCCGACTCCACCCACATGCCGCCGGTGGGCACGAACCGCCCGTCGGCCACCGCCTTCTTCACCCGCGCCCACACCTCGGGCCGGTGGTCGCGGACCCAGTCCCACTGCTGGGCCTGGGACATGGCGAACACGAAGTCGGGCTCGTCCTCCAGCAGGGCCGTCATGTTGGAGGTGGTGCGGGCGACCTTGCGGACGGTCTCGCGCAGCGGCCACAGCCACGCCGAGTCGATGTGCGCGTGCCCGACCGCGCTGATCCGGTGCGCTGAGGGCACGGCGGGCGCGGCGAGGACGTCCGTCAGACAGGCGCGGGCCGCCGCCGCGGTGCCGCCCACGTCCTGGAGGTCGACGGCGTCCAGGGCCCGCTCCACGGCCCGCACGATGTCGTAGCGGCGGGCGGAGTCCGCCGGCAGCTCCGCCATCAGCTCGCCCAGCACCTCCAGGTCCAGCACGAGCTGCCACACGGTCTCGTCGAAGACGGCGAGGTCCATGCGGGTGAGGGTGTACTGGGGCTCGCTGCCCGCGGTCTCCTTGTCGCCCAGCCGGGTCGGCAGGAAGGGGTGGTAGTCGAGGATGACCGGGTTGGAGGCGGCCTCGACGTGCAGCCGGACCTCCTCGCCGCCGGCGGCGGGCGCGGCGATCCGGACCCACTGGTTGCGCGGGTTGAGGCCCTTCACGGGGGTGCCGTCGGGGCGGTACACCAGCCCCTCGCACTGGAAGCCCGGCATGTTCTCGTCGAAGCCGAGGTCGAGGAGCGCCTCGACGGTGCGGCCCGCCCACTCCTCGGGGACGGTGCCGGTGACGCGGAACCAGCTGGTGCCCCAGGGGGCGCCCCAGCGGGCGCCCACCCGGATCGGCTCCGGCTCGGCGGAGAGCCCCTCCGCGACCGGGACGGGCTCGCCGGGGGCGTGCCACACCGCGACGTCCAGGGGCACGGACTCGGGGTACACGGCCGGGCGGATGCGCTCGTCGAGGACACGCTTGAGGCGGCCCTCGACCAGGCTGCGGTCGTCATGCATCGGAAGGACTCTCCGTCGTTGTCGCGGGTGGTTACCAGGGATGACCCGGGCGATTACCAGGGGTGGCCGGCGATGGCGGGTGCCGACGAGGAGTACAGCTCCCCCACGGCGCGCAGTTCGAACCGTGCGGTGCGCTCGCCCCGCTCGGGCCGCTGGCCGCTCACGAAGAACGCGCGCTGGCAGGTGCCGCCGAGGAAGCGCCGGGTGCCGTCGGGCAGCACCCGGTGCAGCTCGTGGTGGCGTACGGCGTCGGCGGGGG
>KL568588.1:52527-54140 GCA_000715605.1 Streptomyces speibonae | reverse complement strand
CCCGGACGGCGAGGCCGCCCAGGCGCCACCGCAGGGTCCCGCCCGTGCCCCGCAGCCGTACCCCGATCGCGCGGATGCGGCCCGTGAGCCCCGTGAGGCGCACGGTGCTGGTGTGCCAGCGGGGGGACGTGGTGACGGGGAAGTACGTGTACGGGGGTGCCTCGCCCGGGGCGGAGGCGTCGTCGGTGGCGACGGCGAGGTCGATCCGCACGTGGCCCCGGTCGGTGCGGTGGGTCAGCTCGACGACGGTGTCCCCGGTGAGCGGGAGCCGGGTGGCGTACAGGTCGAGGACGGCGGGCGCGTCGAGCCGCCCGTCGACCAGGACGCTGCTGCCGCCGCGCCAGGCGTCGGCGAAGTCGAACGTCACCTCCGGGCGGCGGCCCTCGGTGCGCACCACCCAGCGCCGGGACGGCAGCCGGTCCTGGAGCCCGAGGTGGTTCCACTCGGTGTCCGAGGTGACCTCGCCGTCCTCGTACCAGCGCAGTCCGTGGCCGGTGTTGAAGACGCTGGCGAAGGGCACCTCCGTCACGGTCGAGCGGTCGGCGACGGAGACGGCCGGGGCGCGCCAGCGGTCGGTGCCGTCGGGGCGGGACGGGTCGAGGGAGCGGCCGGTCCAGAAGCGGTCGTCGGCGGCGTGGAAGTCGCCCGGCGCGCGGCGGTCGGCGGGCAGCTGGTGGCGGGTCCACTCGGGCCGGTAGAAGCCGAAGGAGGTGATGTGGGACCGGTCGGCGGGAACGATGGCGTCCCAGTTCACCGAGGTGTTCCAGCCGTTCGACTCGACGTTGACGCCGGCCAGCAGCTCGTAGCGGCTGCGGTCCAGGCGGTCGGCGAGGTCGCCGGAGGAGGCCAGCCGGGAGGGCGTCCAGCGGAAGTCGACGAACATGTCGTCGGCGGACTGGAAGAAGGGCTGGTTCTGGTTGTTGAGCGCCCCCTGCCAGCTCACCGTGCCGTTGACGGTCATGGCGTCGTACCAGGTGACCCGCTGCCTCTTGGCGGTGGCGAGGGACTTCAGCTCGGTGAGGAAGCCCAGCATCGCCGCGCCCAGGGCACCGTTGCCGCCCTCGGTCTCGGCGTTGACGAACCAGCCGTCGAAGCCGTACGCGTCGGCGACCGCGACCAGTCGCTCGGCCAGCGGGTAGCGCCCGGCGGAGTCCCGCTGGACCAGGTCGCGGGTCCACTGGAGCTGTCCGCCGTAGACGGTGGGCGGGAGGAAGATGTTGCCGAGGACGGGGACGCCGTGGCGGTGGGCTGCGTCGACGATCGGCGCGTTGGGGGCGAGGATCAGGCCCTCGGCGGAGGAGCCGCCCCAGAAGACCAGCTCGTCGATGTACGCCCAGTGGGTGAGCGCGTAGTAGTCGGCGGTGGCCGAGCCCTGGGAGGGGTTGGAGGCGGTCGGCGCGAACGACACCAGCGACTGGACGCGGGCCTGCCCGGCGCGGGCGGTGGAGTTGACGGGGGTGGGGGTGAAGCGCGCGGCCAGGGGCACGGTGGAGGCGTTGAAGGCGAGGTCGGCGTCGGTGTCCGCGCTCCAGGACTTCAGGCTGCGCCAGGTGATGCCGGCACCGGGACTCCCGGCGGGCAGGGAGTCGGGGTACCAGTACGAGGCGTACGGC
>KL568588.1:50189-52242 GCA_000715605.1 Streptomyces speibonae | reverse complement strand
TATAAGAGACAGGGGTGAGGGCGGCGGCCGTCCCGGCGAGCAGCACGGTGCGTCTGGTGGGTTTCACGAGCGGGTGCCTCCTTGGGGAGTGGGGAGTACCTGTCCGGGGGTGACGACCTCGGTGATGCCGCGGGCGGCGAGGTGCTCCGCGTCGCCGGCGCGGGTGTCGAGGACGGTGGTGGGGCGGGCGCCGTCGGCGGTGAGCCGGAAGAAGGCGTCGAAGACGGGCCCGCCGGGCGCGCACCGGGAGCGGACGCCGGGGTCGGCGGGCACGACCAGGGCCGTGGTGCGCGGGGGCGGCGGCGCGGCCGTACGGGCCTCGCGGGCCGCGCGGGCGAACTCCACGGCGCTGTCCTTGGGTTTGCGGTCGTTGGTCAGCAGGCCGAGCCCGTATTCGAGTGCGGGGAAGTCGGCGAGGTCGCGGGAGACGTCGTGCGAGCACCACCAGGTGACGCCCCACAGGTCGGGGCAGTCCAGGGCGTGCGCGACGGTCGCGGCGGTGAACTCGGCCGCGTCCTCGGGCGGGACCAGCGGGGCGGGGGCGCCGACCTCCTGGAGCCAGACCGGCCGGCGGGGGTCGCCGGCCCAGGCCTTGGCGAGCTCGACGAGGTAGGCGGCGTGGTGCTCGGAGGGCACGGAGGCGCGGCCGTGGCGCTGGGCGGTGCCGTTGAACACCCAGGAGTGCACGGCGGTGAGGGCGCCGTGGCGGGCGGCCTGGGCGGGGGTGAAGGGCTGGTCGTCCTGGTACCAGGTGGCGTCGTACTCGGCGTGCAGATGGAGGCGGCCGGGGGCGCCGTCCTCGCAGGCGGCGAGCATGCGGGTGAGCCAGGCGTCGATCTCGCCGGGGGTGGCCCGGTCGGGGTCGGGGTGCGGGCCGGCCGAGAACTGGTTGACCTCGTTGCCGAGCGTCATGCCGAGGAAGTTGGGGCGTGTGGCGAGGGCGGCGGCCAGCGTGCGGAGGTAGTCCGCCTGGCCGTCGAGCACGTCGGGGTCGGTGAACAGATTCCGGCGGTGCCAGGTGCGGGTCCAGGCGGGCAGGAAGTCGAAGCTGCTCAGATGGCCCTGGAGGCCGTCCACGTTGACGTCGAGCCCGCGTTCGGCGGCGGCGTCGACGAGCTGGAGGAGGTGTTCGACGGCGCGGGGCCGGATCAGTGCGCGGTTGGGCTGGAAGTAGGGCCACAGCGGGAAGACCCGGATGTGGTCGGCGTCGAGCGCGGCGACCGAGTCGAGGTCGGCCTTCACGGAGTCGAGGTCGAAGTCGAGCCAGTGGTGGAACCATCCTTCGCTCGGGGTGTAGTTGACGCCGAAGCGCACGGCAGGAGACATGGAGATCCTGGTTCTGTCGTACGTACGTGGGGGAGGCGTTCAGCCCTTGACGGCACCCTCGCCGACGCCGCGGAAGAAGTACCGCTGGAGGAAGGCGAAGAGGGCGATCAGCGGAGCCACGGCGATGATCGTGCCCGCGGCGACGAGACGTTCGTCGTTGGCGAAGGTGCCGTGCAGGTAGTTGAGGCCGATGGTCAGGGTGAACTTGTCGGGGTCGCTCAGCACGATGAGCGGCCAGAGGAAGTCGTCCCAGGCGCCCATGAAGGCGAAGATCGCGACGACGGCGAGGGTGCCCTTGACCGACGGCACCGCGATCCGCAGGAACCGCTGCCAGACGTTGGCGCCGTCGACGTAGGCGGCCTCCTCGATCTCGTAGGGCAGGTTGAGGAAGGCGTTGCGCATCAGCAGGACGTTCAGGGCGCTGACGCAGCCGGGCAGCAGGACGCCGAGCAGGGTGTTGTTCAGGCCCAGCTCCCGCATGGTGGTGAACTGGGCGATGATGATGCCCTCCACGGGCACCAGCATGGCCAGGACGAAGGCGAGCGTGGTGGCGCGCCGGCCCCGGTAGCGCAGCCGGGCCAGGGCGTAGCCGGCCAGGGCGGCGCCGACGCAGTTGGTGACGACGTTGGCCGCGGCGACCTTCAGCGAGTTGAGGGCGTAGTCCCACACCGGGATGGTCTCGGCGACCCGCTCGTAGTTGTGCAGGGTCGGGTCGGAGGGCAGGAAG
>KL568588.1:46011-49959 GCA_000715605.1 Streptomyces speibonae | reverse complement strand
TCTCGGCGACCCGCTCGTAGTTGTGCAGGGTCGGGTCGGAGGGCAGGAAGCGGGGCGGCGAGCTGAAGATGTCCTCGGTGGGGCCCTTCAGCGAGGTGGACAGCTGCCACAGGAACGGGCCGATGGTCAGCGCGAGCACGGCGAGCAGCAGCCCGTAGCGCAGCAGGAGTTCCCAGACGCGGACGGGGCGGCCGTGCTCGTCGGTGACGCGGTGCCGGCGCCTCGCGGCCGGCGACGACGCGGCCGGGCGGTCCTGCCCGCGGGTCCTGCCGAGGGTCTTCCCGCGGCTCTTCCCGAGGCTCTTCTCGGCGAGGCTCATGACTCCTCCCAGCGGTCGGCGCGCAGCACGAGCAGCATCAGGGCGACGGTGACGACGAAGACGACGACCGAGATCGCGGAGGCGTAGCCCACCCGGCCGGTCAGCCCGGTGCCGGTGCGCTGCACGAGCATCACGAGCGTGGTGTCCTCACCGGCCGGTCCGCCGCTGGGCCCGGCCATCAGGTACACCTCCGAGAACACCTTGAAGGCGGCGACCGAGGACAGGGCGCCGACCAGGACCATGGTGGAGCGGACGGCGGGCACGGTGACGGTCAGGAAACGGCGCACCGCTCCCGCGCCGTCCACGGCGGCGGCCTCGTGCAGCTCGCGCGGGACGTTCCCCAGCGCGGCCAGATAGATGATCATGTAGTAGCCCAGGCCCTTCCACACCGTCACGGCCATCGCGCTGAGCAGCAGCAGCCACTGGTCGCTGAGGAAGCCGATGCGGCCGACCCCGACGGTCTCCAGCAGGGAGTTCACCAGTCCGCGCTCGTCGAGCAGCCACACCCAGATCAGACCGACGACGACGATCGAGGCGACGACGGGGGTGTAGAAGGCGGAGCGGAAGAAGGTGATGCCCGGGATGTTCTTCTGCACGAGCAGCGCCAGCAGCAGGGGCAGGATCACGAGCGCGGGGACGACCCCGAGGACGTAGAGCGTGCTGTTGCGCAGGCCGATCCAGAACATGTCGTCGTGGAGCAGCTCGCGGAAGTTGGCGAGCCCGACGAACTCGCCCTCGACCAGCGTGCGCCGGTCGGTGAAGGCGTTGACCAGTGTGGAGACGAAGGGGTACAGGATGAACGCGCCGATGACCAGCAACCCGGGCGCGGCGAACAGCCACGGACTGGTGGGCAGTTGACGCCGCACCCGGGAGCCGGTCGGAGCGGTGGAGCTCGCCATGTCGGGTCAGCCCTGCTGCCGGAGGAGCTGGTTGCACTCGTTGACAGCGTTGTCCAGGGCTTCCTTCGGGCTCTCCTTGCCCTGGAGCGCCTTGGCGACCTGGTTGCGCAGCGCCGTCTTCATCTGCTCGCTGAACAGCACGGGTGTGTAGTTGACGGCGTCCTTCAGGGCCTTGGCGGAGGCGACCCGGACCCGGGTCTCGTCGGTGTCGTCCTCCTTCGTGAAGTACGGGTCGTCGAGCGAGCCGGCGGTGCTGGGGAAGATGGCGACCTTCTTGGCGAACGACATCTGGTGCTCGGCGTCGGTGACGTAGTGGGCGAAGGCGATCGCCGCGGGCTTCTTGCTGGTGTTGGCGTTGACCATCACACCCATCACGTACATGTTGACGTGCCCGGTGCTGGTGATCTGGTCGGTGATGCCGATGTTCTCGTACAGGTTCGGCGCCTGCTTCTTGAAGTTGCCGAGGTCGAAGGCGCTGCCGGGGTTCATGGCGACGGCCCCGGTGAGGAACTTCTTGCCCGTCGACTCGGGGGTGGCGGTCAGCGCCTGCCGGTCGAGTGCCCCCGCGTCGTACAACTCCTTGTACTTGGTGAGCATGTCGACGCCCTTGGCGTCGTTGAAGGTGAAGGCGTCGCCCTTCTCGTTCATCAGCTGGACGCCGTAGCGGCCGAAGTCCTCGATGGTGGGCACCTGGGCGAGGGTGGCGACCTCGCCGTCGCTCTGCTCGGCGAGCTCCAGCGCGGTGTCGAAGAGCTCGTCGTACGTCCGCGGCGGCTTCTCCGGGTCGAGCCCGGCCTTCTCGAAGAGGGACTTGTTGTAGAACAGCGGACCGGTGTTGAGGTACCAGGGGAAGGCGTACGTCCCCTCCATGCCCGGGATCTGATGGCTGGCCCAGGCGCCCTCCAGGTACTCCTCCCGGTACTTCGCGGCGTCCTTGTCGAGGTCGAGCGCGAGGCCCGCCTTGGCGAGCGGGGCGACCAGGTCCGGGGAGACGTTGACGACGTCCGGCAGGGTGCCGCCCGCGGCGTCGGCGCTGATCTTGTCGGCGTACCCCTCGGCGGGCTGGTCGACCCACTTCACCTCGGTCCCGGGGTACTCCTTCTCGAAGTCCGCGATCAGGTCCTCGAAGTAGTCCTTGTAGTTGGCGCGCAGGTTCCAGGTCTGGAAGGTGATCTCCCCCTCGACCTTGCCGGAGGCGTCGGAGGAGCCGCCGTCGCCGTCTCCGGAGCCGCAGGCGGCGAGCGGTACCAGGAGGGCTGCGACGGCAGCGGCGGTGAGGGTTCTGCGGGTTATGGGCACGGTGACACGTCTCCCTCGACGGCGTCGGCGGCTGAGATGCCAGCGACCATGCACGGGCCGTTCGGCAAAAGTCAATGGATTGGCTCAGCTAAAGACGTCACGCCTAGCATTAGTGCAGGTCAGAGGCAGTGCAAAGAAAAGCTTGCCACATACCACTAATGCGCTTTAGGCTTCGGTCACTCAAGCGCATTAGCTGCCTCGCTGAGGAAAGGGGCCACCATGCCCGCCAAGCGGTCCCCGGCGCGCCGGCCGACGATGAAGGACATCGCCCGGCGGGCAGGGGTCTCCGAGAGTGCGGTCTCCTTCGCCCTCAACGGCCGCCCCGGCGTCTCCGAGGTGACCCGCGACCGGGTGCGCCGGGTCGCCGAGCAGCTCGGCTGGCGGCCCAGCACGGCGGCGCGCCAGCTCTCGGGCGAGGGCACCGCCACGGTCGGCTTCGTGCTGGCCCGCCCCGCCGACACGCTGGGCGTGGACTCCTTCTTCCTCCAGCTCATCTCCGGCATCCAGGAGGTGCTGGCGGAGCGTCATCTGGGCCTGCTGTTCCAGGTGGTGGAGGACGTGGACGCCGAGTGCGCGGTCTACCGCCGCTGGTGGGCGGAGCACCGCGTGGACGGCCTCCTCGTCGTCGACCCCCGCACCGACGACCCGCGGCCGGGCCTGCTGGACGAACTCGGCCTGCCCGCCGTGGTGATCGGCGGCACGCCCGACGCGCCCCACCCGGGCCTTTCGACGGTGTGGGCGGACGACGCGGGCGCGATGGCCGCGCTGGTGGCGGAGCTGTACGCGCTCGGCCACCGGCGGATCGGGCACATCGCCGGCCTACCGGAGCTGGCTCACACCGAGCGCCGTGTCCGCGCGCTGCGCGCCGAGGCCGAGCGGCACGGGCTGACCGGCGTGGAGTCCGTGACCACGGACTACTCGGACACGGAGAGCACGGCCGTCACCCGCCGGCTGCTCGGCGCCGCCGCCCCTCCGACGGCGCTGATCTACGACAACGACGTGATGGCCGTCGCCGGGGTCGCCGCCGCGAAGGAACTGGGCTTCGCGGTGCCCGGGGACGTCTCGGTGGTCGCCTGGGAGGACTCGGCGCTGTGCAGCATGGTCAAGCCGTGGCTGTCGGCCCTGTCCCGGGACAGCGTGGCCTTCGGCCGCACCGCGGCCGCCGAACTGACGGCCCTCCTGGACGGCGGTCCGGCCCGCACGGTACGCGTACCGGTACCGCGGCTGCTGGTCCGCGACAGCACGGGGGTGACGCGCGGCTGACTCAGAAGGGGGAGTTCTCCCGCTGGGTGAGCGCGTCGACCACCTTCGGACCCGTGCCGGTCCGGACGGAGGCCGGTCGTACCGGTGGTGCGCAGGGCCGTGCCCGCGACGGCGGTCGCAACGGAGGCGCCCGGCACCGCGAGCGGCTCGGGCCGGTCGCGTCCGGCC
>KL568588.1:44261-45789 GCA_000715605.1 Streptomyces speibonae | reverse complement strand
CGCCCGGCCGTACCCCGGCTGCCCTCGGCGGCATCGCGGCGCGCCGGTGAGGAACGGGGATTCCCAGGACGCCGGAGCACCGTCGCCCTGCTCGGCGGAGCAGGGCGTGCCCGGTCGACGGGCTCACTCGTACCGCCCGCTGCCGGCTTCGAGCCCGGCCCGGCGAGCGGCCTCGACGTGGCGCGGGGCGAACTTCATCTCGAACGCCTCGGGCACGTCGTACGGAGACCGCCAGTGGTCCGGCACGAAGGTGTCACCGTCCTCGTGGCAGAGGTGGCACGCGGCGCACCACTCGGTCAGCCAGCCGTGGGCCGCCGCGCGGACTCCGTCGAAAGTGCCGTCCAAGTCCAGCGGGTCGTCCACGCGGTACCAGCGGTGGAGATCCCTGGCACCGCATCGCGGGCAGGGGGCCGAGAGGTCGGCCGCGGCCGGCTCCGCGTCGAAGGCGGCCCGCCAGGCGTCCAGGAGCTCGGGCCCGACGAGCCTCCAGTCACCCGGGCCGGGAAGGGCGCGCTCATCGGCCTCGAACAGACCCAGTCGACCGGCTTCGACAGCGCCGAGCATTCTGCATGCGCCCGTCGTCAGGTCGACGCGGACAGGGCCGATGCCGATGGTCATCCGGGAGGGGTCGCCGGTCTCCAGGTAGCCCCGGTTCTGGTAGCCGAAGTACGCGGCGCCGTCGACGACGGCCGCTTCCCCGTCGATCGGGATCAGGTCCACCTGGGAGGTGCGCGGATCCTCGTCCACGAACGTCCGGGCCAACTCCGCTGCTCGTTCGAGGCTGATCATGTGTCGGTCCTCAGGGTTCCGTAGTTCCGGTGGACGGCTCCGCGCCGCCCGGCGCGTGATGCCCTATAACGTTCCAGGTTCCGGGGGGAGCCCTTTCCTGTGAACGTGGACGCGGCCGGACTTCCCGGGGCAGTTCCGGCAGTCGTACCAGAAGCTGCTCCGTCGACAGAGGGGGAAATGTGCGACCGACCACCATGAAGCGGACCGTCGTCAGCGTCGTCACCGCGGCGGGCATCGCCGCCGGTACGCTCGCGGGCGCGACCGTCAGCTCCGCGGCACCCGCGACGACCGTGCGGCAGGCGGAGCCGGCCGGTGAGTTCAGCACGCTCGCCGTGTACAACTTCGGCCTCAGCAGCAACCAGGCCAAGGGCGTCCAGCGCTGCCTCGCGGCGGAGTACGACTACAACGGCGCGATCGACGGACTGCTCGGCACCAACAGCTGGAAGGCGCTCCAGCGGGCTCTCGCCAGGTACTGGGACTACAACGACTCGATCGACGGCATCCCCGGGCCCAACACGATCAAGGCGTTGCAGCGCCTGCTGAAGAGCGCCTACGGCTACACCGGCCCGATCGACGGAATTGCCGGAGACGGCACCCGGGCAGCGTTCAAGCGGTTCGCCAACAAGGCCGTCGAGCTCTGCTGACCCCAGCACCGCTGCGAGCCGGCCCACCCGGGCCGTCAGCGGACGAGGCGGCTCTCGATGTGCTCGGTAACCGCTGACACGGCCCGTCGGCAGGC
>KL568588.1:38158-44078 GCA_000715605.1 Streptomyces speibonae | reverse complement strand
GCTGACACGGCCCGTCGGCAGGCGGTGCTCGAGCGGCGGACCCGGGACAGCGGCATGCCGCCCCGGAGGCCGCGCACGACGGTGGCCGGCAGGGCGGTGGCGAGCGCGTCGGGGTCGGCGCGCTCGCTCGGCTCGCCCCGTTCCCGCATGCGGGCGAGCCCCGCCCTGTCGCGACCTTCCCGCGGTCGAAGGCCGCGACCGGGCCCGCCCGCGCGGAGTCACCGCCGCCGGTGAGTTCGCTCGCGAGCGAGCCGGCCTCACGGCCTCGCACGCACCCACCTCAGCACCCCGGACCAGGGCGCCGGCCAGCGGGTCTCACCGGCGCGATGCGCGGACGCCGTTGCCGCGGCCCTCGGCGGACGGGTTCACGGGCGTGGAGTCCGGTGCCAGGCGCGTGTGGGGGCGAGGGCGTCGTACTCGGCACTGCTGAATCCGCTCAGCCCTGGCCACCTCCCGCGCAGTTCGGAGGCGCGGTGCTTCCAGACCAGCCTCTCCAGCGAGTCCCGCCGGCCGAACCAGGACGCCAGCAGCAGAAGGAGGTGGAGCCCCGCGGTGACCCCGAAGACGGCCGTCACGAAGGTGACCCTGTCGGTCGCCGGATGCGCGTCGAGTACGGCATGCTGACCGGGCTCGTCCAAGCCGTCGACGATGATGCCCACCAGGAACGGGCCCACCACGTGGGCGATCACCAGGAGCACCCAGGAGAGCGGCAGCCAGGCCCTCTTCAGGACCCCTCGCCGGCCGGCGCCGACCAGCCCGAGCGCGTTGCGTGTCGCCCGGCCCGCGAACAGCGCGAACACCACCAGGGCGAGGACGAGGATCAGCCGCACGGGTTGCGGCACGTGAACGCCGTCGAACGGCAGCCCCGCGTACAGCACGGCCTCGATGACCAGGCATGCCAGCAACGGCAGCGGGCCCCGCGGGACGACGTGGCGCCAGGCGCACCGGTCGCACAGGAAACCGGACTCCGTGCCGAGGATCTCGAACGTCGTGACGGTGTCCTTGTAGGGATCGTTCACCATGTTCGACATGGACCGCGGCACACCGACCCGGAACGCGTACTGCCGCCCGTACCGGCCTTCGCCGCACCGCACGCACAGGGGGTCGGACACGTCGGTCACGGAGAGGCTCCTTCGGCGGTCTGCGGCGACAGCCCAAGACTGCCGTGAACCATGCCGCAGCCGGCCGGGTTTCACCGAACCTCCCCGCCCGGGCGGCGGGCGGGCGATCACGGTGGCGGTCATGGGGTCTTCCTCAGGAGTCGACCGGCGTGGGGACGGCGATCAGGCTGATCGCGCCGAGGTGGGCGCGATGGCGGTGGAAGACACGGCGCATGTGCAGCACGCGGCGCAGGGCGGCCCGGTCCCGCAAGGCCCGGCCGGCGATGCGCAGGGCGGGCAGCAGACCTTCGTCGTCGATGAGCCGGCGCGGTTCGAGCAGCGCCATCGGTGCTGTCGCGCGGGAGGCGACGGTGAAGCCCTCGCCGGCGAGAAGTCCGCCCCAGCCGGTGGGTGTCAGGGGGCGGGCACCGACGTGGATGGAGTCCCCGAGGTCGGCGGTGATCCGGTCGGCCAGGGCCGGGTCGAGGCCGTCGGGCAGCAGGCACAGTTCGTGGATGGCGTACCGGCCGGTGGAGTCGTCGAGGAGCCGGCGTGCTTCCCGTACGACGCGCCGCTTGGCCGTTTCCGGCTGCATCGTCAGCATCGCCTCGCCGTACACGACCGTGGCGCCGCCGTCCGGCAGCCCGGTGTCCGCGGCGTCCGAGCGCACGGCACGCACGACGGTCGGGCCCGGGGCGGCCAGGGCGCTGAGCGCGGCCACCGCGGCGGGGTTCCGGTCGACGGCGGTGTAGGCGGCCGGGTGACGGGTGAGGGTCAGCCGGGCAGTGGCCCCGAGGCCGGCGGCCAGTTCCACCACCCGGTCCCGCGGGTCCACGTCCAGCGCGTCCAGCATCCACCGGGTCAGCTCCACGCCGCCGGGGCGCAGCACCCGCTTGCCCAGGCGGGCCAGCAGCCAGTGGCCGGGGATGCGCGCGGCGTCCAGCCCGTCGCCGGGGAGGGGAATGCTCGTCCGCGGGGCCGGTGGGTCCGTCGGTGCCATGCTCGTACCTCGCTCTCCGCCTGCGCAGATGTCACTTAGGTGAACCTAACTCCGCGAGGTGGCCGGGTGCGGGGGGCCGAACGTCCCGACCGCGGGGCCGGTCGGCCCGCCGGGGGCGCCGGGGGAGTGGGCTCCCTGTGATCCGCGCCGTCCGGTCAGGCCTCCTGAAACAGGCCCGTGCTGAGGTAGCGCTCCCCGGTGTCGGGCAGGACGACGACGAACAGGGCGCCCTCGTGCCGGGGGAGGCGGGCAAGGGCGGTGGCCGCGTGGAGGGCGGCTCCGCCGGAGACTCCGGCGAGGATGCCCTCGGTGCGGGCCAGGCGGCGGGCCTGTGTCCTGGCCTCGGTCAGGGAGACGCGGCAGACGGTGTCGTAGGCGTCGGTGTCGAGGACGTCGGGGACGAAGCCGGCGCCGAGGCCCTGGATACGGTGCGGGCCGGGGGAGCCGCCGGACAGGACGGCCGACTCCGCCGGTTCGACGGCCACCACGGTGATGCCGGGGTTCTTCTCCCTGAGGACCTGTCCTACGCCGGTCACGGTGCCGCCGGTGCCGACACCGGCCACCAGGACGTCGACCTGTCCGGCGGTGTCCTGCCAGATCTCCTGCGCGGTGGTACGGCGGTGGACGTCGGGGTTGGCCGGGTTGCGGAACTGCTGCGGCATGAACCAGCCGTGCCGCTCGGCCAGTTCGGTGGCCCGGGCGACGGCGCCGGTCATGCCCTCGGCGGCCGGGGTGAGAATCAGTTCGGCGCCGTAGGCGCGCAGCAGAGCGCGCCGCTCGGTGCTCATGCTCTCCGGCATGGTGAAGGTGACCGGGTAGCCCCGGGCCGCCGCCACCATCGCCAGGCCGATGCCGGTGTTGCCGCTGGTGGGCTCGATGAGGCGGGTGCCGGGCCGGAGCGCGCCGGAGGCCTGGGCCTCCTCGATCATCGCGAGAGCGATGCGGTCCTTGACGCTGCCGCCCGGGTTGGCGGACTCCAGCTTGACGGCCAGACGCACGGGCAGGTCCGCGCCGTAGCGGTGCAGCGCCACCAGAGGGGTGCGGCCTATCAGCGCCGTGATCGAGGGCGCGATCGAGGGGCGTATCGCCGTCATGCCGGTCGTTCCTTTTCGTCTGCGGGGGTGAGGATCCTGCCGTCGGCCGCCGTTGCCGGCCCGGGAGGGCGGGCGACGGGCGCCGCCTGTGGGGCGTGGACGCGGGAGCGGGCGGGGACGTCGCGCAGGACGAGGGCGTGCGCGCCGATGACCGTGTCGTGGCCGACGTGGACCGGGCCGAGCACGGTGGCGCCGACTCCGAGGACGACCCGGTCGCCGACGGTGGGGTGCCGCCTGGCGCCCGCCGTGTCGGACCACCAGCCCGTGCCGCCCAGGGTGACGCGGTGGTACAGCATCACATCGTCGCCCAGGACGGCGGTCTCGCCGATGACCACGCCCATGCCGTGGTCGATGAAGCAGCGCCGGCCGATGACCGCGCCCGGGTGGATCTCGATGCCGGTCAGGGCGCGGGCGAACTGGGACAGCAGCCGGGGCAGCAGCGGCACACCGAGGCGGTGCAGCCGATGGGTGACCCGGTGGGTCCAGACCGCCCAGAGCCCGGGATACAGCAGCGCCTCGATCACGTGGACACCGTGCAGGGCGGGGTCCTTGCGGCAGGCCGTCCGGAGATCCTCGAAGATCATGCGCGTCTCTCTGTGGGCCGGTCGCGGCAGGGAACCGGTGGGCGTGGGGCCACGGCCACGGGCACACCGGGCTCGACACGGAGCCGGCATCCTCCGCGCCGGGAACCTCCCGAAGCCGCCGTACCGGCGCCGCTGTCCATGGCAGTGCACGCTACGGGCCGCTCCCCGGGCGGCGCCCGGTCCGAAGCGCCTGGTGTGAGGGGGCCGTACGGCCCGGACCGATGGGGCCGGGGGGCCCATGCCCGAGGACCGCACGCCCCGCGCCCCGGCCCGCACGACGGGTAAGGCTTGCCTCACCTTGCTGGTGGTCCATCGCCGGGCCGATGTACCCGGCGCGATGGGGGGAGAAGCATATGAGCCGCACCGATGGGGCGTTCGAGGCGTCCGAGAAGACGGACGGCCGGGGGACCACCGTCGTCGACACGCCGCCGCGCCCGTTGGCGGACCTGGCTCCCGGCGCCCGCGCCCGGGTGATCCGGAGCGTCACCGACGGGGAGCCCGCCGTCGTCCGGCGGCTGCACGACCTCGGATTCAGCCCCGGCACGGTCGTGGAGGTGGTGCGCCGGGCGCCTCTGCGAGACCCCGTCCTCTACCGGGTCAGGGACTACGAGGTGTGCCTGCGCCGGGCGCAGGCGCGGTGCGTGCTGGTCGGCGAGGCGCAGCGGTGAGCGCGGGCTGCCATGACGCCGCCGGCGCCGGCGCGACCCCGCCCGAGGCGCCGAGGATCGCCCTGGTGGGCGCCCCCAACTCGGGCAAGACCAGCGTCTTCAACGCCCTCACGGGCCTGCGGGCCAAGACCGGCAACTATCCCGGCGTGACCGTCTCCCGCTCCGTCGGGACAGCCGTAACGGGCCGCCACCGCCACCTGGTCGAGGATCTGCCGGGCACCTACAGCCTGGAGCCGGTCAGCCCCGACGAGCAGATCACCGTCGATGTGCTGGACGGCCGGCGGGAAGGCACCGGCCGGCCCGACGCGCTGCTGCTGGTCGTGGACGCCACCACCCTGCGTCGCTCACTGGCGTTCGTCGCCCAGGTCCTGGCCCGCGGACTGCCGGCCTGTGTGGTGGTGACCTTCACCGACGAACTGGCCAGCCGCCGGGGCCGACTGGACATCGACGCGTTCGCGCAGGCACTCGGCGTGCCGGTGCTGCCCGTGGTCGGCCACCGGAAGCTGGGTGTCGCGCGGCTGCGCGAGCGGCTCGCCACCTGGCACACATGGCCCGCCCCGGTCGTGGCGCCGCCCGCCGAGGCGGGGGAGGAGCGGGACGCCTGGGCGGAATCGGTGCTGGCCTTCGCCGGCTACCGGCCCCCGGAGCGTCACCGGACCACCCGGCGCGTGGACGGGATCCTGCTGCATCCGGTGTGGGGAACGGCGGTGTTCTTCGCGGTGATGGTGCTGTTCTTCCAGACCGTCTTCACCCTGGCCGCCCCGCTCCAGGGCCGGGTGGAGACGCTGTTCGCGTGGCTGTCGGACCGGGTGGACGCCCATGTCGGCCATCCGTGGCTGTCCGGGCTGCTGGGGGACGCCCTGATCGGCGGGGTCGGCGGCGTGCTGGTGTTCGTCCCGCAGATCATGCTGCTGTTTCTGCTCCTGGCCCTGCTGGAGGGGGTCGGGTACCTGGCGCGGGCGGCCTTCCTGATGGACAGGGTCATGGCCCGCTTCGGCCTGGAGGGACGCGCCTTCGTGGCCCTGCTGTCGTCCTTCGCCTGCGCGGTTCCCGGCATCATGGCCACCCGCACCCTCCCCTCGGCCAAGGACCGTCTGGCCACGATGATGGCCGCCCCGCTGATGACCTGCTCGGCCCGGCTGCCGGTCTACGTGCTGCTCATCGGCCTGCTGGTCGACCCGGCCGCGAAGGCGGGCCCGTTCCGCGCACAGGGTCTGGTCATGTTCGGCCTGTATCTGCTGGGCGCCGTCTCGGCGATGCTCGCCGCCTGGGCGTTCAAGAAGCTCGGCGACCGCCGCGGCCGGCCGGTGCCGTTCTTCATGGAGCTGCCGCCCTACCGGCTGCCCGCCCCGCGCGCGGTGCTGGTGGCGATGTGGTCCTCCGCGCGCGCCTTCCTGCGCAAGTGCTCGACCGTCATCGTCGCGACCAGCACCGTGCTCTTATACACATCTCTGAGCGGGCTGGCAAGGCAGAC
>KL568588.1:37058-38000 GCA_000715605.1 Streptomyces speibonae | reverse complement strand
CTGCTGAACCTGCCGCCGCACACGGACGCGCACCTGCGTGCGGCAGGCGTCGACAGCACCGACCCCGTCGCCGTGTCCGCCTACACCGTCGACCACAGTTACGCCGCCGGCCTCGGCCGGCTGGTCGCGCCGGTCTTCGACCCGCTCGGCTTCGACTGGCGCGTCAACGTCGGTGTGCTGTCGGCCCAGGGCGCCCGGGAGACCTTCGTCGCCACCCTCGGCCAGGTGGCCGCCGCGGAGGATCCCGAACGGCCGGAACAGGCGCTGGCGGCCATGACGTACCCCGACGGACCCCATGCCGGGGAGGCGGTGTTCACCGCGCCCACCGTCGCCGCACTGCTGGTCTACTTCGTGTACGCGTTGCAGTGCATGGCCACGGTGGCGGTCCTGCGCCGGGAGACCGGCACCTGGCGATGGCCGGCGATCGCCTTCGGCTATCTGACGGTCCTGGCCTGGCTGATGGCGTACCTGGCGCGGACGGTCACCGTCCTGCTGGGCGGGTGAACCGCCGTGACGGCGATCCCTGTGCACCCTCAGCGGGTTCCCGGCCGGCCCGACCGGCTGCGCTGGATCATCCCCGCCGGAATCCTCACCGGCACCGGCCCGCTCGCCGAGGTGCCCGCACCGCTGGCCGCCCTGCTGGCCGACGGCACCCTTGCCCGGATCACGGCGGAACGCGCGGCCGTCGTCACCTGCCTCGGCCCGGACCGCACCTGGGCCGAGGAAGGCGCCCGGGTGCGCAGCGCGCTGCACGCCGCCCTCGGCCGACCCGCCGGATGGATCCCGGTCACCGCCACCGACCACTCCGACGACACGCTGCTCCACGACGTGGCACGCGAGGTACTCGCCGGAGAGGTGGGCGACTTCGCCCGGTCCCACGGCGGCGTCATCGACCTCGTCGACGTGCGCGACGGCGTCGTCACCGTCCGCCTCGGCGGCGCC
>KL568588.1:36483-36848 GCA_000715605.1 Streptomyces speibonae | reverse complement strand
CCTGCCGCGGCTGCCCCGCCTCCTGGATCACGCTCCACCAACGCCTGGAACGCCATCTGCGGCGACGCCATCCCGGTCTGCGGGAGGTCCGCAACACCGCCTCCCGGTGAGCCCGTTCCGCCGGCCGCGCGAGAAGGCCGTTCGGCCCGCCTCCCGGGCCGTGCAGCCCCTCTGCCCGTGGGTGACGACGCGGGACAGTGAGGGAGCAACGAAAGTCGTCCGCATTCTGCGCGTCGCACTCCCTCGAAGGGGATGAGCACCATGGCAGTGCACGACCACTCCCACCGGCAACCGAGACTCCGCCTCCCGTCCCTGCACAGGGCGGGGACGGCTCCCGCCTCCGACGAGGCGACCATGACCGCGAC
>KL568588.1:35919-36212 GCA_000715605.1 Streptomyces speibonae | reverse complement strand
GTGTATAAGAGACAGACGTTCGGCTTCGGCTACGCCACGCCGTCCGGCAAGGGCTGGATCGACGGCGGCTCGCCGACGAGGGGCTTCCTCAGCGGCGTGACGGTCGGCCCGATGGAGTCCACCTTCCACGACTGGGCGGGAGCCGCCTGGGCCGACTGGCTGTTCATGCTCGGCCTGCTCGGCATCGGTCTCGCCCTGACCGCGGGCATCGGCCTCAGGCTCGCCGCGGTCGCGGGCACCGTCATGATGGCGCTGATGTGGATCGCGGAATGGCCGCCGGCCAAGCACCTGTC
>KL568588.1:35125-35662 GCA_000715605.1 Streptomyces speibonae | reverse complement strand
CTACCACCTGGTCTACGCCGTGGTCCTCGTCGCTCTCGCCGCCGCGGGCGCCGGCGCCACCTGGGGGCTGGGCAGGGCCTGGGCACGGCTGCCCTTCGTGAACCGCAACCGCTGGCTGCTGTGAGCGCGGCGGCTCGTCGCACCGGGGTGCCCCCGCCGTCGGCGAGGGCACCCCGCCCTCATCACCGCCGGCCGAGGCGCCCGACCGGCGGTGGCCGCCGTCCGCGACAAGAAGTGACCGTGCCTCGGCACGGCATGCCGGACGACCACGCTCCACCGGGGCCGACGGCGCAGCCGCGTTCGTGGAGTTCGGTGAGGAGGGCCGGTGTCGGTGCCGGCCCCTAGCCTTCGCATGTGAGTTCAACGACCCAGTCCTATGCCTACATGCACGAGTCCGCCGTGCGCACGACCCCGACCGGACGCTCCCTGGTTCTGGAAACCTCAGGCGGTGCCACCCCGGTCGGCGAAGCGGCGAATCCGCGGTTCTTCGACGGGTTCCTGACCGCGCCGGCCGCCGCGGCGACAGCGCTGCTCGCG
>KL568588.1:30792-34885 GCA_000715605.1 Streptomyces speibonae | reverse complement strand
CTACTACCGGCCGCGGCCGTCAGCCTTTCTCGACCCGGTCATCACGGCCGGCGGCGACCGTTTGCGGCTGGAGTCCTTCTCCGCCTGCTGCGGAGTCCACGCGCGCCTCGACGTCCTGGCCCCCGGCCTGGACGGTGACGACGTCGGCCACGGCACCACCAACGTCGACATCAACCCGCCACTGCGACTGGCACTCGCCAGGATCGGCGGCCTGGACCCGTTGCACCTGCGGGTGGGACCGGACGGTCTGGAAGCCACCACCTTCGACGGCCGGTTCGTGGAGAAGAAGGTCCCGCTGCCGGAGCGCTGGCTGCGCGGCTTCGCCGAGGCCCAGGTGATCGCGGCCGGCCTCGTCCCGCGCGCCGAGATACCCGCCGCGGAGGCGGCCGCCGTCCTGCGGTCGTTGCCGCGGCCCACCCAGCGGTCCGGCGCGCACACCACACGCTGGGTGGTTCCCTCGGGCCGCACCCTGCGCCCGGCGTCCAGGCCGTCGCCCGGTGCCGTGTGCCTGCCCGGCTGCGAGCGACTGCGAAGTCTCCAGCAGGTACTGCGCCACGCGTCGACGGTGCGGGTGTACGCCCCGGACCCGGAGCGGAGTCATGACGAGTGGAGCCGGAGCCGGCAGGACCCGGCCGCGCCCGTCGCGTGGGAGGCCTCGCTGCCCGGCATGCGGCTGACGCTCCTGCTCTCCTCGCATGCCTCGCGCGGCTTCTCCGGCGAGGGGGGCGTGCTCGACGACCTCGCCGGCGGACCGGTGGCCCGGGACGCGGACCAAGTGGCGGAACTGCTGGCCTGGGAGCCGAAGATCGACGTGGCCGACCTGTCCGCGCAGTCCGGCCTCCGGCCCGGACGGGTCCGCGCGGCCCTGACGATGCTGGGGACGTCCGGGCAGATCGGCTACGACCTCGCGGAAGAGGCGCACTACCACCGGCACCTGCCCTACGCCGCGGGCGCCGCCGACATCCGCAATCCGCGGCTGCGCGGAGCCAAGGCCCTGGTCGCACAGGGCGCGATCCGCATCGACGGCGCACTGGCGTGGGTGGGGAAGGGTGAGCACGCCTACCTGGTCCGCATCGAGGACGGCGAACGCATGAGCTGCACCTGCTTGTGGTGGGCGAAGTACCGCGGTGGTCGCGGTCCGTGCAAACACGTACTCGCCACCCGCATGGTCCGGAACACGGAGAAGGAGTCGGCGCGGTGGAGTTGATGGCACTCGTAGAGGCAGGTGACGTCCCGGGCGTGCTCCGGGCACTGGGCGAACTCGGCGCGGAGCAGCGCGCGGCCCACTTGCCGGAACTGAACGCCCGCTACGAGGAGATGGGCCTCTCCGGCTGGAGGGAACTCACCGACGAACAGTTCGTGGCCCTGGCCGGCGCACGGTTGGGCTGCCAGGTGACCCCGGACGCCGCAGCCCGCTACCTCCACTCGGGCTATCGCTACGGACCCCCGCACGACGACTGGATGATCGACGTCGTCGACCTGTTCCCCGTCGCATGGCGGACCGAACTCGTGGCGCGGCTCGACGAGGAGGTGCGCAAGCGCAGCGGTTCACAACGCCTCCACCTCGTCGTCGACCACATCGTCCGCACCACCGGCTGCCCGATGCCGGAATCCGACTACTTCGTCCAAGGCTGGCTGAGCAAGCACTCCTACGGCCCGGCGGACGGTCTCCTGGACCGGCTGCGCGCGGACCCGCTGACTCCCAGGCTCCTCCCCCTGGCCATGGAACAGTCGTCCCTCACCAGCACAGTACTGTCCGTGCTGTGCACCTTCGCCGCCGAGGGGGTCGTGGACCGTGCCGCGCTCGTCCGCCGCGTCTTCGCGATCGTGGCCGACCAGCATCCGGCCGCCGCCATCCACTACTGGCAGGCAGTCCCCCTCACTGCCGACGAGCACGCCCGAACCGCGCCCGAACGCACTGCCCTGGCCGCGAAGCTGCTCGCACGTCTTCTCCAGGACGGCACCCCCAAGACGCTCAACCCGGTCATGACGTTCCTGCGGGCTCTGGCCCTGACCCCGGCCGAAAACGCCCCCTTCCTCCGGGACCACGTGGCCATGCTCGACCTGTCGTCCCCGGTGGCGTCCTACGGACAGGAGGTCCTGCGCGAACTGGACGAGGCCGGGCTGCTGGAGGAGGACGTGCTGAGCGAGGCAAGCGAACGCGTCCTCCTGCGCCCCGAGAAGAAACTGGTACGCGCGCAGCTCTCCTGGCTCGACCTGGTGGCACGGCGGGAGCCGACGCGCACGAGCCGGCTACTGACCGACGCGGCACTCGCCTTCGGCCACCCGGACATGTCCGTGCAGGAGCGCGCCCTCAAGCTCGTCGCCCGCCATCTGAAGAACACGGACGGCCAGGTGCGGGCGGAACTCCGGACGGCTGCCGCGTCGCTCGGACCGGGACTGTCCGCACGCGCCGCGGAGCTGCTCGGCACAGAGGACGACACGCGCACGGAGCGCGTCGCAGAGCCCGAGACCCTCCCCTCGCTGCCCCCGCACCGGCCGGCACCGGGCCCCGTCGAGACCGCCGTCGAGGTGGCCCAGGAACTGGCGGTGGTCCTCACGGACGACGACGTGATGGCGTTCGAACGCGGGCTGGACGGGCTGGTCCGCCAAGCCCGACTCGACCGTGCGGCGCTGTGCCGGGCGCTCGAACCGGTCATGCGCAGGCAACCGGGCGTACATCGCGACTGCGGGCAGAGCGATCTGTACGACGTGGCGGCGGCCATGCGCGGTGACGAGCCGAGGACCCTGTACGGTCGCCCCTACCGCCGGATCAGCCACGGCGAGGCCGTCTCCCCGCCCGGCAAGTTGCTCATGGCGCGCCTGAGGGAGGCCCTCCAGGTGATCGAGTCCGGCACCCAGCCCTTCCTGCTGGCTCTGCCGACCCACGTCACCGGCGCGGTGGACGCGGGCGAACTGGTGGAGCGCATCGCCGAGCTGGAACGTATGCAGGCCGAACCGGCACCGGTCGATCTGGCGCAGGCCTTGTTGCGGGTGACCCCCACAGAGGATGAGCAGGTGCGCCGCGCCGCCGGTGACCTGCGGTCGGACGCCGGTCGGCGGCTGGCGCGCTGGCTGAACGAGGCCGGTCTGCCCCACCAGGACTCGACTCCGGACACATGGCCGGCCGCCGATCCGGCCGACGCCCCGCCCGGAATGTGGGAGCCCGCGGTCCCCGGATCGCGCCAGGACCTCCGCCTTCCGCCGGTCGCCGCGGCCGTGTTCGGCACATACGATGGTGACGCGTCCCGCACCGGCGGCTACATCCTCTACGACACATACGCCGCGCCGTATTGGGTGGCTCAACTGCCACACCACCGCGACGAGGTGGCCGCACGTGCCAAGGACTCGGTGAACGCCCGCATGCTCGCGCGGCTGGCCGAGGCGGGCGGGCCGGCGGGATACGCACTGCACTGGCAGATCGCCCGGAACATGGACGACGACCGTGATGCCGCGGTGGACGCCCTGCTCGTGCTCGCCGCCCGGGGACAGCTGGACGGCCGGCTGCTCGCGGGTCAGTTGCAGGCGTTGATACGCGATGGACGGAGCTCACCGAGGCGAGTCGTCGACGGACTGCGCGCGGCGGCCCGGACCGGCGCGTACGCCACGGTCTGGTCCGTACTCGAGGCCGCCCTGCCCGCGCTGCTGCGCGGCACACCGGTCCGGGATGCCGGGGCGTTCCTCGCCGTCGCGGTCGAGTGCGCTTCGCGCTGCGCGGCCAAGGGCGTGATTCCCGAGGTCGAGGCGGTGGCCGCGCGCACCGGATCGAGCCAGACGGTGAAGCACGCCAGGCTGCTGCGAGACGTCCTGCGCTGAGCTCATGCCGTGGGGCCCGGCCCGCACGGCGTCGCCGCAGGTCCGGTGGAGTGCCGATGTCGTGAGCCGAGCCCGGCGGGTGAAAGCCGCCGGGCTCGGTGTGCACCTGGTATGTGCCGACTACGCCACCACAAGGGGGCCGGCGCGCTTCAGGCGCTCGCCAGGTCCGCGCTCCTGGTCAGTGCCTCGTTGGCGTCGATCTCGTGGCGCAGCCGGTCCAGACGGGCGCGTGCTCCGGCGAGCGCGTCGGAGCCGAGCAGCAGTCGCAGCGGCGGGG
>KL568588.1:23438-30566 GCA_000715605.1 Streptomyces speibonae | reverse complement strand
AGATGTGTATAAGAGACAGGGCCCGTACCGGGTCACCGGGCTGGCGGCCGGACACGCCCAGCGTGGCGTCACGGCGCTTGCCCGCGGTCTGCTCGTAGTCCTCCATGCGCGTCGGGGACTGCTGCATCGACGTTCCCGCCCACTGGGTGCGCAGGCCGCCGGGTTCCGCGATGGTCACGGAGATGCCGAGCGGGGCGAGTTCCGCGGCCAGCGACTCGGACAGACCCTCCAGCGCGAACTTCGTGGCGTGGTAGTAACCCGTCGCGGCGAACGCCGCCAGGCCGCCGAAGGAGGAGACGTTGACGACGCGTCCCGAGCGGCGTGCCCGCATGCCGGGAAGCACGGCCTTGAGGACCGTCACGACGCCGTGCACGTTGGTGTCGTACAGGGCACGGACCGCGGCGTCCTCACCCTCTTCCACAGCGGCCAGGTAACCGTATCCCGCGTTGTTGACCAGGACGTCGATACGCCCGAACGCCGCCTCGCACGCCTGCACGGCAGCGGTGACCGACCCGGGATCGGTCACGTCCAGCCGGAGAGCCAGCGCGCGTTCGCCGTACTTGGCGGCCAGATCGGTGACCGATGCCGGGTTGCGGGCGGTCACGGCCACCCGGTCACCCCGCTCGAGGGCGTGCTCGGCCAGGGCACGGCCCAGACCGCTGGAGCATCCGGTGATCAGCCACACCGGGGACGCATTCACTTCGTTCGACATGCCTTCATGCCACCAGACCGCCGGCTCATGTGCCACGCCCCCTTGAGGGTGGCTCTCGCAGGGCCACGCACGAGCGGCAGGACCCCGCGAGCAGAGGCTAATCTGCACACATGGCACCTGACGACAACCGGCTCGGCTCCTTCCTGCGCTCCCGCAGGGAGAAGGCGGACCCGGCCTCCGCGGGCGTCGTCGACACGCGGCGGCGAAGGGTCAAGGGGCTGCGCCGCGAGGAACTCGCGCTGCTCGCCGGGCTCAGCCCGTCGTACTACACCCGGCTCGAGCAGGGCCGCGACCGCCGCCCCTCCCACGAGATCCTCGAAGCACTCGCCCGTGCACTGCGCCTGGACGACACCGAGCGGGCCTATCTGTGGTCGCTGGCGGTGCCGACGCCGGGCCCGGCCGGCCAGGAGGCCCAGCCCGCCCGCACCGTGCGGCGGGGGGTGCTGCACCTGTTGGAGCGCTGGTCCGACCTGCCCGCGTTCGTCGTCTCCCCCCGCCGCGATGTGCTGGCCGCCACCGAGCTCGCTGCCAGGGTCAACCCGGCATGGACTCCGGGGGCCAACCTGATCGAGTTCACCTTCCTCGACCCCCGGGCACCGAAGGTCTACCCCGACTGGGACGAGATCGCTCTGCAAGCGGTCACGGGTCTGCGTGCCACCGCGGTCGCGCACCACGCGGAACTCGACGCCTTCGTGACGGGGATGCGCGAGCGCAGCGAGGCGTTTCGCGCGCTGTGGGACTCCCACGACGTGCAGGAACGCGTCGTGGGTGAGAAGCGGATCGCCGTCGAGGACATCGGTGTCCTCCGTCTCAGCTTTGAGACCTTCGCCCTCGCCGGGCCGGAGGGGCAGGTGCTGTACGTGTACTTCCCGGGGCCCGGCACCTCGGACGACGAAGCCCTGCGCGGCCTCGCCGCATGACAGGGGCAGGCCCCGTTCGAGCGGGCCGTCACCGATCCTCTCGACGGCGGGACCGTGAAGACCGGCCGTCCGGCGCGCGGCGGTGAGACGAATGCCCCGCGAGCACCGAAAGCACCGCGGGGGGAAGGACATTGACGAGGGCCAGCGCGGCTTCCTCTGCCACCGCGTACCCCTCCCGCACACCGAGGACGGCGTTGACCAGGCAGATGCCCAGCCACAGCGGTATGAAGAAGACCGCCGCGGGACTCGGCACCCGGCCGGGCGGGCCGGCCGCCGTGGCGAAGAGCGCACAGCACCACGCCAGGGCCCCGCCGGTGAGCAGGAACGACAGTGTGCGGAAGCCGTCCAGCGGGACAGGTCCGGGATGCCACGCGTGCAGGGCCCGCCACCCCCCTGCCACGGCCAGCGCGGGAACCGCCAGCACGACGCAGAACAGGGCGGCCTCCGTGCGCCGTCGGCGGCCGGCGGCCAGGCCGGACACGAGGGTGAGGAACCCGGCGGTGTACCACAGCGGCAGGACCACCACCGCGGTGAGCACGGCGGTGGCGGGGGCGGGCCGCTGGGCCGGGTCGAACAGGACCGCCAGGGTGAAGACGCACGCCGGCAGCAGCAGGGCGACGAAGAGAAGACGAAGGGCGCGCACGGCAGGACTCCTCGTGGGGCGTGGACGTCGGCCGGCCGCCGACGGGACTGCGAACGGGCTGTGTTTACGGCGCCGCACCCACGGAGCCGGCACGGCGCTGCTGTCGGGGCGGTCCGCGGCCGACGGCACGCCGCTCGGCGTGCCGCGAGCCGTCAGGCCTCCGGCGTCGGTGACATCCGGTGGATGGCCTCCTCGGTCGCCGCGAGGCGCCGGCCCGTCCCGGCGTGGCGGCGGAGGAGTTCCCCGGAGGCGATCGGCAGAGCCGTCTCCGCCGGGCCGGCACCGCCTCCCAGGTCGGGCCCCGCGGGGGAGCAGAGCCGTGCCGGCCGGTCGTCCCGCACCCCCCGCGGCCCGCGGCAGGGGCCCGTCGAAGCCTCCGAGCACCGGGACGCCGTCAGATCATGAGTGCCCCGGGCCGGCGGGGGGAGACGAGCAGGTCGTTCACTGGTCCTCCGCCGCTTCGATGATCTTGTCCTGGGTGATGGGCAGGTCGCGGATCCGGCGTCCGGTGGCGTGGTAGACGGCGTTGCCGATGGCGGCGGTCATTCCCGTCATCGGGGTCTCGCCGAAGCCCCGCGCGCCGAGGGAGTCGGGGTTGGCCGGGTCGGGCTTGTCCACGAAGCCCATGTGCACCTCGGGGATGTCGGCGTTGACCGGTACCAGGTAGCCCGACAGGTTGGGGTTGACGATCCGCCCCAGGCGGCGGTCGACCAGGGTGTGTTCGGACAGGGTGAAGCCGACGGCCCAGACCGCGCCGCCGATGCCCTGACTGCGTAGGGTCCGGCGGTTGAACACCCGGCCGGCGTCGAAGAACCCGTGCATGCGGGTGACGCGGACCTGTCCGAGGCCGGGGTCGACGCGGACTTCGGCGAAGCACGCACCGGTGGAGTACCCCGGGGGGATGAAGACCGGTTCGGTGGTGGCCTCGACGGGTTCTCCGTGTCGGGCGACGACCGCGCGGACGGTGTCACGGCGTGCCCGTCGGTCGGTGTCGTAGAGGGTCCCGTCCTCGATGGTGACCCGGTCGGCCGGGATGCCGTGCAGGGGGGAGCGGGGGTCGGTGACGGTGATGTCGATCAGGGTCCGGCGGGCCGCGGTGCAGGCTCGGTTGACGGCGGCGCCGACACCGGGAACCGTGGCGGACGCGGCGGAGACGAAGGCGAACGGGTAGTTGGAGTCTCCGAGTTCGAAGCGTACGTGCGCGAGGTCCAGGCCCAGGCTCTGTGCGGCCACTTGCGACATCACGGTGTAGGTGCCGGTGCCGATGTCGTGGGTGGCGACCTGGACCGTGGCTTTGCCCTCGGCGGAGATCACCACGCGGGCGCCGGCTCCGGGCCGTCCGCCGGCCGTGTGCGCGGCGGTCGCCATGCCCCAGCCGATCAAAGTGTCGCCGTCGCGCATCGACCGCGGGCGTGGATCACGTTTGTTCCAGCCGAACGCGTCCGCGCCCCGGCGGTAGCACTCCTTCAGGTGCTTGCTGCCGAAGGGGGTGCCGTCGGCGTCGGGGTTGTCCGCGGTGTAGTTGCGCAGCCGCAGCTCGATGGGGTCCATACCGAGTTCGTAGCTCAGTTCGTCGAGCGCCGTTTCCAGGCCGTGGGAGGCGACGACCTCCGGTGACCGCATCATGCTCGGGGCGGGCAGGTCGAGCTGCACGGCCCGCTGCGTCACCCGCAGGTTGGGGCAGGCGTACAGCATGCGGGTCGGCTCGCTGGTGTTGAACAGCAGATCCTCGGTACGGCTGACCTGGGATGTGGTGACGTGCTCGATGGCGGTGAGGGTTCCGTCCCGCTTGGCTCCGATCCGGAGGCGCTGGTGGGTCTCGGGGCGGTGGCCGTGGGAGGTGTAGGTGTGTGCGCGCGAGAGCACCAGTTTGACCGGGCGTCCCAGCTCGCGGGCGATGGCGGCGGTGATGAGGGTGTGCGGCCACACCGGGCCCTTCGCTCCGAAGCCCCCGCCCAGGAACCGGGAGATCACCCGCACGTCGGCGGGGGGCACCTCGAGCGCCTCGGCCAGGGTGGCCTTGGTGGCGTTGATGCCCTGCGCGGTCTCGTACACCGTCAGCTTCCCGTCGTCCCAGACCGCGGTCGTCGCCGACGGCTCCAGGGCGTTGTGGTGGTGCATGGGCGTGGTGTAGCTGACGTCGATGCGTACGTCGGCCTGCGCCAGGCCCGCCGCGGGATCACCCCGGGTGATGTCGTTGGGACCCTTCAGCCCCGGCTCGGGGACATAGGCCTCGTCCATGGCTTGGGCCAGGCCGACCCGGGGTGTACGGGCCTCGTAGGTGACCTTGACGAGTGAGGCCGCGTGCCGGGCCTGCTCCGGGCTCTCCGCCACGAGGTAGGCCACGGGCTGGCCGCTGTGGTGGATTTCCGCGTTCTGAAGGGGAATGACCCGTTTCCAGTAGGCCGTTCCCTGCCCCGCGGGGACCACCAGCTCGGGCATGTTCCGGTGGGTGAAGACGGCGACCACCCCGGGTGAACGCTCGGCGTCCCGCACGTCGATGCCGGTGATGCGCCCGCCGGCGACGGTGCTCAGCGCGAGGAAGCCGTGCAGCGCCCCGCGGACCTCGGTGTCCGCGGTGTAGGTGGCCGCGCCGGTGACCTTGGCGCGCCCGTCGATCCGGGCGAGGGGGCTGCCGACGATCGGGCTCATTTCAGGCCTCCCAGGTCCTGGAGAACGTCGGCCAGGGCACGCTGCACCAGCTCGACCTTGAACGCGTTGTGTTCGCGGGGCCGGGCGCCTTCGACGAGGGCCCGGCCGGCCGCGGCGATGGTGGTCCGGGTCAGACGGCGCCCGCGCAGGGCGTCCTCGGCCTCGGGTGAACGCCACGGCCTGGGCGCGATGCCGCCGAAGGCGAGCCGCACATCGCCGACCTGTCCCCGTTCCCGCGTGAGGGCGGCGGCCACGGAGACCACGGCGAACTCGAACGAGGCACGGTCGCGCAGCTTGAGGTAGCGCGAGCCGGCCGCAAGGGGGCTTTGCGGGACCTCGACACCGGTGATGAGCTCACCGTGCCGCAGCGCGTTGTCCCGGTGCGGGGTGGAACCGGGCAGGCGGTAGAAGTCCCCGAGAGGGACGGAGCGGCGGCCGTCCGGTCCGAGGACGGCCACCGTGGCGTCCAGAGCGGTCAGCGAGACGGCCAGGTCCGACGGGTGGACGGCGATGCAGTGATCGCTGCCGCCGTGGATCGCGTGCCATCGGTTCTGCCCCTCGAGGGCCGGGCAGCCGCTGCCGGGCTCACGCTTGTTGCAGGCACTGCCGGGATCCCGGTAGTACCAGCAGCGGGTCCGCTGCATGAGGTTCCCGCCGATGGTGGCCCTGTTGCGCACCTGGGGGGACGCGGAGGCCAGCAAGGCCTCGGAGACGACGGGGAACCGCTCGCGGACCACCGGATGATCGGCGACGTCCCCCATCCGGGCCGTGGCCCCGATGTGCAGCCGGCCCCTGCTCACCCGTATGTCCGACAGGTCCAGCCGGCTGACGTCCACCACGAGGTCCGGGGCGAGGACGCCGTCCTTCATCAGATTCGTCAGTTCGGTCCCGCCGCCGATGAACGCGCCACCGGGACGTCCCGCGACCAGGCCGACGGCGTCCGAGGCACGCGAGACGCGTGTGTAGTCGAAGAGTTTCACTTCGCTTGTCCCTTCGCCGCGTCGCGCACCGCGTCGACGATGTTCGGATAACAGCCGCACCGGCACAGGTTGCCGCTCATCCACTCACGGACTTCGGCGTCCGATCCGGCGTGGCCCTCCTGGATGCAGGCGACGGCCGACATGATCTGCCCCGATGTGCAGAACCCGCACTGGAAGGCGTCCCGTCGGATGAAGGCCGCCTGTACGGGGTGCAGTTCGTCCCCACGGGCCAGGCCCTCGACCGTGGTGATCTCCCGCCCGTCCTCCATGACGGCGAGGGTCATGCACGACTTCACCCGCTCGCCCTCGACGAGGACGGTGCAGGCGCCGCACTCACCGCGGTCGCAGCCCTTCTTCGTCCCCGTCAGCCCGACACGCTCACGCAGCGCGTCCAGCAAGGTGACCCGGGACTCGACCGTGAGGGAGCGCTCCACGCCGTTGACACGGAGTGTGATGTCGGCCGTCGGGGCCTGGGCCGGCGGTGCGGTCCGCACGTCGGCGGGACTGCCTGCCGCGATGGTCTCCATGCCGCCCGAGGCGGCGACGGCGACGGCGCCGACGGCACCCGCCTTGAGCACGGTGCGGCGGCTGTGTTCCTCGGCTGAGTGGTCGTGATCGTCAGTGTCGGACATACGTCTGTGTCTCCTAGCGGGAAGTGGGACGGAAAAGGGTCTGCGTTCCTCGGCTCGGTGCGGCACGGTGATCAGGGCGGACAGGGGGGAGCTGTGCTCCTGCGCGGGGGAAGGGGATGCGGTGGCGCGACCTGAAGAGCACGCGGACCACCCGTGATGCATCACCGATGACAGTCTCGCTACATCGACGATAACACCACGGCGATGTGGGTCAAGCGTTATCATCGATCGCATGACGGCCTCCGACACGACAGCCCACCCGCGCGAGCGCATCCTCCGAGCGGCGGCAGACCTGCTCGCGAGCGGAGGACGTGAGGCGGTCTCGACCCGCGCGGTCAGCGCGGCCGCGAACGTCCAGGCGCAGACGATCTACCGGCACTTCGGAGACATGCAGGGACTGCTCGACGAAGTGGCCCGCCGCGGATACGCGTCCTACCTGGCCGCCAAGCAGGACAACCTCACCACCGGTGACCCCGTCGACCAACTGCGGCGCGGCTGGTCGATGCATGTGTCCTTCGGGCTCGCCAACCCGGCTCTCTACCGGCTGCTCAACACCGACCCGCGTCCGGGCGCGGAGACCAAGGTGAAC
>KL568588.1:21343-23245 GCA_000715605.1 Streptomyces speibonae | reverse complement strand
GCCTGCTCCTGCGGCTCGTCACCCGGGTCGCCGAGGCCGGCAGGCTGCGGACGGGGGTCGAGGAGGCGGCGGCGATGATCCACGCCGCGGGTGTCGGGGTCACGCTCACGCTGATCAAAGCCGACGCCGCGGGCCGGCTCGCCGATCACGAGGGCCTTGCGGAGCGCACACGCGAGGCCGTGTTCGGGGCACTCGTCACGGACCCGGACGACGCCCCGGCCGAGGGCACCCGCGCCGCGCGCCGCGCCCGGCACGCCGTCGCCCTCAAGGCCCTGCTCGACGGCGGGGAACAGCCCTTCACGCCGGGCGAGTACGCGCTGCTGGGCGAGCTGCTCACGCGGCTCGCCACCGCGGCCGCGGACGGTGCGGAGAGCGACTCCGTCGCGGAGTCCGGCGGCTGAGACGGCGCGGCCGAGGTCCGCTGCCGTCGTCCTCCACGGACGGGGCAGCTCTCAGCGCCGCCTGCTGCGGCGTATGACGGGGCGCGGCGGCCGTGGACCGGCATCCCGGCGTGCCCGGGCCGCAGCAGCTCACGAAGGGCCGGCGCGAACCGCCCGAACGGAGATCCTCCGAGCCGGCGTTCGGCGTTCCCGGACGGCTACGAGGAGCCCTCAGCGTGTTCCGTACCGGCTTCCGGGTCGAGCCGTGTCCAGACCTCGGTGAGGTTGCGCAGGTCCTCGTCGGTCAGCCGGTCGAAGAAGAGGGTGCGCAGGTCGCCGTACTGCTGGCGCCACGCCTTGCGCAACAGCGCCTTTCCCTCCCGGGTCAGGACGGCCTCGAAACCGCGGCCGTCATCGGCCGACCGCCGCCGCTCGATCAGTCCGCGACGCTCGAGCCGGTCGGCGAGCCGCGTGAACCCGCCGCTGGTCATCAGACTTCGCTGGGCGAGGTCCGACATCCGCATCCCCTTGCGGCCGGCCTCGCCGAGCAGCGCCAGCACGCCGTACTCGGCCATGCTCACGTTCAGCGGAGCGAGCCCGGCCTCGATCGCGCGCCAGATCCGGTCATGGGCGAGCAGGAACCCCTGCCACGCCGCGTACTCAAGCTCGCTCAGCTTGTCGGTCTCCATGAGCAGCACGGTAGCCGGAGCACGGCCTGGGAACCAAGCGAAGTTCCTGCCTGCGCACGCACTGACCTGGGCGTCCGACCGAGGCCACCGACGCGGACCACGGGTCCGGCACGCAGCGGAATAATTGTCTGCGCAGGCAGGTTCTTGCCTACGGACGCACCACCTGCCGGCGGCGCCGGGCGCCGCCGACCGCAGAGAGAGGAACCTCCCCATGTCGTTCGAGATCGGGGTCATGACCTTTGTCGAGGTCACGAAGGACCCGGCCACCGGTGTCCTCCCGTCCCCGCGACAGCGCGTCCGCGAGACCATCGAGCAGGCACAGGTGGCTGACCAGGTCGGGCTGGACGTGTTCGGCGTCGGCGAGCACCACCGCACCGACTTCGTCGGATCGGCGCCGACCGTTTTGCTGGCGGCCGCCGCGGCGAAGACCGAGAACATCAGGCTCACGAGTTCGGTCACCGTGCTCAGTTCCGAAGACCCGGTCCGCGTCTGGGAACAGTTCGCCACCATTGACCTGCTGTCCGCCGGGCGGGCCGAGATCATCGCCGGACGCGGCTCCTACACCGAGTCCTTCCCGCTGTTCGGCTACGACCTCAAGGACTACGCGGACCTCTTCCGTGAGAAGCTCGACCTCCTGCTCAAGATACGCGGGCAGAACCCCCTGACCTGGCAGGGCCGCTTCCGCGCTCCCCTGGTGGACGCGGACATCGCACCGCGCGCCGACGGCGACACCATCCCGATCTGGGTCGGTGTCGGCAGATCGCCCGCATCGGCCATCAGCACCGGCCGGCTCGGCCTGCCGATGGCGATGGCGCTGCTGCTCGGCCCGCTGG
>KL568588.1:15315-21123 GCA_000715605.1 Streptomyces speibonae | reverse complement strand
GGCGATGGCGCTGCTGCTCGGCCCGCTGGTCTCCCACAGGGAGACCGCCGACCTGTACCGAAGGGCCGCAGCGGAAGCGGGTCACGACGTGAACGCGCTGCCGATCAGCATCAACGCGCACGGGTATGTCGGACGTACCAGCCAGGGCGCGCGGGACACCATGTATCCCTATTTCGCAGGCGGCATGATGGAGAACAACCACCAGCGCGGAGTCGGTTTCCCCCTCTCCCGCGCCGTGTTCGACGCGCAGTCGTCACCGGCGGCAGGGCTGCTGGTCGGCAGCCCTCAGGAAATGATCGACAAGCTCCTCACCTACCACGAGGTGTACGGCCTGAACCGCGCCATCATCCAGATGGGCTTCGGCGGGATGCCGCAGAAGGAACACCTGGAGGCGATAGAGCTGCTCGGCACCGAGGTCGCACCTGTCGTGCGCCGGGAGACCGCGACCCGAGAAGGGGCTGGGTCATGACCACACTGCTTGGCAGCGAGACAACGGGTGCCACCCGCACCACCGGCCCGGCGCTGCGCGTCGTGGTCGTCAACGGCAGCCCCAGCCGGCCGTCCAGGACCATGGGGCTCGTCCGCGTGATCCTCGACACGCTCGGTGAGACGCTTCCGGTCGAGACGTCCCAGATCGATGTGTATCACCTGGGCGCGGCATTCACCGGCACGGTCGAGCGCGACGAGGCTCCGGAGGAGGTGCGGGCAACGCTCCGCCTCGCCGAGGAAGCCGATCTGCTCATCGCGGCCGCTCCGGTCTACCGCGGCTCCTACCCCGGCATGTTCAAGCACTTCTTCGACCTGATCGATCAGTACGCGCTCGCGAACAAGCCCGTCCTCCTCGCCGCGACGGGCGGGGGCGACCATCACGCGCTCGTCCTGGAGCACGCGCTGCGGCCGCTGTTCGGCTTCTTCCAGGCGTTGACGATCCCGGTGGCGTTCTTCGCCTCGTCCGGTGACTTCGACGGTACGACTCTGCTCAACCCCCGCGTCCACGGACGCATCGAGCTCGGACTCGCCGACGTGGTGGACCTCCTCAGGTCGCGGGCGACGGGCTCTGGGGCGGGGACGCATGACGCGGAGGCGGGCACCCACGACATGGTGAAAGAAGGCTGAAATGACGCACAACCCTCTGCCTCGGCCGGTGAAGCTCGGCGAGCGCGTGACCTACGACGTACCTGTTGAGCGGGTGGCCCGAGCGACGCTCACCCGGCCCGAGGCCGGCAACCTGGCGGATGTCCACCTCTTCTACGAACTCGATGCCGCGTACCGGCGTGCCGCGGCGGACGATTCGATCTCCGTGTTCGTGCTCGCCGCGGAGGGCGATGACTTCTCGCTCGGGCACGACGTCGACTCGCTGTTCAGCACCGACGGGATGCACCAGGTGACGCTGGAGGGCGGCTTGAACCTCGGTGGTGTCGAGGGCGACATGGCCTGGGAGAACGAGGTCTTCCTGCAACTGCACTGGCGCTGGCGCAACTTCCCCAAGCCGGCCCTTTCGGCGGTTCAGGGGCGGGTGTTCGCCGGCGGCATGATGCTCATGTGGCCCACTGACCTCATCGTGGCCAGCGAGGACGCTCGTTTCGCCGATCCGGTCACGGCGTTCGGCATCAGTGCGGTCGAGTTGTTCATGCACCCGTGGGAGTTCGGTCCCCGGCGTGCGAAGGAGCTGCTGTTCACCGGGAACCTCCTCACGGCACCGGAAGCCAAGGAGCTGGGCATGGTCAGCAGGGTCGTCCCCCGGGCCGACCTGGAATCGGCCACGCTGGCCCTCGCCGAGCGGATCGCGACCCGTCCCACCGCCGGCCTGAAGATGGCCAAGAAGGCTGTGAACCAGACCCTGGAGATACAGGGCCAGTGGAACGCGTTGCAGGCAGCCTTCGGACTGCACACCCTCGGCCACGCCCACAACCGGATCGCGCACGACGGCTCCTACATCGACCCCGCCGGCTTCCCACTGGTCGCCGACATCTGGGACCTGCCGAAGGAATGGGAGGACTCGGAAGACGACTCCTGACACCGCGCCACTCGCCCCGGCCGCGCGCGCACCGTACGGACCGCGTCCTCGTGTTCGACTGCTTCAGCCCCGCTGCGGGGAAGAGACGGTCCCGGCCCGTCCGCGGATGCCGTCACAGGCTCAGCAGCAGGTCCCCGACCTCGGCGGGCCGGGACAGGAAGGGGTGGTGGCCGGCGTCGAGTTCGACGACGCGGTCGGCCCGGCGGGCGAACTCGTGCTGCAGGCGCGCAGGGGTGCCCCGGTCCTGGGCGCAGACGAGGTAGGTCGAGGGCACCTGCTGCCATGCGGCCGCCCCGACGGGCTGCCCGGTCACCCGCACGCTCTGCCGGGCGAGGTGGTCCGCCGCCCGCGCCTGGATCTCGTGGTCGCAGTCCTGCAGGAATGTGTCCACGAGCAGCTCGGGGCGGACCCCGAAGGTGCCGGCGTCGGGGTCGACGTCGAGGAACGGTGCGGGGCCACCGTCCCCGAAATCCGACAGGCTCTGCCCGGCCTCGGGCAGATAGCTGGAGACCAGCACCAGGTGGCGTACGGACCTGACGCCCGCGGCGGCTTCCGCGGTGACGATGCCGCCGTAGCTGTGGGCGACCACGACGGTCGGCTCGTCGCTGTCCCGCAGCGTCTGCCGCACCGCCGCGACGTCCTCGGACAGCCCCGGGCCGCCGGCGCCCGCGGGCAGGCCCGCCTCGCCGCAGCTCGGCAGCGCGGGGGCCACGCTCCGCACCCCTCGCTCCCGCAGCAGCCCGGCGGTGCGGTGCCACCACCACGCCCCGTCCCGCACGCACGCCCCATGCACGAACACGACCCTCATCGCTACCTCCACGTCCGCCTCGACCGCCTTCGACCAACGGTAGACGTAGCGACTGTTACGTGAAAATGTGTTCGATATGGGTAGACGGCCGCAGCCAGACATCAAGCACCGGCTGCTCGACGCCTGCACCGATTACGCCCTCGAGCACGGCCTCCCCGACCGGCTCGGGCCGCTGACCACCGCCACCGGCACCTCGGCCCGCATGCTGATCTATCACTTCGGCACCCGCGACGCCCTGTTGCGGGCCGTCCTCAGGCACGCACGCCAACGCCAGCTCGACACCTTCGGCGACCTCCTGCGGGTGCGACCCGACGAGCCCTACACCACCACCCTGGATCGCGCCTGGACCTCGATCACGGGCCCGGACGGGCGGCCGTACCTGCGGATGTTCGGCCAGCTGCGCGAGGACGCAACGCAACGGTTGTGGCCCGACTTCCGACGCGTCGCCACGACCGACTGGCTCGGACCGCTCGAGGAGGGCCTGCGCAGCATCGGCCGGCCGGAGCTGGCGACGCTGGTCCTCGCCGTCATACGTGGTCTCCTCATGGACCTCGACGCCACCGCCGACACCACGCGCACCGACCGGGCCTTCCGCGACTTCCTCGCCGCAGTCGAGCACCTGCCCGGCGACGGCCGCTCCACCACCTAGACGTAGCGCCTCCAGCAGGGTGAAACCCGAGTCTGCGACGGGGCGGACCTCCACCAGGCCCTGCGACTGATGCTCGGCCGGCCGCAGGATGAACGGGGATGCCTCTGGCACCAGCGTGCACACCGGACGCCTTCGGCCGCCACCGATCTGCAGGACGGCGGGGCCACCCTGCGGTGTGGCCACCGTCGCTGCCCTGCCCGTGGCCATGTCCGACGAGTCCCGCTCGGTCGAAGCGGCGCCGGGCGGCAAGGGCGCCTTCGAGCCGCTGAAGACCGTCTGGTGATACCTGACGAGCCGATTCGGCGGAGGGGATGCCTGCTCCCATGGCGATCGGGAAAGTGGAGCCGGCCCCGCGGTGCGTGGGCCTCTTAACCCGGTCCGCCCAGCATGATCTTCCACACCCGGGTCGCGACCTGCAGGTTGAGGCGGTCCTCCACACTCGTGAGGTCATGGCCGCTTATCTCACGGATGCGCTGGAGCCGGTAGCGCAGCGTGCTGCGGTGGATCGCCAGGGATTCGGCGGTCTCGGCGTAGTTGCCACCGCAGTCGAAGTACCGGGACAGGGTCTCCACGAGCGCTGTACGGTGCCGGCCGTCGTAGTCGACGAGGGGGCCGAGCCATTCCCGAACGAACGCCTCCAGCTCCTGGTATTCGTTTCCGGGCCCCAGGATGCGGTAGAGGCCCAGATCGTCGAAGAACGTCGTGCCGTATCGCCTCCGGGACCGGCGGCGTACCTCCAGAGCGCGCAGTGCTTCCTGGTAGTGGCCGGGGATACCGTCCGGGGTGTCACAGCGGGCGCTCACCCCGATCGTCCCGTCCGGTGTTCCGGTCTCCCGGGCGAGCGTCTCGTACAAGGCGTGGTCGTGGGGGCTGCCCTCGGCGACCAGGACCACGTGGTCGGAACGCCGAGTCACCAGCGACGGCATGCCCACGGCCGACGCCGCACGGCCCACGGTCCGCGCGAAAGCGTCGTCCGCGGCCCGGTTCCTCCACTGCACGACGACCACGTACTGGATGCGGTGCAGGTCGTGTCCGAACGCCTCGGACCGGGCGTAGGCGCTTGCCTCGTCCGTGCCCCCCAGGAGATCGTCGACCAGTTCGCGGCGTAGCCGCAGCTCGGCCTCCGCCAGATGGCGCAGATGCGACAGTTCCACGGCGAGTGACGTGGCGGCGTGCTTCAGCGCGCACACGGTGTACTCGTCGGCGTCGCCCTCCGGATCGACCAGGGCCAGTACTCCGAGGATCTCACCGCGGGGGCGTATCAGGGAGAGCAGCCTGTCGTTGATGCGCACGGGTCCGTCTCTCCGGGCGATCCCCTGGAGCATCTCCTCATGGCGTGCGGGGTCCGGATCCGGATAGGGGTCGGGCCGGCCGGGACCGGTCCAGGACCGTAGTCGGCCGAAGCGGTCCTCCACCAGCACGGGAAATCCGATGAGCCCATGCAGTGCGCTGGTGACGGCCTCCTCGCCGCCGCCCGAGGCAGCGACCTCGGCGAAGGTTTCGTGCACGGCCCGTTGATATCCCAGCTCGACCACGAGAGTGATCAGCCGCTGTTGGAAGCCTGCCCGTTCCCGTCGCAGTCGGTGCAACTCCAGGGCGTCTTCTCGCCGGCGGTGGTGCGCGACGGCGACCGACAGGGCCGCGGCGGTGAGGCGTACGAGCGTGGCGAGCAGGAAGTGCTGGGCGTCGGTAGGCCGCGAGCGAGACGTCACCACAAGGTAGCCGTGCAGTCCACCGGGTCCCTGCAGGGCCAGGGCACGCCCCCTGGACCGGCCGGGAACGGTGACGGGGACGTCCCGCCCTGTCAGCTCTCGCACCGTCCGGTCCACGGCTGACGCATTCCCCTGCCCGACCTGCGGGCCGGGGACCATATGGCCGTGCACCCTCAGGTATCCGGCCTCGGCTCTGTACGGGCCGACGGCCGACACGTAATCCATGGCCAGGCGCAGGATGTCGCTTTCATCGCGAGTGTCGAACAGGGCCTGAGAGGCTGCCAGCAACTTGTGGCATGCCAAGGCGGAAAGGGGGCGGCGAGATCCTCGCCGCGAGATCGTGGGGTGCTGTCCCAGGCGGCCCGGTGGAAGGCCACCTTCCCGGTCGGGACGGCGTCGGTACACGCTCCGGCCCCTGAAACCGGCCATGGGATTCCTCCCTGCCCTGAGTCCCCGGAGAGGTGACAACGCCTCTTCCTCTACATCCCCCGGACCCAAAATACCCGAAATATCTGGAGTGTCCCCTTCGTGCTCGCAGGGGGACGAACTCCGTTGTTCTTTGACCTGCCGGATGCAGGCGCAGAGCTGATCGGTTCGCGAGTCTGGGGCGTGTCGGGGGCCG
>KL568588.1:13352-15073 GCA_000715605.1 Streptomyces speibonae | reverse complement strand
AGGAAGGACTGGGCGATGAGCGAGCAGCCTCGTAGGGCCGTTGCCACGTACGAGACGTACGAGGATGCCGAAAGCGCTGTCGACCACCTCTCGGACCAGGGGTTTCCCGTGGAGAGGGTGGCCATCATCGGCCAGGACGTCCGCCTCGTCGAGCAGGTCGTCGGCCGTATGGACTATGGCAGGGCCGCCATGTACGGAGCGGCGAGCGGGGCCCTTCCAGGAGCGTTGATCGGCTGGCTCTTCGGCTTGGTCGACTGGGTGGACCCGCTCGTATCCACCCTGCTCGTCGCCCTTTACGGCCTGATTTTCGGAGCGATTGTGGGCGCGCTGTTCGGCCTGCTGCTGTACGCCCTGCAGGGCGGCCGACGGGACTTCGCATCCGTCCGCTCGATGCAGCCCAGCCGGTATGACGTCGTCGTGGACGAAGCGGTCGCCGACGAGGCGGTACGGCTGCTCGGCGGGTTGCGGACCGCCGGTGCCGGTGGACGTCCCGCCCGTACCTGAACGATCGGATCCGCAGTGCCGACGCTTGCCGCCGCACAGAAGGAGTTCCTCATGGCCAAGGCAGTGGGCATCGACCTGGGCACCACGAACTCGGTGATCGCCGTGTGGGAGGGCGGCGAAGCCTCCGTCGTGCCCAACACCGAGGGCAACCGTACGACACCGTCCGTGGTGGCCTTCACCGACACCGGGGAACGGCTGGTGGGCCAGCTGGCCCGACGCCAGGCGATCCTCAACCCCAAGGGCACCATCTACTCGGCCAAGCGGTTCATCGGCCGGCACTTCGACGAGATCCCGGACGAGGCCAGGGCGGTGGCGTACGACGTCGTCGAGGGCCCGGGCGGCGTCGCCCGCTTCAAGGTGCGCGACAAGCTCCACGCGCCCGAGGAGATCAGTGCCCAGGTACTGCGCAAACTCGCCGACGACGCCTCCAAGCAGCTCGGGGAACGGGTCACGGAGGCGGTCATCACCGTGCCCGCCTACTTCAATGACGCCCAGCGCACCGCCACCAAGGACGCCGGGCGGATCGCGGGACTGGAGGTGCTGCGGATCATCAACGAGCCGACCGCGGCCGCGCTGGCGTACGGCATGGACAAGAAGCAGCACGAGACGGTGCTGGTCTTCGACCTCGGCGGCGGCACGTTCGATGTGAGCATCCTCGACGTGGGCGACGGCGTAGTGGAGGTGCGTTCCACGGCAGGCGACAGTCATCTGGGCGGTGACGACTTCGACCGGCGTCTGGTGGATTACCTCGCGGACGACTTCCAGAAGGAGAACGGCATCGATCTGCGCAAGGACCCGCAGGCCCTGCAGCGCCTGTTCGAGGCGGCGGAGAAGGCCAAGACCGAGCTGAGTTCGGTGACGCAGACGCAGGTCAGCCTGCCGTTCATCACGGCCGATGCCTCGGGGCCCAAGCACCTCACCGACTCGGTCATGCGGTCCACGTTCGATCAGATCACCAGTGACCTGGTGGAGCGGTGCCTGGAACCGGTCCAGCAGGCCCTGGCCGACGCCAAGGTCGGCGAGAGCGACATCGACGAGGTGATCCTCGTCGGCGGCTCCACCCGCATCCCCGCCGTCCAGTCCCTGGTGCGCCGGCTGACCGGCGGCAAGGAACCCAACATGAGCGTCAACCCCGACGAGGTCGTGGCCCTGGGTGCCGCTATCCAGGCCGGGGTGCTCAAGGGCGAGGTCAAGGACGTCCTGCTGCTCGACGTCAC
>KL568588.1:5527-13114 GCA_000715605.1 Streptomyces speibonae | reverse complement strand
GTCAAGGACGTCCTGCTGCTCGACGTCACACCCCTGTCCTTGGGTGTCGAGACACGCGGCGGCGTGATGACGAAGATCATCGAACGGAACACCACCATCCCCGTACGCCGCACCGAGACCTTCTCCACCGCTGAGGACAACCAGCCCGCCGTCGACATCGTCGTCCTGCAGGGCGAGCGTGAACGGGCCGCCGACAACCGGGTGCTCGGCCGCTTCCAGCTCACCGACATCCGCCCGGCGCCGCGCGGCGAACCGCAGATCGAGGTCACTTTCGACATCGACGCCAACGGCATTCTCAACGTCAAGGCCCGAGACCGGGACACCGGCAAGGAACAGGGCATCACCATCACCGAGAGCTCCAACCTCGACCGTGGCGAAGTCGAACGCATGGTTCAGGAGGCCGAGCGCAACCAGGGCCAGGACAAGGCCCTGCGCGAGGCCGTCGACGCCCGCAACGAACTCGACGCCATCGCCTACCAGGTCGAAAAGCGCCTCGCCGAGCTGGGCGACGCCGCACCCGCGCACGAGAAGTCGCGCGCCGAGATGCTGGTGTCGGACGCCCGGGCGGCGGTCAAGGAGGAGGCAGGCGTGGAGCGGGTGCGCCCCCTGACCTCCGAACTCCAGCAGGTGCTGGCGGGGCTGACGGCGCATCAGGCCGGCGCCACCACGGGCGGTACCGACCAGAACACCACCGGTGACGGCGCGACCGGTGGCGGCCCGAGTGGCGGTGACGACGACGTCATCGACGCCGAGTTCGACAAGGACTAGGGAACCGCCATGCCGATCCACCCCAGGGAATCCGACCCGGCCGTGCCGGACCCCGCCGACCCGGCTCCGGAGGGCGCCGTACGCCCTCCCCGAGGGGATCTTCCGCGCTCGAGCCCGCCGACCGGGCCGGGGTCCGACACCGACGAGGAACCCGGCCCCGACGCGGCCGGGGGTCCGGCACCGTACGAGGACCAGCACACGGCCGAGCTCAGGGAACTCGAGGACCGCTGGCGGCGCGCGCTCGCCGACCTCGACAACCTCCGCAAGCGCCATACCAGGGAAATGGAGCGGGAGCGGACGGTCGAGCGGTCCCGCACGGCCGCCGCCTTCCTTCCCGTGCTGGACAACCTCGAACTCGCCCTGACGCATGCGGGATCCGACCCCGACGCGATCGTGGAGGGCGTCCGGGCGGTCCGCGACCAGGCGGTGAACGTCCTCGAACTGCTCGGCTACCCACGGCATGCGGAGACCGGCGTCGCCTTCGACCCGGCCCGGCACGAAGTGGTCGGCGTCGTCCAGGACCCCGACACCCCACCGGGCACGGTCGTCGAGGTGCTGCGCCCGGGATACGGAGACGGCGAACGCCAGCTCAGGCCCGCCGCCGTGACTGTGGCGAAGCGGGAGTGACCGGTCATGGCACAGGACTTCTACGAGGTGCTGGGCGTGTCACGGACCGCGAGCCAGGACGAGATCCAGCAGGCATATCGCAAACTCGCCCGCAAGTACCACCCCGACGTCAACACGGACCCGGGGGCGGAGGAACGCTTCAAGGACCTCAACGAGGCATACAGCGTCCTGTCGGACCCCAAGACCCGCGCCCGTTACGACCGCTTCGGAGACGACTTCCGCAAGATCCCGGAGGACTTCGACGAACGGGTCGCGGCCGGAGCGCGCGGCGGCTTCCGCGCTCGGAGGACCGCTGGAGCGGGCGGTCCCCGCGTCCGGTACACCGGCTTCGGCGACGACTTCGCAGCGGGGGGCGTCAACATCGAGGACCTGCTCGGCTCGCTCTTCGGAGCAGGCGCCGCGCCCGGCGGTGTACCGGGGGCCGACCAGGAGGCCGAGCTGCCGCTCACCGTCGAGGAGGCATATCGGGGCGGCCGCCGCACCGTCACGCTCGCCGGCCCCGCGGGGCAGCCGCGACGGTACGAGGTCGACGTACCGCCCGGCGTCACCGACGGGCAGCGCATCCGGCTCGCGGGCGAGGGCGGCCGGGGCAGTGGTGACGCACCCGCGGGTGACCTGTACCTACGGGTGCGCATCCAGCCCCACCCCCGGTTCCGGCTGGACGGCCGCGACGTCCACGTACAGGTCCCCGTCACCCCCTGGGAGGCGGCCCTGGGGGCGACCGTGCCGGTGCCCACCCCCGGCGGCGGCACGGCCAAGGTCACGGTGCCCGCGGGCTCCTCCAGCGGCCGTCGGTTGCGGCTGCGCGGCGAGGGCATGCCGAACCCGCGCGGCGCGAACGGTGACCTGTACGCCGAACTCCGCGTCATGGTGCCGCCCGCCCTCGGCGACCGGGAGCGCGAGTTGTTCGAGGAGCTCGCCGCCACCTCTTCGTACGACCCCAGGAGGACGTGATGAGCGAGCGACCCTCATGTGCGGCGACCGGCGGTCAGGCCGCCCGGGCCGACGCGGGCGGGCGCCCCGTACGGACGAGCGCCGGGTCCACGGCCGTGCGGTACGCGCTCGTCCCCGTGCCCAGGCTTTCCCTGGACACCGTGGCCCGCCGCTCGGGCCTCCACCCCGACCTGGTCCGCCGGTTCGTCGCCCTCGGCCTGGTCGACGCCGAACGCGACGCCGCGGGGCACCTCGTGTTCGACCCCGCGGCCCCGGCGGTGCTCGCCCGCGTCCAGCGGCTGCGCTCCGGACTCTGCCTCAACTACGCATCCATCGGTCTGGTGCTCGACCTGCTCGACCGCATCAGCCTGCTCGAAGCCGCACTGCGCGACCGCGGCAGGAGGAGTGACTCACCCCCATGGACATGAACCGTCTCACCCAGAAGTCACAGGAAGCCCTCCAGGAGGCGCAGACCGCCGCCGTCCGCATGAGCCAGACGGAGGTCGACGGTGAGCATCTGCTGCTCGCGCTCCTCGACCAGGAGGACGGCCTGATCCCGCGGCTGCTGCAACAGGCGGGCAGGGAGTCCGGGGAGCTCCGTGCGGCTGTGCGTGAGGAGCTTTCCCGCTGGCCCAAGGTGACCGGCCCGGGTGCGGCGCCGGGCCAGGTGTTCGTCACCCAGCGCCTGTCGCGGCTGCTGGATGCGGCCGAGCGGGAGGCCAAGCGCCTCAAGGACGAGTACGTGTCCGTGGAACACCTTCTGCTGGCCCTGGCCGAGGAGGGCTCGTCCACGGCCGCCGGACGGCTGCTCAAGGAGCACGGCATCACCCGGGACTCGTTCCTGAGCGCGCTGACCCAGGTCCGCGGCAACCAGCGCGTGACCTCGGCAAACCCCGAAGTGGCCTACGAGGCGCTGGAGAAGTACGGCCGCGACCTGGTCGCCGAGGCCAGGGACGGCAAACTCGACCCGGTCATCGGCCGGGACGCCGAGATCCGCCGCGTCACCCAGATCCTCAGCCGCAAGTCCAAGAACAACCCGGTCCTCATCGGCGATCCCGGCGTCGGCAAGACCGCCATCGTCGAAGGCCTGGCCCAGCGCATCGTCCGCGGCGACGTCCCCGAGGGTCTGCGCGACAAGACGGTGTTCGCACTCGACATGGGTTCCCTGGTGGCCGGGGCGAAGTACCGGGGCGAGTTCGAGGAACGCCTCAAGGCGGTGCTGTCCGAGGTGAAGGCAGCCCAGGGGCACATCCTGCTCTTCGTCGACGAACTCCACACCGTCGTAGGCGCGGGCGCCGCCGAAGGAGCCATGGACGCGGGCAACATGCTCAAACCGATGCTCGCCCGCGGCGAACTCCACATGATCGGTGCCACCACCCTCGACGAGTACCGCAAGCACATCGAGAAGGACGCCGCCCTCGAACGCCGCTTCCAGCAGGTCCTGGTCGACGAACCGAGCGTGGAGGACACCGTCTCCATCCTGCGCGGACTGCGCGAACGCCTGGAGATCTTCCACGGCGTGAAGATCCAGGACACCGCGCTGGTATCCGCGGCCACCCTCAGCCACCGCTACATCACCGATCGGTTCCTGCCCGACAAGGCCATCGACCTCGTCGACGAAGCGTGCGCCCGGCTGCGTACCGAGATCGACTCGATGCCCGCCGAACTCGACGAGATCACCCGCCGCGTCACCCGCCTGGAGATCGAGGAGGCCGCCCTCTCCAAGGAGACCGACCCCGCGAGCAAATCCCGCCTGGAGGAGCTGCGCAGGGAACTGGCCGACCTGCGCGGCGAGGCCGACGCCAAGCAAGCCCAGTGGAAGGCCGAACGGCAGGCGATCCGCCGCGTGCAGGAACTGCGCCAGGAACTGGAGCAGGTCCGCCACGAGGCGGAGGAGGCAGAACGCGCCTACGACCTCAACCGCGCCGCCGAACTCCGCTACGGCCGCCTCCAGGATCTGGAGCGCCGGCTCGCCGCAGAGGAGGAGCAACTGGCCGCGAAGCAAGGGGAGAACCGGCTGCTGCGTGAGGTCGTCACCGAGGAGGAGATCGCCGAGATCGTCGCCGCCTGGACCGGCATCCTCGTCGCCCGCCTCCAGGAGGGCGAGCGTGAGAAGCTGCTGCGCCTCGACGAGATCCTGCGCGAGCGCGTCATCGGCCAGGACGAGGCCGTTCAGCTCGTCGCCGACGCCATCATCCGCGCCCGCTCCGGCATCCGCGACCCTCGCCGCCCCATCGGATCGTTCATCTTCCTCGGTCCCACCGGCGTCGGGAAGACCGAGCTGGCCAAGACCCTCGCCCGGGCTCTGTTCGACTCCGAGGAGAACATGGTCCGCCTCGACATGAGCGAGTACCAGGAGCGGCACACCGTCAGCCGGCTGATGGGAGCCCCGCCCGGGTACGTCGGCTACGAGGAGGGCGGTCAGCTCACCGAGGCCGTACGCCGCAAGCCGTACTCGGTCGTGCTGTTCGATGAGATCGAGAAGGCGCACACCGATGTCTTCAACACCCTGCTGCAGATCCTCGACGACGGCCGCATCACCGACGCCCAGGGCCGCACGGTCGACTTCCGCAACACCGTGATCATCATGACGTCCAACATCGGCTCCGAGCACCTCCTCGACGGCGCCACCGCGGAGGGCGAGATCAAGCCGGACGCCCGCGCCCTGGTGATGGGCGAACTGCGCGGGCACTTCCGCCCGGAGTTCCTCAACCGCGTCGACGACATCGTGCTGTTCAAGCCGCTCGGTGAGCGGCAGATCGAGCGGATCGTGGAGTTGCAGTTCGACGAGCTGCGCCACCGCCTCGCCGAGCGCCGCATCACCGTTGAACTCACCCGGGCAGCCCGAGAGCTGATCGCCCACCAGGGCTACGACCCGGTGTACGGGGCCCGCCCGCTGCGGCGCTACATCTCCCACGAGGTCGAGACACTGGGCGGGCGCGCCCTGCTGCGCGGCGACGTCCAGGACGGCGCGAAGGTCCGCGTCGACGCCGAGCACGGAGAGCTGGTCGTCACCTACGACCGGCCCGAGGACGTGCAGGGAGCGAGGACGGCATGAGTACCGTGCAGGCCACCCACGTCACCTGCCCGCACTGCGGGCGCACCAACCGGGTACCCGTGGCCGCCGAGGGCCGCCCCAGGTGCGCCAACTGCAAGCAGCCGCTGCCGTGGATGGCCGACGCCGGCGACGACGACTTCACCGAGGTCGTCGAGCAGGCCACCGTGCCCGTCGTCGTCGACCTGTGGGCCACCTGGTGCGGCCCCTGCCGCATGGTGAGCCCGGCGCTGGAGAAGGTCGCCGCCGATCTCGCGGGAAAGATCAAGCTGGTCAAGGTCGACATCGACAAGAACCCGCGGCTGGCGCAGCGGTTCGAGGTCCAGGCGGTACCGACGCTGTTGGTCCTCGACAGAGGACGGACCATCGCCCGGCAGGCGGGTGCCGCACCTGCCCCTGCCCTGCAGCGGTGGGTGGAGCAGTCGATCGCGGGACGCGAACCGGCCGGGAAAGGATGATCAGCCATGACCGTAGGAACCGACCCCCACCTCGCGCTTGTCCGGCCGGTCCAGCCACTGACCCTTGAAGGGTGTCAAGAGTGTCTGCTGCTCGGCTCCCCGTGGGTCCACCTCAGGCTCTGCCTGAGCTGCGGCCACGTCGGCTGCTGCGATTCCTCGCCCAACCGGCACGCGCGCCGTCACGCCGCCGCCGACGGTCATCCGATCGTGGCGTCGCTGGAGCCCGGCGAGGACTGGCGGTGGTGCTTCGCCCACGAGGCGTTCGTGTGATGGCCGGCGACGAGACGCGGCCGGGCGCAGCGCCTGTGCCGGACGACGTGGAGGAGAGCGTCCCCTTCGAGACAGCTGACCTCTACGGCGCCTATCCCCGCCTGCCGGATGACCAGATGGCCCGTTTGGCGCAGCACGGTCGGCGGCGCGCTGTTGACGCCGGTGATGTGCTGATCCGGGAGGGGGAGCCGTGCGAGACGTTCTACGTCGTCCTCAGTGGTTCGGTCGCCATCGTCGAGGGCTACGGCACGACCGGTGAACGCCTGCTGCGTGTGCACGGCCCCGGCCGCTTCATCGGGGAACTCGGTCTCCGGAATGGGCAGGTGGCCTTCTACACCGCCGTGACCAGGGAGCCCGGTGAGGTCCTCGCCCTGTCCATGGATCAACTGCGAGACCTGGTGGCCCGGGACTCCGTCCTCGGCGATGTGGTGCTGCGCGCCTGCCTGGGCCGCCGTGCTCTGCTCGTCGGGCAGGGCGCCGGTTTCCGCATCATCGGCTCGCGCTATTCGCCCGACACCCGGCGGCTGCGCGAGTTCGCCGCCCGCAACCGGTTGCCGCACCGCTGGATCGATCTGGAGACCGACGAGGAGGCCGAGGCCCTGCTGCGCCGCTTCGGCGTCGGCCCGGCTCAGACACCGCTCGTCATCTGGCGGGACACCACTCTGTTGCGCAACCCCAGCAACGCGGAACTGGCCCGGCTCCTGGGCCTGCCGTCGCTGCCTGCCGGAAACCATCACGGCGATCTCCTGATCGTCGGTTCCGGACCCGCTGGTCTCGCCGCCGCGGTGAACGCTGCCTCGGAGGGTCTCGGCACGACCGTGGTCGAGGCCATGGCCACCGGCGGCCAGGCCGCCACGTCGTCCCGCATCGAGAATCTGCTCGGCTTCCCCTCCGGCATCTCCGGCGCCGAATTCACCGAACGCGCTGTGCTCCAGGCCGAGAAGTTCGGCGCCAGGATCAGCGTTCCGGTGGAGGCGGCTCGGCTCGAACCGCGGGACGGGCACTACGCCGTCGGGTTCGCCGACGGCAGCGAGATCACCGCCCGCACCGTCGTCCTGGCCACCGGCGCTCGCTACCGCCGCCTCCAGGTGCCCGGCATCGAACGCCTGGAGGGAACGAGCGTCCACTACTCGGCGACCGTCTACGAGGCCCAGCAGTGCCGCACCGACCCGGCGGCCGTCGTTGGCGGGGGCAACTCCGCGGGCCAGGCCGTGCTCTTCCTGGCCGGGTACGCACCGCAGGTGTATCTGCTCGTCCGTGGGCCGAGTCTCGAGGCGCACATGTCCCGCTACCTGATCGATCAGATCGAGCGCCACCCGCGGGTGCGCGTGCTGCTGCACACCGAGATGACCGAGGCATTCGGCGACAAGGCGCTGGAGGCGGTCACCGTGGTCGACCACCGCACGGGCGAGCACCGCCGGCTCGTGGTGCGGGCCCTGTTCGTCTTCACCGGCGCCGACCCTCACACCGAGTGGC
>KL568588.1:0-5342 GCA_000715605.1 Streptomyces speibonae | reverse complement strand
GGTGCGGGCCCTGTTCGTCTTCACCGGCGCCGACCCTCACACCGAGTGGCTGTCCGACGCGCTCGCCCTCGACGCGCGCGGCTTCGTGCTCACCGGCGCGGAGGCGCAGGCCTGTTCCGTCCCCGGGCTGTGGCAGAGCCAGGGCCGCGACTGCCTGACGTTGGAGACCAGCCTGCCTGGCGTCTTCGCCGTCGGTGACGTCCGCAGCGGCTCGGTGAAACGCGTGGCCTCCGCGGTCGGCGAAGGCGCGATGAGCATCCACTTCGTGCATCGCTACCTGGGCCACACGGCCGCGCCCGGCGGCACCGACAGCTCACCGCGCACCCGTCCGAAGGAGTCCGCTTGGCTCGCATGACACCAAGGGGACGACGAGATCACGAGAAGGAGAAGGAGGCGATGGGAATGGCCACTCCCGTCCTGCACCACCGAGGTGCCGTAACGCCGGCCGGGCCGCTCGGCTGGGCACGCAATCCGCTGACGGAGTTCGACCAACTGCTCAACGAGATGAGCGGGCTGATCGAATCCACGGTGGGAGGTACGGCGCCCGCAGTCGCGTGGACACCCCTGGCGGATGTCACGGAGTCCGACGACGCCTTCCACGTCGAGATCGAGCTCCCCGGCGTCAAGAGCAAGGACATCGACGTCGAGGCGAGCGGCCAGGAACTGGTGGTCACCGGAGAGATCAAGGAGAGGGAACGCAAAGGCGTCCTGCGCCGGAGCACCCGCCGCACCGGGGCCTTCGAGTACCGGCTGCGGCTGCCCGGAGAGGTCGACACGGACAAGATCAATGCGCAGATGTCGGACGGGGTGCTCACCATCACCGTCCCCAAGGCCGAGGTCGCAAGGCCCCGGCACGTCGAGATCAGCGAGACGAGCGAACGCAGCGGCTGACGCGCACGCCGCGGTTCCGGACACCCGTCCGGAACCGCGGCCGGGCCGGCGGGCCGCGACATCCGGGGTGAGTCGTGCATGACGTCCTGTGTCAGGAGCCCTCACGCGGTGGAGATGCGCCACCGGCCCGCTTGCGGCGCCGCAGGCGCCAGGCGCGCACCAGCCGGAGGGGGAGCAGGCCCAGCGGTGCTCGCCGGCCCAGGTCCGCCAAATCCTCGCGGTCGAATGCCCGTGCGTAACGCTCGGCGTCCTGGGGCGTGGGATACCGCTTGCTTCCCTTGGCTCCGCACTCCCGCGCGCAGTGCCAGACCATCGTGTCGCCCTCGTTGAGAAAGCGATAACGGTGTCCGAGAAGGCGGCAGCGCAGCACAGAAGACACCCTAGACGGACCGGCCCACTCCGGCCTGTTCTGCTCCACTCCCGGCAACAGCCCGTGGCGCTGAACGAGGAGGCATGGCATGACCACCACCGCCGAGCTTGGTGTCGTCACCACCAAGGTCCCCGCCCGGCTTGACCGGCTGCCGTGGTCCCGATTCCACTGGCGGATCGTCATCGGTCTGGGCACCGTCTGGATTCTGGACGGACTCGAAGTCACGATCGTAGGGGCAGTCGCCGCCCGCATGACCGAGCCGGGCAGCGGCATCAGCCTGACCAGCGCCCAAATAGGGACTGCCGCAGCCATCTACGTGGCAGGCGCATGTGCGGGCGCTCTCCTGTTCGGGAGGCTCACCGACCGCTACGGGCGCAAGAAGCTGTTCATGCTCACGCTCGGCATCTACATCCTCGCCACCGTCGCGACAGCGTTCGCCCACGACGCCTGGTACCTCTATCTCGCCCGCTTCATCACCGGGATGGGCATCGGCGGAGAGTACGCGGCGATCAACTCGGCCATCGACGAACTGATTCCGGCCCGCAACCGCGGGCAGGTGGATCTGGCCATCAACGGCAGCTACTGGGTCGGTGCGGCGCTCGGCAGCCTGGTCGCCGTGCTGCTTCTCAACGAGAGTCTGCTGGCAGCCGACCTCGGCTGGCGGCTGGCCTTCGGCCTGGGCGGGGTCCTGGGCCTGGGCATCATGCTGGTACGCCGTCATGTGCCGGAGAGCCCACGCTGGCTGTTCATCCACGGGCGTGAAGACGAGGCGGAACGCATCGTCGACCGGATCGAGGCCGAGGTGCACCAGGAGACCGGCCGCGAGTTGCCGGAACCGGGCGGGGCGGTGACCGTACGGCAGCGCGACGTCATCCCGTTCAGGGAGATCGCCGGCACGGCTCTGCGGCGGTACCCGCGTCGCGCCGTTCTCGGTCTGGCGCTCTTCGTCGGACAGGCGTTCCTCTACAACGCGATCGTCTTCGACCTGGGCACGATTCTGAACGGCTTCTTCGACATCGGCTCCGGCTCGATCCCCTACTTCATGACGCTCTTCGCCATCGCGAACTTCCTCGGACCACTCCTTCTCGGTCGGCTGTTCGACACCGTGGGCAGGAAGCCGATGATCACGGGCACCTACTTGGGCTCGGCAGTCGTGGCGACCCTCCTCGCCATCCTGCTGATCAGCGGCTCCTTGACGGCATGGTGGTTCTTCCTGCTGGTCTCGCTGACCTTCTTCGTGGCGTCCGCGGGAGCGAGCTCGGCCTACCTGACGGTGAGCGAGGTCTTCCCCATGGAGACCCGGGCCTTGTCCATCTCACTGTTCTTCGCGATCGGCACGGCCGTGGGCGGAATCACCGGCCCGCTGCTGTTCGGCCATCTGATTCACAGTGGCAACGCGGATCTGGTGGCCATCGGATTCCTGGTCGGAGCGGCAGCCATGGCGTTGGGTGGGCTGGCCGAGATCTTCTTCGGTGTCCGGGCCGAACAGCAGTCTCTGGAGAACATCGCCCGGCCGCTCACCGCTGAGGAAGCCGACGCAGCCTGGCGCAACGAGCCCGCGCCCCAGGACGTACGGGACCGAAGCCGGCCCGAGCACGTTCGGCGGGCCGCGGAGGAGCGGAAACAGCGGATCGACGACCGCACCGCCCGCCGCCGGGAGCGGGAGAGCGCTGGAGCCCGCCGCTACCGTCCGGGCACCGGACCGGGCAGCAGGATGTACTCGCCGGGGATGGCCGGCACCGCGGGCACGGCAAGCCGTACGTCCGCCATGGCCGACCAAAGCCTCGACAACGAGGTCGAGGAGATAGCCCACTCGCTCCGGGAATCCGGTCCGACGAGCCGCGACCAACTCGAACAGTCCGTGCGCGGCCGTTCCTGGGGCCCCGGACGCTTCCGCCGTGCCCTGCGTGAGTCCGAGCGGGAGCACCGGGTCAAGGTCCTTGCGAACGGCAGGTACGCGCCGGGGGACGGATCCGACCGGCCCGAGAGCACCCAAGAGGGACCCCGAGACCAGCGGTGACCGGGCAGAAGGAGACAGCGATGAAGTACGACGCATTCCTGGCCCGTGTACGTGAGCGAGGCGAATACGAGGACAGGAACGAAGCCGAAGGCGTCACCAACGCCGTGCTGGACGTGCTGGCCCAACGGATCAGCCCGGGCGAGGTCGAGGATCTCGCATCCCAGCTGCCCGGCCCGTTGGGAGACGTCCTGCTGCGGGCAAGGCCGGCGCAGGCTGAGAGCTTCGGGATCGAAGAGTTCTACCGCCGGGTCGCCGAGCGCACCAACGCCCGGCCACGTACGGCGCAGTGGGACGCCAGCGCTGTCCTGACCACCGTTGCCGACGCTGTCACCGGCGGAGAACTGAATCAGATCATCAGCCAGCTCCCCTCAGGCTACGCGGTCCTGTTCGGCAAGGCCGACCTGGCGGACTGAGGCCGTGAGGCACCTGGAACGAAAGGTCACAGAAATGGTTGACACGGGTTTCTCCTCGTTCGACACCATGGTGGACAAGGCCAATCGGCTCCTCAGGGACATCGAGGAAGCCTTCGGATGGCCCAAGGAACGGCGTAGGCAGTCGTACGCGGCGCTGCGGGCCGTGCTGCACCCGCTCCGGGACCGTCTCCCGGTGGATACGGCCGTACAGTTCGGCGCCCAGCTGCCGACCATCATCAGGGGCATCTACTACGACGGTTGGAAACCAGCCGAAGTGCCCGTAAAGATGCACAATGACGAGTTCCTCGCACGAGTCCGGCAGGAATTCCCCTATGCGGTCGTGGGTGGCACCGAGAGGCTGGTGCGCACCACCCTGCACACTCTGGCGCTGCACGTGAGCACCGGCGAATGGGAGCACCTCAAAAGCCGGGTGCCGGACTCGTTCGGCGCGCTCATGCCCGACGTGGAGAAGGAGGAGGAGCTGGTCACGGATCAGGGGGCTGCCACTCGAACATCAGAATAGTGGCGTCGTCGGTGAGTTTGTTGTGCCGGTGATCGAGGATGGCATGGATCAGCAGGCGCAGCACTTCCGGGGCGTTCTGCCCCGCTGCGGTCGACCGGATGATGTAGTCGGTGAAGCGCTCCAGGCCGAACTCCTCGCCCGCCTCGTTGCGTGACTCCACGACGCCGTCCGAGTAGAGCAGTATGCGGTCACCGGGTTCGAGGCCGACCTCGTGCACCTGGCGGTCGGTCTCGGCGAGACGCGCAGGCAGCCCCAGCGGAGGCTCAGCCGACCGCTCCAATGCCTTGTCGAGCAGACGGTGGTGACGGATGAGCAACGGAGCTGGATGACCGCAGTTGCACCATGTCAGCACGCCGGTGCGCATGTGCAACTGCGTGAAGACACCCGTGCAGAACTGCTCCGGAAGCCACTTCGCCAGCGCATCGTCCACTGTGCCCACGAGTTCGTTGAGGCCCGCCCCGCTGCGTCGGGCATTACGGCAGCCCGCCATGGCGACAGCGGTGGTCAGTCCGGACGCCAGATCGTGCCCCATGCCGTCGAGGATGGTGGTGTGCAGGATGTCCTCGGTGAATACGTGATCGAAGGCATCGCCGCCCAATTCGTACGCAGGCTCGAGAGCCGCCGTCGAAACAACCCGCCCGGTGCCGATCGACCGGGGAGGGAGAAAGGCCCTCACCATCTCCGTGTGCAGATGCATCGGCCTGGTACGCATGCGCTGCGCGATGGTGTCGCTGTAGGTGCGCTTGGATGTGATGATCAGTGCGAGGAGCATCGCCGTCGTGCGGCAGCGCCGCAATGTGAGCCCGTCGAGGGTGCCCATAGTCCATTTCAGAACGCCCAGCCGCTCCGCTCCGTCGGCCAGGGGCAGCCAAACGTTCAGCTCATCGGACGGGGTTTCCTCCACTCGGAGTGAGTTGGTGCGGTACGTCCATCCCGCCAGGGACGTCCCGAGATCCAGATCCGGCTCGCCCTCGACAAACGGCACCAGCAGCCTTTGCTGGAGGTCGACCAGATAGATCGCTGCTGTCCCCAGGCCCATGGCCTCGGCGTACCGGTTCAGGACGATGGGCAATTCCGCGGGTGATGCCAGTTGGGCCGCCAGGGTCTTTGAGAAGTGATCTTGTG
>KL568587.1:21917-29546 GCA_000715605.1 Streptomyces speibonae | reverse complement strand
GCCTCGTCGTCCAGACCCCCACCGACAGGCGCAGCCGCGAGAACATCGACCGCCTGCTGCGCCGGGCGACGCGTCTGTGACGGAATGGACCGAGGCCCGGGTATGGGCCGAGCTCCACCGCCGGATCCTCGCCCGCTGCCGGACCCTCGACGGCGGCCAAGGCACCCCGACTGTCCCGGCACAGCGCAAGGCCCGCCGCGAGTACGAGAATCGCGTCGGCGCCCTCATCTCGACCGGACACGGTGGGCCCGCGTGGGCGGTTCCACAGGCCCGACTGCGGTCCCGCGCTGTTCGCTGTTCCGTCGTGGTCCCCGGACGGACCGCGATGCCGGGCCTTCGGAGACGTCCTCGACCCCGCAGAACTGCTCGAGCAGCAGGGGCGTGCCCAGCGTCGTGGCGGTCAGTTTCCGGTGTGCCGACTCGAGCGTCCGTATGGCCGCGGGGAGGCCGGCCGGGGTCGCGGGCAGTCCACGCCGCGGGCGGCCCGGGCGCCCGGTGGAAAGAGCAGTCCTGATCTGATCCCTGTCAGGGATCTCGGCCTGGGCGGCGATCAGAGCGGCGTTGGCCGCGGCGATGGTGTCGGCGCGCAGGTAGTACTGGTCGACGTGGGAGAGCCGCGCGCGGGTCAGTGCCTCGGCGGACGGGTTGGTGACCGGGGTCAGCCCGATGTTGCAGCTCTCGCTCACCAACAGCGCCACCACGCTCGTCGCCAGGTCCTTCATGCGGGTCTTGCCGTCGCCCAGGTGCACGAACGCGTCCAGGAACCCGGTCCAGGAATGCACCTCGAACAACAAATCCGGCAGGTCGACCTTGGGCAGCATCCGCTCCACCCGCCGGCGCAGCCAGCGCAGCGACTTCGGTTCGCCCAGCGCGCCGAGCTTGTCGACGTTCAGCTTCGCGCGGCCCCCGCCCTCGGGGATCTCGACGGAGACTTTCGCCTCGTCACCGGCTTCTTCGAGGCGGTCGGCCATCTGCTTCCACGCCGCGTCCAGCACCCGCACCAGGTCGGTGAGGTGTTCCTCGACCGGCATGTCCAGGCTCAGGCCCGCCAGCACGTCCGCGCGCACCGCCTCCCACCCCTTGCCGTCCAGCAGCTTCGCGCGCGGGTTGGAGTAGCGGTGCGAGGGCGAGGCGAAGATGTTGCGGCCCATCAACGCGCGGTACAGCTGCTCCAGCACGCACACCACGTACGCGTTCCGGTCGACCGTCCCCTGCGGCAGGTCCTTGTTGGCGTAGACGGCCTTGCGCCAGTACGGCGGCACGACCTTGTCGTCGACCTCCCGCTTCAGCAGCGGCTTCTCCTCCACCCGGCGCCGGGAGAGGGCGGGCAGGCGCCTGACCGCGGCCAGGATCCGCTCGCCGGCCGGGGCCGCGCCGAGCATCTTCGTGTCGCCGAGCAGCGACAGGAACGGCTTGACGGTGTTGTAGCGGCTGGTCAGCGCCTCGCGGATCGCGACCTCCGCCGCGTCGTCGTCCTCGGGGACCAGGCTCGCCACCGTGGCCGCCGCGCTCCACAGTTGGGCCCGCGGCGCGACCTCCTCCAACGCCCGCCACATCGCGGCCACGTCGATCGCCCCGCCCGATTCCTCGATGTGCTCCAGCTCCTCCATGAACACCTTTGAGATCCGGGCCGTGATCCGCGATGCCTTCTCCAGCTGCGGCAGTGTGGACAGCCGCTCCTTGTCGGTGCGCCGCTTCGCCGTACTGATCAACCGCGTGGCCATCAGCACCGTGAACAGGTCCAGTGCCTCATCGATCGCCTTGGCCTCCAGGTGGCGCATCACCGCGGTGAGCATTGCGGTGCGCTTGGGGTCGCTCGCCTGCTCCAGCGTCTGGGCCTTCGAGCCCAGCCCGTAACGGGCCAGCGCGGCCAGCCGGTTCGGCGGCAGCTTGTCCAGCTTGAGACGGCCCAGCCGGTACACCGCGATCTCGTCGACCCGCTGCAACGCGCGCTTCATCGCCGTACCCGTGGTCCTCGTCGGCGGCCGGCGCAGCTCCTCCAGATAGGAGAACCGCTTCCCCTCCGGCACCACCAGCAGGCCCGCCAAGTCCCCGGGCAGGGACTTGTCCGCGCGGAACGTGGCCTTGGCGACCGTGGCGTGCAGCCGCTTGTCCGCGATCTCACGGACCTCCGACACCTGCCGGGCGAGCACCGACACCCCCGGCAGCAGCACCCGGTGCTTGCGCAGCCAGCCCACCGCATGGTCGAACAGGGCCTTCGGTCCCTCCGCATGCGCCGTCCAGGCCCGCCCGTGCAGGAACGTACGGAACCTGCGCGACCACTCCGCATCCTCGTACTCGTGGTACTCGTAGGTGTCCCGGATCTCCCACGCATGCTCGTACGCCGTCGGCTGCCGCTCGGTGTACCGCTTGACCGCCGAGACGCCCTCGATGCCGAGCTGCTCGGCAATGTGCTCGATCACCACCCACGGCACGTCGAGCGGATCGTCCGGCAGGAACCGGCCGACTATAGCGAACCGTGCACATCTGCAGCGCGAACCCCAGCCGGTTGTGATCACCGCGCCGCTTCGCGATCAGCTTGCGGTCCTCGTCGTCGAGGTAGAAGAACCGCTCCAACTCCGGGCGGGTCGGCTCCTCGTTGAACTTCCCATACGACGCGGCCTGTTCGTCGGTCAAGAACGAACTCCACTGGCATGCCGCGTGACCGTGCGCGGACACGCACCGCAGAGAAGCCGACTTCATCGAATCGGAACCGACCCCTCAGCCAAGATCAACTGCTTAGCGTTAATGGCTGTACCACTACTACTCAACCCCGTTCCTCGAATGTGAGGTTGGAGGAGCGACAGTTCTCCCGAGCATCAGGCCGTCCTGCCAGCTCAATCCGGCAGCGGGCACCCATATCTGCGGTGGGTCAACGATTCGTCGTTGTCATCCCCGGTGCGCCGGTCCACCACCGGCGAGTGTCCCTGCCGTGTCAGCTGGCCGACCAGGATGGATCCCACCACTCCGGTCCCGCCGACGACGGCAACCTTCCTACTCAGGCTTATGGGGCCGATGCTGACTGCGATGTGGTCCGTGCTGGTGGCCCGCTTGCGGTGCCGCGGGATGGACCACCGCTCGGGGTGGCCCATCCCGCAGAGAGGTGTCAGCGCCGGCGCAGCTCCGCGAGCATCAAAGTCGGGTCGTTCCCGGCGAGGTTTGCACCGTTGGTCACATAGGCCCGATTCCCTCGAACGGTGACGGCCGTGGTGCCCTGCATGCCGTCTTCGGCTTCCAGCAGGGTCTCTTGGGCGCCGTTGGCGCCCACCCGCACGAGCTTGCTGGTCTGGTTGATCGCGGCGAGGATCTCGGTGCCCCGACCGGTGAAGTCGAAGTCGTCGATGCCCTCCAGCTGCGTGGCCCGGACCGTGGCGCGACCGGAACCGCCGTCCTTGGTCACCGGGATACGGACGATGGTGCCCTGGTCGGAGTTGCTGGCCCACACGGCGCCGTCGTGAATCTTCATGCCGTTGGCTCCGAAGAAGCCGTTGGGCGCCAGGGCCGGGTCCGCCGACCACACGGAGGCCTCGCCGCCGCGCAGCGGGGCCTGCCAGATGCGCCCGTCGGTGGAGTCGGTGACCAGGAAGCGGTCCCGCTTGCCGTCGATAACCAGTGCGTTCGGGAAGCTATCGGCGGGCAGCGGTACAACGAGCCGGGGCTCACCGGAGCGACGGACCTGCCAGATCCCGGTCAGCCCGCCCTGCCCGGAGGAGTAGAGGAAGTACACGGCGCCGCTGTCCGACCGGGCGACCCCGGTGACCCCGGGGGTCCCGACGACCGGGGTGGTGGTGCCGCCGCCCGGAGGTAGCGGCATGGTGGCGAGTACCTGGACGGCTCCGTCCTGCGCAACCCGCACCACCTGGCGGGCGTGGATCATGCCGATGACCACGCCGCCGCCGGGCTCCAAGGCGATGCTCTCGGCGACCTGGCCCGCGGCTCGATCGAAGTGGGCGAGGACGCGCACGTCGCCCAGGCGGGTGCTGGCAGGATGGTCGGGGTGCGTCGGGGTGGTGGCCAGGACCGCGGTGGGGGCCGGGGTCGCGGAGGCCGCTGGAGCCGCAGCGACTGCGGCGAGCAGGGCGGCGAGGCCGAGCGTGGCGGCGCGCCGCCGCCCGGTGGGTCGGTGAGGGGACATGGTTCTTCCTTTCGGTCATGCGATGGAGAGGGTCCTGGGCAGGACGGGTCGTCCGGCGGCCCGCACAGGACCATCGGGCGCGTGCCGATGGTGGCGGGCTGGCCTGGGAGGTGCCGGTCCGTTGGCGCTTCGCTGCGCGGGCCGGTCCCGGACGGGATGGAACGTTCCTGGCCGAGCACAGTCGGCAGCTCAAGCTGCGAGGCCGCGGCGCTGCCCGGCGCGGGTGAGCACACCGGCCTACCGGGCGGCCCGTTGTCGGTGCCCGCCGTCCGGGGTGGACTGGAAGGACGCGCTCTGTCCCGCCGGCTCGGCGAAGGTGTCCGCGTCCGCTCTCCATGCCACGAGTACGGCCTCGCGGTCCGCGGCAAGTGCGGTGGCGACGGTGTGGATGGGCTTCTACGTCACGGTGTGCTCCTACTGCGCCGCGACGAGCGTGGGGATCTGCTCGGCGGCCAGTTCGAGGGACCTCACGCGGTCCGCCAACCGGTACATCTGACTGGTGAGCATCAGCTCGTCCGCGCCGGTGCGCGCCAGCAGGTCGGCGATGACGTCCCGCACGGTCTGCGGACTGCCGATCGCCTGCCCGCGCCTGCGTTGCTGGGAGAAGGCCAGATCCTCAGCCGTCCAGTCGTGCGCGTCCACCTCCTCCGGGGACGGCAGCAGGATCGGCCGACCCGCGAACATGCTGCGGAACATCAGGTCGGCGGAGCCGGCGAGCCGGGAGGCCTCCGCGTCCGTCTCCGCGACGACGGTCAGCAGCGTGACCATCGCGTACGGCTCCGGGAAGGCCGCGGACGGCTGGAAGCGGCGCCTGTAATGCTCGATCGCCGCCGCCGCGTCCCCACGCCCGAAGTGGTGGGCGAAGGCGAACGGCACGCCGAGACAGGCCGCGAGCGACGCGCCTGCGGGTGACGATCCGAGGATCCACACCGGGGGCGGCTGGGAGGCCCGCGGGGACACGTACACCTGCTCGTAAGGGTGCGGCTGGGGGAACAAGCCGGTGAGGAAGCCGGCCAGTTGCACCACACGGTCGGCGAAGTCGTCCGACTGGTAGTTCGCAAGCTCCCGGCCGAGCACGGTCCGCGTCCGCGGGTCCGGCACGGCGCGGCCGACGCCGAGGTCGATCCGGCCCGAGTACAGGGCGCCAAGGGTACCGAACTGCTCGGCGACGACGAGCGGAACGTGGTTGGGCAGCATGACCCCACCGGCGCCGACGCGGATTCGCGAGGTCGCCGCGGCGATGGCACCGACCGTGATCGCGGGCGCGGAGCTGCCGACGCCGGGCACGCCGTGGTGCTCGGCCATCCAGTAGCGGGCGTAGCCGAGACGCTCGGCGTGCTGCGCGAGCGCGACCGTGTCGGCGAACGCCGACTCAGGGGTGCGGCCGATGATCGTGGTGTCCAGCACGGAGAGCTGGACGGGTGGGATGACGGACACGGTTCTCCTTCCACGTCACCACCGCGGACTGTATCGCATAGTACAGAAGACTGGCGGCAGACTGTATCAGCAAGTACAGAATCTCTATACTGTGAAGTACAAAGCACGGAGGAGGCTCCATGGGGCACACACCGACCACCGCACGGGGTCGCGCGACCCGGAAACGCATCCTTGATGCGGCAGCAGACCTCATCCAGCGGCATGGCGTCGCGGCGGTGACACTGGACGATGTCGAACGCGCCGCGGGGGTCGGCCGCAGCCAGCTCTACCACTACTTCGACGACCGCGACGACCTCATCCGCTCTGTAGTGCATTCCACCGTGGACACGGTGCTGGCCGCGCAGGAACCGTTGCTCCTGAAGGTTGACTCGCTGGCCGGTATCGACCGCTGGTTCGACGCAATTGTGGCCAACGGAACGCGGCAGGACGCGGTGGGCGGCTGCGCGATCGGCTCGTTGGCCAGCCAGCTCAGCGGCCGGGATGACCTCGCCCGCCAGGCGTTCGTGGACGCCTTCGCGCGCTGGGAGGCCCCCCTCATCGCGGGCCTGCACCGGATGCAGGAGTCCGGCGAGCTGTGCCCGGACGCGGACGTGACGGAGCTGGCCGACCTCACCATGGCCGCAATTCAGGGCGGCCTCCTGCTGGCCCAGGTCCGCCGCACACCAGACCAGCTCCGTCTCGCCCTGCGTGGCGCGCGGGCGGCGCTGGAGGACGCGCTCACCCCCCTGCCCTGAACGGGACTCACCCGGCGTTCGGCGGGGGCGACCCACCACGCCGTCCCGGGTTCGAGGGGCCGGCGCCTACCCCGTCAAGGATCCTCGACGATTCGGGTCACGGCCCCGAGACCGACGGGACGCGGATTCGCGTACGGCGCAGTACATACTTCTGCGCCGCCCCATACGTGATCACCCTCTGGTTCAACTCCACTTCGAGAGACACGTCCCTCACGTCGTGAGGGGAGACCCGGCGACCTTCAAGAAACCTTCGTTCTCTGAAGATCGCTCCGCAAGGCCGCGCCCGGACCCCATAGGGCCTTCAAAAACCCCTTCAAAAACCAGGGTCATTCAACAACCCGCAACCACCGTTTTCTGACATGATCCGGGGCCATGACCCCCCTCGAACCGGCCGACGGGCCGGACCTCCTCGTCGCCGAGCCGCTCGTCCGCACCGAAATCAAGATCGGATACGCCCGGGTCTCGACCGGCGGACAGAAGCTCGAACGGCAGCTCGACGCGCTCACCGCCGCCGGGTGCCGGAAGATCTTCGCGGACAAGAAGTCCGGCAAGAACGCCCTCCGCCCCGAGCTGAAGGCGTGCCACGCCTTCCTCGACCCCGGCGACACCCTCGTCGTCCCCTCGCTCGACCGCTACGGCCGAAGCCTGCAGGACCTCATCAACATGGTCGCCGAACTCCGCGAGCGCGGCGTCGGCTTCACCTCGCTCCATGAGAACCTCGACACCACCACCCCGGGCGGCCGGCTGGTCTTCCACGTCTTCGCCGCCCTCGCGGAGTTCATCCGCGAGCTCGTCGTCATCGGCACCAACGAGGGCCTGGTCGCCGCCCGGGCCCGCGGCCGCGTCGGCGGACGACCCACCGTCGCCACCGAGGAAGTCATCCGCGCCGCCCGCGACCTCCTACCCGACCCTTGCCGCTCCATCACCTCGATCGCCAAGCTGCTGGGCGTCTCCCCGGGCACCCTCTACAACCACATTCCCGATCTGCGCGAACTGCGTACGGGCGCCGTCCCCCGCCAGCTCGAAGCACCCGCGAAGTAGGCGGACCGCAGCAAGATCAATCTCACCGGGATTTCCTGTACCCCAACTACTCACACCCGATCTCCATCGCCCCGAGCACCCACAGATGCCTGGCGGAAGACCCGTATCGGATGGATGACGTCACCCGGGCGTACCCCGGCGCTCAGGAGGCTCGGCAGCGACTGGTGCGGCCCGCCGAACAGCACGGTCAGGTGTTCACCCGTGCGCCCCGCGCGGGCGAGGGCCTGGCACAGGCCGCCGGTCCACAGGGTGGTGCAGGCGCTGTCTCTTATACACATCTCT
>KL568587.1:18412-21769 GCA_000715605.1 Streptomyces speibonae | reverse complement strand
CATGCCACCGCACGGTTGCGGCGGCCATCGACGACGGGACCCGACGGCGGCCTGACGCGTTTTCGTCCGAATGTCCGGACAAAACATTGACAGGGCTTCACACTCGAGGCTAGAAACCGGGGTGAGCCGTATGCACCGCAGAACCGGCGAGCCGTACGAAGGGAACGCGATGGCGTACGACCTGATACTCCGGCGGCGGCGACCGCCGGGGCACCGCCGTCCCGACCCCCCACCGATCGCCTCCGGCGCGGGAGACCGACTCGCTTTGGCAGGAGCGAAGTGCGAGCGACGACTCCCCGCCCGCCGCGGCCCCGCGCCGGAGGTTTCGCCGACGTACCGGCCGGAGTCCGGGCCGGAGTCCCATGTGTCCACTCGCGGACCCGAACGGCCGACACTGTGTCGGTCCCGTCCGGGGGCCGGGCACTGGTGGGATGAGGACATGGCCCGGTCCGCGGCATCGGCCCCCGCGTCCGGCGCACCCGAGCTGTACGAGCTGCACCCACGGCACGTCTCCACCCGACGCCGCCATCTGCGAAGGAGTTCTCGGTCATGACGAAGATCGTCAACCACTGGATCGGCGGCAGGACCGTCGAAGGCGCCTCGGGCAACCACGGGCCGGTGACCGACCCGGCGACCGGCGAGGTCACCACACAGGTCGCGTTCGCCTCCGTCGAAGAGGTGGACGCCGCGGTCGCTGCCGCCAAGGAGGCCTACGCGAGCTGGGGGCAGACCTCGCTGGCGGCCCGTACCGCCGTCCTCTTCAAGTTCCGCGCCCTGCTCGACGCCCACCGCGACGAGATCGCCGAACTGATCACCGCCGAGCACGGCAAGGTGCACTCCGACGCCCTCGGCGAGGTCGCGCGCGGCCTGGAGATCGTCGACCTGGCCTGCGGCATCAGCGTGCAGCTCAAGGGCGAGCTGTCCACGCAGGTCGCCACCCGCGTCGACGTGGCGTCGATCCGCCAGCCGCTGGGCGTGGTCGCGGGCATCACCCCGTTCAACTTCCCGGCGATGGTGCCGATGTGGATGTTCCCGCTCGCCATCGCCTGCGGCAACACGTTCGTGCTGAAGCCGAGCGAGAAGGACCCGTCCGCCTCCGTCCGCCTCGCCGAGCTGCTCGCGGAGGCCGGCCTGCCCGACGGCGTGTTCAACGTCGTCCAGGGCGACAAGGTGGCCGTGGACCGTCTTCTGGAGCACCCGGACGTCAAGGCCGTCTCCTTCGTCGGCTCCACCCCGATCGCCCGCTACATCCACACCACCGCCTCCGCGAACGGCAAGCGCGTGCAGGCCCTGGGCGGCGCCAAGAACCACATGCTGGTCCTGCCCGACGCCGACCTCGACGCGGCGGCCGACGCGGCCGTCTCCGCTGCCTACGGCTCGGCGGGTGAACGCTGCATGGCGATCTCCGCGGTCGTCGCGGTCGGCGCGATCGGCGACGAGCTGGTGCAGCGGATCCGTGAGCGCGCCGAGAAGATCAAGATCGGCCCCGGCAACGACCCCACCTCCGAGATGGGCCCGCTGATCACCAAGGCCCACCGCGACAAGGTCGCCTCCTACGTCGCCGGCGCCGCGGACGAGGGCGCCGAGGTCGTCCTCGACGGCACCGGCTACACCGTGGACGGCCACGAGAACGGCCACTGGATCGGCATCTCCCTCCTCGACCGGGTGCCGACGTCCGCGAAGGCCTACCAGGACGAGATCTTCGGCCCGGTCCTGTGCGTCCTGCGCACGGAGACCTACGAAGAGGCCCTGGACCTCATCAACAGCTCCCCGTTCGGCAACGGCACCGCGATCTTCACCCGCGACGGCGGCGCCGCCCGCCGCTTCCAGCTGGAGGTCGAGGCCGGCATGGTCGGCGTCAACGTCCCGATCCCGGTCCCCGTCGGCTACCACTCCTTCGGCGGCTGGAAGGACTCCCTCTTCGGCGACCACCACATCTACGGCAACGACGGCACGCACTTCTACACCCGCGGCAAGGTCGTCACCACCCGCTGGCCCGACCCGGCCGACGCCCCCGCCGGCGTCGACCTCGGCTTCCCCCGCAACCACTGACCCGCGCGAGGCCACCCGGCCCGGCCGGGACCGCTCCCCGGCGGTCCCGGCCGGGCCGGTTCGTAGTGCGCAGGCACCAGAGCCGGGGAGCGACTGGTCCTGAGGCACCAGGCCAGGACGGCTGCCGGGGACGATGCCCGCCGGGGGCACCGCAGGGAAGTGTGGGCAGCGCGCGGAATCCCGCGCGTTCCTCATTGTCTGTGGTGTCTGGAGTGATCAAAAGGTGGCGACCTTCCCCCTCGCCTTAGCCGGTACCGCGTCACGGAAGGCGCCCGACCGGCTGGGCGGGCACCGGTGAACAAGACGAAGCCGTCCGTGTCCGAAGCCGTGGCCGCCCCCGTCCGTCTCGGGTGGCCGGCGATCGGTGCCCTCGGCATCCTCGCCCTCGCCCTCGGCAGCCTGCAGTCGGTGGTGGAGCCCGCCCTGCCGCTGCTGCAACGTGAACTGGAAGTCGACGCGTCCGAAGGGGCGCTGATCGGCAACGCGCTCCTCATCACCGGCGCGGTCGCCGCACCCGTCGCGGGCAAGCTCGGCGACCGCTACGGCGGAAGGCGGGTGCTGGTCCGGCTGATGGCCGTGGTCGCGGCGGGCGGTCTGATGGCGGCCGCGGCGCCGAGCCTGCCCGTGCTGTTGCTCGGTCAGGTGTTGCAGGGCGTCATGGTGGGCGCGCTGCCCCTCTCCTTCATCCTGGTGCGCAAGCACCTCGCGGCGGGAGAGTCACAAGCGGTGATCGGGCTGGTCGTCGCGCTGTTCACCGGCGGCAGCATGGTGGGCATGCTGTTCGCCGGGCCGATCGCCGAAGGGCTGGCCTGGCAGTGGATGTTCGGGCTGCCGACGATCGTGGTCGTCGTGGCGACATTGGCCGTGGCCCGGCTGGTGCCGCACGATCCGCCGGTCCCGTCGGACCACGGGATCGACTGGCCCGGCACGGTCCTGCTGAGCGGCACGCTGCTGGTGTTCATGGTCGGGCTCGTGACCGTGACGAGGGACGGCGGCATGCCGCCGCTCGCGGTCGGCGCCCTCGCGCTGGTCGTGGCCGCCCTCGCGACCGGATGGGTCGTCGTCGAGCGCCGGGCGCCCGCGCCGATGGTCGACCTGCGCATGCTGGCGAAGTCCGCGGTCTGGCGGGCCTGTGCGCTCACGTTCGTCATCAGCGCCAGTTCCGGCATGGTGCTCCTGCTGCTGCCGCAGATGTTCGCGGCCCCGGCCGACGGGTACGGCTTCGGCGCCAGTACCACCGACATTGGACTCCTCCTGCTGCCCGCCTCCATCGCCGGGGTGCTGCTGTCTCTTATACACATCTCT
>KL568587.1:14978-18219 GCA_000715605.1 Streptomyces speibonae | reverse complement strand
GCCGTGGTCGTGGTGGCCGCCGTCGTCACGACGGCCACGATGACCGCCCTGGCCTCGCTGCACACCGCGCAGTGGCACCTCGTCCTCGCGAAGGTGCTGACCGCGTTCGCCGCGGGCGTGGCCACCACGGCGCTGCTCGCCGGTGCGGCCACCGCCATCGAGACCGAGGACATCGGCATCGCCACCAGCCTGCTCGTGGTCACGCGCGTGATCGGCGTCGCCCTGGGCGCCCAGGGCGCCGGCGCGATCCTCGACGCCGGGGGCGATCCGGCGACGGGCCTGCCGGCCGAATCGGCCTTCGTCACGGGGTTCGTCGTCGCCGGCCTCGTCGCCGCGTTGTCACTGCTGTTCGTCCGAAGAGTCAAAGTCCGCACCGCGAACGTCCGCACCACGAACGTCCCTACCACGGAAGAGGGAGCCCAGGCATGAAATCCCATGGTCCTGAGCGCAAGGTCCTGATCTCCGGGGCCAGCATCGCCGGACCCGCGCTGGCGTACTGGCTGCACCGGTCCGGATGCGAGGTCACCGTGGTGGAGAAGTCGGGCGCGCTGCGCGGCGGCGGGTACCCGATCGACATCCGCGGTACCGCGCTGGAGGTGGTCCGGCGGATGGGGATACTCCCGCGCCTGCGGGACGCGCACATCGATTCGCGTCGCCTCACCTTCCTCGACGCCGACGGGGGCGAAGTGGCCTCACTCGCCCCGGCGGCCGTGGCGGGGGGTGCCGAGGGGCAGGACCTCGAGGTGCGTCGCGGGGATCTGGCCGAGATCCTCCACGGGCTGGTCCGCGACGACGTGGAGTTCCTGTTCGGCGACTCCGTCGACACCCTCGACCAGTCCGGGCCCGGGGTCGACGTCGTCTTCCGCAGCGGGCGGCGGCGTACGTTCGACCTGGTGGTGGGCGCCGACGGCATGCACTCGTACACCCGGGGGGCGGTGTTCGGCCCCGAGGAGGATTTCCACCACTACCTCGGGTACTGCTTCGCCATCTTCACCATGCCGAACACCCTGGGGCTCTCCCGGGAGGTCGTGCTGTGGAACACCCCGGGGAAGGCCGGGGCCCTCTACGCCACCGGAGGCGACGACGAGGTGCACGCCTTCCTCACCTTCCACCAGCCCCAGCCGCCGGCCGGCGTCGTCCGGGACCCCGGCGCCCAACAGGACCTGATCGCCGCCACCTTCGCGGGCGCGGGATGGGAGATCCCCCGGATGGTCGGCGCCCTGCGGGACGCGGACGACCTGTTCTTCGACACGGTCGGCCAGATCCGCATGCCCCACTGGTCGAGCGGCCGGGTCGCGCTCGTCGGCGACGCCGCCCACGCACCGTCGTTCCTGACCGGGCAGGGCTCCAGCCTCGCGCTGGCCGGTGCCTACATGCTGGCCGGCGCGCTGGCCGAACACCGGGACCACACCGCGGCCTTCGCCGCCTACGAGCGCGGCACCCGCGAGTTCGTCACCATGAACCAGGCGCTGGTCGGCCACGGCGCGGCCACCCTCTTCCCCACCACCGCACAGGCCCTGGAGCAACGCAATACGGCGCTGCGCGGCCTGGACGCCCTGCCCACCGCCGCACCCCGGCCGGCCCACACGGCCGTCACGCTGCCCGCGTTCCCTTCGTTGCGGTGATCCGGTGCGGGCAGCACAACAGCACAGCTGCACAGCAGCACGGCGCGGCCCGCGGGATGCTCCCGCGGGCCGCGCCGCTTCACTTCAGGTCACCGCAGGTGGTCCTCCTCGCCGCCGGGCGCGACGCGGACCAGGCCCGTCCGGTAGGCGATGACGACGAGTTGGGCCCGGTCGCGGGCCTCCAGCTTGGTCATGGCGCGCTGCACGTGGGCGCGTACGGTGAACGGACTGAGGAACATCCGCTCGGCGATCTCCTGGTTGGACAGGCCGGTCGCGACCGCGGCCACCATCTCGCGTTCGCGCGGGGTGAGCGTGGCGAGCTGCTCCAGGTGGTGCGGCGGGACCGCCTCCGGTGTGGCCAGGAAACGGGCCACCAGGGAGCGGGTGGCGTTCGGGGACAGCAGGGTGTCGCCCTCGGCGATCGTCCGTACGGTACCCAGCAGTTCCTCGGCCCCGATGCCCTTGCCGATGAAACCGCCGGCCCCCGCGCGCAGCGCCTGGGCGACGTACTCGTCGGTCTCGTAGGTGGTGAGGATCAGGATGCGGGTGGCCCGCAGGGCCGGGTCCGCGCAGATCTGCGCCGTGGCGGTGATCCCGTCCACCTCGGGCATCCGGATGTCCATGATCACCACATCGGGGCGCAGCTCCCGGGTGAGCCGCACCGCCTCCCTGCCGTCGGCGGCCTCGCCGACCACGGTGATGTCGTCGGCGCTGTCGAGCAGCATTCGGAAGGCGTCCCGCAGCAGGGCCTGGTCGTCGGCGAGGAGCACGCGATACGTCATGGCGTGCTCCCGGCCTCGTCGCTGCCCGCCGGTTTCCCGGTGGGCTCCGCCGCGTCGGTTCCGCGCGGCGTGTCCTTGGCGGACGGCAGGGGCAGCCGGACGGAGACGAGGAAGCCGCCCTCCGGACGCCTGCCCGCGGAGAGGTGCCCCCCGACCGCGGTGGCGCGTTCCCGCATGCCGATCAGACCGTAGCCGGGCGGCCGGTCCGGCGCCCTGAACGCGGCCGGAGTGGTACGGGAGCCCGGCCCGTCGTCGGCGACGGTGAGGGCCACATGGTCGCGGTGATAGACGATGCGCACCCGGGCGTGGTCGGTGCCGGCGTGTTTGGTCACGTTGGTCAGGGCCTCCTGGACGATGCGGTAGGCGGTCAGGTCCACGCCCGGCGCCAGTGGCCTGACCGTGCCCTCCTGGTGGACCGACACCTCCAGACCCGCGCGGCGGAAGGACGCGAGGAGCGTGGGCAGGCGGGACAGCCCGGGTGCCGGTTCGGCGGGCGCGGCCGCGTCCCCGGTCTGACGCAGCAGGCCGACCGTGGCCCGCAGGTCGTTGAGGGCGTCGGAGGTGGTCTCGACGAGTTCGTCGAGCTTCTTGCGGGTCTGCTCCGGACGGTTGTCGAAGAGGTGGGCGGCGACCGTGGCCTGCGCGTTGGCCAGGGTGATCTGATGGGCCACGAGATCGTGCAGTTCGCGGGCGATGCGCATCCGTTCCTCGGTGACCCTCCGGCGCGCCTCGTCCTCCCTGCTCTGCTCGGCCCGCCGGGCCCGCTCCTGCACGGCCGCCAGGTAGGCCCGCCGGTTCTGCACCGAGTAGCCGAGCACGCCGGCCAACGGCGGG
>KL568587.1:11322-14792 GCA_000715605.1 Streptomyces speibonae | reverse complement strand
AGCCGAGCACGCCGGCCAACGGCGGGACCAACGCCATCACCACCATCCGGCTCGCGTCCTTCCACGAGAAGTCCCCGGACTGGGACGTGGCGGCCGCCAGCGCCGCGGACATGAGCAGCACCGCGCCCACCGCGCGGCGTCCGGTGCGCGCGGTGAGCGAGAAGGAGTAGGCGGCGACCAGGGCGGGGGCCACGAGGGGCGGGGTGAGCAGGAGGTCCAGGAGCGGCGCCAGCACGCTGATCGCGGTCGTGGCCGCCAGGGTGGCCAGGGGCGCCCGGTGCCGCAGTGGCAGCACGGCACAGGACGCCACGGCCACGACGTAGGCGCCGACGGGCGGCGCCGACAGGGTGTCGTCCACCCGCACGGCCCCGCCGGACAGGCAGAACACGAACGCCGTCCCCGTGATCACTGCCTCCCGCAGCCACGCGCGGCGCGGCCGCGCGTGGCGTGCCGGTTTCACGGCCTGCTCAGTCACGGCCCACGGGGAGCCGCCGCACCGCCGGGTCCGGCACGGTCATGTCCGGCACGGTCATGTCCGGCACGGTCGCGGAGGCCGGGAGGGCCTTGCCCAGCGCCTCACCCTCGATGTCCACATTCGGCAGCACACGGTTCAGGATACGGGGCAGCCACCAGGCCCGGTGGCCGAGCAGGGCCAGGACCGCGGGAACCATCGCCATCCGTACCACGAAGGCGTCGAAGGCGACGGCGGCGGCCAGGCCGACGCCCATCGTCTGGATGGTCGGATTGCTCATCCCGACGAATCCGGCGAACACGCTGACCATGATGATCGCCGCCGCGGCCACCACCCGCCCGCTGTGCCGGAAGCCGCTGACGATCGCCTCACCGGGGGACCCGCCGTGGACGTAGGTCTCCCGCATCCGGGACAGGAGGAAGACCTCGTAGTCCATGGCGAGGCCGAACACGATGCCGATGATGAGGATGGGCATCAGCGACATGACCGGTCCGGTCTGCTCGATGCCGAGCGCGTCCGCCGCCCAGCCCCACTGGAAGACGGCGACGAGGACACCGAAGGCGGCACCCACCGACAGCAGGAATCCCAGCGCGGCCTTGACCGGGACCAGGACCGAGCGGAAGACCACCAGCAGCAGCAGCACCGCGAGGCCGATGACCACGGCCAGATAGGGCAGGAGGGCGTCCGACATGGCCTCGGAGATGTCGATGTTCAACGCGGTCAGGCCGGTCACCAGAACGCCCGCGCCCGTCTCGGCCCGGATGTCCGGGGCGGTGTCCCGCAGCGCGTGCACCAGGTCCTTGGTCTCGCCGCTGGCCGGCGCGGTCTCCGGGACGGCGGTGATGACGGCCGTGTCCCCGTTCTCGCTGAGCACCGGATCACCGACCGACGCCACCCCGTCCACGCTCTCCACGGTCTTGACGACCCGGTCCGCGGCGGCCCGGGCGTCCGTGGACTCCGCCAGGTCCACCACCACGGTCAGCGGGCCGTTGAATCCGGGGCCGAAGCCGTCCGACAGCAGGTCGTAGGCGCGGCGCTGGGTGGTCTCCACCGACTTGGACTCGTCGCCCGGGAGGCCGAGTTCGAGGCCCAGCGCCGGCACGGCCACCGCTCCGAGGCCGAGTCCGGTGACCAGCAGCACGACCACCGGCCGGCGCAGCACGAACCGCGCCCAGCGGGCACCGAGGCCGGGCCGGCCGGCCCGGCGGGAGTGTTCGCTGCCCGGCCGGCCGGCCTTGCGCAGGGCGCGGGGAAGGACCCGCCGGCCGAAGAAGCCGAACAGCGCGGGGACCAGCGTGAGGGCGACGAGCACGGCGAGGGCCACGGCGCCGGCGCCGCCCATGCCCATCTTGGTGAGTTCGGGGATGCCGACGACCCCCAGACCGACCAGGGCGATGAAGACGGTCGCACCGGCGAAGACGACGGCGGACCCGGCCGTCCCCACCGCCAGACCGGCGGCCTCCTCCGGCTCGGTGCCCTTGGCGCGCTCGTCCCGGTAGCGGGAGGTGATGAAGAGGGCGTAGTCGATGCCGACCGCCAGCCCCAGCATCAGCGCCAGGATGGCGACCGTGGAGGTCAGGCCCAGCGGAGCGGCCAGCGCGGAGACCAGGCCGAAGGCGATGCCGACCCCCATGAAGGCGGTCAGCAGGGACAGTCCCGCCGCGACCAGCGACCCCAGGGCCAGGACCAGCACCACCGCGGCCACCGCCACGCCGATGAGCTCCGTCGTACCGCCCGGCGCCTCGTCCGAGTCCAGGGCCGAGCCGCCGATCTCGACGGTCAGCCCCGCGGTTCGGGCCTGCTCCGCGGCGTCTTCGAGGGCGCTCTTCGTCGCCTCGGTCAGATCGATGACGTCCGCGGTGTAGGTGATCGTGGAGAAGGCGATGGTGCCGTCCTCGCTGACGGTTCCGCTCTCATAGGGGTCGGCGACCGACGCGACCTGGCTGCCCCCCTCCAGCGAGCCGAGCGTCTCCTCGACGGCCGCCTTGTTCTCCTCGGCCGTCACCCGCTGCCCGTCCGGGGCCTGGAACACCAGGCGGGCCTCGGCACCCGTGGAGTTGCCCTGCGGGAACCGCTCGTCCAGCAGGTCGAACGCCTTCTGCGACTCGGTGCCGGGCATGGAGAGGCCCTCGTCCTCCGCGGCCGGCGCCATGGCGGCGGCCGCGATGGCCGCCACCAGGGCGCACAGCCACAGACCCCCTACGAGTCGGCGTCGCCGGAAGGCCCACCGCCCGGCCCGGTAAAGAAAAGTAGCCACGTGCTCATCACTCCAGAGACATGAGAAACGCGCGGAATCCCGCGCGCCTCCCACACTCCCCTCGGCCACCCCCACGGGGCATCGTCCCCCGAACCCGTCCCGTCCTGGTGCCCCCGAACCACCCGCCCACCCGATCTAGTGCATGCGCACTAGACGCCCGCGCCCGCACCGCCGTTCTCCCCGTCCGTGACAGCGGAACGCCACACGGCTCCGTCCTCCTTTCCCCCTGTTTCGGGACGTCCGATTCATGAAAGGCGCGGGATTGTCACAAGAGCGGATACGAATCGGCATTGAACCGGTGGGTGCGTTCCCACCGTCTCTAAGGGCGAACGACCGCTTTCTTGCGGTACCCCTGTTTTCAAGGACGCACGTACCCATGTATTTACCGGTTAGTAGCAGGAATGCGCCTGTTCGAACGGGCAATGTGAATTGCCCTTCCGTCCCTATTTCGCATTGCCCTTCCGTCCTCATTCTTTTGACAGAAGGCGGGGTGCGCACATGAGAAAGAGGTTCGATCCGCTGACCGTCGCGGCGTTGGCGGTGGCGGTGGTCTCCATCTCGACCACGGCCCCTCTCACGGCCGCCGCCTCCGCCTCACCCTTGGCCATGGCCTTCTGGCGCACCGCTCTGGGCTTCGCCACGCTCGGACCGTTCCTGCTGATCCTGCGCCGCCGCGAGGTGGTCCGGGTCGCGCGCGGGGAGCGCGACCTGGTGCGCCGCGAGCAATGGCGGCCACTGGCC
>KL568587.1:9816-11109 GCA_000715605.1 Streptomyces speibonae | reverse complement strand
CCACTGGCCTACGGCTTCCTGGCGGCGACGGCCCTCGCCCTCCATTTCGCGGCCTTCATGACGAGCACCCGGATGACGACGGTCGCCATGTCGACCGCGCTCGTGGCCACGCAGCCGGTCTGGCAGGCGCTCATCGCCGCGGCGCAGGGGGTCAGGGCGTCCCGCATCACCTGGGCGGGGCTGATCCTCGCCGTGGTGGGAGCGGCGGCGGCCGCGGGGCTGGACGTGAAGTCCGGCGGACCGGCGCTGACGGGTGACCTGCTCGCCCTGGGCGGGGCGGTGGCCCAGGCGGGCTACACGGCCCTGAGCCAGAAGGCACGCGCGGACGTCAGCACCCCGCTGTACTCGACGTTCAGCGCGCTGGTCTGCGGCCTGGAACTCTTCGTCATCTGCTGGATCGCGGACATTCCCCTCACGGGCTTCGACACCTCGACGCAACTGTCCCTGCTGGGACTGCTCCTCCTGCCCCAGCTCCTGGGGCTGGGCTCGATGAACTTCGCACTCGGCAGGGCATCGGCGACGACGGTCAGCGTTCTGCTCCTGCTGGAAACCCCGGTGGCGGCACTGCTGGCGTGGTGGCTGATGGGCCAGAGCGTGGAGCTCGCGTCGGTACCGGGAATGCTGCTGATCATCATCGGCACCACGATCGTGGTGACCAAGGGGGAGGCCGACCAGGAGGAGCCCCGCCAGGAGCAACACCCGGCCCGTGTCCCACCGCCCCCGGGCCCCGCCCCGAGTCCGAGTCCGCACCTGGTGCCGGCGGGCAGGTACGACGACACCCCGACACTGAGCTTCGTGGCCACATGGCTGACGTCCCCCAAACCGCAACTGATCGGGCCGGAGGCGAGACGCGACCCGAGAGCGGCGTGGGCGGGCCTCGTCGACGAGATCGACAGTCCGACGGTGAGCCTCAGCCCGCCCTCGTTTCCTCCGGCCCCCGCGGCCGGCCACCGGATCACAGGGCCGGACGATCACCCCACGCGTTCCGGAGGGCCGGCTGGACCTCGTCACCCAGCACCATGAAGGTCGTCGTGCCCGGGAGGGTGGGCAGCGCCGCCCAGTGGGTGACGGCGTCGCGGTGGGAGCGGCCGTAGGGCAGGTGGACGTAGCCGTCGGAGTCGATGAAGCAGTCCGTGTGCTCCGTGCCGTCCTCGCCGAAGTGCAAGGACGTGAAGTACATCGACCTCACCAGCCAGAACTCCTCCCCGGACGCGGTCTCGGGCCGGGCGGGGTCCGGGGGATACCGGCCCGTGACCGCCACTGCCACCGGCTCTGTCTCTTATACACATCTCT
>KL568587.1:8615-9587 GCA_000715605.1 Streptomyces speibonae | reverse complement strand
ACTGCCACCGGCTCGCCGCTGCGCGGCAGTTCCTCGCGTGCGTCGACCCAGGCCACCTGGGCGTCGTGACTCGTCATACCCGTCCTTGGTCAAGCGTTGTCGGTATCCGGTAGGACCGCGCCGTGCCGGTGGGGGTTGAGCGTGTCCCCCAACCAGCACTCGCCGGCGCAGAACTGACGGTAAGTCGGAAACGGACGTCGCGAAGCCGTCGTCGTCATGTCACGAACGCGTCCTGAGCATGCTCCCGGCACAACGCGGGCAACCACACTCACCGTCATCGGGGACAGAAGGCGACACGGGTGAACAGAGGCCCCCCTTACAGAGGACGGACACCAGCATGCGTACTCGGAAGATCTCGATACTGGCGATCACCGCGGCGGCCCTCAGTCTGGCCCTCACGGCCTGCGAGAACGGCGACGCGGCATCCTCCTCCCCCGAGGGCGGTTCCACGGTCACGGCCACCGACACCCCGAGGCCCGACACCGCCGGGGACAAGGGAACGTCGCCCGGCACGCCCGCCCAGTCCGACCAGAAGTGCACGGATCAGATCGACTACTCGGCCGATTCGCGGTCCAACGCCGAGATCAATTCGATCGGTGAGGAGACCGGTTCCTGCCCGCCGGTGCAGAAGTTGCCGTCGGATGTGAAGTGCACGGATCAGATCGACTACTCGGCCGACTCCCGGTCCAACGCCGAGATCAACTCCATCGGCGCGGAGACCGGCACCTGCCCGCCCGTCGAGGCCGAGTGAGGCAGGATCCACACCGGCCCCAGCCCCCATCACCAGCACCGCCGCGTACCACGCCCGTGGTACGCGGCGGTCCTCGTGTACGCCTCCGGGAGGTGCCGCGGTTCGGTCTCCGGTCGACATCCGGGCGACCGTTTCCCCCCTACCGTTGACACATGCATCTACAACTGTCCCCGACGCGGTGGCCGCGGCCCCGGCGGCCCAGACGCTGTCTCTTATACACA
>KL568587.1:6853-8420 GCA_000715605.1 Streptomyces speibonae | reverse complement strand
AGCCGTCGTCGTGCTCGCCGGCGCCGGGACCTGGAGTGCCGTCGCCTCCGACGACGCCCCCGCCGTACAGCGCGCCGACCGGGTCATCAGCACCGGCGAGGGGGTGCGGATCGACACCTCGTACTTCACCGCCGGAGCCGACGGGCGCCGGCCCGCCGTGCTGCTCGGGCACGGTTTCGGCGGCAGCAAGGAGGACGTGCGGGAGCAGGCCGAGAAGCTCGCCCGGGACGGATACGCCGTACTGACCTGGTCCGCGCGCGGCTTCGGGAAGTCGACCGGGAAGATCGGGCTGAACGACCCCGAGGGCGAGGTCGCCGACGTCTCCCGGCTGATCGACTGGCTCGCGGACCGGCCCGAGGTGCGGCTCGACCGGGACGGCGACCCCCGGGTCGGGATGGCGGGCGGCTCGTACGGCGGTGCCGTCGCCCTGCTCGGCGCCGGGTACGACGACCGGGTCGACGCCATCGCCCCGGCGATCACCTACTTCGACCTCGCCGACGCGCTCTTCCCGAACGGCGTGTTCAAGAAGCTGTGGGCCGGCATCTTCGTCAACTCCGGCGGGGGCTGCGACGAGTTCGAACCCGCGCTGTGCGCCATGTACGAGCGGGTCGCCGAATCGGGCGTGCCGGACGCCGAGGCCCGCGAGCTGCTCGAGGAGCGTTCGCCGTCCGCGGTCGCCGACCGCATCGACGTGCCCACGCTGCTGGTGCAGGGACAGTCCGACTCCCTCTTCCCGCTCGGCCAGGCCGACGCCGCCGCGCGGGCGATCCGCGCCAACGGCGCCCCGGTCGACGTCGACTGGATCGCGGGCGGACACGACGGCGGCGACATGGAGACCGACCGCGTGGAGGAGCGGGTACGGAGCTGGTTCGACCGGTACCTGAAGGGCGAGGAGAGCGCCGGCACCGGCCCCGCCTTCCGCGTCACCCGCACCGGCGGCGTCGACTCCACCGACGGACAGGCCGTGCTGAACGGCGCGAGCGCCGGCACCTACCCGGGGCTGGACGCCGGCGGCCGGTCCGTCCCCCTCACCGGACGCCAGGAGCAGCGCTTCGACAACCCGGCCGGCGCCAGTCCGCCCGCCGTCTCCGCCCTGCCCGGCCTCGGCGGCACCGGCGGACTCGCCCAGCTGTCCTCGCTCGGCATCGGGGTCTCCCTGGACTTCCCCGGCCAGTACGCACGCTTCGAATCCGCTCCGCTCGACAGCGATCTGCGGATCACCGGATCGCCGACCGTCACCGTGCGCGTGAAGTCGACCAGCGAGGACGCCGTCCTCTTCGGCAAGGTCTACGACGTCGGCCCGGACGGCCGGCAGCAGGTGCTGCCCTCGCAGCTGGTCGCCCCGTACCGCGTCGAGGACGCCCGGTCGGGCAAGGACGTGACCCTCACCCTCCCCGCCGTCGACCACGAGGTCCAGAAGGGCCACCGGCTGCGCCTCGTCCTGTCCTCCACCGACCTCGGCTACGCCTCACCGGCCGCCCCGGCGACCTACACCGTCTCCCTGAAGAGCGACCTCACCGTGCCCACCGCGCCCGGTGTGAGCACCGCCGCCGCCCCGCTGCCCGCC
>KL568587.1:4530-6573 GCA_000715605.1 Streptomyces speibonae | reverse complement strand
CCGCCGCACCACCGCCCCGGCCCCGGACCCCGGCCTGGCCGACGTCCCGCTCCAGATCACCGGCCTGAGCAAGCGCTACGCCCGCTCCACCGACCGGTACGCCGTGCAGGACCTGTCGTTCCGCGTCGAGAAGGGCCAGGTGCTCGGCCTCCTCGGCCCGAACGGCGCGGGCAAGACGACCACCCTGCGCATGCTGATGGGCCTGATCAGGCCGGACGGCGGTGAGATCCGCGTCTTCGGCCACGCGATCCGCCCCGGCGCCCCGGTGCTGTCCCGGGTCGGCTCCTTCGTCGAGGGAGCGGGCTTCCTGCCGCACCTCTCCGGCCGGGAGAACCTGGAGCTGTACTGGCGGGCCACCGGCCGCCCGCCCGAGGACGCCCACCTGGAGGAGGCCCTCGAGATCGCCGGACTCGGGGACGCCCTCGCCCGCGCGGTGCGCACCTACTCGCAGGGCATGCGGCAGCGCCTGGCCATCGCACAGGCCATGCTCGGCCTCCCGGACCTGCTCATCCTGGACGAGCCGACCAACGGCCTCGACCCGCCGCAGATCCGCGAGATGCGCGAGGTGATGATCCGGTACGCCGCCGGCGGACGCACGGTCATCGTCTCCAGCCATCTGCTGGCGGAGGTCGAGCAGTCCTGCACCCACCTCGTCGTCATGGACCGCGGACGGCTCGTCCAGGCCGGCCCGGTGCACGAGATCGTCGGCTCCGGCGACACCCTCCTCGTCGGCACCGCCACGCCCGTGGAGGAGCCGGTCGCCGAGAAGATCGCCGCGCTGCCGTGCGTCGCCTCGGCAGACCGCACCGACGGGGGGCTGCTGGTACGGCTCGACGCCGACGGCACCGCCGCGGGCCTGGTCGCCGAACTGGTCCGGCTCGAGGTGCCCGTGGCGTCGGTCGGCCCGCACCGCTGCCTCGAGGACGCCTTCCTCACCCTGATCGGAGGTTCCGCATGAGCACGCTCACCGAGCGGAACGGGACGGCCCGGGACACCGCCTCGGCCGAGGTCGCCGCCGGCTACCGGGCCGGCCGCACGCTGCCCCTGCGGGTGGAACTGGTCCGCCAGCTCAAGCGCCGCCGCACCCTGGTGATGGGCGCCGTCCTCGCCGCCCTGCCGTTCGTGCTGGTGATCGCCTTCGCGATCGGCGGCACACCGGACGGCGGCCCGGACGGCGACCGCGTGAACCTGATGGACACGGCCACCTCGTCCGGCGCCAACTTCGCCGCCGTGAACCTGTTCGTGTCGGCCGGCTTCCTGCTGGTCATCCCGGTCGCCCTGTTCTGCGGGGACACGGTCGCCTCCGAGGCCGGCTGGTCCTCCCTGCGCTATCTGCTCGCCGCGCCCGTGCCCCGGATGCGGCTGCTGTGGTCCAAGCTGGTCGTCGGACTGGGGCTGAGCCTCGCCGCGATGGTGCTGCTGCCGGTGGTGGCGCTCGTCGTCGGAACGGCCGCCTACGGCTGGGGACCGCTGCAGATCCCCACCGGCGGCGCGCTCGAACCCGGCACGGCGGCGCAGCGGCTCGTGGTGGTCGTGGCGTACATCTTCGTGTCGCAACTGGTCACCGCCGGGCTGGCGTTCTGGCTTTCCACCCGCACCGACGCCCCGCTGGGCGCGGTCGGCGGGGCGGTCGGCCTGACCATCGTCGGCAACGTCCTCGACGCGGTCACCGCGCTTGGCGACTGGCGCGACTTCCTGCCCGCGCACTGGCAGTTCGCCTGGGCGGACGCCGTCCAGGCCACCCCGGAGTGGTCCGGCATGGTCCAGGGCGCGGCGGTCTCCGTGACGTACGCACTGGTGCTGTTCGCGCTGGCGTTCCGCGGGTTCGTGCGCAAGGACGTGGTGTCCTGACGCCCCCGGGCCCGCGTGCGGCGTGACGCGGGCCAACCGGGTGAACCTGCGCAACCGATTCCGCGGAGCCGGGTTGATGAGGGAGTAGGCCATGCGGCAGCGGAGGGCCAGAACGCGTGGCCGCTCCCGACTCTTCAAGCAGGAAGACAACCACATTGCGACAGACCCTGAGCAGGGGAGTGTTCGCGGCGG
>KL568587.1:3228-4324 GCA_000715605.1 Streptomyces speibonae | reverse complement strand
ACCCTGAGCAGGGGAGTGTTCGCGGCGGCGACTGCCGCCACGGGCATTCTGTCCCTGTACGGAACCCCCGCCCTCGCCGACTCGTTCGCGGGGGGCGGTGCCGAGGATTCTCCCGGTGTGCTGTCCGGGAACAACGTGCAGGCGCCCGTCCACGTGCCGGTGAACGCCTGCGGCAACACCGTGACCGTGGCCGGCGCCCTCAACGAGGCCGCCGACAACACGTGCGTCAACAGCGATTCCCATGACGGACACGGTGGCGGCGCGCACGCGGTCGGCGGCACCGAGGGCTCGCCCGGCGTCGGCTCCGGCAACAACGTGCAGGCACCGGTCCACGTGCCGGTGAACGCCTGCGGGAACAGTGTCAACGGTCTCGCGGCGGCCAACGGCGCGTACGACAACACCTGCGCCAACGTCTCCGGCCACGACGCGCACGACGCCGCGCACGACGACGGCAAGGCAGCGGACCGCTCGGGCGGTTCCTCGTACGCGGAGGCGAGTGGCTCCTCGTACACGGACACCGGGTCCGGCTCCTCGTACACCGGCTCCGGTGACGGCGCGCACGCGGTGGGCGCCGCCCAGGGCTCGCCCGGTGTGCTCTCCGGAAATGTCATCCAGGCTCCCGTCGACCTGTCGCTGAACGCGTGCGGCAACAGCGTCAACCTCGTCGGCCTGTTCAACGGCGCCAGTGGCAACACCTGCGTCAACGAGACGGGCCACGAGAAGGAGAAGGAGAAGGAACAGGAGAAGGAGAAGGACAAGGAGAAGCCGGAGCCTCCCGTCAAGGTGAAGACGCCTCCCACGCCGGCCGAGGAGCCGCCGGCCATGGAGGAGCCCGGCAACCCGCCGCACATGGCCCAGACCGGCACCGACGGCATGATGGCGGCCTCGGCCGCCGGCGCGGTGCTGATCACGGGCGGTGCGATGCTGTACCGCCGCGGCCGTCTCGCCCGCCGGTAACCCCCGCCGGGTGCCGGGACCGCCCCGCCCGGCACCCGCACCCTTCCGACGCAGCGTCCCCCGGACCGGTCAGGTCCGGGGGACGCTGCGTCGTACGCCCTCGGTCAGCCGCGCACCGGCGACGGCGCCCCGCTGCGGC
>KL568587.1:967-3031 GCA_000715605.1 Streptomyces speibonae | reverse complement strand
TGCCGGTGCCCGGCACCGGAACCGTGCCGCGCACCGGGGTCGCCCCGAGCCGCCGGCGCACCCCCTGGACCAGCGTCGACGCCGTGAACGTGGCGCCGTGCACGAAGCGCATCGCCGGGCCGAAGCCGGACGCGGTTACCAGGCCCGCGAGGAACAGACCCGGATACGAGGTCTCGAGGCCGTGCCCGGTCGCGGGGGAGCCGTCGGGCAGCACCGACAGCGTCCCGCGCAGTTCGGCGGAGAGCATGCCCAGCCGGTCACGGTGGGCCTTGAACCCGGTGGCGGCGATGACGTGTTCGGTCTCCATGCTGCGCCGGACGCCGGAGCGGTCGGTGAGGTCGAGCCGCAGCCCGCCGGGCACCGCGGCGGCCGCGGTCACCTCGTGACCCGGCAGCAGGTCCACCGCCCGCTCCACCCGGTCCCGCACCCACCAGGCACCGGCCGGACCCAGCGCCGTGGCCGCGATCCGCGAGCGGGTCGACTCCGGCAGCCGCCGGAACAGGTTCGGGCGCTCGGAGTAGAACCAGTTCCGCCAGCCGGGGCCGAGACCGCTGTGCGGCGAGCGGACCGACTGCCACCGGGACTGCTCGAGGGGTGGCGGCACGTCGTTCCACCGCAGCCGCTCCGCCCGCGCCAGCACCCGTACCCGCGTGCCCTGTTCGGCGAGGAGCGCCGCCGTCTCGAGGGCCGCCTGGCCGCCGCCGATCACCGTGACGTCCTTGCCCTGGAACGGGCCGAGGTCGTTGTGGTGGCTGCTGTGCGTCACCAGCGTGGGGTGCAGTCCGCGCAGGGTCGCCGGCACCTCGATGAACGGCATCACCCCGACCGCCAGCGCCACCGTCCGCGCGTGCAGCGCCTCCCCGTCCTCGGTGACCGCCGTGAAGCCCTCGGCGCTCGACGACACACGGGTGATCGTGCGCTCGTCCACCGCCGGCACGGCGTTGCGGGCGAACCACAGGCCGTACGACGCGAACACCTCCACCGGGATCGGTTCCGCGTGACGCGCCGTCATGCCCTGTTCCGCGCAGTACGCGTCCAGCGTCCAGCGCCCGGCCGGGTCGGAGAGGTTGGACGCCCAGGGCTCCGACTTCAGGAACATGCCGGCGGGCATGTGGTCCCGCCAGGACGCCATCGGCCGGCCGAAGACCCGCAGGTTCAGTCCGGCGGCCGCGGCGTGGGACGCGATCGACAGACCGTACGGCCCCGCGCCCACCACCAGAAGGTCGTACATCATCAGCTGCTCGCTTTCTCGTTGTCGGTCCGTGAGGTCCGTGAGGTCCGGGAGGTCCAAGGGGCCCGGGGGATCCGTGAGGTCCGGGAGGCCGGGGCCGTCCCGGGGCCGGCCGGGCGCGGCGCCGGTAGCGGAGCCGCCGGGCCCAGCCGCCGGCGCAGCCGGCCGGAGACATGGCGGGCCCACAGCGCCCACATCGCCCGTCCGGGCCCGGGGTCGTCCCCGGCGTGCCAGGCCAGCTCGCGCCCGCCGGGCGGCGTGCGCAGCGCGGCGAGGGGCGCGTAGTTCTCCACCACGAACGACCGCCCGGTCAGCGGATCCCCGTCCGGCAGCGGACGACCGGTCAGATCCAGGTGCAGGGCGCGTACGACGTCCAGCCCCGCGCTGTCCGCGAACAGCCGGAACTGGGCGCCGGGGCGCGGGTTGAAGTCGAGGAGGTGGTAGCGGCCGGTCGTGCCGCAGCGGCGGAAGTCGAGGTCGAAGACGCCGCGGTAGCCGAGCTCGCCGGTGAGGTGCTCGGCGAGGGCGCGGATCTGGGAGTTGGGCGCCCAGTGGCCCACCGCGGTCAGTCCCGCGCCGCGCGGCCAGGACTGCCGTTTGCGGCCGGCGCCGCCCGCGCGGACCGTGCCCGAGCGGTCGGCGTAGCCGTGGAAGAACCAGTCCCGGTCCTCGCCCGGCGGCAGATACGACTGGAGCAGCAGTGGGCTGCCCGCCTCCGGCGTGCGCGCGTACAGCTCCCGTACGTGCTGCACGGAGTGCAGCAGCCGGGTGCTGCGCAGTCCGCTGCCGGGCGGGAGCAGCCAGGGGCGGCTCCACTTGGCGACCAGCGGCAG
>KL568587.1:0-758 GCA_000715605.1 Streptomyces speibonae | reverse complement strand
AGCCCGAGCCGCTCCGCGTCGGCGACGGCACGGTCGGGGCTGTCGGGGACCAGCGTCTCCGGGTGCGGGACGCCCACGGCGGCGCACAGGGTGGCCAGTTGGGCCTTGTCGGCGACGCGTTCGGGCAGCGTGGCCGGCATCGCGGGCAGCAGGTAGTCCGGCGCGAGCTCCTCGCGCAGGCGGCCCGCGGCGATGGCGGTCGCGTCGTCCAGCGGGATCAGGACGGCGGGGCGGCCGACCTGCCCGGCCACGCGGCGCAGCACGGCGAGGATCTCCTCCCCGGTCGCCTCCGGGGGCGGCGGCGGATGCATGCGGCGCACATAACGCGAGCGCGGCACGGGACTTCCCGTGGAATCGGCGACGACATGCACCTCCGCACCGGCCCGGCCGAGCGATCGTACGGCCCCCAGCGTTCCGTGGTGAAAGGGATTCCGGTCGGTCCGCAGCAATACGGCGGGGACGCGGTTGTCAAGCAGTGACACGCATTCTCACTTTCTTCTGGTACCGGCTCACCCGCACGGGTCACCCCGGCACTCGAAAGCCGCAGTGACGGTGGCACCGACGGTTTTTGTATGACTGAATTCATATGACTGCCCGTCAAGAGCGTGGAATTCCGGCACACGGCGGACGACAGCGAGAAGAGGAGCAGCCAATGGCCCCACAGCACAGGCGGGTCCGGGCCCGGGCAATGGCCGTGGGCACGGCGGTGGCCGTCGTGTCGGCCGCCCTCGCGGCCGGTCCCGTGGCGGGGGCGGGGG
>KL568586.1:58610-61542 GCA_000715605.1 Streptomyces speibonae | reverse complement strand
GGCCTGCACCAAGCGCTTCCTCACCGCCGACCTGACCCTCGCGCTCACCGGCATCCTGCTCACCCCCGTCGCCGACGCCCACGACCGCGTGCAGGCGGGCGGCCCGACCCTGCCGTCCATCTGGACCGCCGGATCGGTGCTCGCCTTCGCCGTCAAGGGCGGCTGGCGCTGGGCGGCCCTCGCCTCCACCCTCGTCGCCGTCGCCAACCCGATCGAGCGCGGCGGCCCCGCCCGCGACACCGTGCACAACGTGATCCTGGTCTGGGTCGCCTCCATCGCCATCGGCTACGTCGTCGAGGTGGCCCGCGCCTCCGAGCGCACCCTCGCCCGCGCCCTGGAGATCGAGGCCGCCACGCGGGAACGTGAACGCCTCGCGCGGGACATCCACGACAGCGTCCTCCAGGTGCTGGCCATGGTGCAGCGGCGCGGCGCGGTGATCGGCGGCGAGGCCGCGGAACTCGGACGGATGGCAGGCGAGCAGGAGGTGGCGCTGCGCACCCTGGTCTCCGGCGGCCTCGTACCGGTCTCCCGGGTCTCGGAGGACGCCGCCCAGGGAGCGGTCGTACGGGCGGTCGACCAGGACGAGGACGACGGCACCGGCGACGACGGGCCGGTCGACCTGCGTGCCCTGCTCGCCCCGCACGCCGGCGCCCGGGTCAGCCTCGCCGAGCCCGGAGCGCCGGTGCCGCTGCCGCCGGCCGCCGCGCGGGAGGTGGCCGCCGCCGTCGGGGCCGCCCTGGACAATGTCCGCAGGCACGCGGGCGAGCAGGCCCGCGCCTGGATCCTGGTCGAGGACGAACCGGACGAGGTGATCGTCACCGTCCGCGACGACGGACCCGGCATCCCCGAGGGACGGCTCGCCCAGGCCGAGGGGGAGGGACGGCTCGGCGTGGCCCTGTCCATCCGCGGCCGGCTGCGCGACCTCGGCGGCAGCGCGGAACTGGTCTCGGTCCCGGGCCAGGGCACGGAGGTCGAGCTGAAGGTGCCCAGACAGACGCAGGAAGCGAACGACCCGCGGGGGAAGGCGGAACAGCGATGACGGACAGCACGGGAACGCACCCGGACCCGATCAAGGTCATGGTGGTCGACGACCACCCCATGTGGCGCGACGCCGTCGCCCGCGACCTGTCCGAGTCGGGCTTCGAGGTCGTCGCCACCGCGGGCGACGGGGACCAGGCGGTGCGCCGCGCCAAGGCCGCCGCGCCGGACGTCCTCGTCCTCGACCTGAACCTGCCCGGCAAACCCGGCGTCCAGGTCTGCAAGGAGGTCGTCGCGGCGAACGGCGCCGTCCGTGTGCTCGTCCTGTCGGCCAGCGGGGAACACGCCGACGTGCTGGAGGCCGTCAAGTCCGGCGCCACCGGCTACCTGCTGAAATCCGCCTCCACCGAGGACCTGCGGGACGCCGTGCGCCGTACCGCCGTCGGCGACCCGGTGTTCACCCCCGGCCTCGCCGGGCTGGTCCTCGGCGAGTACCGCCGCCTCGCCTCCGAACCGGCCGGAGCCGCCCCCGCCGACGGCGAACCGGGCACGCCCCGGCTCACCGACCGCGAGACCGAGGTGCTGCGCCTGGTCGCCAAGGGGCTCAGCTACAAGCAGATCGCCGAACGGCTCGTCATCTCCCACCGCACCGTGCAGAACCATGTGCAGAACACCCTCGGCAAGCTCCAGCTGCACAACCGCGTGGAGCTCGTCCGCTACGCCATAGAGCGCGGCCTGGACGACGAATAGCCCCGGAAGACGCCAACCACCCCCTCCCGCTCAGGAATTGACCGTCCCGACCATGCCGATGTGACCCGGATCACCCGTACCGTGCCAGGTGGGAACGAACGGCATTTCGGCAACCATGGCGAAGGGAACTTCCATGCGGGTCGGAGTACTGACCGGAGGCGGCGACTGCCCCGGGCTCAACGCCGTCATCCGGGCCATCGTCCGCAAGGGCGTCCAGGAGTACGGCTACGAATTCACCGGTTTCCGGGACGGCTGGCGCGGGCCCCTCGACGGGCACACCGTCCCCCTCGACATCCCCGCCGTGCGCGGCATCCTGCCTCGCGGCGGCACCGTCCTCGGTTCCTCCCGGACCAATCCGCTGAACGAGGAGGACGGCATCCGGCGGATCAAGGACAACCTCGCCGCACTCGGCGTGGACGCCCTCATCACCATCGGCGGCGAGGACACCCTCGGCGTCGCCACCCGCCTCCACGACGAGTACGGCATCCCGTGCGTGGGCGTGCCCAAGACCATCGACAACGACCTCTCCGCCACCGACTACACCTTCGGCTTCGACACCGCCGTCGGCATCGCCACCGAGGCCATCGACCGGCTGCACACCACCGCGGAGTCGCACATGCGGGTCCTCGTGGTGGAGGTGATGGGCCGTCACGCGGGCTGGATCGCCCTCCACTCGGGCCTGGCCGGCGGCGCCAACGTCATCCTCATCCCCGAGCACCCCTTCGACGTCGAGGAGGTGTGCGCCTGGGTGACGTCCCGGTTCCGTGCCTCGTACGCGCCGATCGTCGTCGTCGCCGAGGGGGCCGTGCCCAGGGACGGCGACATGGTGCTCAAGGACCAGTCGCTGGACTCCTTCGGACACGTCCGGCTCTCCGGCGTCGGCGAATGGCTCGCCAAGCAGATCGAGAAACGCACCGGCAACGAGGCCCGCACCACCGTGCTCGGGCATGTGCAGCGGGGCGGGACGCCCAGCGCGTTCGACCGCTGGCTCGCCACGCGCTTCGGGCTGCACGCCATCGACTGCGTGCGCGACGGGGACTTCGGCAAGATGGTCGCGCTGAGCGGTACGGACATCGTGCGGGTGCCGATCGCGGCGGCGACCGCCCAGCTGAAAACGGTGCACCCGGACCTCTACAAGGAGGTAGGAGTCTTCTTCGGCTGATCCCATAGGCCGCGGGCAGTCGTGCCGCTGGGGCGATGGGGG
>KL568586.1:52438-58349 GCA_000715605.1 Streptomyces speibonae | reverse complement strand
GTGGGGGAGGGTGGGCGCGGGCGGCACCCCGTAAGCGCCGGGCTGCTCACCCGCCCCCGCCCAGCCACAACCCCGGGTCACTGCCCCATTAGGCCCAAGCACCCCCCACCCCGGCCCCGTATATTCACCGGTACAACAACAAACCCGGCACACCCCCGGAGGGCATCCGTGGAGATCCTCGCCTTCGGCGTCCAGGCCGACGAGCGCCCCCTCATCGAGCGGGCGGCCCACGAGGCCGGCCACACCGTGCACGCCGTGGACGTCTTCCTCAACACGGACACCGCCCCCATCGCCGCCGGCCGCGAGACCGTCTCCACCAGCGTCAACTGCGACCTCGGCGCCGAGGTGCTGTCCGGTCTCGCGGCCGGCGGCACCCGGATGGTCGCCCAGCGCTCCACCGGCTTCAACAACATCGACCTGGACGTCGCCGAACGGCTCGGCCTGACCATCGCCCGGGTCTCGTCGTACTCGCCGTACTCGGTCGCCGAGTTCGCCTGGACCCTGGCGATGGCGGTCAACCGCCGCGTCGTCCGCGCCTCCACCCGCACCCGTGACTTCGACTTCCGGCTCGACGGACTGATGGGCCGCGACATGCACGGCCGCACCGCGGGCGTCCTCGGCACCGGCAAGATCGGCGAGGCGTTCGCCCGGATCGCCCACGGCTTCGGCATGCGGCTGCTGGGCTGGGACGTCGCCGAGAACCCCGCCTGCCGGGAGCTCGGCATGACCTACGTCCCCAAGGACCAGCTCCTCGCCGAGTCCGACCTGGTCAGCCTGCACGTCCCGCTGCTGCCCGCCACCCAGCACCTCATCGACGCCGCCGCCCTGAAGACGATGCGGGACGACGCGATCCTGGTGAACTCCAGCCGGGGCGGTCTCGTCGACACCGCGGCCCTCGTCGCCGAACTGCGCGAGGGCCGCTTCACCGGCGTCGGACTCGACGTGTACGAGGCGGAGGCGGGCCTGTTCTTCCTCGACAAGTCGCTGGAGGCCGTCGACGACGACACCCTGGCCCGCCTGGTCACCTTCCCGAACGTCCTCGTCACCTCCCACCAGGCGTACTACACCGAGGACGCCGTCGCACAGATCGTGCGGAGCACGGTCGGCAACGTCGTCGACTACACCGAGGGCCGCCGCTCCGAGAACGTGCTGGTGCCGCGCAGCTGACCCATCAGCTCCCGCACCACCGCCGCGCCGTTCAGCGTCAGCACCGACTCGGGGTGGAACTGCACCCCGGCGAAGCCGGGCCCCCGCAGCGCGTGCACCTCACCGCCCGCCGTGCGGCTCACCTCGATGCCGTGTGCGGCCAGCTCCCGCGCGGCGTCCTCGTCGCAGCGCGCCACGAAGCTGTTGTAGAAGCCGACCGTCTCCGGCCGCCCGAACAGATCGATCTCCGTCTGCGCCCCCTGGTACGGCACCTCCTTGCGGACGGTCTCCAGGCCCAGCTCGGCCGCGATCAGCTCGTGGCCGAGGCAGACGCCGAGGACGCCGTGCCGGTTGCCGCCGAGGGCCTCGGCGGTCAGCGCGCGCAGGAACCGCATCTTCGGATCCGCCGTGTCGGACGGGTCGCCCGGCCCGGGACCCAGCACCAGCGGTCCCTCGTGCGCGCGCACCGCCTCCCGCAGGCCCGGCTCGTCGTACCGGCGCACGGTCACCTCCAGACCGGTGGCGCGCAGCAGGTGCGCGAGCATCGCGGTGAAGGTGTCCTCCCCGTCGACGACCAGCGCGTGACCGCTCAGCGCGTCGGACCGCTCCTGCATCCGCAGCCAGAACGGCGCCAGCGAGGCCCGGCGCCCGTCCAGCGCCGCCCGCACCCGCGGGTCGTCGGCCAGCCCCGGCCGTACGGACTCCGCGCGCGGCCGTCCCGGGCGCACGCCCAGCGCGGCCAGCACCCCGGCCGCCTTGGCGTGGGTCTCCGCCACCTCGCCCGCCGGGTCCGAGCCGCGCACCAGCGTGGCTCCGACCGGCACCCGCAGCCGCCCGGCCGCGTCGATCTCGGCGGTGCGGATCAGGATGGGGGAGTCCAGGGTCTGGGCGCCGCCCTCGTCGCGGCCGATGAGGGCCAGCGCGCCCGCGTAGTAGCGCCGTCCGCCGGACTCGTGCCGCTCGATCACCCGGCAGGCGTTCTGCACCGGCGACCCCGTGACGGTCGCCGCGAACATCGTCTCGCGCAGCACCTCGCGCACATCCAGCGAGCTCCGGCCGCGCAGTTCGTACTCGGTGTGCGCGAGGTGCGCCATCTCCTTCAGGCGGGGGCCGATGACGACCCCGCCCATGTCGCCGACGGTGCACATCATCTTGAGCTCCTCGTCGACGACCATCGACAGCTCCTCGACCTCCTTGCCGTCGGCGAGGAACTCCAGCAGGTGCTCGGGGGTCGGCCCCGCGGCCGGATAGCGGTAGGTCCCGCTGATCGGGTTCATCACGACCGTCCCGCCGGACGCCCGTACATGCACCTCGGGGCTGGCCCCCACCAGGGTCCGGTCCCCGGTGTGCACCACGAACGTCCAGTACGCGCCCCGCTCGCCCTCGAGGAGCCGCCGGAACAGCGCCAGCGCGTCGGCCCGCCCGAACCCGGGGATCTCCCCCTCGTAGGTCCGCCGGATGACGAAGTTGGCGCCCTCGCCCCGGCCGATCTCCTCGTCGAGGACCCGCCCGACGATCCGCGCGTACTCCTCGTCACCGACGTCGAAGCCGCCGCCCTCGACGCGGACACCGTGGGCCGGGAGCCGGTCGAGGGCCTCGGCGAGCGGGATCTCGTGACGCTCCTCGGGCGTCAGCACCAGCAGCGGGGTGCCGTCGTCGCGCACGTCGAAGCCGCGCTCGCGGATCTGCCGGAAGGGGACCAGCGCGAGCCCTTCGTCCGGCAGGTCGGCCAGGTGCTCCCGTTCGGCGACCGGGCCGATCAGCACCTCGACCACCTCGTGGGCGTGCCCCGGGGTGCGGCGGCGCAGCAGGGCGAAGGGACGGTCGTCGTGGGGGAGCTGTGCCAGGTCCATGGTGGGCGTTCCTCGTTTCGTCTCGGTCATGAGCGAGCTGTCATGAGCGGGCGGTCATGAGCGTCGGAGGAACGACCCGGGAAACGCCGAAGGCCGCCCCTCGGGCGGCCTTCGCGAAGTCGGTGCGTACGCGCAGTCAGTGGGCCGCCGGGAGAGCGGTCCACCACCAGGTGCGGGTCGAGTGCGCGAACATGGCCACGACCCTAGCGCATCTCAGCTCCGTGCGGCCCGTGTCTCATTTGTTGAGCGCCGGGATGGACGACCGATCCGACCCCGTAATGTGGGTTCCGTGACCGTGAACGCTAAGACCAGCGCGAGCGCTGGCAACACCTGGCGAAACCTGCCCGCGGCGCAGCAGCCCGAGTACCCCGACGCCGAGGCTCTGCGCGCAGTGATCGCGGACCTCGAGTCGTATCCGCCGCTCGTCTTCGCGGGCGAGTGCGACCAGCTGCGCGCCCGGATGGCGGCCGTCGCCAAGGGAGAGGCGTTCCTCCTCCAGGGCGGCGACTGCGCCGAGGCGTTCGACGCGGTGTCCGCCGACCACATCCGCAGCAAACTGAAGACGCTGCTCCAGATGGGTGCCGTTCTCACCTACGCCGCCGCCGTGCCCGTGGTGAAGGTCGGACGGATCGCGGGGCAGTACTCCAAGCCGCGCTCCAAGCCCACCGAGACCCGCGACGGGGTGACGCTGCCCACCTACCGGGGCGACTCCGTCAACGGGTTCGACTTCACCGAGGAGGCCCGGGTCCCGGACCCGGAGCGGCTGAAGCGCATGTACCACGCGTCGGCGTCCACGCTGAACCTGGTGCGCGCCTTCACCACCGGCGGTTACGCCGACCTGCGCCAGGTGCACGCCTGGAACCAGGACTTCGTGAAGTCGTCCCCGTCCGGCCAGCGCTACGAGCAGCTGGCCCGGGAGATCGACCAGGCGCTGAACTTCATGCGGGCCTGCGGCGCGGAGCCGGAGGAGTTCAAGACCGTCGAGTTCTTCTCCTCGCACGAGGCGCTGCTGCTCGACTACGAGTCCGCGCTCACCCGCGTCGACTCGCGCACCGGACACCTGTACGACGTCTCCGCCCACATGGTGTGGATCGGCGAGCGCACCCGGCAGATGGATCACGCGCACATCGAGTTCGCGTCCAGGATCCGCAACCCGATCGGCATCAAGCTGGGCCCGAGCACCACGGCCGAGGAGGCGCTGCAGTACATCGAGCGCCTCGACCCCGAGCGGGAGCCCGGCCGGCTGACCTTCATCGTCCGGATGGGCGCGGACAAGATCCGCGACAAGCTCCCCGAGCTGGTCGAGAAGGTCACCGCCTCCGGTGCCACCGTGGCGTGGGTGACCGACCCGATGCACGGCAACACCTTCGAGGCGGCCTCCGGCCACAAGACCCGCCGCTTCGACGACGTGCTCGACGAGGTGAAGGGCTTCTTCGAGGTCCACAAGGAGCTCGGCACCCACCCGGGCGGCATCCACGTGGAGCTCACCGGCGACGACGTCACCGAGTGCGTGGGCGGCGGCGACGAGATCTTCGTCGACGATCTGCACCAGCGCTACGAGACGGCCTGCGACCCGCGGCTCAACCGCAGCCAGTCGCTCGACCTGGCGTTCCTCGTCGCGGAGATGTACCGCGACCAGTAGGGCGGGCGGCCGCTGACACGGCGGACGGGGTGGGGCGCGTATCACACAGGATGCCGCCCCACCCCCTCTTTTTGTGCTCAGGGGTGCCAGGTAAGGTTAGGTTAGCCTCACCGATCCAGGGTCGGTACGGCTCGACCCAGCACTTCGTCGGGAGGTGACCCGCGTGTTCGTCTGCAGCTGCTTCGGCGTGACCGAGGAACAGGTGAAGGGGCACGCGGAGGCCGGAGCGTGCACGCCCCGGCAGATCGCCTCCGCCTGCAAGGCCGGCACCGACTGCGGCGGCTGCGTACGGCGCATCCAGGCGCTGCTCGGCCGCGGTGCGTGCCCTCGCCGGCAGCTGATCGACCAGGGCGAGCCGCCGCTGACCACGGAGCTCCCGGAAGCCGCCTGAGCATCCCGCCGGTCCGCCGCTACGGGGTCGAGAAGCCGCTCGTGCCCGGGCCCGAGGAGTCGGGCTGGGACTGCTCGATCACCGTCGACAGGTACAGCGCCTCGCCCAGCTTCTCGATCAGTTCCAGCTGGGTGTCCAGGTAGTCGATGTGGTGCTCCTCGTCGGCCAGGATCGCCTCGAAGATGTTGGCCGACGTGATGTCCCCCTTGTTGCGCATGACCTCCACCCCGCGGCGCAGCCGGTCGATCGCCTCCAGCTCGATCTCCCGGTCGGCCTGGAACATCTCGGTGACGGTCTGCCCGACCCGGACGTGGAACAGCCGCTGGTAGTTCGGCAGACCGTCGAGGAGCAGGATGCGGTCGGTGAGCAGCTCCGCGTGCCGCATCTCGTCGAAGGACTCGGCGCGGGTGTACTCGGCGAGTTTCGTCCAGCCCTTGTGGTCCTGCAGCTTCGAGTGCAGGAAGTACTGGTTGATCGCCGTGAGCTCGGCGGTCAGCTGCTCGTTGAGGAATTCGATGACCTCGGGGTCGCCCTGCATCGCATGGGCTCCTTCCGCGCGGGGGACTGGCAGGTTGGGCCGCATGATTGCACCGGCGAGGAAGATCGTCCAGTAAGTCTTGACTTAGTAAGTAAGTACATACTCAGTCGTTTTTGTTGCTGTCTGCCCGATTCTTTCCGGCCCGGTTCAGGGGCATCGCCCCCGGTCTGTCAGGATGGAGACATGGGTCAGCCGGCGGAACGGGAATCGGGGGAGCGCGCATCACAAGGAGCGGCGCGGTTCGAGCTCCCGCCGGGGCAGCGACTGCAGAAGGGCTGGCCGGTCACCCACTACGGGCCCGTTCCCAAGTTCCGGCCCGAGCGGTGGGAGTTCCGGGTCTT
>KL568586.1:46004-52236 GCA_000715605.1 Streptomyces speibonae | reverse complement strand
GGCCCGTTCCCAAGTTCCGGCCCGAGCGGTGGGAGTTCCGGGTCTTCGGTGCCACCGCCGACGGTGACAAGCACTGCTGGACCCACGAGGAGTTCACGGCCCTGCCGTACACCACCGTGGTGGCCGACCTGCACTGCGTCACCAAGTTCAGCATGGTCGGCGCCGAGTGGGGCGGCATCCCCGCCCGCACCGTCGTGGACCTCGCCCCGCCCGCGCCCGACGTCACCCATGTGATGGTGTGGGCGGAGTACGGATTCAGCTCCAACCTCCGGCTCGACGACTTCATGTCCGCGCGTGCCCTTTTCGCCACGCACAAGGACGGCGAGCTGCTGACCGCCGAGCACGGCTTTCCGCTGCGGCTGATCGTCCCCCATCTGTATGCCTGGAAGGGCCCCAAATGGGTGCGCGGCGTGGAGTACATGACCGCCGACCGGCGCGGCTTCTGGGAGGAGCGCGGCTACCACAACGTCGGCGACCCCTGGAAGGAGCAGCGCTACTCCTACCAGGAGGAACCCGGCGAGGGCCCCGAGCTCTGACCGCCGTACGCCTCAGCCGTCCCGGAGCTTCTTCAGCCGCTCCACGTCCGCCGCGTGCCCTTCCTTGCCGCCGGGCGTCTCGATGACCAGCGGTACGCCCTCGGTCGCCGGGTGCGTCATCAGCGCCCGGAACGGGTCCTCACCGATGTGTCCCGCGCCAATGTTCGCGTGACGGTCCTTGTGGGCGCCCACCACATCCAGGGAGTCATTGGCGTGGATCAGCTTCAGCCGCCCCTCGCCGACGGTCTCCACCAGCAGATCCAGTGTCCGGTGCATCCCCGCCGGCCCGGTCAGATCGTGCCCGGCCGCGAAGACATGGCAGGTGTCCAGGCAGACGCCCAGCTTCGGATGGGCGTCCAGCGCCTCGAAGTACGGCCCGAAGTCCCAGGTCCGTGAGCACAGCGAGGAACCCTGGCCCGCGGTCGACTCCAGCAGCAGGAACGGGTCGTCGTCATGGGTCAGCTCCTCGAGCAGCGGCAGCATCCGCTCCCGCACCTGCCTGAGCGCCACCGACCGCTCGCGCCCGCCGGTCGCACTGCCCGTGTGCACCACCACGCCCAGCGCGCCGATCTCCCGGCCCCGCCGCAGCGAGTGCCGCAGCGACTCCACGGACCGCTCCACGGTCGCCTCGGTGTGGGAACCGAAGTTGATCAGATAGGGGGCGTGCACGTACGCCGGGATCGACTCGGCGGCGCAGGCCGCGCGGAACGCCTCGTCCTGTCGCGGGTTGCCGGCCGGGGTGGCCCAGCCGCGCGGATTGGCGACGAAGACCTGCACGGTCTCGGCGCGCAGCTCACGGGCGTAGGACAGGCCGACGGAATGCAGGCCGCCGGCCACGGGCACATGGCCGCCGATCGGGTTGCGGACGGGGCCGGACGGGTGACTCTTCACGCGTCAAGGGTGTCATGCGCGGAGAGGTCCCCGGACGGCCCCTCCCGTCAGCGGATCTCGATGGTGATCGTCGAACCCTTCGGCGCGGTGTCGCCGCCGTCCACGGACTGGCCCCGCACGGTGTCGCCGAACAGGCCGAGCAGTCCGCGGTCCTCGTCCACCTGGAACCCGGCCCCCTCCAGCTTCTCCTTGGCCTCGCCCACGCTGTCGCCGACCACGTCCGGCACCTCGACCATCTCGGGGCCCTTGGACAACGTCAGCGTCACGGTGTCACCCTCGGCGGCCCGTCCGCCGGGACCCGGGTTCTGCCGGGCCACCGCGCCCGCGTCGTGCTCGGAGTTGACCCGATCGGCGGCGATCTCCACCTTCAGGCCGGCCTCCTCCAGCTCGGCCCGCGCGTCGTCCGGGTCGTCGCCGGTCACGTCGGGCACCTCCACGGGGCTGCCCTTGCTCACGGTCAGTGCCACCGCCGAGCCCGCCCGGACCTTGGTGCCCTTGCCCGGCTCCGTGGAGATCACCGAACCGGCGGGCACGGACTCACTGAACTCCCGGGTCGTCATGCCCGGCTTCAGGCCCTCGTCCTCCAGCAGCGACCGCGCCTTGTCCAGCGCATAGCCGTCGAGGTCCGGCACCCGCACGGTCTCGGGGCCCTGGGAGATCGTCAGTGACACCGAGCCGTTGCCGCGGATGCGGGCGCCCGCCTCCGGGTCGGTGGCGATCACCTTGCCCCGCTCCACCGTGTCGCTGTACGCCTCCTTCACCTCGCCGACGTCCAGCCCGGCGTCCGCCAGCCGGTCCCGGGCCTCCTTCTCGGTCTTCGCCAGCAGCGGCGGGACCTTGGTGAACTGGCCGGAGTTGATGTACCACACGCCCGCGCCGAGGCCGAGCACCAGCAGCGCGGCCACGACGATCGCCATCGGGCCGCGCCGGAGCGCCGTACGCCGCCGGGGCGGCAGCGGCGGCGGGGACTGGAACCGGCTGGTGTGCTGCACCTGAGCGCTCTCGTCCTCGTTGACGGGCAGCGGGCGGGCCATGGTGAGCGCGCGCGGGATGACGCTCGTACGGTCGTCCGTGTTGTCGTGCCGGTCGTGCTCCGACAGCAGCGCCTGCGGCGGCACCGCGTCGAGCTGCTCGTCATCCAGCCGGCCGCGCGCGTCGCGGACCCGGGCGAGCAGCGCCACCGCGTCGTGCGGACGCGCCTCCGGATCGCGCGCGGTCGCCGTGGCGACCAGTCCGTCCAGCTCGTGTGCCATGCCGGGCACGGCGGCCGAGGGCGGAGGCACGTCGTCGTGCAGATGCTTGTACAGCACGATCGCGGGGGAGTCGCCCTCGTGCGGCTTCTCGCCGGTCAGCATCTCGTGGAGCATGATCCCGCAGGCGTACACGTCCACGCGGGGGTCGGCGGTGCCGTGCTCGATCTGCTCCGGGGCCAGGTAGGAGACCGTGCCGAGCACGGTGCCCGTGGTGTTCGTCGCCGAGCCCACCGCCCGGACCAGGCCGAAGTCGGCGACCTTGACCCGGCCGTCGTCCCCGATCAGCACGTTCTCCGGCTTCATGTCCCGGTGCACGAACCCGGCCCGGTGCGCGGCACCGAGCGCGGCCAGCACCGGCTCCAGGATGTCCAGCGCGGCCCGCGGCTGGAGCGCCCCGCGCTCGCGCAGCACGTCGCGCAGGGTGCAGCCGGCGATGTACTCCATCGCCAGGTAGACGTAGGCGCTGTCGGTGCCCTGGTCGAAGACTTGCACCACGTTCGGGTGGGCCAGGCGGGCCACCGACTTCGCCTCGCGGATGAACCGCTCGACGAAGGAGGCGTCGGCGGCGAGGGAGGGGTGCATCACCTTGAGCGCGAGGACGCGGTCGAGGCGGGTGTCCACGGCCCGGTAGACCGTGGCCATCCCGCCGACCGCGATCCGGGAGTCGACGCGGTAGCGGCCGTCGAGCACCTGCCCGACCAGAGGGTCCTGAAGGGTCGTGTCCACGCAGCGAGTCTACGAGGCACCACGGACACTCCCGACCGGTTGATCCCCTGTTGAAGCGGACCTGTGACGTGTGCCGCTCCGCCGTAACCGCAGACTCCTCCCCGGAGGCGGCGACGGGTGCCTCGACCGTGCGTGACCACAAGGCTCGCGGCCGGGAAGCCCGCCGTCCGGCGTGTGGAGCCGCAGATACGACAGCGGGGCTCGCAACGGACGGTGCCATCCTGCACGGTTCTCTGCCCTGACGGGCACTTCCCCGATCCCGGCGCACTGCTTGAATGACGGAATGGCCAGGAATGGCCGACATTTATGACGCAGCGAGGAGATGTCATGCAAGCCCGAGGCCACCAGGGTGGCGAGGAGTTCCTGCGGCCTTCCGCAGCACGACCGAAGGTGGCGCCACCCTCTCCTTCTCTGTCGGAGCAAGTACCGCTCGTCACGGGCGGCGCGCCGACGGCTGACGCGGTGCGAGCGCTGCAACGCTCGGCGGGCAATGCCGCCGTGACCCGGGCAGTGCAGAGAAGCTCACAGTCCGGGCGGATACCGGAAGAACCGGAAGAAGAGGCAGGGCCTGCCGCAGGCTCGCTTCGCCGTAGCAAGGCCGTCAGAGGGAGGAAGAGGCGTGAGAAACCGAGAGCTTCGATCGCCCCCCACGCTCAGCTCGCCCAGCTTTGGCTGGAGCAGAACGCGGACCCGAACCAGAGACAGCGTCCCACAACGATGCTCGACATTGGGGCGCTTGCTTCTGCTGGTCCTTCCGGGGCGCAATCCGGTGGAGCCTTGCCGCCGGCACCCAGCACGCAAGGCAAAGGTAAAGGTGTGGCCTTGGCTCCTGTCACCCAGAACGTCACAATCAGCTCCGACGGAAGGACGGATGAAGGTTTCTATCCACCCGGTGTGGTGATAGAGCAGGAGTTCGAGATAAGCGAGGAAAGGTTGGAGGAGGAAGACGCCCAGAAGAATGCCCGTTACAACGACGCCATCCCCGACTTCCTGCGGTAGCGGTAACCCGCGGCGTTGTGGGCTGTACCCGGCAGTGCCGGAAACCGGAAAGCGGAACCCCTGTCCTGCCCAGTTCCGGCTCCGGCACCGTCAGAACGCCGGCCGCTCCGGATCCAGCACTGCCAGGCCCTCCGCAGGAGACGACGCCGTGGCGAACCACCGCCGCGGAATCCGCCCCGCCAGCCGCGCTAGCCGCCCCGCCTCCACCGCCCCCCGCATCGCCGTGGCCATCAGCACCGGCTCCTGCGCCCGCGTCACCGCGGACGCAAGCATCACCCCGGCACACCCCAGCTCCATCGCCAGCGCCGCGTCGGACGCCGTGCCCGCGCCCGCGTCGAGGATCACCGGCACCCCCGCCCGCTCCACGATCAGCTCGAAGTTGTGCGGATTGCGGATGCCCAGCCCGGACCCGATCGGCGACCCCAGCGGCATCACCGCCGCGCATCCCACGTCCTCGAGCTTGTGCGCCAGCACGGGATCGTCGTTGGTGTACGGCAGCACCGTGAACCCGTCGTCGACCAGCGTCTCCGCCGCGTCCAGCAGCTCCACCGGGTCCGGCAGGAGGGTCCGCTCGTCCGCGATCACCTCCAGCTTGACCAGGTCCGTGCCGAGCGCCTCCCGTGCGAGGCGGGCCGTCAGCACGGCCTCCCCGGCGGTGAAGCATCCCGCGGTGTTGGGCAGCACGCGGATGCCGAGCTTCTCCAGCACCGACAGCACGGACCCGTGCACCGAGGGGTCCACCCGCCGCATCGCGACGGTCGTCAGTTCCGTACCGGACGCCACGAGGGCCCGCTCCAGCACGTCGAGGCTCGGTGCGCCCCCGGTGCCCATGATCAGGCGGGACGTGAAGGACGTACCGCCGAGGACGAACGGATCGTCGGCCATGGTCAGCCTCCTTGGACGGCGGTGAGGACCTCCACCCGGTCCCCCTCCGCGAGGGGGGTGGTGGGCCACTGCGCGCGCGGGACGACGGTTTCGTTGAGGGCGGCGGCCACACCCGACGGGGCCGCGGTGAGCGTGGTGACGACGGTGTCGAGGGCCGTGCCGGGAGCGACCTCCCGGCGCTCCCCGTTGACGGAGATGTTCATGCGGGCTGCTCCGTGAGGACGGCGGCGCCGAAGCGCCGGGGGGTGAAGGGACGCGCCTCCCGCGGCAGTTCGCCGGTGGTCAGGACGTCCGCCAGGGCGTCGCCGGTGACCGGCGTCAGCAGGACGCCGTTGCGGTAGTGGCCCGTGGCCAGCAGGAGCCCGTCGAGCTCCGTCGGGCCGAGCAGCGGCGCGTTGTCGGGGGAGCCGGGGCGCAGTCCGGCCCGGGTCTCGGCGAGCGGCAGTTCGGTGATCCCGGGAACCAGTTCATGGGCGTCGCGCAGCAGACCGTACACACCGCCCGCGGTCACCGTGGTGTCCCAGCCCAGCTCCTCGCTGGTCGCGCCGATCACCAGCTCGCCGTTCTCGCGCGGCACGAGGTAGACATGGCTGCCGCGCACCACGGCGCGCACGGTCCGGCTCAGGAACGGCCCGTGGTGCCCGGGCATGGTCAGCCGCAGCACCTGCCCCTTCACGGGGCGCACGGGCGGCAGCACGTCCGGCGGGACGCCCGCGAGCCGTCCGCTGAGACTGCCGGCGGCGAGTACCACCTGGCCGGCGCCCAGCTCGGCACCGTCGGCGGTGACGACCCCCGTGGCGCGGCCGCCCGTGACGACGAGCCGCTCGGCCCACGCGCGGCGCACGGTCACGCCGGAGCGCTCACACGCGGTGACGAGGGCGGCCGCCAGCCGGCGCGGATCGATCTGGTGGTCGCCGTCCACCCGCAGCCCGCCGCGCACCC
>KL568586.1:43074-45844 GCA_000715605.1 Streptomyces speibonae | reverse complement strand
CAGAGATGTGTATAAGAGACAGCTGCGCGTCCAGCCCCGAGCGCTGCTGCAGGGCGTGCAGCTCCCGCAGGTGGGCGCGGTCGTCGGCGTCCAGCGCCACGGCGAGGGTGCCGGATCTGCGGTAGCCGAGGTCGTGGCCGGTGAGTTCGGTCAGCTCGGCCGCGAAGGCGGGATAGCGCCGCGCGGAGGCGAGGTTCAGGCCGAGCAGGGTCTCCTCGCCGTAGTGCAGTTCGGTGACGGCGGCCAGCATCCCGGCGGCCACCTGGGCGGCGCCGCCGCCCGGCTCGGGGTCCACCACGGTCGTGGCGAGCCCGCGCTGCGCGGCCCGCCAGGCGGTGACCAGTCCGATGATTCCGCCCCCGACGACGAGGACGTCTGAGGTACGCGTGGGCGACATGGGCGTCCAGCCCCTCCCTTCGCCGGCATGACCCGGATCAGGTTCGTACGGTCGGAGGCCGCCAGCCTCCCTCTCAGCCCGGTGCGTCCGGGCTCCCGCGAGTGCTTTACGTTGGCCACCCTAGCCCTCGGGACAACGCGCTTGTAAGGGAGCCTCCGCGTGGCACGCTCGCTCGACGGACTCGTCCTCGCCCCCGTGGCCGACCAGGCTCCGGGCCAGGTCGGCACCCGCACCCGGTTCGTCTACCACGAGCGGGACGGCGAGATCTGGGCCGACTACGCGGGCGGTGACGTCGTGCGCGGGCACCTGGTCGGCACCCGCGCGGGGGACCGGCTGGACTTCCGTTACGTCCAGCTCAAGCGGGACGGCACCACGTCCTGCGGGCACTGTGTGTCGACGGTCGTCGAGCTGCCGGACGGGCGGGTGCGGCTGGAGGAGAGCTGGGAGTGGGAGTCGCAGCCGGGCAGCGGGACGAGCGTGGTGGAGGAGCTCGAGCCCGTCGATGCCGGGCCGGGTGTCTAAGGTGACCGGGTGAGCGAGCAGACACAGGAACCGGGACGTTCCCAGCCGCGGCGTGTCGTCGTGGCGGGCGCGGGCATGGCCGGTGTGCAGACCGCGGCCGCCCTGCGGGAGCAGGGCTTCACCGGCACCGTGACCCTGATCGGCGCGGAGCCCCACCAGCCCTACGACCGGCCGCCGTTGTCCAAGGCGGTCCTGCTCGGCACGGCCGAGAGCTCCGCCTTCGACGTGGACTTCGAAGAGCTCGGCGTCGAACTGCGGCTCGGCTGCGAGGTGCTGGGCCTGCGTCCCGGCGACCACGAGCTGGACACGGAGGCCGGAGCCGTCCCCTACGACGTCCTGGTGATCGCCACCGGCGCGGAACCGGTGCGGCTGCCGGGCTCGGAGGGCGTCCCCGGGGTGCATCTGCTGCGCACCCTGGACGACGCCGAGCGGCTGCGGCCGGTCCTCGCGCGGCAGCACGACATCGTGGTGGTCGGCGCGGGCTGGATCGGCGCCGAGTTCGCCACGGCGGCCCGCGAGGCGGGCTGCGCGGTCACCGTCGTGGAGGCCGAGGAACGGCCGCTGGCCGGGGTGCTGCCCGCGGAGGTGGCCGACCCCATGGCCGCCTGGTACGCCGAGGCGGGGGTCACCCTGCGCACCCGCGCGCGCGTGGCGCGTGTCGAGCCCGGTGAGGTCGTCCTGGACGACGGGACGCGGCTGCCCGCGGGTGCCGTGGTCGTCGGCATCGGGGCCCGGCCCGCCACCGCCTGGCTGGCGGGCTCGGGGGTCGCGCTCGGCGAGCGGGGCGAGGTGGTGGCCGACAGCGGTCTGATGACCTCCGTGCCCGACGTGTACGCCGTCGGCGACTGCGCGTCCTTCCCGTCCGCCCGCTACGGCGAGCGGCTGCTGGTCCACCACTGGGACAACGCCCTCCAGGGGCCGCGCACGGTCGCGGCGAACATCCTCGGCGCGGCCGCAGGCCGGGCGCCGGCGGTGTACGACCCGGTGCCGTACTTCTGGTCCGAGCAGTTCGGACGCTTCGTCCAGTACGCGGGACACCACGCGGACGCCGACCGGACCGTCCGGCGCGGTGACCCGGCCGAGCCGGCGTGGAGCGTGTGCTGGCTGCGCGGTTCCCGGCTGGTCGCGCTGCTCGCGGTCGGGCGGCCCCGGGACCTGGCACAGGGGCGCCGGCTCATCGAGGCGGGGACGGCCATGGACCCGGAGCTGATCGCCAACCCCGGACGGCCCCTGAAGTCGGCGACGGCGTGAATCGTCCGGCGTGTCCGTCCAGGTGGCGGGGGCTGACTTCCGACTGTCAGTGGCAGGTGGCAGGCTTGTTCCCGTGACCGAGATTGACGCAAAGATCGATGCTCTCGTCCCCGCCTGGCTCACCCTCCCCGACATCGCCGAACGGCTCGGCGTCGAGGTGACGCGTGTCCGGCAGCTGGTCAAGGAGGGCCAGCTCATCGCCGTACGCCGGGGTGAGAACCGCGCGCTGCACGTTCCCGCCGCCTTCATCGACGGGGACAAGGTGGTCAAGGGCCTGACGGGTACCTTGACGCTGCTGCGGGACGACGGATTCACGGTCGAGGAAATGCTGGAGTGGCTCTTCACCCCCGACCCGTCCCTGCCGGGCACGCCCGCCCAGGCGCTCAGCGAGAACCGCGGCACGGAGGTGAAGCGCCGCGCCCAGGCCCTCGCGGTCTGAGCCCCCCACCGACTGGATGACGGTCCCGCGGCCCGGTGCGCCAGCCCCGGGACGCGGGCCCTGTCACCTCCGGCCCGTGGGCTCCGCCACCACCCGGCCCACGGACCCCTCCGTTCCGCGCCAGGGGGCCCGCCCCTTCCTGGCCCGGCTGGTGTGGGCAG
>KL568586.1:42059-42804 GCA_000715605.1 Streptomyces speibonae | reverse complement strand
CCCTTCCTGGCCCGGCTGGTGTGGGCAGCTGCCTACCTGGTCCGTGGGGTCCGTCGCTGCCGGGCCCGGGGGTGCACCATGGCCTGGCCCGTGGGGGCCACCGGCCCGGCTGGTGTGGGCAGCTGCCCACCCGGCCTGTGGCCCGTTGTCGCTGGTCCATGGGGGGGCGCCGTTGCGGGCTCGTGGGGTCCGCCGCCACGCGGCCCACGGGTCCCGCCGTTCCGCGCCAGGGGGCCCGCCGCTTTCTGGTACCGGAGGTGCATGCCACCGGCCGACGGACGCGGGTGCCCAGGTGGGCAGAGTGCGGAGTGCGCTGCGTCCGTGTGGGGCGTTGCGCGTCCCCGGACGGTTGTGTGCGTCCTCCCGGATGCGACGTGCGGAGTCGGCGCGTGAGGTCGGCGGAGGGCCGTGTGCATCAGCGCGGCGTAGCGCGCGGCGGCCGCGCGTGCGGGGTGCTTCGTCCCCGGGCTGCTCCGACGCGACGTGCGGTGTCCGCGCGGGCAGGCGGTGTGCCCGTGGGAGCCGGGGGGGCTGCGTCCGTCCGGACGTGATGTCGGCCGGGTGGGTGTGCCGGGGGTGGGCGGGGCGGCATAGGGTTTGTCGCGGTGGGGGCTCCTGGCCCGGTCCGCAGGGGTGCCCGATGACGCACCGGGTCTGCCCGGTCGGCCGCGCAGTACCGAACTTCCCCGGGGGGGACATCCGTATGACCGCCACTGTCCGAGACCTGTCTCTTATACACATCTCT
>KL568586.1:41191-41822 GCA_000715605.1 Streptomyces speibonae | reverse complement strand
CGCCACTGTCCGAGACCGGCTCGCCGACGCCCGGCTCTATCTGTGCACCGACGCCCGCAAGCGGCAGGGAGACCTCCCCGAGTTCCTCGACGCCGTCCTGGCCGGCGGCGTCGACATCGTGCAGTTGCGGGACAAGGGCATGGAGGCCGGCGAGGAGCTGGAGCACCTCGCGGTCCTCGCCGAGGCCTGCGCCCGGCACGGCAAGCTGCTCGCGGTCAACGACCGCGCGGACGTCGCTCACGCCGCCGGCGCCGATGTGCTCCACCTCGGCCAGGGCGACCTGCCCGTCCCCGCCGCGCGGGCGCTCCTCGGCCCGGACCTCCTGATCGGCCGCTCCACCCACACCGAGTCCGAGGCCGCCGCGGCCGCCGTCCAGCCCGGTGTGGACTACTTCTGCACCGGCCCGTGCTGGCCCACCCCCACCAAGCCCGGCCGGCCCGCCCCCGGCCTCGGCCTGGTCCGGTACGCCGCCGCCCTCGGCACCGACCGCCCCTGGTTCGCCATCGGCGGCATCGACCTCGGCAACCTCGACGAGGTGCTGGACGCCGGCGCCCGGCGGGTCGTGGTGGTGCGTGCCCTCACCGAGGCGGACGACCCGCGCGCGGCGGCCGCCGCGTTCGCCGAGCGGCTG
>KL568586.1:37854-40953 GCA_000715605.1 Streptomyces speibonae | reverse complement strand
TGTGTATAAGAGACAGGGATGACGTCCCACGGACCGGGACGCGGACACCAGGCCGTCTCATGTTTGTCCACACTGTGGACAGCAAGTCGGCAAATCAGACAAATCTCCCCCTTCTGGTTGGGGGACCGCCGCCCCCTGGCTAACCTGCGGGTATGGCCCTCGGAACCGCATCCACCAGGACTGATCGCGCCCGCACCGTGCGCGACATGCTCGCCGCCGGGAAAACGACGTACTCGTTCGAGTTCTGGGCCCCCAAGACGGAGAAGGGCGAGCGCAACCTCTGGAACGCGCTCCGCAGGGTCGAGGCCGTCGCCCCCAGCTTCGTCTCCGTCACCTACGGCGCGGGCGGTTCCACCCGCGCCGGCACGGTGAAGGCGACCGAGCAGATCGCCGCCGACACCACCCTCACCCCGGTCGCCCACCTCACGGCCGTCAACCACTCCATCGCCGAGCTGCGCAACATCATCGGCCAGTACGCCGACGCCGGGATCCGCAACATGCTCGCCGTGCGCGGCGACCCGCCCGGCGACCCCATGGGCGAGTGGGTGCCGCACCCGCAGGGCCTGACCTATGCCGCCGAACTCGTCCGGCTCATCAAGGAGTCGGGCGACTTCTGCGTCGGCGTCGCCGCCTTCCCCGAGATGCACCCGCGCTCGGCGGACTGGGACACCGATGTCGCCCACTTCGTGGACAAGTGCCGGGCCGGCGCCGACTACGCGATCACGCAGATGTTCTTCCAGCCCGAGTCCTATCTGCGGCTGCGTGACCGAGTCCACGCGGCGGGCTGCGAAACCCCCGTGATCCCCGAAGTCATGCCGGTGACCAGCGTGAAGATGCTGGAACGGTTGCCAAAGCTCAGTAATGCCTCGTTCCCCGACGCCCTCAAAGAGCGGATCCTGACAGCGAAGGACGATCCGGCGGCGGTACGCTCCATTGGTATCGACTTCGCCACGGAGTTCTGCGCGCGGTTGCTGGCCGAGGGAGTGCCGGGACTGCACTTCATCACGCTGAACAACTCCACGGCGACGCTGGAGATCTACGAGAACCTGGGCCTGCACCACCCACCGCGGGCCTAGACCGGTCGCACGGATATACGACACACTGCGTAGCGACCACTGGGAGAGGGGCGTACATGGGCTGGACGGTCCTCTACATCGCGTTCGGCATCGTCGCGCTGTGGTTGCTCGGCGAGGTGCTGCTGCAGTACAAGGCGCGCCTGCGCTGGCGGCTGCTCGCCTTCGCCGGCTTCCTCGGCGTCGTGCTCGGCGTGCTGATCCCGTCCGTCGTCGTGATCGGTCTCGGCGCCGCGGCCTTCGCCGTCGGCCAGACCTACGTCACGCTGTCGTTCCGCCGGGGCTTCCAGGCGGGCTGGGCGGTCAACGCGCCGATGCTGGCCGGCGCCAAGGGCCGCCGCGAGGCCGGGCGCCAGGAGCCGACGCTGGAGGTCTCCGACCTGGAGACGTCCCGCGACGACTACGGCGACCAGGGCGACGGCCCCGACCGCACCGCCTACGGCGCGGACGAGGAGTACGAGCGCGACGACGTGTTCACCCCCGCCCGCCCGACGGCCGCCGACACGACGTCCGTCTACGAACCGCAGCCCATGCCCGACGACACCGGCTCCTACGGCGTCTACGGCGACCAGGGTTACGCCGCCCCGTCCCAGGACCAGTACACGGCGACCGCCCAGGGCGCCGACCAGAACTACGCCTACGACTACTCCGGCTACGGCCAGCAGCAGGGCTACGACACCACGGGCCAGCAGTACGCCGCCTACTCCGACCCGTACATCGGCAACACGACGTACGGCGGCACGGGGTACGACACCGGGTACACCGACCAGCAGCAGTACGGCCAGCAGGGCTACACCCAGGACCCGTACGCCGCGGGCTACGGCGGCGAGACCCCGGCGGGCGGCCTGTGGGTCCCGCAGCAGCGCAGCACCGACGACCCCTACGGCGGTGAACTCCCGCCGGAGCAGCAGCAGTACCCGTACCAGGGCAACGGCCAGACCAACGGCAACGGGTACGACGAGCAGTACCGTTTCTGACGGGTGGTCACGCCGGTGGGTCACTGGGACCCGCGGAACTCCGGCCCCTCCACGATCAGTCCGGCGACCAGCGCCCCCGACATCCCCGCGTGCGGAAGCCCACCGCCGGGGTGGGACCAGCCGCCGACCGTGAACAGCCCCGGCAGCCGGGTGCTGTTGGACGGCTGGAGCAGCCGACCGCCCGCGGCCGCCAGCGCCGGGACCGGCACGGCGCCGCCCGCCACGCCCGTCTCCCCGGCGATGTCGTCCGGGGTGCGCACCTCGTGCCGCAGCAGCCGGTCGCGCAGACCCGGTATCGCCCGCCCGGCCGCGGTGATCAGCTTCTCGGCGCAGTCCTCCGCGGGGGCCGCGACGCCCGCGGGCACCACCGCGGTGACCGTCGCCGCCTCGTGGCCGGCGTCCGGGACCAGTGCGGGATCGTCCGGCCGCAGGACCGTCACCGTGGGGTGCTCGGGCAGTCCGCCCGGCGTCGCACCGGACAGCGCCGCCAGCTCCGCCTCGCGGTCCATCGCGTGCACCACCGTGCGGTGCGGTGTGCCCTGCGGGCGTCCGCCGCGCAGCGCCATCAGCACCGTCACCCGGCTCGCCTCCCCGGGCCTGGCGGGAACCCCGCCGTCGCCGCGCACCGGAGTGCCCCGGCACAGGCGGTCCAGCACCCCGGGCGCCACCCCGGCGACCACGAGGTCCGCCTCCGTCACCGTGCCGTCGGCGCACTCCAGCCCCGCCGCCCTGCCGTCCTTCTCCAGCACGCCGGTGACCTCCGTTCCGAAGCGGAACTCCACCCGGCGGGCCAGACACCGCTCGTACACCGCACGCGCCAGTTCCCGCATGCCGCCCCGCACGTACCACGTGCCGAACGCGTGCTCCATGTAGGGCAGCACGGCCGCGCTCGCCGGGGTCGCGCGGGGATCGAGGCCGTGCGCGAGCGCGTAACTCTCCAGCAGGGCGGTCAGCCGGGGATCGCGCAGCTCCCACGCCCCCACCTCGGCCAGCGTGCCCGCCGTGCGCGTGCGCAGCACCCTCTTGTGCGGGACCGCCGGATACGGCTC
>KL568586.1:37071-37608 GCA_000715605.1 Streptomyces speibonae | reverse complement strand
CCTGCCAGTTGGGCCACAGCGGCTCTTCCAGCAGCGGCCGGCGCGCGCGGTCCCAGGCCTCCCGTGCCCGCACCAGGAAGGCGCCCCAGCGCCGGGCGGCGGCCGGGCCGAAACTCTCCTCCAGGGCGGAGACGATGCCCGCGCGGGAGGCGCCGGGCAGCGGCACGCGGGAGCCGTCCGCGAACACGTGGTGCGCGGACGGATCCACCTGGACGAGTTCGACGCACGCCTCCAGCGGCTCCTTGCCCGTCTTCACGAACAGATCGCGGTACACCGCGGGCAGCGGCAGCAGCCCCGGACCGGTGTCGAAGGAGAACCCGTCCCACTCCACCCGGCGCAGGGCACCGCCGTACGTCTCCGTCCGCTCGTGGACCACCACCCGGTGGCCCGCGACGGCCAGCCGGGCGGCGGCCGCCATCGCGCCCATCCCGGCGCCGATCACCGCAATCCGTGCCATGTCAGGGACTTTATCCGGCGGCACCGACAGTCCGTCCCCGAGTACCCGCGCCCCCGCCCCGGGGCCCAGCCGGCGACCGG
>KL568586.1:36657-36833 GCA_000715605.1 Streptomyces speibonae | reverse complement strand
GCCCCAGCCGGCGACCGGCGGCCCTGCGCGCGGGCGCGCAGGAGTGAGTACCCGTACCTAGTGGCCCGGTTGAGTACGCGCGCGGATGGGGAGCGGCCCGCGGAAAGGGGAGAGTGGAGACCACGGAGAGGGGCAGGCCGCACGGAACCGGCGACACGGGGCGCCGGAACGGCGGC
>KL568586.1:33646-36358 GCA_000715605.1 Streptomyces speibonae | reverse complement strand
AGCCGGGACAGCGCCGCGTGGACATCGTCCAGCGAGCGCTCCGGCTGGAAGGACTGCCAGTCCAGCGCGGCCACCAGCACCATGCCCACCAGCGCGGCGGCCGTCAGCGGGACGTCGATCTCCTCGCTGAACTCGCCGTTCGCCACGCCCTCGCGCAGCACCTCCTCGACCACCGCCACGGCCTGCTGGCGCACCACCATCAGCGTGGACTGCCAGGCCCGGTTGGTGCGCCACAGCTCGGCCACGTACAGCTGGGTGAAGGCCGGGTAGCGGTCGATGAAGACCAGCCCCGCGCGGATCATCGCGTCCAGGGCGTCGACCTTGCCGCCGCCCCGCGCGGCGGTCGTCTCGGCGGCTTCCCGCAGCGAGGCGGTCAGCAGACCGACCCCGTGCCGCAGCAGCTCCTCGAAGAGGACCGACTTGCTCGCGAAGTTGTAGTAGACCGTGCCCTTCGCGACGCCCGCGCGTTCGGCGATCTCGTCCACGGTGGTGGCCGAGAAGCCCTGCTCGGCGATGAGGGTGACGGCCGCCTCGTAGAGCTTCTGCCGGGTGGCCTCGCGGCGGGAACCGCCGCCCGGCGTGGTGCTGCTGCTTTCCATGACCTTGATTCTCACAGGCGCCCCGGTGTGCCCGTTCACAGGCTCAGCTCCGGGTGCAGCCGGGCCATCGTCCACACCTGACGGCGGCGGGCGGACAGCGCGGTCAGGGCGACGGCGCCCGCGGTGAAGGCCGCCAGGACGGCGCACGCCTGCCACACCGGGCCGAGGCCGCCGCCCGAGATGAGCCGCCGCAGTGCCTCGACGACATGGGTCATCGGCAGCAGCGGGTGCAGCGCGTTGAAGAACGGCGGACTCGTCTGAACGGGGTACGTGCCGCCCGCGGAGGTCAGCTGGAGCATCAGCAGGGCGAGCACCAGGATCCGGCCGGCCGCCCCGAAGCGCGCGTTCAGCCACTGCACGAGCGCCGCGAAGCACGCCGCCACCAGGAACAGGAAGGCCACCGTCCCGGCCGCCCTGGCCATCCGCAGCCCGAGCGCCCAGTGCAGCACCGACATCAGCGCCAGCGTCTGCAGCACCCCGATCGCCACCACGGGCAGCCAGCCCGCGAGCGCGATCCGCCAGGCCGGGGCGCCCGCCGCGAGGGCGCGCCGGTTCATCGGCGCGATCAGCATGTACGCCACCATCGCGCCCACCCACAGCGACAGCGGGATGAAGTACGGGGCGAAACCGGTGCCGTAGTTGGGCGCCTTGTGCAGCTCGTCCGAGACCAGCCGCACCGGGTCGGCCATCACCTCGGTGCGCCGCTCGCGGTCCCGCTCGTCGTAGTCGGGGATCTTCCCCGCGCCGTCGTGCAGGCCGCCGGCGAGCTTCCCGGAGCCGTCGACGAGCTTGAACAGGCCGCCCTGAAGGTCGTCCGCGCCCGTCTTCAGCTCGCCGACGCCCTTGTCGAGGTCCCGGGCGCCGGTCTTGGCGGTGCCGAGCCCCTTGTGCAGCTTCTTCGCGCCGGCGGCGACCTTGCCGGCCCCGGTGTACAGCTTGTTGATCCGGGTCACGGCGTCCTCGAGGTCCTCGGAGAGGTGCGGGGCGCGGCCGGCGAGCGTGCGGGCCTGCTTCTCCAGGGTGGCCAGCCGGCCGTCGAGCTTCTCGAGGTCCTCGCGGTGGCCGGTGACCAGGGCGCTCACGTCGTCGGCGACGGTCGCCGCCGCGGCCACCGCGTCCTTGGCCGTCCTCAGGTCCGCGCAGGCGGCGTCGGGCACGGCGGCCTCCTCACAGCGCGCCCTGTGGACACCGTTCACGGCGGCGGACGCCGCGCGGGCGTCCTTCGCGGCGGCCGGCGCGTCCTTCTTCAGCGCGCCGAGGTCGTCGCGGAGGTCGCCGGCCGCGTCGGCGACGAACCGCGCGGTGGCTCCGATGGCCTTCTCGTTGTCCTTCAGGAAGGGGCCGGCCTCGGTGTCGAGCGCGTTCACCTTCTCGGCGAGCCGCCCCGTCCCGGCCGCGACCTTCTTGGCCCCGTCCTCCAGCTCGCCCGCGCCCTTGTGGAGGTCCTTGAGGCCCTTGGACAGCTTTCCGCTGCCCTTGCGGGCGTCCGTCAGGCCGTCGGCGAGGTCCTCGGAGCCCTTCTCCGCCTTCCCGATGCCGCCGCTGAGCTTGTCGGCGCCCTTCGCCGCCTTCACCGTCTCGCCGTGGATGTCGGAGAACGAGACGAAGATCCGGTCCAGGAAGGTGCGCGACGTCTTCGTGGACGCCGCGCGGCGCACCTCGCCGAAGACCGTCCGGGAGATCTGCCCGACGATGTAGTTGTTGGCGTCGTTCGTCCGCACCCGCAGCGCGCCGGCCTCGGGGGAGTCGCCCGAACTGGAGGCGACGCGGCGGCTGAAGTCGGTCGGCAGGGTCAGTGACAGGTAGTAGGTGCCGTCCTCGACACCCCGCCGGGCCTCCTCGGCGCTCACCTCCCGCCAGTCGAAGGTGCCGCTGTCGCGCAGCCCCTCGGCGATGTCGTCGCCCGCGGTGATCCGCTCGCCGTCGGCGGTCGCCCCCTCGTCGTCGTTCACCAGCGCCACCGGGATCCGGTCCAGCCGGTCGTACGGGTCCCAGAACGACCACAGGTACAGCGCGCCGTACAGCAGCGGCAGCACCAGCAGGGCGACCAGCGCCGCGCGGGGAAGCGTGCCCCGGCCGAAGCCTGTCTCTTATACACATCTCTGATGGCGCG
>KL568586.1:30252-33473 GCA_000715605.1 Streptomyces speibonae | reverse complement strand
GCCTCCTTCTTCGCCTCGTCAGCCGTATCGGCCTCGTCCGCCGCGTCGTGGGCGGCCGCGGTGCGGACCGTGACCGCGTCGCGCGGTGCCTCGCTGCACACGGCCAGCACGGTGGTGCCGGTCTCGGTGACGGACCTCAGCAGGGCCCAGATCTCGTTTCGTTCGGCGGGGGAGAGCTTCAGATCGGTGTCGTCCACGCCCAGCAGCCCGGGGCGGCCCAGCAGCGCCAGCGCGAGCGACAGCCGCAGCGCCTCCACCCGCTCCAGATCCCGTACGGCCGTCCGCGGGCCCTTGGGCAGCGTCGCGAGGCCGAGTCCGGCGGTGGCCAGGGCAGTGTCGACGCGCTCCCTCTCCGCACGCTCCCGCTCCTCGCGCGGCCGCGGCAGGGCGAGCCGGAACGGGCCGCCGAAGCGCCGTTGCAGCAGCGCCTGTTCCCGCAGATGCTCCCCGACGGTGAGCGCCGGGTCGAGATCGGTCACTCCGGCGACGTGCGCGAGGGCGCTGCGGCGGCGCACGGCGGCCATGCGCCGGGGCAGTTCCAGCCCGCCGACGACGGCCCGGCCCTGCGTGGGCCGCATCCGCCCGGTGAGCGCGAGCAGCAGACAGGTGCGGCCCGAACCGGACGGCCCCTCCACCGCGATCAGCGAGCCGGGCCCCGCGTCGGCCGAGACCCCGCGGAACACCCAGCCCCGCGGTCCCTCGAGGCCGAAGTCGTCGGCCGTGACGGCAAGTCCGTGCGGACCGTCCACAGCACCCCCCACTTTGCGTCCTTATTTTTGAACTGACTGGTCAGTGCAAAAACTAGCCCGAACTGACGGTCGAAGCAAAAGCGCAGGTCAGAACGGATTGTCAGTGGCATACCTCACGATGTGTCATACGGCCCCCCGTCTCGGGGCGTGCCGTCACGAAGACGACAGGAGGTTCGTCATGGCCCACTCGTCCGCAGCCGCCGCCCGCCGGCGCCGCGCGTCCGGCCCTGCCCCCTCACTGAACGGCCCGGCGAGCGACATCCACCCCGTACTGCGCCGCGCCGCGGCCCCGCCCGCCGCCCTCGACCTGCTCGCCCAGGCCCGTGCCGGACTCGACGAGGCCACCGCCTTCGAAACACCGAACGAGCGCTATGCGACGGCCCACCTCGCCGCCCTGCGCACCGCCGCCGCCGTGCTCGCCGCGCGCGGCCGGCCCGAGACCTCGCCCCGCAGCCGGGCGAAGATCCGGAGCGCCTGGGAAGTGCTCCCCGAGATCGCGCCCGAGCTCACCGAGTGGAGCGCCCTGTTCGCCTCGGGGGCCCGGCGCCGGGCCCGCGCCGAGGCCGGCATCCAGGGCGCGGCGAGCGCCCGCGACGCGGACGACCTGATACGCGACGTGGCCATGTTCCTCCGCCTGGTGGAGCGCATGCTGACGCTCCAGCCGATCCTCCCCCCGCCCCGCACCGACCCCGAGGACCCGGGCGGCATCCCGAACGCGGGCTGACTCCCCGGCCGGGTGGCCGCCGCCCGCGCCGCAGGCCATAGGGTGGACAGCACCTGAAGCCCAACCGCCCCGCCACAACACCAGGCGGTGCCCCGCCGAGGAGTCACTACCGTGTCGGACCCGATGCGACCCCGCGCCGCTCTCCGTACCGCCGTGGTCTGGGAGGTCCTCCAGAACGCCCTGGAACGCCGGGCCGAGGCCACCGGACGCAAGGCGCTGGACGTCCTCGACACCGGCGGCGGCAGCGGCAACTTCGCGGTGCCCCTCGCTGGCCTCGGGCACCGGGTGACCGTCGTCGACCCCAGTCCGAACGCGCTGTTCGCGCTGGAGCGCCGCGCCGCCGAGGAAGGCGTCGCCGAGCGGGTCAAGGGAGTCCAGGGCGACGCCCACGGCCTCTTCGACGTGGCCGAGCGCGGCGGCTACGACGCCGTGCTGTGCCACGGCGTCCTGGAGTACGTCGACGACCCCGCCGAGGGCGTCCGCAACGCGGTGGCGGCGCTGCGTCCCGAGGGCGTCCTCAGCCTGCTCGCCGCCGGCCTCGGCGGCGCCGTGCTCACCCGCGCCCTCGCCGGCCACTTCACCGAGGCCAAGCAGGCCCTCGAGGACCCGAACGGCCGATGGGGGGAGGCGACCCCGTGCCGCGCCGCTTCACGGCCGAGCAGCTCACCGGACTCGTCCAGGGCGCGGGCCTGCGGGTCGGCGCCGTGCACGGTGTGCGGGTCTTCGCCGACCTCGTCCCCGGTGTCCTCGTGGACACCGAGCCCGGGGCCCTGGACGCCCTGCTGAAGCTGGAGGCCGCCGCGGCCGAGCTGGCCGCCTTCCACTCCGTGGCCACGCAGCTCCATGTGCTCGGTGAGGCCCCGGGGGCCTCCGGGGCCCGGGAGGCCTGAGGGGACACGGTGGCGCGCCGCTGATCAGCGGCGCGTCCGGCGGCCCCCTCGCGCATGGAGTCCGCCACAGGCCCCCCGAATGGCGGCCGGTCGCCGTATGATCGAGGGAGACCGCCCGGCATGACGGGTCGGCCGCCGGGGAATGAGAAGCCTCAGCGAGCCGGGACGTGATGGCTGGTACCGGTTGGCCAATTGGCGCAGAGGGGCGGGTTTCACGGGGGCGATTCCCTGCCTATCCTGAAGGGACCCCCCGGGTCGCCCCGGCGACTGCACGATGAGGAGGACTCCGTGCCGCTCTCGGAGCACGAGCAGCGCATGCTCGAGCAGATGGAGCGAGCGCTGTACGCCGAAGATCCCAAGTTCGCGACGGCGCTCGAGGGAAGCGGACTGCGTACGTACACCCGGCGACGGGTCTACCAGGCGGTCGCTGGCTTCCTCGTGGGTATTGCGCTCCTCATGGCAGGTATGGTCGCCCAGCAGGTCTGGCTCAGCGTCGTGGGATTCCTCGTGATGCTGGGCTGCGCGGTGCTCGCCGTGACCGGCTGGCGCAAGGCACCCAAGCCGGGCGAGCAGGGCGCCGGTGCCACAGGTACCCCGCAGGCGAGCCGTCAGGGCAGACAGCGTCGCTCCATGATGGACCGCATCGAGGAGCGCTGGCAGCGGCGCCGCGACGAGCAGGGCGGCCGCTAGGCCGCGCACCCGCCCCACGAAGACACGGTTCAGGGGGTGACCACCAACGCGGTGGTCACCCCCTGAACCGTGTTTCGGCGCCGTACGCAGCCGCACCGCGCCCGCCGCCCTCGCGGGCAGTCGTACCTCCCCCAGTGCCTCAAGGGCCTGGGAGGTGCCCCCAGGGCG
>KL568586.1:23937-29994 GCA_000715605.1 Streptomyces speibonae | reverse complement strand
CGAGCGAAGCCAGCCGAGAGTGGGGGAGGCACTTCGCAAGCGCCGGGCTGCGCGAACACCCTCCGGCTCACACCAACGCAAGGCCCCTGCACGGCCCGGGCGGTACAACCCACCCCGACCTCGCAGGGGCCCCTCGTAAAAGGCCCGCGCCCGGCGTTCAGCCCTGTTGTCGGAACGGCCGTCGCCACGTCGGCCGTGCCGCGACCAGCCGGCCGCGGACATCGGCCCACCACGCCGACACCGCCCAGCCCACCCGCACGACCGACCGCGGAGCGACCACCGCCCGCACCCGCTGCCGCCGGCCCGCGGCGCCCCGCAGCCCCGCGACCGTCCGCCGCACGTCGTCCGCGAGCCCCGCCGCCGGCCGCGGCCGCGGCGCGTACAGCACCTGCTCCACCGCGTCCGCGACCCGGTGCACCGACGCCGCCCCGCTCTCGTCGAGCCGGCCCAGGCGCACGATCCGGCCGGCCGCCTTGCGCGGAGTCAGCGACTCGTCCGGCGCGATGCCGTGGTCCCACGCCGAGTCCGTCAGCTCGTCCCACGCGGCGAGGGTGTGCGGCGCCGCGTCCGCCTCCGACCGGCCGTGTCCGCCCAGCCGCACCGCCCGGGTCCGCAGCCGCCACAGCATCGGTGACAGCGGCACCGCCAGGACGGCCAGACCGGCCAGCGCCCACAGCAGCACCGCGTACCACTTCGGACCGTCGCCGCCGGTGGGCAGGGCCGCCTGCGGCGACTCGCTCCCGCACCCGTCCAGCCGCCTGCGCTCCGCGGAGCAGCTCTCGCTCTCCGAGGGCGCCGCGGACGGCTCCTCGGACTCCGCCTGGGACGGCCGGGCCGGGTCCGGCGCCGCGGTGTCCGCCGGGTCCGGCACCGTGTACGCCGGGGCGGAGCCACGGGTGGGGGTCGGCTCGAAGCGGGTCCAGCCGATGCCCTCGAAGTAGAGCTCCGGCCAGGCGTGCGCGTCCCGCAGCCCGACCGCGACGGTGCCGTCCGCCTGCGGGGTGCCGGGCGCGAAGCCCACCGCGACCCGCGCCGGTATGCCCAGCGAGCGGGCCATCGACGCCATGGCGAAGGAGAAGTGGACGCAGAAGCCCTGCTTGTCCTCCAGGAAGCGGGCGATCGCCCGCGGGCCGCTGCCGACGTCGACCTGGGTGTCGTAGACGAAACCCCCGTTCAGCGTGAAGTACTCCTGGAGCGCCAGCGCCTGGGCGTAGGCGTTGTCCGCGCCCTCGGTGACCTCACGGGCGGTCTCCGCCACCACGTCCGGCAGCGAGCCGGGCAGCTCGGTGTACTCGCGCTGCAGGGCCGGCGGCGCCGCCCCCGCGTTGGCCAGTTGCTCCGCCGTGGGCTGCACGTTCAGGCTGCGCACCTCGTACGTGACGCCGCGCGTGTTCTGGCCGTGATCGCCCACCAGCGTCATGCCGACCGGTTCGTAGCGCCAGTCGCCCCGGATGCTGACCCCGCTCGGCGGGTAGGGCATCGGGAGCCAGGTCTGGCCGTACCAGTCGGCCACGGAGATCGTCGTGCCGATCTCCGTGCGTCCTATGTCGGGGCCGAGACCGGGCGGGGTGGGGAAGGTGCCGTCGGGCACCGCGGTGATGGACCGCTTGGACGGCTTCCACGTGGTGCCGTCGAAGTCGTCCAGGGAGACGATCCGCAGATACAGGTCCGAGGTGTCCGCCATCTCGGAGCGCACCGAGAGCACCTGGCGGTCGTCCTCCACGTTCAGCGAGTCGCGCAGCGACACCAGCGGGTTCACCGCGGAGATGGTGCCGCCCCCGCCGCCGCCCCCGCCGACCCCCGAGCCGGTGGGGTCCAGCAGACCGCCGTTCATCGAGGGCAGAGCGAGCGGCGCCACCAGGGCGATGCCCAGCGCGAGCACACCGATCCGCCGCCCGGTGCGCACCGGTGCCACGGCGCCGGGCCGGTCGTCGCGGGGCGCGCGGCCGGGGCCGGCGAACACCCGCCCCCACTGGGAGAGCCGGTCCCGGCCCTCGGCGAGCAGCAGCATCAGATAGCCGGCCGCGGCCAGCAGGAACCAGAGCCAGTCGATACCGTTGTCGGACAGTCCCGCGGCCACCGAGTACAGGGCGAGCAGCGGCAGCCCGGCCGGGGCCGCGCTGCGGAAGGTCACCGCGAGGGTGTCCACCAGCAGCCCGATGACCAGGACCCCGCCGACCAGCATCAGCCGGATGCCGTCGGACAGCGGCGCCGGTATCGAGTACCGGCTGACGTCGTCGCCCCCCACCTCCAGGAGATCGGCGAAGAAGCGGAAGGTGTCCGGGCCCGGTATGAGACCCGCGACGGCATGCTCCCGCGCGAACGCCAGCGTCAGCAGCACCAGCGTCACCAGGACCTGCGCGGCCACCGTCACCGGGCGTGCCAGCGGCACCCTGCGGGTGGCCGCGCCCACGCCCGACTGCACGGCCAGCAGGAACGCCGACTGGACGATCCAGGTCGACGGCTCGACCAGCGGCAGCAAGGCGCACGCCGCCATCAGCGTCGCCGCCCAGGCACAGATGGTCAGCCTCGCCCGCCCGCTGATCACGGTCCCTCCCCACCGGTCGCCGCGGCCAGGCCCGACCGCTCCCGGTCGGCCTGCCGCCACAGCTCGTTCAGCGAGGCGCCCCGTGGCACTCCCAGGGCCGTCCAGCCCGCCTCGCGCAGCATCCGCAGCCGCCCCTCGCCCCTGTCCAACGGACCGGACACATCAGCTGGTTCCCGCAGCCACGTCTCACTGTTCAGCAGGAAGGCGAGGGCGCCGCCGGTGCGCTGCCGCATCCGGGCGAGCACCGCGGCCTGCTCCTCGTCGAGGTCGCCGAGGAAGGCCACCAGCAGCCCCTCGTTGCCCCCGCGCAGCACGTCGTAGGCGCGCGACAGGCCGTCCTCGTCGGAGTGGTCCACCACGGCGAGCGTGTCCATCATCAGCCCGGCCGCGTCCGCCGACTCCTGGTTCACCCCCGCGAAGCCGTCGGACCCCTCGCCCGGCACCGAGGTGCCGGTGTCGGTCAGCAGCCGCACCGAGAAGCCCCGCTCCAGCATGTGCACCAGCACCGAGGCCGCGCCGGACACCGCCCACTCGAACGCCGAGTCCGGTCCCGCGCCCTCGTAGGCGATGGCCCGGGTGTCCAGGAGCACCGTGCACCGGGCGCGCTGCGGCTGCTCCTCGCGGCGCACCATCAGCTCGCCGTAGCGCGCGGTGGAGCGCCAGTGGACCCGGCGCAGGTCGTCGCCGTAGCGGTAGCCGCGCGGGATCACGTCGTCCTCACCGGCCAGTGCCAGCGAACGCTGCCGCCCGTCGCCGTACCCCATCGCCTCGCCGCTCAGCCGCACCGGCGGCAGCGGCTCCACGCGCGGTATCACCGTGAGCGTGTCGTAGCTGGAGAAGGAGCGGGTCAGCTCGCACATGCCGAACGGGTCGGACAGCCGCAGCTGGAGCGGGCCCAGCGGATAGCGGCCGCGCAGGTCGGAGCGGACCCGGTAGGACACCTCGCGGCGCCCGCCCGCCTCCACCCGGTCCAGGACGAACCGGGGCCGCGGCCCGAGCACGTAGGGCACCCGGTCCTGGAGCATCAGCAGGCCGGTGGGAAGCCGCGAGACGTTGTCCATCCGCAGGTGGACCCGTGCCTCGGAGCCGGCCGGAACCCGGCCGGGGGAGAGCCGGCGGCTGCCGGCGACGCGGTAGCGGGTGCGGTACAGCACGACCGCGCACACCAGCGGCAGCGCGGCCAGCAGCAGCCCGACCCGCAGCAGATCGCTCTGCCCGAGGACGTACGCGCAGATCGCGGCGGCCACGCCGGCGGCCAGGAAGGAGCGCCCGCGGGTGGTGAGGCCCGCCAGGGCGGTCCTGATCCCGCTCCGGTCGCCCGTGTCGCCGTCCGTGCGGACGGCGCCGGCGGTGGTCATCACAGCCTCCGGGGCGGCTGCTGGCCGTAGCCCGGAGTGCCGTGGCCGACGCCGGTCCGCGGAGTGTCCGCGGGGACCGCCGTCTGCTGGAGGATCTCCTGCACCACCTGCTCGGCGGTGCGCCGGTTGAGCTGCGCCTGTGCGGTGGGCAGCAGCCGGTGCGCGAGGACGGCGACGGCGAGCGCCTGCACATCGTCCGGCAGGGCGTAGTCCCGGCCGCCGAGGGCCGCGGAGGCCTTCGCCGCGCGCAGCAGATGCAGGGTCGCGCGCGGCGAGGCGCCGAGTCTGAGGTCGGGATGCGTGCGGGTGGCGGCGACCAGGTCCACCGCGTACCGGCGGATCGGGTCGGCCACGTACACGTCGCGCACCGCCTCGATCAGCTTCAGGATCTCGTGCGCGTGCGCCACCGGCTGGAGGTTCTCCAGCGGGGAGACACCGCCGTGCACGTCCAGCATCTGCAGCTCGGCCTCCGCGCTCGGGTAGCCGACCGAGACGCGGGCCATGAAACGGTCGCGCTGGGCCTCCGGCAGCGGGTAGGTGCCCTCCATCTCCACCGGGTTCTGCGTCGCCACGACCATGAACGGGCTGGGCAGCTCGTAGGTCTTGCCGTCGATGGTGACCTGGCGCTCCTCCATCGACTCCAGCAGCGCGGACTGCGTCTTCGGCGAGGCGCGGTTGATCTCGTCGCCGATCACCACCTGCGCGAAGATGGCGCCCGGCTTGAACTCGAACTCGTTGTGCTGCTGGTCCCAGATCGACACCCCGGTGATGTCCGAGGGCAGCAGGTCCGGCGTGAACTGGATCCGTCGCACCGAACAGTCGATCGACCGTGCCAGTGCCTTGGCCAGCATCGTCTTGCCGACTCCCGGTACATCCTCGATGAGCAGATGTCCCTCGGCGAGCAGCACGGTCAGCGAGAGCCGTACGACCTCAGGCTTTCCCTCGATCACGCCTTCCACCGAATCCCGCACGCGCTCCACCACGGCGGTCAGATCAGTGAGGCTCGCTCGATCGTCATAGGTCGTCACCCGGCCCTCCTCGGCCTTTCCCCACGCTCCGTGCAGGAGCGGGGCACCCCAAAATGTCCCGGGCCGACGCCTGTGCTGCGGACCGGCCCACCCCGAATCACGGACACCACGCCGGAAAAGTTCCGCGTGGCGCCACTCCCGCATTCTTGCTGCCGTTACCGATTCGTGTCACTCGCCTGTGGACAACTGACAGCGATATGTCAGGTCTTACGACCGGAAACGGCTCCGGAACTCAGATTGTCCCCGGGGGCGGGCGGCCGGGTCACGCCGGGTCGACCTCGCGCAGCAGGCCCGACTTCACGTCGAAGACGAACCCGCGCACGTCGTCGGTGTGCAGCAGGAAGGGCGAGGTGCGCACCCGCTGCATCGCCTGGCGCACGTCCTGGTCGACGTCCCGGAAGGCTTCCACGGCCCAGGCGGGGCGCTGGCCCACCTCCATCTCCAGTTCGTGCCGGAAGTCCTCGGTGAGGGACTCCAGGCCGCAGTTGGTGTGGTGGATGAGTACGACGCTGCGGGTGCCGAGCGCCCGCTGGCTGATGGTCAGCGAGCGGATCACGTCGTCGGTGACGACACCGCCCGCGTTGCGGATGGTGTGACAGTCACCGAGGTCGAGGCCCAGCGCGGCGTGCAGGTCCAGCCGGGCGTCCATGCAGGCCACCACGGCCACGTTCAGGACGGGGCGGGCGTCCATCCCGGGGTCGGTGAATTCGGCCGCGTACTGTGCGTTCGCCTCGACCAGACGGTCGGTGACCGTGCCGGAGGAGGCGGGGGCGTCGGTGGAGCCGGCGGGAACCGAGGCGGAAGTCGTCATACTCATGACGGTAATGGTCACGAGGGTGACAGGCCCGTTGTGAGAGGGGACAAACTCCGCCCATGACCCTTGTTGTGAGGCAATCCACAGGAGTGGTGTGACCCGCTCCTAAGGGTGATTCACCCGGTATATCCCTTGACTCGCGGCGCGGACCGCGACGCGCAGGCCGGTTGATTGACCGGGCCGGACCGTGGACTAAAGTGACGCGAAGCGGGAGACAAGGCTGCCCGCTGCACTGATGTCTCCCGGAGACCCCGGCCACGACCAGGGGATCTCCCCGCGTGCGCGGCGCGTACGTACGGCTCCGCCTCC
>KL568586.1:22002-23704 GCA_000715605.1 Streptomyces speibonae | reverse complement strand
ACTCGGCCTCCTCCCGCCGCCGCTCGGCCGACGCCTGAAGGCGCCGGCCGCCCCTTCACCGGGGGAGGGCGGGGACCCGGCGGTGCGTGAAGGGCCGCCGGACCTGAGAGGGCCTCTTGAGCGAGAGTCGACACGTCCCGGTGATGCTCCAGCGGTGCCTGGACCTGCTGGCGCCCGCCCTGGAGCGGCCGGGATCGGTCGTCGTCGACTGCACCCTCGGCCTCGGCGGCCACAGCGAGGCCCTGCTCCAACGGTTCCCCGAGGCGCGGCTCGTCGCCCTGGACCGCGACAAGGATGCCCTGCGCCTGTCCGGCGAGCGGCTCGCCCCCTTCGGTGACCGCGCCACCCTGGTGCACGCCGTCTACGACGAACTGCCCGACGTCCTCGCCCGGCTCGGCGTCCCGCGCGTCCAGGGCGTCCTGTTCGACCTCGGGGTCTCCTCCATGCAGCTCGACGAGGCCGGCCGCGGCTTCGCCTACGCCCAGGACGCCCCCCTGGACATGCGCATGGACCAGACGACCGGCGTCAGCGCCGCCGAGGTCCTCAACACCTACCCGCCCGGCGAACTCGTGCGCATCCTGCGTGCCTACGGCGAGGAGAAGCAGGCCAAGCGGATCGTGGCCGCCGTGGTGCGCGAGCGCGAGAAGGAGCCATTCACCACCAGCGCGCGCCTGGTCGAGCTGATCCGCGAGGCCCTGCCGCAGGCCGCCAAACGCACCGGCGGCAACCCGGCCAAGCGCACCTTCCAGGCGCTGCGGATCGAGGTCAACGGCGAGCTGTCGGTCCTGGAGCGGGCGATCCCGGCGGCCGTGAAGGCCCTCGACGTCGGCGGCAGGATCGCCGTGCTGTCGTACCACTCCCTGGAGGACCGCCTCGTCAAGCAGGTGTTCGCAGCGGGCGCCGCCACCACCGCCCCGCCCGGACTCCCCGTCGTCCCCGAGCGGTACCAGCCCCGGCTCAAGCTGCTCACGCGCGGTGCCGAACTTCCCACCGAGGAGGAGATCGCGGAGAACCGCCGGGCCGCCCCCGCGCGGCTGCGCGGCGCCGAGCGGATCCGGAAGGACGTCGAGTGAGGCGGCGGACGGTGGGGCCCGGACGGTGAGGCATCCCCGCGCAGGAGGCGGGTGACGGGCCGGGCGGCGTACGGGCGGGACAGGCGAACTCAGGGGAGCGTGAGTGAGTAGGAAACCCGAACTGAAGGGGCGACCGGAGCTGAGGGGGAGAGCGGCCCGGCTCGCGCAGTTCCTGCCCACCGGACGCGCCCAGGCGGCCCGCACCCCCTTCGTCCTCCTCGTCGTGCTGCTCCTCGGCGGCGGTCTGATCGGCCTCCTGGTGCTGAACTCCGCCCTCAGCGAGGGCGCCTTCCAGCTCGACGACCTCAAGCGGGAGACGAAGAACCTCACCGACGAGGAACAGGCGCTGCAACGGGACATCGACGCCTACTCCGCGCCCGACGCCCTCCAGCGCCGCGCCCGCGAACTGGGCATGGTGCCCGGCGGCGACCCCGCCTTCCTCGGCCCCGACGGCAAGGTCAAGGGCGTGCCCAGTGCCGCCGCCTCCGCCGCCCGCGCCCCCCTGGTCCTCGCCCCCGAGGCCCTGGCCACCGCGACGGCCCCGCCGCCCACCGCGGCGGCCGGCCCCCGTTCCACCCCCTCCACAGCGACCCCCGGCAGGTGACGGAAGTGTCCGACAGGGAACCGCC
>KL568586.1:14181-21833 GCA_000715605.1 Streptomyces speibonae | reverse complement strand
GCCCCGGCGCCCGCCCGGCCCGCCCGGCCCGCCGGCCCGCCGGACCCCGCCCCGCGGCCCCGAAGACCATCCGCCTGGGCAGCCACCGGCCCCGGCTGCGCCTGATCGGTGTCGGACTGACCCTGGTCATGCTCGCCTTCGTCGTACGCCTGTTCCAGGTGCAGGCCGTCGACGCGAGCACCTACGCCGGCAAGGCCGAGCGCAACCGCTACGTCGGCCAGGTGCTGGCCGCGGAACGCGGGGAGATCACCGACCGCAACGGCGTGGCCCTCGCCACCAGCGAGGACGCCTACGACATCACCGCCGACCCCACGATGTTCACCCCGGAGGAGCTGAAGGTCGCCGACGGCCCCGAGCAGGCCGCCGCCCTCCTCGCCCCGATCCTCGGCGCGGACCAGGACGACCTGGTCGAAAAGCTCCGGCCGGAGAACAAGTCGCTGCGCTACGTCAAGCTGGCCGGGCGCCGGACCCCGCAGGTCTGGACGCAGATCAAGGACCTGAAGGCCGCCCTCGCCAAGAAGGCGGAGACCGACACCTCCACCGTCAACGTGCTGGCCGGCGTCTTCTCCGTGCCCACCAGCAAGCGCGTGTACCCCAACAACGAACTCGCCGCCGGGATACTGGGCTGGGTCAACGCCGAGGGCAAGGGCGCCGGCGGCATCGAACTCCAGCTGGACAAGCGGCTGGCCGGCGAGGACGGCAAGATCCGTTACGCCCAGTCCGGCGGCCGGCTGGTCCCGACCGCGGGCTCCACCGAGACCCCGGCCGTGCCCGGCAGCGACGTCGAGCTCACCATCCACCGCGACATCCAGTGGGCCGCCCAGAACGCCATCAGCAAGCAGGTGAAGGAGTCCGCGGCCGACCGCGGCTACGTCATCGTCCAGGACACCCGCACCGGCGAGATCCTCGCCATGGCCAACGCGCCCGGATTCGACCCCAACGACCTCGCCGCGGCCGACCCGAAGGCGCTCGGCAACGCGGCCCTGCAGGACGCCTTCGAACCCGGCTCCACGGCCAAGGTCCTCTCCATGGCCGCCGTCCTCGAGGAGAACGTCGCCACGCCCGAGACGCATGTCGTCGTGCCCAACCGGCTGCACCGCGGCGACCGGCTCTTCAGGGACGACATCGACCACCCGACGTGGTACCTCACGCTCAACGGCGTGCTCGCCAAGTCCAGCAACATCGGCACCATCCTCGCCACCGGGCAGCTCGGCAAGACCCAGGCCGAGGCCAACCGGGTCCTCCACGACTACCTGCGCAGGTTCGGCCTCGGCAGTCACACCGGACTGGGCTTCCCCGGCGAGACCAAGGGCATCCTCGCCCCGCCCGACACGTGGTCCACCTCGCAGCAGTACACGATTCCTTTCGGCCAGGGCGTCTCCATCAACGCCATGCAGGCCGCCTCCGTCTACTCGACCATCGCCAACGGCGGGGTCCGCGTCGAACCCAGCCTCGTCCGCGGCACCAAGGGGCCCGACGGACGCTTCACCCCCGCCCCGAAGCCCAAGGAGACCCGGGTCGTCAGCGAGAAGACGGCGAAGACGCTCGCCCGGATGCTGGAGTCGGTCGTGGACGACGAGGAGGGCACCGGCACCAAGGCGCGCATCCAGGGCTACCGGGTCGCGGGGAAGACCGGTACGGCGAACCGCGTGGATCCGGCCACCGGCAAGTACCACGGCTACACCTCGTCGTTCGCCGGGTTCGCGCCCGCCGACAAGCCCAGGGTCACCGTCTACTGCGTCATCCAGAACGCCACCCAGGGCAGCTACTTCGGCGGCCAGATCTGCGGTCCGGTGTACAAGCAGGTCATGTCGTTCGCCCTGAAGACACTCCAGGTACCGCCCACGGGCGCCGCCCCCGCCGACCTCCCGGTCACCTTCAAGCCCTGACCCGTACCGAGCACCGAGCCACCAGGAACCACCCAGTGACAACGATCACCCCGGACCCCGGGAACCAGAACCCCTCCCGTACCTCACCCACCCGTCACCCACCGCCGCCCCCGCCGGACCGCGCTGCGCGCGGGCCCCACTTTTCCTCCCCGGCCGGTGCGCCCGGTACGCTCACCGCCGTGCCACACGCTGATCAGTCCCAATCCACCCAGAAGGGCCACCCCGTGACATATCCGGGACCGCCCCGGCCGGTTCAGGTCTCCGCCACACCCCTCGCGGAACTCGCCGGTCAGCTGGGTACCCCAGCGCCGGAGCGGACCGCCGAGGTCACGGGCATCACCCACGACTCGCGCGCCGTCCGCCCGGGAGACCTGTACGCGGCCCTCCCCGGCGCCCGCGCCCATGGCGCGGACTTCGTCACCCAGGCCGCCGGCCTCGGCGCCGTCGCCGTGCTCACCGACCCGTCCGGCGCCGAGCGCGTCGCCCGCACCGGACTGCCGGTGCTGGTGGTGGACGACCCCCGGGCGCACATGGGCGAGCTGGCCGCCACCATCTACGGCCACCCGGGCCGCGATCTGCTCCAGATCGGCATCACCGGCACCTCGGGCAAGACCACCACCGCCTATCTGGTCGAGGGCGGCCTGAAGACCGTCCGCAGCACCGGTCTGATCGGCACCGTGGAGATGCGCATCGGCGACGAGCGCATCAAGTCCGAGCGCACCACGCCCGAGGCCACCGACCTCCAGGCGCTGTTCGCCGTCATGCGTGAGCGCGGCACCGACGCGGTCGCCATGGAGGTCTCCAGCCACGCCCTGGTCCTCGGGCGGGTCGACGGCTGTGTCTTCGACATCGCCGTCTTCACCAACCTCAGCCCGGAGCACATGGAGTTCCACTCCGGCATGGAGGACTACTTCCAGGCCAAGGCGCAGCTGTTCACGCCCGCGCGCAGCAGGCTCGGCGTGGTCAACGTGGACGACGAGTACGGCCGCCGCCTCGCCAAGGAGGCCGGCGTCCCGGTCGTCACCTACTCCGCCGAGGGCCACCCCGACGCCGACTGGCGCGCCGAGGACGTCGAGGTCGGCCCGCTGGACTCGACGTTCACCGTCGTCGGCCCCAAGGACGAGCGGGTCACCGCCCGCTCGCCGCTGCCGGGTCCCTTCAACGTGGCCAACACCCTCGCCGCGATCGTCGCCCTCGCCGTCGCCGGCCTCGACCCGCAGGCCGCCGCCGACGGCGTCGCCGCCGTCCCCGGTGTGCCGGGCCGGCTGGAGCGGGTGGACGCCGGACAGCCCTACCTCGCGGTCGTCGACTACGCCCACAAGACCGACGCGGTGGAATCGGTGCTGCGCGCCCTGCGCAAGGTCACCGAGGGCCGGGTGCACGTGGTGCTCGGCTGCGGCGGCGACCGTGACACCACCAAGCGGGAGCCCATGGGTGCCGCCGTCGCGCGGCTCGCCGACACCGCCGTACTGACCTCAGACAACCCCCGCTCCGAGGACCCCCTGGCGATCCTCGCCACCATGCTCCAGGGCGCGGCCTCCGTGCCCGCCCACGAGCGCGGCGAGGTGCAGGTCTTCGAGGACCGGGCCGCCGCGATCGCCGCCGCCGTCGCCCGGGCGCAGCCCGGCGACACCGTGCTGGTCGCGGGCAAGGGCCACGAGCAGGGACAGGACATCGCCGGGGTGGTGCGTCCCTTCGACGACCGCCAGGTGCTTCGCGAAGCCATCAAGAAGACCCAGGGATGAACTTGTGATCGCCCTCTCCCTCGCCGAGATCGCAGCAGTCGTCGGCGGGCAGACGCACGACATACCGGACCCGTCCGTGCAGGTCACCGGGCCGGTGGTCCGGGACTCGCGGGAGGCGGGTCCCGGCAGCCTGTTCGTCGCCTTCGCCGGCGAGCGCGTGGACGGACACGACTTCGCGGCCGCGGTCGTCGAGGCGGGAGCGGCCGCGGTGCTGGCCTCCCGCCCCGTCGGCGTGCCCGCGATCGTCGTCGAGGACGTCCAGGCCGCTCTCGGCGCCCTCGCCCGGCACGTCGTCGGACGGCTCGGGGCCACCCTCGTCGCGCTGACCGGCTCGGCCGGCAAGACCAGTACCAAGGACCTCATCGCCCAGGTGCTGCGGAGCAAGGCGCCGACCGTCTTCACGCCCGGCTCCCTCAACAACGAGATCGGGCTGCCGCTCACCGCGCTCACCGCCACCGAGGAGACGAAGTTCCTCGTGCTGGAGATGGGAGCGCGCGGAATCGGCCATATTCGCTACCTCACCGGTCTGACCCCGCCCAGGGTCGGTCTGGTCCTGAACGTCGGCTCCGCGCACATCGGGGAGTTCGGCGGCCGCGAGCAGATCGCCGAGGCCAAGGGCGAACTGGTCGAGTCCCTGCCGCCGGCCGAGGAGGGGGGCGCCGCGATCCTCAACGCGGACGACCCCCTCGTACGGGCCATGGCCACCCGTACGAAGGCGAAGGTGATCCTTTTCGGAGAGTCCGGCGAAGCGGACGTTCGGGCCGAGAACGTGCGACTCACGGACAGCGGACAGCCTTCCTTTAGCCTTCACACACCCTCCGGTGCATCCGATGTGACCATGCGCCTGTACGGTGAGCATCACGTGTCGAACGCGCTCGCCGCGGCCGCCGTCGCCCACGAGTTGGGCATGTCCGCAGACGAGATCGCCCGCGCGCTCTCCGAGGCGGGCTCCCTCTCCCGCTGGCGCATGGAGGTCACCGAGCGACCGGACGGCGTGACGGTCGTCAACGACGCCTACAACGCGAACCCCGAGTCCATGAAGGCGGCGCTGCGCGCGCTGGTGGCCATGGGCAAAGGGCGTCGTACGTGGGCGGTGCTCGGCAAGATGGCCGAGCTCGGGGACGAGGCGCTCGCCGAGCACGACGCGGTCGGGCGGCTCGCCGTCCGGCTCAACGTCAGCAAGCTCGTCGCGGTCGGGGGCAGGGAAGCCGCCTGGCTGCAACTGGGCGCATATAACGAGGGTTCGTGGGGTGAGGAGTCGGTGCACGTGTCCGACGCACAGGCGGCGGTCGACCTGTTGCGCAGTCAATTGCGCCCGGGAGACGTCGTTCTCGTGAAGGCGTCCCGTTCGGTCGGGCTCGAGAGCGTGGCGCAGGCGCTGCTCGAGACCGGTGCCGAGGGCGAGGTCGCAGCCCGATGATGAAGCAGATCCTGTTCGCAGGAGTCATTGGCCTGTTCCTGACGCTGGTCGGCACCCCGCTGCTGATCAAGCTGCTCGCGCGCAAGGGGTACGGGCAGTACATCCGTGACGACGGCCCGCGCGAGCACGCCAGCAAGCGCGGTACGCCGACGATGGGCGGTATCGCCTTCATCCTGGCGACCGTCGCCGCCTACTTCCTGGCCAAGGTGATCACCAGCTATGTGGACGAGGAGGCGGACGCCGCGCCGACCTTCTCCGGTCTGCTGGTGCTGGGCCTGATGGTCGGCATGGGCCTGGTCGGCTTCCTCGACGACTACATCAAGATCGTCAAGCGCCGTTCGCTGGGCCTGCGGGCCAAGGCGAAGATGGCCGGCCAGCTGATCGTCGGTATCGCCTTCGCGGTCCTGGCCCTGCAGTTCGCCGACAACCGCGGCAACACCCCGGCGTCCACCAAGCTGTCCTTCATCACCGACTTCGGCTGGACCATCGGCCCGGTGCTGTTCGTCATCTGGGCGCTGTTCATGATCCTGGCGATGTCCAACGGCGTGAACCTGACCGACGGTCTGGACGGCCTGGCCACCGGCGCCTCCGTCCTGGTCTTCGGCGCCTACACGTTCATCGGCGTCTGGCAGTTCCAGGAGTCGTGCGCCAACGCGCAGACCCTCACCAACCCCGGCGCCTGCTACGAGGTGCGCGACCCCCTCGACCTGGCGGTCGTCGCCTCCGCCCTGATGGGTGCCTGCCTGGGCTTCCTGTGGTGGAACACCTCGCCGGCCAAGATCTTCATGGGCGACACCGGTTCGCTCGCGCTCGGCGGTGTCCTCGCCGGCCTCGCGATCTGCTCCCGCACCGAGCTGCTGCTCGCCATCCTCGGCGGCCTGTTCGTGCTGATCACCATGTCGGTGGTCATCCAGGTCGGCTCGTTCCGGCTCACCGGCAAGCGCGTCTTCCGGATGGCGCCGCTCCAGCACCACTTCGAACTCAAGGGCTGGTCCGAAGTCCTCGTGGTGGTCCGTTTCTGGATCATCCAGGGCATCTGTGTGATCGTCGGACTGGGCCTCTTCTACGCGGGATGGGCAGCGGACAAGTGACCGACTGGCAGGGGAAGAACGTCACCGTCGCCGGACTCGGCGTCTCCGGTGTCCCGGCGGCCAAGGTGCTGCACGGGCTCGGCGCGAAGGTCACCGTCGTCAACGACGGCGACGACGCCCGCGCCCGCGAGCAGGCCGCGCAGCTGGAGGCCCTCGGCGTCACCGTGCGCCTCGGTGACGGCGACACCCTGCCCGACGGCACCGAGCTGATCGTCACCGCGCCCGGCTGGAAGCCGGACAAGCCGCTGTTCGCGGCGGCGGACGCGGCCGGGGTGCCGGTCTGGGGCGACGTCGAACTCGCCTGGCGGCTCAGGAAGCCCGGCGCGGCCCCCTGGCTCGCGGTCACCGGCACCAACGGCAAGACCACCACCGTCCAGATGCTCGCCGCCATCCTGGAGGCGGCCGGCCTGCGCACCGCGGCCGTCGGCAACATCGGCGTCTCGCTCCTCGACGCGGTGCTCGGCGAGGAGGAGTACGACGTGCTCGCCGTGGAGCTGTCCAGCTACCAGCTCCACTGGGCGCCGTCCCTGCGCGCCCACTCCGCCGCGGTGCTCAACCTCGCCCCCGACCACCTGGACTGGCACGGCTCCATGGAGGCGTACGCCAGGGACAAGGGCCGCGTCTACGAGGGCAATCGCGTCGCCTGCGTCTACAACGTGGCCGACAAGGCCACCGAGGACCTGGTCCGCGAGGCCGACGTCGAGGAGGGCTGCCGGGCGGTCGGCTTCACCCTGGGCACCCCGGGACCCTCCCAACTCGGCGTCGTGGAGGGCCTTCTGGTCGACCGCGCCTTCGTCGAGAACCGGCACAAGAACGCTCAGGAGCTCGCCGAGGTCTCCGACGTCAGGCCCCCGGCCCCGCACAACATCGCCAACGCCCTCGCGGCCGCCGCCCTGGCACGCGCCTACGGGGTGCCCGCGAGCGCCGTACGGGACGGCCTGCGGGCCTTCACCCCGGACGCCCACCGCATCGCGCACGTCGCCGACGTGGACGGCGTCGCCTACGTCGACGACTCCAAGGCGACCAACACCCACGCCGCCGGGGCCTCGTTGGCCGCCTACGAGTCGATCGTGTGGATCGCCGGCGGCCTCGCCAAGGGCGCCACCTTCGACGAGCTGGTCGCGGACGCGGCGAAGCGGCTGCGCGGTGCCGTGCTGATCGGCAGGGACCGTGCCCTGATTCGTGAAGCCCTCGCGCGACACGCCCCGGAAGTACCCGTCGTCGACCTCGAGCGGACCGACACTGGGGCGATGCTCCAGGCTGTCCAGGAGGCGAGGCGGCTCGCACAACCCGGCGACACGGTACTGCTGGCTCCCGCCTGCGCCTCGATGGACATGTTCACCAACTACAACAAGCGCGGTGACGCGTTCGCACAGGCGGTGCGCGAGCTCGGCGCCTGACCCCCGGCCGCCTGACGCCGGGCGATCTTGGGAGGGACGCGTGGGACCGTCCAGAGCCTGTAGTCCAGCAGTGGGCGGAGGACCCGATGCCCGGTAGCCGTACCGGC
>KL568586.1:9721-13957 GCA_000715605.1 Streptomyces speibonae | reverse complement strand
GCCGTCCCGGCCGCCCGCCCGTGCGGCGGCCCGAGCGGGGACCCGTCGTTGCCGGGCCGCCGCGCGAGAGCCCCCTGCGCACCCTGGTCATCCGGGCGCGCAGGGCCTGGGACCGGCCGCTGACCGCGTACTACCTGATCCTCGGCGGCAGTCTGCTGATCACCGTGCTGGGCCTGGTGATGGTCTACTCGGCCTCCCAGATCACGGCGCTGCAGATGTCGCTGCCGGGCTCGTACTTCTTCCGCAAGCAGCTCCTGGCGGCCGGGATCGGCGCCGTACTGCTGCTGGTGGCCTCCCGGATGCCGGTGAAGCTGCACCGCGCGCTGGCCTACCCCATCCTCGCGGGCGCCGTCTTCCTGATGGCCCTGGTGCAGGTGCCGGGGATAGGGGTCGCGGTCAACGGCAACCAGAACTGGATCGCCCTCGGCAGCTCCTTCCAGTTGCAGCCCAGTGAGTTCGGCAAGCTCGCGCTGGTGCTGTGGGGCGCCGATCTGCTGGCCCGCAAGGAGGACAAGCGGCTGCTGACCCAGTGGAAGCACATGCTGGTGCCGCTGGTGCCGGCCGCCTTCATGCTGCTCGGGCTGATCATGCTGGGCGGCGACATGGGGACGGCGATCATCCTCGCGGCGGTCCTGTTCGGCCTGCTCTGGCTGGCGGGGGCACCGACGCGGCTCTTCGTCGGCGTGCTGTCCGTCGCCGCGCTGCTCGGCGCGATCCTCATCCGCACCAGCGAGAACCGCATGGCCCGGCTCGCCTGCCTCGGCGCCACCGAGCCCCAGTCGGGCCCGGTGGACTGCTGGCAGGCCGTGCACGGGATCTACGCCCTGGCCTCCGGCGGAATCTTCGGCTCCGGCCTCGGCGCCAGCGTGGAGAAATGGGGTCAACTGCCCGAGGCCCACACGGACTTCATCTTCGCCGTCACCGGTGAGGAACTGGGCCTGGCGGGGACGCTGTCGGTGCTCGCCCTGTTCGCGGCTCTAGGCTATGCGGGTATCCGCGTGGCCGGACGCACGGAGGACCCCTTCGTGAGGTATGCCGCGGGAGGCGTGACCACCTGGATCATGACCCAGGCCGTGATCAACATCGGTGCGGTGCTCGGTTTGCTGCCGATCGCCGGTGTCCCGCTCCCGCTGTTCTCCTACGGAGGATCCGCCCTGCTGCCGACCATGTTCGCCATCGGGCTGCTGATCGCCTTCGCACGTGAGGATCCCGCTGCCCGGATGGCGCTTGCGATGCGGCAACCCCGCTTTGGTAGAAAGCGGATCGGGGGTTCTCAGCGGCCCCGGAGATGGAACACGATGCGACGGCGTACCCCACGGGTGCGATCGTCCGGAGAGCGGTGAATTTCGGTGCATGTCGTACTCGCCGGCGGAGGAACCGCGGGCCACATCGAGCCCGCGCTCGCCCTCGCGGACGCCCTGCGCAGGCAGGATCCGACCGTGGGCATCACGGCCCTGGGCACGGAGCGCGGCCTCGAGACCCGTCTCGTACCCGAGCGCGGGTACGAGCTGGCGCTGATCCCCGCCGTACCGCTGCCACGCAAGCCCACCCCCGAGCTGATCACCGTTCCGGGCCGGCTGCGGGGCACCATCAAGGCGACCGAGCAGATCCTGGAGCGCACCAAGGCGGACGCCGTGGTCGGCTTCGGCGGCTATGTGGCCCTGCCCGGCTATCTCGCGGCCAAGCGCCTCGGGGTGCCGATCGTCGTCCACGAGGCCAATGCCCGCCCCGGCCTGGCCAACAAGATCGGCTCGCGTTACGCCGCCCAGGTCGCCGTCTCCACGCCCGACAGCAAGCTGCGCAACTCCCGCTACATCGGCATCCCGCTGCGCCGCTCCGTCGCCACCCTGGACCGGGCGGCCGTGCGCCCCGAGGCCCGCGCGGCGTTCGGGCTCGACCCGAATCTGCCCACCCTGCTGGTCTCCGGCGGCTCGCAGGGCGCCCGCCGGCTCAACGAGGTCGTCCAGCAGGTCGCTCCGTGGCTCCAGCAGGCCGGAATCCAGATCCTGCACGCGGTCGGCCCGAAGAACGAACTGCCGCAGGTGCAGCAGATGCCGGGCATGCCCCCCTACATCCCGGTAAGTTACCTGGACCGGATGGATCTCGCGTACGCCGCCGCCGACATGATGCTCTGCCGTGCGGGCGCGATGACCGTCGCGGAGCTCTCCGCCGTCGGTCTCCCGGCCGCCTACGTCCCGCTGCCCATCGGCAACGGCGAACAGCGGCTGAACGCCCAGCCGGTGGTCAAGGCCGGCGGCGGACTGCTGGTCGACGACGCGGAACTGACGCCGGAGTGGGTGCAGCAGAACGTGCTGCCCGTGCTCGCCGACCCGCACCGGCTGTACGAGATGTCCCGCGCCGCCGCCGAGTTCGGCCGCCGGGACGCCGACGACCTGCTCGTCGGCATGGTGTACGAGGCGATCGCCGCCCGTGCGCACCGCTAGACGCGTATGACGGAAGGCAGGGAGCGTGGCCGGATCGACCACCGCGGAGCGCGGTGAACGCAAGCGGGAGTCGTCCGGCCCGCCGCCCGTCGGGCGGTTCGGCCGACGGCGCCTTCGTCGGATCATCGCACTGGCCGTGGTCCTGCTCTTCCTCGGCAGCGGGACGTTCTGGCTGTTCTACGGATCGGACCTGGTGCGGGTCGAGCGGGTCTCCGTGTCGGGGACCGGCGTTCTGACACCCGGCCAGGTGCGCGAGGCCGCCGACGTGCCCCTGGGGGAACAGCTCGTCTCCGTCGACACCGACGCGATCGAGGCCCGGCTCGCGAAGGCACTGCCCCGGATCGACACGGTGGAAGCGGTCCGTTCCTGGCCACACGAAATCAGGCTGAAAGTCACGGAACGCACCCCCGTTCTCGTCATCCACAAAGCGGGGAAGTTCATCGAAGTGGACGACGAGGGTGTCCGGTTCGCCACGGTCACCAAGGCGCCCGAAGGCGTGGCCCGGCTGGAATTGGAGGCCACCGGCAGCGGTTCCGCGGCGGCGAGTCTGCGCCGCTTCGGCGAGGGCCGGCTGACCCGGGAGGCGGTCCGGGTGGCCGGCGCCCTTCCGGACTCCGTGGCGCGGGCGACGCGCAGCGTCAAGGTCCGTTCCTACGACGACATCTCGCTCGAGTTGACCGACGGCCGTACGGTCGACTGGGGAAGCAGTGAGAAGGGCGCCGAGAAGGGCCGTACTCTCACCGCGCTGATGAAAGCGGAGCCCCGCGCACGGCACTTCGACGTCAGCGTTCCCAGCGCTCCGGCGTCATCAGGGAGTTGACGCGCATCAGTGCAGGCCAGCACCCTGGTTGGGCAGCGCTACGGCTGATCACATAGGGTGAAAAGAAAAACGGGAGGTTCGGCGTGTTCGTTGAACGTGCGCCACTTGTCGACTTAGTGTCCTGTTCAGAAGACTCCAGGGAACAGACACACTGGTAACCCTAAACTTCAACGTTAGGGTTCGGGTCGGCGATACGGACCGTCCCATTCGGCATCAGTCGTCGGACCGTGGCGTGGCAGCGCTGCCGCGTTCCGGCGACACGTAACTCGAGGCGAGAGGCCTTCGACGTGGCAGCACCGCAGAACTACCTCGCAGTCATCAAAGTCATCGGTGTCGGCGGCGGTGGTGTCAATGCCATCAACCGGATGATCGAGGTCGGTCTCAAGGGCGTCGAGTTCATCGCCATCAACACCGACGCGCAAGCCCTGTTGATGAGCGACGCCGACGTCAAGCTCGACGTCGGCCGTGAACTCACCCGCGGACTCGGCGCCGGAGCCAACCCGGCCGTCGGCCGCAAGGCCGCCGAGGACCACCGCGAGGAGATCGAGGAGGTCCTCAAGGGGGCCGACATGGTCTTCGTGACGGCCGGTGAGGGCGGCGGCACCGGCACCGGCGGCGCGCCCGTCGTGGCCAACATCGCCCGCTCGCTCGGTGCGCTGACCATCGGCGTGGTCACCCGCCCGTTCACCTTCGAGGGACGGCGCCGTGCCAACCAGGCCGAGGACGGCATCGCCGAGCTCCGCGAAGAGGTCGACACCCTCATCGTGATCCCGAACGACCGGCTGCTGTCCATCTCCGACCGTCAGGTGTCGGTCCTGGACGCCTTCAAGTCGGCGGACCAGGTCCTGCTCTCCGGTGTCCAGGGCATCACCGACCTCATCACCACCCCCGGTCTGATCAACCTCGACTTCGCCGACGTCAAGTCGGTCATGTCCGAGGCAGGTTCCGCCCTCATGGGCATCGGCTCGGCCC
>KL568586.1:9124-9501 GCA_000715605.1 Streptomyces speibonae | reverse complement strand
CCCGCCGCCGAGATGGCCATCTCCTCGCCGCTGCTCGAGGCCTCCATCGACGGCGCCCGCGGCGTGCTGCTCTCCATCTCCGGCGGCAGCGACCTCGGCCTCTTCGAGATCAACGAGGCCGCCCAGCTGGTCAGCGAGGCCGCCCACCCCGAGGCCAACATCATCTTCGGTGCGGTGATCGACGACGCGCTCGGCGACGAGGTCCGGGTCACCGTGATCGCGGCCGGGTTCGACGGCGGCCAGCCGCCCTCCAAGCGGGACAACGTCCTCGGATCGTCCTCGGCCAAGCGCGAGGAGCCGGCCCCGGCCCGGCAGCCCGAGAGCCGCCCGTCCTTCGGCTCGCTGGGCAGCGTCACGCCCAAGGAGGAGCCGGAGCC
>KL568586.1:8374-8938 GCA_000715605.1 Streptomyces speibonae | reverse complement strand
GCGTCACGCCCAAGGAGGAGCCGGAGCCGGTGGCCCCCGAGCCGGTCGGCGACATCCCGGTCGCCCAGCCCCCGGTCCCGCCGTCGCGGAGCTACGACAGCGCGGCCGAGGAACTGGACGTGCCGGACTTCCTGAAGTGATAGGACGGCGCGAGAGCGTGAGCGGCGCGCACTTCGCCTTCACCGACCGGTGGGGCGGGGTGAGCGCCGCTCCGTATGAGGAGCTCAATCTCGGCGGGGCCGTCGGTGACGCCCCCGGCGCCGTGCGCGCCAACCGCGAACGGGCCGCCGCGTCCCTCGGCGTGGACCCGGCCCGCGTGGTCTGGATGAACCAGGTGCACGGCGCCGACGCCGTCGTGGTCGACGAACCCTGGGGCGACCGCCCGGTCCCCGAGGTGGACGCGATCGTCACCGCGCGGCGCGGCCTCGCCCTCGCGGTGCTCACCGCCGACTGCGTGCCGGTGCTGCTCGCCGACCCCGTGGCCCAGGTGGTGGCCGCCGCCCACGCGGGCCGGCCCGGACTGGTCGCCGGGGTCGTTCCCGCGGCCGTGCGGGCCATGACGAA
>KL568586.1:6181-8144 GCA_000715605.1 Streptomyces speibonae | reverse complement strand
GCCCGGGGCGATGCGCGCAGAGGTGGCCGCCGTCGAACCGGCGGCGCACGCCGAGACGAGCTGGGGCACGCCGGCGGTCGACGTGGCCGCGGGCGTGCACGCCCAGCTCGACCGGCTGGGGGTGCGCGACCGGGAGCGGTCGCCGGTGTGCACCCTGGAGTCGGCGGATCACTTCTCGTACCGCCGCGACCGCACCACGGGGCGGCTCGCGGGCTATGTGTGGCTGGACTGATGGGGCATGACGGACCGTAAGGGTGAACTCGCCACGAACCTGGCGAAAGTGGAGGAGCGGATCGCGGCGGCCTGCGCCACCGCCGGGCGGGCGCGCGACGAGGTGACCCTCATCGTGGTCACCAAGACCTATCCCGCGAGTGATGTGCGGCTCCTGTCGGAACTCGGTGTGCGCCACGTCGCCGAGAACCGCGACCAGGACGCCGCCCCGAAGGCGGCGGAGTGTGCGGATCTGCCCCTTACGTGGCACTTCGTCGGTCAGCTTCAGACCAACAAGGTGCGCTCGGTGGTCGGTTATGCCGATGTGGTGCAGTCCGTCGACCGTTCCCGGCTGGTGACGGCACTCTCCAAGGAGGCCGTGCGGGCCGGCCGCGAGATCGGCTGTCTGATCCAGGTGGCGTTCGACGCCGGGGTGAGCGGGCGGGGTGAACGCGGCGGCGTCGCGCCCGGCGGGGTCGAGGAGTTGGCGGACCTGGTCGCCGGGGCCGACGGGCTGCGGCTGGACGGGCTGATGACCGTCGCCCCGCTCACCGGGGAGTACGCCGGACGGGAACAGGCGGCGTTCGAGCGGTTGATGGATTTGTCGACCGACCTGCGCCGGACCCATCCGGCTGCGAACATGGTCTCGGCAGGGATGAGTGCGGACCTCGAACAGGCCGTGGCCGCCGGGGCGACACATGTGCGCGTCGGTAGCGCGGTACTCGGAGTCCGCCCCAGGCTCGGGTAACGTCGCCAAGAAGTCGGACCACAGCAGAAAATATGGTCAGTTCCGCCGAACAGCGGACGTAAAGACCTAGTGGATCGCGGGCACTTGGCGGTCGTCAGCGGATCCACCACAGAGCGGAGGACTCGGAGCATGGCCGGCGCGATGCGCAAGATGGCGGTCTACCTCGGCCTCGTGGAGGACGATGGGTACGACGGCCGCGGATTCGACCCAGACGACGACTTCGAACCCGAACTCGACCCGGAGCCCGAGCGGGACCACCGGCGGCACGAGCCGTCGCACCAGTCCCACGGCGCACACCAGTCGCAAAGGGACGAAGAGGTACGAGTCGTACACCCTCCCGCACCGCGCGAACCGGTCGCCCGATCCGCTTCGCTCGCCGCGGAATCGCCACGCCCGGCGCGGATCGCGCCCGTGGCATCCATCACACAAGAACGCGCAAGCCTGGAGAAGAACGCACCGGTGATCATGCCCAAGGTCGTGTCCGAACGAGAGCCTTACCGGATCACCACGCTTCACCCCCGGACCTACAACGAGGCCCGTACCATCGGGGAACACTTCCGTGAAGGCACCCCGGTGATCATGAACTTGACTGAGATGGATGACACAGACGCGAAGCGACTTGTCGACTTTGCGGCCGGTTTGGTGTTTGGTCTTCACGGCAGCATCGAGCGGGTGACGCAGAAGGTGTTCCTGTTGTCGCCTGCTAACGTCGATGTCACGGCGGAGGACAAGGCCCGCATCGCAGAGGGCGGGTTCTTCAACCAGAGCTGAGACGCAGTACCGGACCGAGCAGTGCACAGGGGAGAGGGAAAAACAGGCCATGAGCGTGTTCGCGCAGGTGATCTACATCGCGCTGATGGTGTTCCTCATCGTGCTCATCTTCCGTTTGGTCATGGACTATGTGTTCCAGTTCGCCCGCTCATGGCAACCCGGCAAGGCGATGGTGGTCGTCCTGGAGGCCACCTACACTGTCACCGATCCACCGCTGAAGCTTCTGCGGCGGTT
>KL568586.1:2782-5939 GCA_000715605.1 Streptomyces speibonae | reverse complement strand
CGTCTCGGGGGCGTGGCGCTCGACCTGTCCTTCTTCGTCCTGATGATCATCGTCTACATCCTGATCTCGATCGTGGGCAATCTCGCGAGGTGACTGTGGACGATACGGTCTTGCCGACTGCCGATGACTACGTTGAGGTGAAGAGATGCCGTTGACCCCCGAGGACGTGCGGAACAAGCAGTTCACGACCGTCCGCCTCCGAGAAGGCTATGACGAGGACGAGGTCGATGCCTTCCTCGACGAGGTCGAAGCCGAACTGACGCGTCTGCTGCGCGAGAACGAGGACCTGCGCGCCAAACTGGCCGCGGCCACGCGTGCTGCTGCCCAGAACCAGCAGAACATGCGCAAGCCTCCGGAGCCACAGGACCAGCAGCAGCAACAGCAACAGCAGCAGGGGCCACCGCCCCAGGGCATGCCGCAGCAGGGCATGCGCGGTCCCGGCGCTCCCGTACCCGCCGGCATATCGGGCCCGCCGCAGCAGCAGATGGGTGGCCCCATGGGTGGCCCGCCCCAGCTGCCGAGCGGTGCTCCCCAACTGCCCGCCGGCCCCGGCGGACAGGGCGGCCCGCAGGGTCCCGGCCCCATGGGCCAGGGTCCCGGGCCGATGGGCCAGGGCGGCCCGATGCAGGGGCAGATGGGCCCTGGTGGCCCGATGGGCGGTCCCGGCGGTCCCATGGGTGGCCCCGGTGGCCCCGGCGGTCCCGGTCTTCCCGGCCAGGGAGGCCCCGGCGGCGACAGCGCCGCGCGGGTGCTGTCGCTGGCCCAGCAGACCGCCGACCAGGCGATCGCGGAGGCCCGCAGCGAGGCCAACAAGATCGTGGGCGAGGCGCGTTCGCGTGCCGAGGGTCTGGAGCGGGACGCCCGCGCCAAGGCCGACGCCCTGGAGCGGGACGCGCAGGAGAAGCACCGCGTCGCGATGGGCTCCCTGGAGTCCGCCCGCGCCACGCTGGAGCGCAAGGTCGAGGACCTGCGCGGCTTCGAGCGCGAGTACCGCACGCGGCTGAAGTCCTACCTGGAGTCGCAGCTGCGTCAGCTGGAGACCCAGGCGGACGACTCGCTCGCCCCGCCGCGCCAGCCCGCCAGTGCCGCGCCCTCGCTGCCGCCGTCCCCGGCGCCCTCGATGGCTCCGGCCGGTGCCGGTGCGCCGTCCTACGGCGGCAACCAGACCATGGGAGGCGGCCCCGGCGGTTCCTCCGGCCCGTCGTACGGCGGTCAGCAGCAGATGCAGCCGGCCATGACCCAGCCCATGGCGCCGGTCCGTCCGCAGGGCCCGTCGCCCATGGGTCAGGCGCCCTCGCCGATGCGTGGCTTCCTGATCGACGAGGACGACAACTGACGGCCCTCCGGCCATGAATACGGCGTAGCAGTCGGCAGCGTTCAGAGCGGGGCCCCGGGTTCACCGACCCGGGGCCCCGCTCTTTCACTCCGCGCGTCCCCCGGCGGTGCGGCACGTGTTCGGACGTGGACGCGGTGTCCGACGCACACAACGCCGAAGGCCCGGGCCCACCAAGATTTTTCCCGGTGGGCCCGGGCCTTCGCGCATGCGCCCCGGGCGCTACGCCTTGCGCAGGCGGAACGTCAGGGACAGACCCTCGTCGGTGAACGGCTCGCCGTAGCTCTCGTCCGCCTCGCCCCGCGCGAAGTCCGTGGCGAGGACTTCTTCGGCGATCAGCCCGGCGTGCTCCTCCAGCGCGGAGACCGTCGCGGGGTCGGTGGCCGTCCAGCGCAGGGCGATACGGTCGGCCACGTCGAGGCCGCTGTTCTTGCGGGCCTCCTGGATCAGCCGGATCGCGTCACGGGCCAGGCCCGCCCGCCGCAGCTCCTCGGTGATCTCCAGGTCGAGGGCGACCGTGGCACCGGCGTCGGACGCCACCGACCAGCCCTCGCGCGGGGTTTCGGTGATGATCACCTCGTCCGGGGCGAGGGCGATCGTCTCCCCGTCGACCTCCACCGAGGCCGTGCCCTCGCGCAGGTCCCGGGACAGGGCTGCGGCGTCCGCGTTCGCGATCGCCTTGGCCACGTCCTGGACCCGCTTGCCGAACCGCTTGCCCAGCGCACGGAAGTTGGCCTTCGCCGTGGTGTCCACCAGCGAGCCGCCCACCTCGGACAGCGACGCCAGCGACTCGACGTTCAGCTCCTCGGTGATCTGGGTGTGCAGCTCCGGGCCGAGCGAGCCGAAGCCGCTCGCCGCGATCAGCGCGCGCTTCAGTGGCTGGCGGGTCTTCACGCCCGACTCCGCGCGGGTGGCCCGCCCCAGCTCCACCAGCCGGCGCACCAGCGCCATCTGCCGCGACAGTTCCGGGTCGATCGCGGACAGGTCCGGCTCCGGCCAGGACGCCAGGTGCACCGACTCCGGGGCGCCCGGGGTGACCGGGACGACCAGGTCCTGCCAGACCCGCTCGGTGATGAACGGGGTCAGCGGGGCCATCAGCTTGGTGACCGTCTCCACGACCTCGTGCAGCGTGCGCAGCGCGGCCTTGTCGCCCTGCCAGAAGCGGCGGCGCGAGCGGCGCACGTACCAGTTGGACAGGTCGTCGACGAACGCGGACAGCAGCTTGCCGGCCCGCTGGGTGTCGTAGCCGTCCAGCGCCTGGGTCACCTGGTCGGTGAGCGCGTGCAGTTCGGACAGCAGCCAGCGGTCGAGCACGGGGCGGTCGGCGGGGGCCGGGTCGGCCTCGCTCGGCGCCCAGTTCGACGTACGGGCGTACAGGGCCTGGAAGGCCACCGTGTTCCAGTACGTCAGCAGCGTCTTGCGGACGACCTCCTGGATGGTGCCGTGGCCCACCCTGCGGGCCGCCCACGGAGACCCTCCGGCCGCCATGAACCAGCGGACCGCGTCCGCGCCGTGCCGGTCCATGAGCGGGATCGGCTGCAGGATGTTGCCCAGGTGCTTGGACATCTTGCGGCCGTCCTCGGCGAGGATGTGACCCAGGCAGACGACGTTCTCGTAGGACGACTTGTCGAACACGAGCGTGCCGACCGCCATCAGCGTGTAGAACCAGCCGCGGGTCTGGTCGATGGCCTCGCAGATGAACTGCGCCGGGTAGCGGGCCTCGAACAGCTCCTTGTTCTTGTACGGGTAACCCCACTGCGCGAACGGCATCGAGCCCGAGTCGTACCAGGCGTCGATGACCTCCGGCACGCGTGTGGCGGTCCT
>KL568586.1:0-2570 GCA_000715605.1 Streptomyces speibonae | reverse complement strand
GGGCGGCCCTGCCGCAGCCGTCGTGGCGGCAGGCGAAGGTGACCTCGTCGATGTACGGGCGGTGCGGGTCGAGGCCGGACTGGTCGGTGCCGGTCAGCTCGGTGAGCTCGGCCAGCGAGCCGACGACCGTGAGGTGGTCGTCCTCGCAGCGCCAGATCGGCAGCGGCGTGCCCCAGTAGCGGTTGCGGGACAGCGCCCAGTCGATGTTGTTGTTCAGCCAGTCGCCGTACCGGCCGTGCTTGACCGTGTCCGGGAACCAGTTGGTCTTCTCGTTCTCCTCGAGCAGCCGGTCCTTGACGGCGGTGGTGCGGATGTACCACGACGGCTGCGCGTAGTAGAGCAACGCGGTGTGGCAGCGCCAGCAGTGCGGGTAGCTGTGCTCGTACGGGATGTGCCGGAAGAGCAGGCCGCGCTGCTGGAGGTCCTCGGTGAGCCGCTCGTCGGCCTTCTTGAAGAAGATGCCGCCGACCAGCGGGACGTCCTCTTCGAACGTGCCGTCGGGGCGGACCGGGTTCACCACGGGCAGGCCGTAGGAGCGGCAGACCTTCAGGTCGTCCTCACCGAAGGCGGGGGACTGGTGGACCAGACCGGTGCCGTCCTCGGTGGTGACGTAGTCGGCGTTCACCACGTAGTGCGCCTCGGCCGGGAAGTCCACGAGCTCGAAGGGCCGCCGGTAGGACCAGCGCTCCATCTCGGTGCCCGTGAAGGACTGCCCGGTGGTCTCCCAGCCCTCGCCGAGCGCCTTGGCGAGCAGCGGCTCGGCGACGACCAGCTTCTCCTCACCGTTCGTGGCGACGACGTAGGTGACCTCGGGGTGGGCGGCGACGGCCGTGTTGGAGACCAGGGTCCAGGGCGTGGTCGTCCACACCAGGAGCGCGGCCTCGCCGGCCAGCGGGCCGGAGGTGAGCGGGAAGCGGACGTAGACGGACGGGTCCACGACCGTCTCGTAGCCCTGCGCCAGCTCGTGGTCGGACAGGCCGGTGCCGCAGCGCGGGCACCAGGGGGCGACGCGGTGGTCCTGGACCAGCAGGCCCTTGTTGAAGATCTCCTTCAGCGACCACCAGACGGACTCGATGTACTCGGGGTCCATCGTGCGGTACGGGTTCTGCAGGTCGGCCCAGTAGCCCATGCGGGTCGTGAGCTCTTCGAAGGCGTCGGTGTGCCGGGTCACGGACTCGCGGCACCTGGCGTTGAACTCGGCGATGCCGTACGCCTCGATGTCCTGCTTGCCGGAGAAGCCGAGCTCCTTCTCCACGGCGAGCTCCACGGGGAGGCCGTGGCAGTCCCAGCCGGCCTTGCGGGCCACGTGGTAGCCGCGCATGGTGCGGAAGCGGGGGAAGACGTCCTTGAAGACGCGGGCCTCGATGTGGTGGGCGCCGGGCATGCCGTTGGCGGTCGGCGGGCCCTCGTAGAACACCCACTCGGGGCGGCCCTCGGACTGCTCCAGGCTCTTGGCGAAGATCTTCTGCTCGCGCCAGAAGTCGAGCACCGCGTGCTCGAGGGCGGGCAGGTCGACCTGGGCTGGTACCTGGCGGTACGTCGGCGATGTCATCAGCGGGCTTCCTCCGGCGGACTTGCTGCCTTCCGTCCGGAGGGACGAGAGCTGTGTCGATCTCGACGCCGCCGTCCGGCGCGCTCCCGCGGTACCACCCTCCTTGGCTCCCCGGTGCTTCGTCCGCTCCGGTGAGCCCCCTCATTGGGGTCGCGATGCCGGTTCTACCGCCCCTCGCGGGGTTTCTTCCGGCGGCTCCGGGGTGATCTTCACGTCGCGCTCGCCCCCGGGCTCACACCGTCCCCGGGTCGCTGCGGGCTGCTTACGCCGCTACTCGTCCCCATCCACGCTTCTCGCTCCGCCCAGTGTACGGCGCGGCGCGGACAGCGGCCGCCGGTTTTCCGGTGGACGTATGACCTGACATGCCCCGAATGGCGAGGTACGCGTGTTCGGGATCGGCCGAGGTGCCCCTGGTCGGCATACCCGGCGGGGAGCTGGGCACAACGGATGCAGGCTCGCCGCGCGGCGTCCGCGGGGCGGGGGAATCGGGCGGTGCGCCCCGTTGCCGAGGGACTCGAGTCGATTTATCGTCCCAGCACGATTCGCGCGCAAGATCACAATATGTGAAGGGGCCGCGGCCATGGTGGCGAAGAAGACCGCTGTACAGCAGTCGGCGCCGTCCGGCGGACCCGGACCGGCTCCGAGCGCGAAGGCACCCACGACCGCGTCGGCGCGGGCGGGGGCACCGCCCCCGGGCACGGACCCCGCACGGGAGTCCACGGCATCGCCTCCAAAGACGGGCGGGACGGCGTCGGCGGGTCCCGCAGGACAGGCCGCCACCGGCAAGGGCGCGGCGGAGCACGCCCGGCGTCGGCCGGGGCCCGCCTCGGAGGCGGGCGGAGCACCGGGAAAGGCGCCGGAGGAGAGCACGGCCGGGGGTTCCGCGCGGGAGAACGCGGCGTCTGCTGCGGAGGCGGGTGGTACGTCGAAGAGGACGGCCGCCGCGCGGGGAGCCTCGTCCGGGGAGGCCGCCGGGAAGGCGTCGGCGAAGAAGGCGGGCGTGCGGGAGGTGGTCGGC
>KL568585.1:44668-44921 GCA_000715605.1 Streptomyces speibonae | reverse complement strand
CCACCTCGCCGGGCTCCACGCGGAAGCCCCGGATCTTCACCTGTTCGTCGGAGCGGCCGAGGTATTCCAGGTCGCCGTCGGCGTTCCAGCGGACCAGGTCGCCGGTGCGGTACATGCGCGTCCCGGCCGGCCCGTACGGATCGGCGAGGAAACGCGAGGCCGTCAGGGCCGGGCGCCGCCCATAGCCCCGTGCCACCCCGGCACCCGCGATGTACAGCTCGCCCGGCACACCCGGTGCCGCCAGGGCGAGGGA
>KL568585.1:43923-44412 GCA_000715605.1 Streptomyces speibonae | reverse complement strand
GCGAGGGACTCGTCCAGCACGTACAGCCGAGTGCCCGACACCGGACCGCCGATCAGCGCGGAGCCGGGCGACAGTTCCCTGCTCATCGACGCGCAGACGGTCGACTCGGTGGGACCGTAGGCGTTGAACATGCGGTGGCCGGGCGACCATCGCGCGGTCAGCTCGGGCGTGCACGCCTCGCCCGCCACCACCAGGGTGTCGAGGTCGGGCAACTGGGTGGCGGCCTCGGCGGGCAGCGTCGCCAGCACGGTGGGCGGCAGGGTGAGGTGGGTGATGCGGTGTTCGCGCAGGACGGCCGCCAGGTCCTCGCCGGCGAGGCGGTCGGTCTCGGGCAGCACCAGGGCGGCGCCCGAACCGAGGGCCATCACGAGTTCCCAGACCGCGGCGTCGAAGCCGAGCGCGGCGAACTGCAGCACCCGGGAGCCCTCGCTCACTCCGAGCCGCTGCTGAGTCGCCGCCATGCTAGCGAGTCCGCGGTGGGTCACCACG
>KL568585.1:43392-43600 GCA_000715605.1 Streptomyces speibonae | reverse complement strand
ACGTACCCGGTCCCGCTCACCGGGGTCGTGCTCGGACTCTCCCTCGAACAGGACCGTCTCGTCGATCACCAGCGCCGGTCCGGCGTCCTCGAGCAAGTAGTCCACCCGGGCCGGCGGATAGGCCGGATCCACCGGCAGATACGCCGCACCCGCCTTCGCCACACCCAACACCGCGGCGATCTGCATCGCACCACGCGGCATCAGCACA
>KL568585.1:40370-43135 GCA_000715605.1 Streptomyces speibonae | reverse complement strand
CTCCGCCAGGGTCACCGCCTCGACAGCGGTCCCGGCCGTCCCCCACTGGCTCAGCAGCCGGACCCGCTCCTCGGCACCGAGCAGATCCACTTCGCTCAGCCGGGACCACGGCGCCGCCACCATCGCCCTCAACACCCGCACCCACCGCGCCGAGAACGCCTCGATCGTCGAACGCTCGTACAGATCGGTGGAAAACTCCACAACGCCGGTGAGGCCCGCCGGACTTCCGTCGGGNCGGCCGAGGTGGTCTCGGTGAGGCTCAGCGACATGTCGAAGCGGGAGGTGCCGGTGCCGTGCCCCTCCTGCCGCACCCGCAGATCGGAGAGCGCGAAGTCGGCCTCGGCGTTGTTCTGCAGGACCATGGCGATCTGGAACAGCGACTGGTGCGACGCCGACCGCAAGGGATTGATCTTCTCGACCACGTACTCGAACGGAATGTCCTGATGCGAGTAGGCGGCGAGGCTGGTGGCGCGTACCCGCTGGAGCAACTCGGCGAAGGTCGGGTCGTCGGAGGTATCGGTGCGCAGCACCACCATGTTGACGAAGAAGCCGACCAGATCGTCGAGCCGTTCGTCGGTGCGGCCGGCCACGCCGGCGCCGACCACCACATCCGTTCCGGCGCCGGACCGGGTCAGCAGCGCGGACAGCGCCGTCTGCAGCACCATGAACAGCGTCGAACCGGTCTGCCGGGCCAGCGCCATCAGCTCGGCGTGCAGTCCCGCATCGACCTGGAAGGTGCTCACGTCGCCCTGGTAGCTGCCCACCCCCGGCCGCGGGCGGCGGGGGGCAGCGTCACCTGCTCCGGCAGGCCCGCGAGCCGGTCCCGCCAGAACGCGAACTGGCGGCCGAACTCGCTGTCCGGGTCCGCGTCGTCCCCGAGCAGTTCACGATGCCACAGGGTGTAGTCGGCGTACTGCACCGGCAGCGGGAACCAGTCCGGGGCCCGGCCAGCCCTGCGCGCGGCGTACGCCGTCGCCAGGTCGCGCGCCAGCGGCCGCAATGACCAGCCGTCGGCGACGATGTGGTGCAGGACCAGCATCAGCACCCACTCGTCGTGGCCGACCGCGAACAGCGACGCCCGCAGCGGGATCTCGTGGGCCAGGTCGAACCGGTGCCGTGCCGCGGCCTGCAACTCCTCGTCCAGGACGGCGTCGTCGGCATCGCGCACGGGTAGCTGGATCGTGATCTCGTCAACGTCCAGGATCCGCTGGTACGGCTCGCCCTCGTGCTCGGCGAAGACAGTGCGCAGTGCCTCGTGCCGGGCGACGACGTCGGCCAGCGCCAACCGTAGCGCGGGCACGTCGAGGACGCCCGTCAGGCGCAACGTGAGGGGCATGTTGTACGTCGGCGACGGTCCCTCCAGCTTGTGCAGGAACCACAGCCGCTGCTGAGCGAACGACAGGGGCAGCGCCTCCGGCCTGGGCTCCGGCACGAGGGCGGGCACCGTGCGGTCCGGGCCCGACGTCTGTGCCAGCACCACGGCGAGCCGGGCGGGTGACGACGCGGTGAACACCTGCTGCAGGGGCACCTCGATGCCGAGGACGGCGCGGATGCGGCTGGTCAGCCGGGTGGCCAGCAGCGAGTGGCCGCCCAGGTCGAAGAAGNGCCGCTGCTGGGCGAACGACAGCGGCAGCACGGCCGGCCGCGGCAACGGCACGAGCGCGCCCCGGGCCGGGGAGTTCGCTTCGAGGATCGCCCGCCCCAGCGCGGCCGGCGTCGAGGCCTCGAACAGGGTGAGCAGCCGGACCTCGAAGCCGAGTTCGGCACGGATCCGGCTGATCAGCCGGGTACCCAGCAGCGAGTGGCCGCCCAGGTCGAAGAAGCTGTCCTCCACGCCGACCCGGTCCAGACCCAGAATCTCGGCGAAGAGCCCGCACAGGATCTCTTCCTCCGGCGTACGAGGGTCTCGTCCCCCCGAGGTCTCGAACTCCGGTTCCGGCAGCGCCTCGCGGTCGAGCTTGCCGTTCGGTGTCAGCGGGATCTCCGGCAGCGCCACGACCGCGACCGGTACCAGGTGGTCGGGCAGCACGCGGCGGAGGTCCTCGCGTACGGCCGCGGAATCGGCACCCTGCCGCGCGGGGACCATGTAGCCGACCAGCGCGGGATCGCCTCGTCGATCGCCGCGGACCACCACGACGGCACGGGCCACATCCGGATGCGCCGCCAGCGTGGCCTCGATCTCGCCCGGTTCGACGCGGATTCCCCGGATCTGGAGCTGATCATCGGAGCGGCCGAGGTACTCGAGCTCGCCGTCGGCGTTCCAGCGGACCACATCACCGGTCCGGTACATCCGCGACCCCGCCGGACCGAACGGATCAGCGACGAACCGCGACGCCGTCAGACCGAAGCGGCCCAGATACCCCCGCGCGACCCCCACGCCCCCGATATACAGCTCACCCCGCGAACCCCGCGGCACCATCCCCAGACCCGCGTCCAGCACATACACCCGCGTCCCCGCCAACGGAGCACCGATCGGATGCGCACCACCCGACAGCGGACGGCTCACCGACGCCGCCACCGTCGTCTCCGTCGGACCGTACAGGTTCGTCATCCGCCGGCCCACCGACCAACGACGCACCAGATCCGCCGAACACGCCTCCCCACCGACCACCAGACTCCGCAACCCCGGCAGCCCACCCGCCGCCTCCTCCGGCAACGTCGCCAGCACCGACGGCGGCACGAACGCATGCGACACACCCGCACCCGCCAACAACCCCGCCAGCTCCTCACCCGCCAGCCGACCCGGTTCGGGCACCACCAGCCCC
>KL568585.1:39644-40173 GCA_000715605.1 Streptomyces speibonae | reverse complement strand
CCCCCCACCCGCGTGGAACGTGGTGAGGAACTCGAAGACGAAGACGTCGAAGCTCGGCGAGGTGAGCTGCAGAACCCGGCTGTCCCGGTCGACATCCGCCCGCTCACCACCGCTGACCGCCAGCGCGAACAGACCCGTGTGGGTGACGATCGTGCCCTTGGGCCGGCCCGTCGACCCCGACGTGTAGATGACGTATGCCGGGTGCTCGACCCGCAGGGCGCTCCGCCGGTCGGCATCGGCCGGGTCCGTCACCGGCATGTCCCGGAGAGCGGAGGCCACGGCCGGGTCGTCGACCGTGATCGCGCCGGCCCCGGCGACCGCGTCCGCGTGGGCGGTGTCGGTGAACAGGACCTTCGGCCGGGCGTCCTCGACGAGGTAGCGGACCCGTTCCGCCGGGTAGGCCGGGTCGATCGGCAGGAACGCGGCGCCCGCCTTGCCGATCCCGAGAATGGTGGCGATCTGCATCGCGCCGCGCGGCATCAGCACGCCGACCACGTCCTCGGCGCCCACGCCCCGGCCTATCAGGTAC
>KL568585.1:39060-39388 GCA_000715605.1 Streptomyces speibonae | reverse complement strand
GCGGCAGCCGTGGCTTCGAAGATCGCCGGCCAGACCAGCTGTCCGGGGGCCGCACCGTCGCGTCCGGACAGGGCGAGGACCGTGGCGTTCTCCTCGTCGGAGAGCAGGTCGATGGCGTTCATCCGGCGGCCCGGGTCCTCGACGGCCGCCTGCAGCATACGCACGAAGCGTGACATGAACGACTCGATGGTGCTCGCGTCGTACAGATCGGTCGCGTACTCGACGGCGCCGCGGATGCCCTGCGGTGAGCCGTCGTCGCCGAACGTCTCGGTGATGTTGAGAGTGAGGTCCACCCGGGACACGCCGGTGACGATCTCGTCGGGCTCGG
>KL568585.1:37773-38805 GCA_000715605.1 Streptomyces speibonae | reverse complement strand
GGTGCGCAGGCCGGGTAGGTCGAAGCTGGTTTCCGGGTTGTTCTGGAAGGCCAGCAGGACCTGGAACAGGGGACTGTGAGCGGTACTGCGATGCGGGTTGAGCTTCTCCACCAGGAACTCGAACGGCACATCCTGATGCGCGTACGCGGCCAGAGAAGTGTCCCGCACGCGCTGCAACAGTTCCTCGAAGGACGGGTTCCCGGAAGTGTCCGCACGCAGCACCAGCGTGTTGACGAAGAAACCCACCAGATCATCGAGTGCGTCATCGGTCCGGCCCGCGACCGGACTACCGATCGGCACATCGGTGCCCGCACCCGAGCGTGTCAGCACCGCGGCAAGCGCCGCCTGCAACACCATGAACAACGTCGCACCGCTGCGCCGCGCCAGCCTCAGCAGATCGGCATGCAGACCGGCCTCGACACGGAACATGCACACGTCACCCGCATACGACGCCGTCTGCGGCCGCACACGATCGGCCGGCAACGTCACCTGCTCCGGCAACCCCGCCAACTGCCCACGCCAATAAGCCAGCTGCCGCCCGAACACACTGTCCGGATCCGACTCATCACCCAACAACCGCCGCTGCCACAGGGTGTAGTCCGCGTACTGGACCGGCAACGGCGACCAGGACGGACCACGGCCGGCCCCACGCTCCGCATACGCCCGGGCCAGATCCCGCGCCAGCGGCCCCAGCGACCAGCCGTCCGCGGCAACATGGTGCACGACCAGCAGCAGCACCCACTCCCCGGAACCAACCGCGAACAACCACGCCCGCACCGGAATCTCACACGAGAGATCGAACTCATAACGGGCCGCCTCCCGCAGCATGCCCGGCAGCTCACCCCCCACCACCTCACAAACCGGCAGGTCGACCTCCGCGACATCCAGGATCCGCTGATACGGCACCCCGTCCGACTCGGCGAACACCGTCCGCAACGCCTCATGACGACCGACCACATCACCCAGAGCGGCCCGCAACGCCGCCACATCCAGATCCCCCCACAACCGGACCGCCAACGGCGAGTTGTACGT
>KL568585.1:37352-37546 GCA_000715605.1 Streptomyces speibonae | reverse complement strand
CCCCACAACCGGACCGCCAACGGCGAGTTGTACGTCGCCGACGGACCCTCCAGCTTGTGCAGGAACCACAGCCGCTGCTGAGCCGACGACAACGGCAACAACTCAGGACGCGGCACCCGCTCCAACGCCACCTGCACCCGCCCCCGCCCCTCACCCAGCACCACCGCCAACTCCGCCGGCGAAGGCGCCGAGAA
>KL568585.1:36666-37088 GCA_000715605.1 Streptomyces speibonae | reverse complement strand
CCGAGAAGATCTGCTGCAGGAGTGCCTCGACGCCCAGCACCGAGCGGATCCGGCTGGTCAGCCGGGTGGCGAGCAGCGAGTGCCCGCCCAGGTCGAAGAAGCTGTCGTCGACACCCACCCGCTCCAGGCCCAGGATGTCGGCGTACAGCTCGCACAGGATCTGCTCCTGCGGCGTCCGCGGCTGTCGGCCGTCTGAGACTGTCACCTCCGGGTCCGGCAGCGCCCGGCGGTCGACCTTTCCGTTCGGGGTGACCGGGATCCGCTCGATCGGGGTGATCGTCGCCGGAACCATGTAGTCCGGCAGCAGCTCCTTCACCGTGGAGCGCAGTTCGGAGACCAGTTCGCCGACGGTACGGGCCACCGCCGGGACGTTGGCCTGCTCGACGGCCTCGGCCGGGCGATACACGCCGGCCAGCGGCTCC
>KL568585.1:34566-36461 GCA_000715605.1 Streptomyces speibonae | reverse complement strand
CCGCCTCGGCGGCGTCCGCCAGCACGACGTCGTAGGTGTTCCAGCGACTCGGCGACCAGGTCGGCACCGCCCGCATGCCGCGCGCCGCCGCCCACTGCCGCACCGCCTCGGGCTCGAGCTCGCGCCCCGCCCACGTCGGCACCGCGTCCGCGCCGTCCAGCACCCGCATCGCAGCCACGCCATCGGCCAGCCGGGGATTGGGGATGTGCGTCACCCGCGCCGGACCGGTCACCTCGTCCAGATCGGTGATGTCCCGGCCCCACACGAGTACGGGCAGATCCGCGAGCCGCCGCGCCGGTGCGGTGTGCAGGACGACCTCGTAGCGGTAACCGGCCAGTTCGGCCGGCGCCCGGCCGGCCTTGAGCGACACCTCGACACCGGAGACGGCCGGATGCCGGAAGGAGGTGAAGAACTCCGGAGCCAGCAGCAACTCCTTCTCCACCGCCATCGCGCGCTCCACCGCCGCGCGCAGCCCCTGGGTGCCACGGAAGTCGTGCACCGCCGCGTGGAACACGCGGAGCAGGCCATAGTGCCGGACATCGCCGATGATCACCCGGCCGCCGTCGGCGAGCAGGTCCATGACCTGCGTCAGCACGTCGCGCAGGTAGTCGGCGCTCGGGAAGTACTGCACCACCGAGTTGATGACGACGGTGTCGAAACGGCGGCGGGGCAAGCCGGATACGTCGTGCGCCGGCCGACAGGACAACCGCACGTGTTTCCACCCACGTGCGCGGGCGAAATCCCGGAGCCGGTCGATCGAGACCTGTGAGAGGTCGGTTCCCCAGTACTCGTCGACCACGTCCGCCAGCGGGGTCATCAGCAGACCGGAACCCGCGCCGACCTCCAGGACCCGGCCGGGACCGAACCGCAGCACCGCGTCCACCGCGGCCCGCTGCCATTCCCGCATCTCCTCGACCGGGATCGGGCCACCGGTGAACGAGCTGTTCCAGCCCACGAAGTCGTGGCCCGCGTCACCGGAGAAGCCGGTGTACACCTGGTCGTAGAGGTCATTCCACTCGGACAGCTGATCGTCGAAGCCTGCGGTCGCCGCCTCCGCCGCCAGCACGGTGTACGCCGCCAGGGAAACGGCTCCCGAACGGTCCCGGCGCGGCACCACCACCGCCCGCTCGACCGACGGCTGGTTCGCGAGGACGCGTTCGACCTCGGCGGGTTCGACCCGGAAGCCCCGGACCTTCACCTGCTCGTCGGAGCGCCCCAGGTATTCCAGCTCGCCTTCGGCATTCCACCGGACGACGTCACCGGTCCGGTACATCCTCGAACCGGGGTCGCCGAACGGGCTCGCGACGAACCGCGACGCCGTCAGGCCGCGCCGGTTGAGGTAACCCCTGGCCAGGCCTGCGCCGCCGATGTACAACTCGCCCGGCACGCCGGGAGCGGCCGGCCGGAGCGTCTCGTCCAGGACGTGCAGCTCGGAGTTGGACACCGGCTTGCCGATCGGTGCGCGCGCCTCGGTCAGCGGGAACGTGTGCGAGGCGGCGATCGTGCACTCGGTCGGGCCGTACGCGTTCACGACATCACGCCCCGGCAGCCACAGCCGGACGAGCTCGGGCGGGCAGGCCTCCGCGCCGACGCTGAGCATGCGGAACTCGGGGAGCCGGCCGGCCGTCTCCGGCGCCAGGGTGCTCAGCGCGGACGGCGGGACGTGCGCGTGGGTGATGCGGTGCTCGGTCAGTGCCTGGGCGAGTTCCTCACCGGCCAGGCGGTGCTGGCTGGCGATGACCAGCCGGGCCCCGGAGCTGAACGCCCACACCATTTCCAGCACCGAGGCGTCCACGCTGGGCGACGACAGTTGCAGCACCCGGCTGCCCTGGTCCGCCGCGCACCGCTGCCGCAGCGTCTCGGCGAAGTCGGCGAGGCCGCGGTGGGTCACCACC
>KL568585.1:33665-34335 GCA_000715605.1 Streptomyces speibonae | reverse complement strand
CCTTGGGCCGGCCGGTCGAACCGGACGTGTAGATGACGTACGCCGGGTTGTCGACGTTCACCGGCCGGATGCGGTCATCGTCGGTGGGGTTGTCCTCCCGGCCCGTCTGCCAGCAGACGAACCCGTCCTCGTCGACCATGACCAGCTCGCAGGTCAGGTCGGAGGGCAGGTTCTCCACGCCGTCACGGGAGGTCAGCACCAGCCGGGGGGCCGAGTCGGTGATCACATGCCGGTTGCGGCGGGCCGGGAAGACGAGGTCCACCGGCACGTACGCCGCACCGGCCTTGAGCACTCCGAGCAGCGCCGCCACCAGGCCGGCGGACCGCGGCATCGCGATGCCGACCAAGTCCTCCGGGCCGATGCCCCGGTCGATGAGCCGGCCGGCGACGTGGTTGGCGTACCGGTTCAGCTCACCGTAGGTCCAGACGTTGCTGCCGTCGCTCACGGCGATGGCGTCGGGCGTGGCCGCCACCTGCCGCTCGAACAGATCGCTGAAGGTCACCGGCGCGACGTCCTGCCCGTACCTGCGCCACCCGGCCAGCCGGGACTCGTCGTCGGGGGTGGTGACGTCCAGGGTGTCGATCCGGCGACCGGGGTCCGCCACGATCTGGCGGATCAACTGGGTCCAGCGGTCGACGACGGCCTGTACCTGTCTCTTATACACATCTCT
>KL568585.1:32728-33507 GCA_000715605.1 Streptomyces speibonae | reverse complement strand
GGTCGACGACGGCCTGTACCGTCTGCCGGTCGTAGAGGTCGGCGGCGTACTCCGCCGTGCCGCTGATGCCGGCCGGGGTGCCGTCGGGCGCCGCGCTCTCGGTGACGCTCAGCGACAGGTCGAAGCGGGCGGTGCCGGTCGGCACCGTCTCGGCGCGTACCCGCAGTCCGGGCAGGTCGAACGGCACGGAGGTGTTGTTCTGCAGGACCAGCGCGACCTGAAACAGCGATTGGCGCCCGGCGCTCCGGTGCGGGTTGAGGCTCTCGACCAGCTGCTCGAACGGGATGTCTTGATGGCTGTACGCCGCGAGACTGGTGTCGCGCACCCGGTTGAGCAGATCCGTGAACCGCGGGGCGCCGGCCGTGTCGGTGCGCAGCACCAGCATATTGACGAAGAGCCCGACCAGGTCGTCGAGGGCGGGCTCGGACCGGCCGGCGACACCGGCGCCGATGGCGATGTCGGTGCCCGCGCCGAGCCGGGTCAGCAGCGCCGCCAGGGCCGCCTGCAGAACCATGTAGACGGTGGCGCCGTTGTCCCTGGCGAGCTCCGCTATACCGGCGTGCAGCTCGTCGTCCATGGTGATCTGGACAACGCCGCCCTGGTAGGTCGCCACGGCCGGCCGGGGCCGGTCGCCGTGGACGGTGATCTCGTCGGGAAGCTCGGCGAGTTGCTCGCGCCAGTACCGCAACTGCTCGTTCAGCGGGCTGGCCGGGTCCTCCTCGTCGCCGAGCATCGCGCGTTGCCAGAGCGTGTAGTCGGCGTACTGGACCGGGAGCGGC
>KL568585.1:30558-32535 GCA_000715605.1 Streptomyces speibonae | reverse complement strand
ATGTGTATAAGAGACAGCCACTGCGGTGCGGTTCCGTCGCGCCTCGCGGAGTAAGCGGTGACCAGGTCCCTGGCCAGCGGCGCCCCGGACCAGCCATCACCGGCGATGTGGTGGATGACGAGCATCAGCACGGACTCGTCGGGGCCGAGGACGAGCAGCTCGGCCCGGACCGGGATCTGCCGCGCCAGGTCGAACTCGTACCGTGCCGACTGGCGCAGTTCCTTGTCCAGGTCCGCCGCGTCGATCCGGCGGACGGGCAGGTCCGGGCGTACCTCCTCGGGGTTCAGGATCTGCTGGTACGGCTGTCCGTCGATCTCGGGGTTGAGGGTGCGCAGCGGTTCGTGGCGGCGGACGACGTCGGCCAGGGCCGCGGCGAGCGCGCCGGTGTCGACCGCGCCGGTCATGTGCAGGGCGAGCGGCATGTTGTACGTCGCCGACGGCCCTTGGAGCCGGTGCAGGAACCACAGGCGCAGCTGCGCGAAGGACAGCGGGATCCGCTCGGGCCGCGGCAGACGGGTCAGCTCCGGGCGGGCCGAGCCGGCCTCCTGCCGCCGCAGGTGCGCGGCGAGGCCCGCCGGGGTCGGCCTCTCGAAGAAGTCCCTCATGTCGACCTCGAGGCCGAGCGTGCCGCGAATCCGGCCGATCAGCCGGCCGGCCAGCAGGGAGTGCCCGCCCAGGTCGAAGAAGCTGTCGTCGAAACCGACCTGCGGCAGCTCGAGGATCTCGGAGAACAGCACCCGGAGCATGTCCTCCAGCGGGCTGCGCGCGGTCCGCTCCAGCCCGGCCGGGGTGTACTGCGGGTCCGGAAGGGCGTCGCGGTCGACCTTGCCGTTCGGGGTCAGCGGCAGGCTGTCGAGCAGCACGACGCTCGCCGGGACCAGGTACGCCGGCAGCGTGGTGCGCAATTCGTCACGCAACTCCGCAGCGTTCGTCGCGGCGGAGGGGGACGGCACCACATAGGCGACGAGCTGCCGTTCCCCGCGGGCGTCGGCGCGTACGGCGACGGCCGCGTGCACGACGTCGGCCCGCCGTTGCAGCACTGCTTCGAGCTCGCCGGGCTCCACCCGAGCGCCACGGATCTTGACCTGGTCGTCGGCGCGGCGCAGGAACTCCAGCTGGCCGTCCGGGCGTCGCAGGCCGACATCGCCGGTGCGGTACATCCGCGAACCGGGCGGGCCGTAGGGATCCGCGAGGAAGCGGGTGGCGGTCAGACCCGAACGGCGCAGATATCCCCGTGCCACGTTGGCGCCCGCGACGTACAGCTCGCCCGCCTGCCCCGGGGCGAGGTGTGCCAGTCGGTCGTCCAGCACGTAGACGCGGGTGTGCGCGATGGGCGTGCCGATCGGGGCCCGGGTGCCGGTCAGCGGCGCGGTGAGGGTGGCGGCCACGGTGGTCTCGGTCGCGCCGTACCCGTTGATCAGCCGGCGGCCCGCCGACCATCGGCGCACCAGTTCGGGCGGGCAGTTCTCGCCGCCGATGTGCACGGTGGTCAGGTCGGGCAGCAGGTTCTCGGCGTCCGGCGGAAGCGATGCCAGCACCGGGACCGGAAGCGTGACGCACGTGATCCGTTCCTTCCGAAGCACCCGGAGCAGGTCGTCACCCAAGAGCTGCTCGGCCTGGGGGACGACCAGGGTGCCACCGGTGGCGACCACGGTGAGCAGTTCCCAGATCGCGACGTCGAAACCGAGCGACGCCAGTTGCAGCACGCGCGGGATGTCGCCGGGGGCGTACTGACCGGTGATGGTGCGGGCGAGGTTGACGGCGCTGCCGTGGCTGACGCCGACGCCCTTCGGCGTCCCGGTGGAGCCGGACGTGTAGATGACGTACGCGAGGTGGTCCGCGGTGAGCGCGCAGACCCGGTCGGCCTCCCCGGGGTTGCTCTCGGGCTGCGTGGCCCATGCAGCGGCGACGGACGGGGCGCCGACATGAACGGCACCGGGGAAGCCGCCGTCCGTGCCGCCGGCCAGCACCAGGTTC
>KL568585.1:26455-30372 GCA_000715605.1 Streptomyces speibonae | reverse complement strand
GACAGGACCGGGTCGAGCGGCAGATAGACGGCGCCCGCCTTGAGCGTGCCGAGCAGCGCGGCGACCTGGTCGATGCCGCGGGCGAGGGCAACGCCCACCGTCTGCTCCGGCCCGACGCCCCGCTCGATCAGCCACCACGCGATGCGGTTGGCGGCGGAGTTCAGCTCCCGGTACGACCACGAGCGGCTACCGTCGGTGATCACTGGCGCGTCGGGGTGCGCCTCGACCGTCGACTCGTACAACCGGACGATTGTGGACCGCGCGCCGGGCAGTTGAGTCGCGGCCGCTACATCAGCAGAGCTCATGCTCACTTCCATCGGGTCGTCGGGGCGGCGGGATCGTGGTCAGGGACGGTCGAACGGGCCGCAGTCGACCTCGAGCGGCGCGTGGTCGCGGCCGACGAGGTGCTCCGGGCGCGGGAGACCGACCGGGCGCGGCGCGGCCGACACAGGGTTGTAGGTGAGGATCAGCAGGCGGCGGGCGAACGGGGAGACGTTGGTCCCGGACCCGTGGACGATCTGCGGGCTGAACAGCAGCACGCCGCCACGCGGGCCCTTCGGGCTGACCATCTCGTGCTGCTTGACCAGATCGGCGAGCTCGGCCGGGGTCAGGGAGTACGCGTCCGGGTCGATGTGGCCGGTGCCGTGGTCCTGTGCGGAGGCTCCGCGTTCCAGCGTGCCGAGCTGGTGCGATCCTCGCAGGAAGATCACCGGGCCGTTGAACTCGGTGACGTCGTCGAGGAAGAGCGCGACGTTCACCTGCGAGGCGGCCGGCATGTTGTCGGCGTCGCGCCAGACGATGTAGTCCTGGTGCCACGCCCACTGCTCGCCGCCGAACGCCTGCTTCGAGTTGACCTTCATCTGGTGTACGTAGAGGTCCTCACCGGCGATCTGCCGGGCCGGGCCGAGCAGCCGCTCGGTGCGTACCAGCCGCTCGAAGACCGGGTGGCGGGTGTGCGAGGCGTAGATCGACCGCGGGGTGACGCCGTCGTTCTCGGTGATCAGACGCGGGCCCGGCACGCGCTGGTCCTCGGCCAGCGCGATGCACAGGGTCTCGATCTCATCGCCGGAGAACACGTTCTCCAGCAGCACGAATCCGTCGTTGTGGTAGCTCGCGAGCTGTTCCTCGGTGAGTTTCATGGCTCTCTCCGCGTGGACCTGGTCGGCAGGACGTTGTGACCGACGATCGCGTCATGTGCGGCGACCCGAGGTGTCGGATCAGTGGTGACGGAAGGCGATGCGCAGGGAACGCGGACCGGCGACCCCGGGCGTGTCGTAGTAGTCGACGGGCGTGCGCGTCACCTCGAACCGGCTGAAGCGGTCGAGCATCGCCTCGAGCGCGATCCCCAGCTCGAGGCGGGCCAGCGGCGCACCCAGGCAGTAGTGGATCCCGTGGCCGAACCCCAGATGCTTGCGGGCGTCACGGTGGATGTCGAACCGGTCGGCGTCGGTGAAGTGCTGCTCGTCGCGGTTGCCGGAGATGAACGACAACGACACGAACTGGCCCGCCGGCAACTGCTCGGCACCGATCGTGACCGCACGGGTGGTGACCCGCATGTTACTGACGATCACCGGCCGGTACCGGAGGGTCTCCTCGATGGCCCCCGCTATCAGCGTCCGGTCGGCGCGCACCTCGGCTGCCGCGGCGGGGTGCTCGTCGAGCGTCAGGACGATGTTCGCCAGCAGCAGCGTGGTCGTCACATGACCGGCGAGAAGGAGGAGGTTGGCGAAGTTCACCACCTCTTCCTCGGTGAGCCGCTCCCCGCCGACCTCGGCCTGGGTCAGGTGGCTGATCAGATCCTCCTGGGGATTCGCCCGGCGCCGCCGACAGTGGACCTTCAGGTAGTCCAGCAACTCCTTCTGGGTATCCGTGACGCGCTTGCGGACCGCCTCGTCCGTCAGGTCGCCCTTGTCCACCGAGAGCAGGCGTTGTGCCCAGTCGCGGAACAGCTCCCATTCCTCCGTCGGCAGACCGAGCAGATCGGCGATCACCAGGACGGGAAGCGGATCGGAGAGGTCGGCGACGACGTCCATCTCGCCGCGGTCGGCGACGGCGTCGACCAGCCGGGCCGCCATGGCGGTGATCCTGGGCCGCAGTGGCGCGACCGCGCGGGCGGTGAACGAGCGACTGACCAGATCACGCACCAGGCGATGCCGGGGCGGATCCATCGCCGTCAGGTTGCCCGCGGTGAGGTCGCCGGTGCCCATCTCCCCGGGCAGGTACCGCCACAGCTCCGACGAGAAGGTGCCCGGGTCGGCGGTGGCCCGCGTGATGTCACGGTGCCGGTAGAGCGTCCACACGCGAGTGAGCGGATCCCGATGCACCGGGTGGTGCAACCGCATGTTCCGCAACCACCGGTGCAGCGAGCGTCCTCCGTCGAGCGAGTACGCCGGTGCCGTCATGATGCCGGTTTGCCGAAGATCCATACACGCTCACACCGCCCCGCCGTCGTGCACTCGGAAGATCCTTGGCAATCCTTTGCGACGAAGGTCGGTCACCGCACCAGGGGCGCACCCCAGAAGAACCCCAGGATGAGCTCACCTGGACTCTGCGTAGTCCAGGGTTGTGACCTCGACCGTGCGGTGGGGGCGACTGATAATCTCCGGTGAGCGCGTCCGCCCGCCAACTGTGCTTCGACTCCCGGGTGTTGACGCATTCTCATACCACCCGACGGGACCGGTTTCATCGGGTCAGTGATCAACGTCTGGTGTGCCGCCACAAGCAGACGGAGGGCAACCGTGAGTGGTCAGCCTGTCAGCGATCAGCAGAATTCGCCCGACGCGCATGCGCCGCCCAACATACTTTCCGACCCGCACGCCGTGTACACGCATATGAGGGAGCAGGCAGCGGCCTGTCCCATGCGCTCGCTCGACGGGTCGTTGATGTGGGTCGTCGGACGCCATGAGGGCGTACGGTCGATGCTCGCCGATCCCCGGTTCGCGAACGATCCGGGCTCGGTCCCGGGCGGCGCGCCGCTCATGCAGGTCAACGCGATGCGGAACCTCGGCCTCGCCGAGGAGCTCATCCCGTATCTCGCGGACACACTCCTCGACAACGACGGGGCGAGCCACAGCAGGTTGCGCCGTCTGGTGGCGCCCGCGTTCACCGCACGGCGTATCCGCGCCCTCCGTCCGCGCATCGAGCGGCTCACGGACGATCTCCTGGACGGGCTGGCGGAACACGCCGAGGACGGCGTCGTCGACTTCCTGAGTCTGTTCGCCTACCCGCTGCCCATCACGGTGATCTGTGAGCTCGTCGGGGTGCCGATGGCCGACCGCCCCGTCTGGCTGCGCTGGACCCACGCGCTCTCGTTCGAGCAGGAGAAGCTGGGGGAGACGCTCGGCCCGCTCGTGGACTACACGCAAGCGCTGGTCGAGCGCCGCCGGTCCCAGCCGGCGGACGACCTGATCAGCGAGCTGATCCGGGCGCAGGACGGCGACCGTCTCACCGACCGGGAACTGGTCACGATGGTGCTCAGCCTGGTCATCGCGGGGCACGACACCACGGCCAACTTCCTCGCCAACAGCGTCTGGGCGCTGCTGACCCACCCCGACCAGCTGGCACTGGTCCGCGCCGACCCGGAGCTGATGCCGCAGGCGGTGCACGAGCTGCTGCGCTGGTGCGGGCCCGTCCTGGTGTCGCGGATGCGGTACGTCACCGAGGACGCCGACCTCGGGTGGGCGGCGTTTCAGGCGGGGGACGCGGTGATGGCCGCGCTGAGCGGCGCCAACCACGATCCGCGTGAGTTCCCGGAGCCGGAGCGCCTGGACGTCACCCGGCGGCACCGGAGCCGCGGAGAGGCACACGTGTCGTTCGGCGCCGGGCCGCACTACTGCCTGGGCGCCGGTCTGGCACGCCACCAGGCCGAGATCGCGCTGGGCCGGCTGCTTGCCCGCTGGCCTGCGCTGGCACTGGCC
>KL568585.1:18547-26247 GCA_000715605.1 Streptomyces speibonae | reverse complement strand
GTCTGCCGCTGCGGCTGAACGGGCCCGGCAGCACGTCCGCCTGACGGCCGCGGGGCCGCGCACACCGCTTCCGCCGGCCGATCTCACGCATCGTCGGCGTCGCCCGCGCGGGCCAGTCCTCCGGACACGGGGCGTGTCGCGTCGAGCCCGCGCTCGCGCCACCGCTCGCTCTCGACGGGATCGAGATGCCGGCCTGCCCAACCGTCGAGGTCGTGCGCGTACGCCACCGGCGCATAGGCGGCCTGAGGAATGGTCAGCTCTGGTAGGTCCTCGCCGGGCTCGTGCCGCATCGGGTGAGCCCTGACCGGCCTGCCAGCGCTGCTCCTCCGGCAGCCATCGCTCGGCGACGGACTCCGTCCGGATGCCGATCGCGACCGCGATCTCGGTCCAGTCGGAGCCGGTCTCCCGTGCGTGCAGGACGGCGGCCTCCACCAGCTTGTCGCCGTACGAGCGCACCCGGAGTGCCTGGAGCAGCAGTTCCTGCGCGGTTCGTCGGTCGTCGTCGAGAGTGGGAACCAGGCGGAGCGCCTCGTCGAGGGTGTCGCGGGCCCGGTCGGCGAGGACCAGACGTGCCAACGCGGCGGTCGTGTAGGGGTTCGGTGGTCTGTTTTCGGACACGAAGGGCTCCCGATACGGCACGCGTGGAACGTGTGCCCGAACGGTGTGGCGGCATCGGGCGATTCTATCCCCGGGCCCCGTCCTGACCGTCCTGCGCGCAGTCCGCCGTCACCGCCTGGCAGACCGCGGCCGGGTCCTCGTGCAGGAAGAAGTGGTTACCGCCGAAGACGCGCACCCGGGCTCCCGGGGCAAGCTGCCGCCACCCCTCCAGCGACTCGACCGGGACGTCGCGGTCCGCCGCGGCGCCGTACACCGAGACCGGCGACTTCAACGGGTGCGCGAAATCCGCTGTGTAGCGCTCGATCAGGTCCAGGTCGGCGCGCAGCCCGGCCAAGAGCTGCGGGGCGAACTCGGGATCGGTCAGAAGGCTTTCGTCCGTACCGCCGAGCCGTCGGACGTAGGCGGTCATGCGCTCGTCGGACGCCCTGAGCACATTGGGCGGAAAGGTCCGCCGGTAGCCGGGAGGCGCAGCCGCGCACAGCACCGCACGCTCCGGGAGCGGCCCGGCCGAGTTCTCCAGCAGGCGTACCGTCTCCGCGGCGATCAACGCGCCGAGACTGTGGCCCAGCAGGATCCACGGCTCCGGCAGCTCGCGCACCGCGCTCGCGAGGGCGGCGGCGCGGGCCTCGATGCTGGAGCGGCGTTCCGCCCCGTCGGGCCGTTCCCAGTGCACGGCCCGGACCGCGATACCGCGCGCGCCGAACACCCGGTGCCAGGAGTGGAAGGCCACGGCGCTGCCACCGGCGTGAGGCACACAGACCAGCGTCCGGTTCGCCTGCCACTGCTCTCCGCCCAGCGTGACGAGCGTTGCCTGCTCGGCGCTCATCGACCCGCCTCCTCATGGGCGTCATGCGTCACGACCGGTTCCCGCGAGTGCCCCGCCCGGTAGGCGTAGACCTCGTACATCTCGGTGCCGCGCAGTGCGGGGTCCTGCCGCACCCGTAGCGAGAAGCCCACGTCCCGCAGCAACTCGCTCAGCTGTGCGAGCCGGCCGCCCTCGTCGTGGACCTCCGCCACGACGGCGCCGATGCCCGGCCAGTCGGCGGCACCGACACCGCGCAGGACGTCGAGTTCCGCACGCTCGACGTCCACCTTGAGCAGCGCGACGGATCGGAGGTCGTGCTTGCTCATGAGGTCGGAGACCGTTGTGACCGGGACCTGGATCGTCCGGCCGTCGTGCAGTCCGTCGATCATCATGTCGACGGCTTCCTCGTCGAGACCGCCGTGGCGCAGGAAGGTCCTGGTGAGGGCGTCGTCGGCCGCTCGGTCGGCGTACAGGCCGGAGTTGCCGGGAGCTGCCGGGTAGTAGGTGAAGTCCTGAACACCGCGCGCGGCTCCCACAGCGGTGCGCACCGCGGTCGCTCCCGGGACGTGGCGGGTGATGTTGTCCCGCAGACAGGCGTAGACGTCCGGTACCGGTTCCGCGGCGACGATCCGGAGCGTGCGCTGCGCGTCCGTGAACGCGATCGACACCAGCCCGATGTTGGCGCCGATGTCGAGAACCGTGTCGTGGGGGCGCAACTCCCGTGCGGCGAGCCCGTACAGGCCGCTGCTGCCCGTCGCCTCCCGCCAGATGAGCAACGCCTCCGCGGGGCTGGTGCACGACACCCGCCGGCCGTCCGGGAGGTTCACCTCCTGCCGCGCGGCTCCGGGTCCGGCGTGCGCGGTCCGCTCCTCGCTCATGATCGCTTCCTCCGGCTCGCGCGGTGGGTCAGTCGGCGACGAGTCGCACGGGTAGCGCGTCGTAACCCCAGATCAGGATCGACCGCGTCCGCCGCGGCGGGCCGGTCAGCTCGGCGCCACGGACCCGCCGCAGCAGCTCCTCGAACAGGACGGTGAGCTCCCGCGTGGCGAGTGCCGCGCCGAGGCAGTAGTGGGGCCCGGCCGCGAAGGCGAGGTGGGGGTTGGGCCGCCTGGTCACGTCGAATCGGTCAGGGTCCGGGAACACCGCGTCGTCGCGGTTGCCCGCCGCCAGCCACAGCGCCACCTGGTCACCGGGGTCCAGCGCATGACCGGCGATCTCCACCGAGGCGGTGGCGGTGCGCAGCACGTGCATCGCGGGGCTGGTGAACCGTAGGATCTCCTGCACCGCGGCCGGCAGCAGATCCGGGTCCTTGCGCAACGACTCCCACTGCGCCGGATTCCGCACCAGCGCCAGCAGGCCGCCGACGCTCGCGTGCCGCGTGGTCTCGTTGCCACCCGACACGAGCCCGTCGCAGTTGAGGAAGATCTCCTCGTCGGTGAGGGGAACGCCGTCGACCGTGCCGTGCGCCAGCGCGGTGACGATGTCCTCCTGGGGTTCGCGTCTGCGGCGGGCCAGCAACTCCTCGTAGTACGACAGGATGTCCGCGTGCGCCGCGGCCGACGCGAGCGGGTCTGTTTCCGTTCCCGTTCCCGCACCGAAGGCCACCATGGTGCGCTCCAGCATGAAGTCCCGGTCGCCGGGCGGCACACCGAGCATGTCGCAGATCACCGAGAGCGGCAGCCCGGCCGCGACCTGGGTGAAGTCGCACTCGCCGGTCTCCAGGGCCTCGTCCAGTACGGCGGTGACCGTGTCGCGCATGGTGCGCTCCAGCCGGGCCACCATGCGCGGGGTGAAGGCGCCGCCTACGATCCGCCGGATCGCGCCGTGCCGCGGCGGATCGGTGATGATCAGCATCTTGCCCGAGGCCGCCGCCGTCGCGGCGGGGTTCTGATCCAGCCGCATGCCCTGCTGGGAGGTGAAGTTACGGGTGTCCTTGACGACCCGGGAGATCTCGGCGTGCGACAGCACGGCGTGGAACCGGCGACCGTCGTACTCGCCCTCGTGCACGGGGGCCGCCCGCCGCATCCGCTGCCAGAGTTCCTCGGGGCGTCCCTGAGCGTAGAGGTCCGGGTCGCAGAGCTCCATCGAGGAGGGCGCGGTGATCGGTCGACCACGTGGCATGCCGACGACTCCTGGGGTGAGGGGACGAACCGATTGTGTCCGACGCCCGCCCTGGGCAGAACCCCAGACATTTCCATGCGGCGTGCGACCCGATTCCCCGGGGTGAGCGACCGGAACTCTGGGGGTGCGGTGGCGACCTGGGGCGGCCGGCGGCCGCCCGGCCTTGGTGATCATCTCGCGCGGAATTGAGAACGGGCGACCGACGTATCGGCTGCCGAACTTTCTGTTTCGGGACGACGGCCGTTTCGATGCGGGTACATGTCGGCAGCATGAAGTATCCGAACGGGGACGGCCATCGATGACGACTGGAGTCACCGCTCCGGACGCCAAGACCCGCCGCAGGTCACCTCCGACACCCCCGCGGAGCACTCAGGCTTTAGTTCGACCCTCGAAAATGATCCTGGACGCTCGAGCAGGGGTCGTGTAATCTGGCGTCACCTCTGCGTTCAGAAGTAAATCCGCAGTGAAATGTTCTCGGCCAGGCGATACGGGGAAGCGCTGACCGTGTTGATCAACTTATTCGACAGATCACGCACCGAACTTCTCGAACGACAAACGGAAATATCCGAGATCGAAAGAAAACTCGACGATCTGCGCGGCGGATTCGGTGGAGTTATCGCAGTCGAAGGTACACCGGGGACAGGCAAGTCGAGCCTCCTGCGCCTCTTGCACAGCAAGGCCGTCGACAACGAATTCCTGGTACTCCATGCGAGAGGGCACGAATTCGAGGCCTCGTTCGCCCTGGGAGCGGTCGCGCAACTGATTGAATCCGCGGGCGAGGACCCTCCGGGCGAGGACATGCCCGCCCGACTGCACGGCTCGCGCATCGCCCACCTGCTCCACGGCAAACTGCCCGACGAGGTTGACGCGGCGGAATGGCACTCACTGCTCCACGAGTTGCACCGCATCATTCTCGACCTCGCCGGTGACCGCCGCCTCGTACTCGTGGTCGACGACGCGCAACTGGCCGATCTGCCCTCGTTACGGTTTCTCAGTTACCTCGCCGCCCGTGTCGGGCGGAGCCCCATCGTGCTGGCTGTCGCTGTGGAGCCTCGCGGCCCCAGTCCGGCCGCCGACCTGCTGGGCACCGTGGTCACCTCCTTCGAGTCGACCGTGCTCCGGCCGGCGCCGCTGAGCCTGCGGGGCCTGGAGCAGGTCGTCGCGGAGACCGTCGCCGGACCCGACCCCACGGCGATCGCCGAGTCGATCTTCGAGGCGACCGACGGCAATCCCATGCTGGTGCGAGCCGTGCTCGACGAGGCGGCCACCAGACCGGGGCGACCGGCCAGGGCCGGCCTGGACTGGCTGACCAAACGCGCGCCCCGGAGTCTCATGCGCTGGATCATCCGCAAACTGCGCAGCCTCCCGGAGCCGTCCCTTGAACTGGCCCAGGCGGTCGCGGTGCTGGGCCGTGCGACGGAACCGTGGGTGGTGGAACGGACCACCGGCCGCACCGACGCCGGGGTCGAGAAGGCGCTCGCAGCGCTGATCGACGCGGAGATCCTGATCGACGGCCCGGTGCTGCGGTTCGCGCAACCGCTGGTGCGCACGGCGGTCCAGGACAGCACCCCGCTGCTCACCCGCGGCCAGTTGCACGCCCGCGCGGCGCGCGCACTGGCCAGCACCGGGGCCTCGCCGGAGCAGATCGCCGGACACCTGCTGGAAGCACCCGCCCAGGGCGACCAGCGGACCGTCAGAAGCATGCTGGACGCCGCCGCCGCGGCGGCGGCGCGGGGCGAGCCGGACACCGTCCCCTACCTGCGCCGTGCCCTGCGCGAGCCGCCGACCGACCGCGACCTGCCGATGGTCCTGAGCCGCCTCGGCACGGCGGAGCTGTCGGTCGACCACGAGGCGGCCGCCGGACACCTCAGGGAAGCGTTGGAGCACACGTCCGACCCGGACGCCCGCGGCGCCGTCGCGCGGGACCTGGCCTGGGCACTCGCGGCCGGTTCCCGGTTCGAGGAGGCCGTCACCGTGCTGGCCGACACGATCGTCGAACTTCGGATGGCGGATGCCGTCGCGGACCTGGACGACGCGCTGTCCTGGATCGGCGGGCTGTCCCCCGGGGCCCGTGATCTCCGCCGACAACGCCTGGCCCAGATCCGGGAGCAGGAGGCCGGGACGAACTCCCACCGGAGCGTTCACGTCCTTCTCGAACAGCTGTGGAACGGAACGGACGCCACGCGGATGGCGGACTCGGCCGACGACGTACTGCGCCAGGCGGGCCTGCCCGCCGAGAACGGCGTCGGCTGGGGTGCGGCCCTCACCGCGACCTGTTCCCTGGCTGCCTGCGACCGGCTCCCGGAGGCGCGCCGCGCCATACGGACGCTGATTGACGAGTCCCGGCGCAGGGGAGTCCACCTGTTCCACCTCGACCACTGCCTGCAGGCGTACGTCGAGCTGCAGCTCGGTCAGGTGTCCGCCGCCGCCGGACTCGCCGCGACTGCTCTGGAGGCGAGCGAGTCGGCGGGCCGCCCCACGATCGCGCAACCGATCGCGGCGGCGGCCCTGGTCGAGGCGCTGATCGAGCAGGGCGACCTGGAGCGGGCCACCGCTGAGCTGTCGGCACGTGAGCTGCTCGACGCCGAGAGCGACACATCCGCCCACCTTCCTCTGCTGCGCGCCCGCGGACGGCTGCGGCTCGCGCTCGGGCAGACCGACGCGGGGGTGGCCGACCTGGTGAGGGGACGAGGACTCGACGCGGAACTCGGCCCGGCGGCGGGGTCGGTCGGTATGTGGGCCCCGATCATCACGGCCCTCCACCGCAGCGGGCGGGTGCGGGACGCGCGCGAGCTGGGTGAGGAGGAGCTCGCCCGTGCGTACGCGTTCGGAGCGGCCCGCCCCCTGGCCGTCGTGCTGCGGACCCTGGCCTCGACCGCGGCCCCGGACCGCGCCCTGCTCCTGCTGGAGGAGGCCGTCGACCTGTTGGACGGCTCACCGGCGCTCCTCGAACGGGCCCGCACCCTGTACGCCCACGGCAGGGGGCTGGGCAAGGCCGGCAAGACCTCGACGGCACGCGAGCAGCTCCGGCTCGCCGTCGAACTGGCCGGTGACTGCGGGGCGTACCGCCTGCACAGCCGGGCCCGGGAGGAGCTGCTGTCACTCGAAGCCCCGGCACGCGGCCCGGGTCGCCGCAAGCGGTCTCCGTCCACGCTGACGCCCTCTGAAGAGCGGGTGGTGGCCCTGGCCGCCGAGGGCCTGAGCAACCGGGTCATCGCGCAGACGCTCTTCGTGACGGTCAAGACGGTGGAGTGGCACCTCACGCAGGCGTACCGGAAGCTCGGCATCGTCTCACGGGAGAACCTCTCCCGGGCGCTCGCAGCCTCGACCCCGGAGCGCCGCTGAGGCGCGAGAACGGTGGCGAAGAACGAGAGCCCGCCCTCCGTCATCGTGGCGTCCGCGCCGGCCGCCGGTAGTGGTCGGCGACCACCCGGGCCATGGCCCCAATCTTGTCCTCCCCGACCTCCCTGGCCGCGAAGAAGACGTGCCCGCGCACCTCCGGGTATGTCTTCGCCAGCGTGAGGTGGCGCGACAGCTCGGCCGGGTCCTGCCAGGCCGCCGGCTGCGCGGGGTCGCCCGCCTTGTACAGCGCCTCGCCGACGTGGAGCTGTGTCGCGGAGTCCCGGACGACGTCGGACCACCAGCGGACCAGCTCGGCGTAGTCGGCGGGGCCGAAGCCGATGTTCCAGTACAGCTGCGGGCAGATGTAGTCGATCCAGTTCTCACGGGCCCACCTGCGGGTGTCCGCGTGCAGGTCGTCGTACGTCTGCACGCCCGCGCGGGTGGCGGAGCCGTGCTCGTCGGTCTCGGCGTTGCGCCACACCCCGAAGGGGCTGATGCCGAACCGGGTGCCCGGCCGGATCTCCTTGATCCCGGCGGCCGTCTCGCGCACCAGCCGGTCGACGTTGTCCCGCCGCCAGGCCGCGCGGTCCGGGAAGTCCCCGCCGTGGGTGTCGTAGGCGCGGTCGTCGTCGAAGGTCTGGCCGGCCTCCGGGTACGGGTAGAAGTAGTCGTCGAAGTGGACCGCGTCGACCGGGTACCTGCGCACCGCGTCGAGCATCGCCTCCCGCACGAAGGCACGCACCTCCGGCAGTCCCGGGTTGTAGTAGAGCTTGCCCCCGTACCGGACGGCCCAGCCCCTGTCTCTTATACACAT
>KL568585.1:13627-18356 GCA_000715605.1 Streptomyces speibonae | reverse complement strand
GGGTGGGAGGGGACGAGCCGGCCGGGGTCGGCGTGCGTGGCCACGCGGTACGGGTTGAACCAGGCGTGCAGCTCGAGACCGCGGGCGTGGGCCTCCTCGACGGCGGTGCCGAGCGGGTCCCAGCCGGGATCGGCGCCCTGGGTGCCGGTGAGGTACTGCGACCACGGCTCGTGCGGCGAGGGCCACAGCGCGTCGGCGGTGGGCCGCACCTGGAGGACGACGGTGTTGAGCCGGGCGCGGACGGCGGTGTCGAGGAGCGCGGTCAGCTCGGCGCGCTGCCGGTCCGCGCTCAGCCCCGGCCGGGAGGGCCAGTCCCGGTTGGTGACCGAGGCCACCCACATGCCCCGCATCTCCCCGGTCGCCGCGCCCCGCCCCGGGCTGCCGGACGCCCCGGAACCGCCGGGCCGCGCGGCCGACGCCCCGGGCAGTGTGGCCAGCGCGGCCAGCGTCATCGCAGCGAAGCCCCTGCGTGAGACCTGCCTCATTGCTCCCCCCCTTGCACACCCTCGAGACAGCTGGTCGGATACTGTCTCCCGGCCAGGATGCCAAACCTCCGCGATCGATCATCGATACTTCGGAGTAACGTGCACCAGCGGAGCAGGCGCCGGGACCCGGCACCCTGCCACAGCCGTAAGCAGCAGCGAAAGGGACGATGTGACCGACATCGAACGCGTCGGAGTGGTGGGCTGCGGTCAGATGGGCGCGGGGATCGCCGAGGTGTGCGCCCGGGCCGGACTGGACGTCATGGTCGCCGAAACCACCGGCGAGGCCCTGGAGATCGGCCGTACCCGGCTGTTCAACTCCCTGTCGAAGGCGGCCGAGCGCGGCAAGATCTCCGAGGACGAGCTGGCGGCCACGCAGGCCCGGCTGAGCTTCACCACGGACCTCGGCGAGTTCGCCGACCGTGACCTGGTGATCGAGGCCGTGGTCGAGAACGAGCAGGTCAAGACCGAGATCTTCCAGGTGCTCGACCAGGTGGTGACGCGGCCGGACGCGATCCTGGCCTCCAACACCTCCTCCATCCCGCTGGTGAAGCTGGCGGTCGCCACCTCGCGGCCCGACCACGTCATCGGCATCCACTTCTTCAACCCGGCCCCGGTGCAGAAGCTCGTCGAGCTGATCCCGGCGCTCACCACCTCCGAGGGCACGCTGAGCCGGGCCCAGGTCTTCACCGAGAAGGTGCTGGGCAAGCACGCGATCCGCGCCCAGGACCGCTCCGGCTTCGTGGTGAACGCGCTGCTGATCCCCTACCTGCTCTCCGCGATCCGGATGTTCGAGTCGGGCATCGCCAGCCGTGAGGACATCGACAACGGCATGGAGATGGGCTGCGCCCACCCGATGGGCCCGTTGAAGCTGTCCGACCTGATCGGCCTGGACACGGTGGCCTCGGTCGCGTTCTCGATGTACGAGGAGTACAAGGAGCCGCTGTACGCCGCTCCCCCGCTGCTCCAGCGGATGGTCGACGCGGGCCGGCTGGGCCGCAAGAGCGGCTCCGGTTTCTACACCTACGGCTGAGGCCTCAGGCGCCGTCCTGGCCGAGCCTGAGGTGGTGCAGCAGCAGTAACGCTGCGGCCATGTTGGCGGCCGGGACCTCGCCGGCGGCGACCAGGTCGGGGACCACCTTCAGGGGCACCCACTCCCGGCGGTCCGACTCGAAGTCGTCCACGGGGTGTCCGACGTACTCGCCCTCGCCGGACCAGTAGATGTGGTGCCGGGCGTCGGTGAGCCCGTTGGACGGCTCGACGCTCATCAGGTGGTGCAGGGGGCCGGGCCGCCAGCCGGTCTCCTCCTCCAGCTCCCGGGCCGCGGCCCCGGCGATGTCCTCGCCGTCCTCGACCACGCCCGCCGCGAGTTCCCAGCCCCAGCTGTCGGTGATGAAACGGTGCCGCCACAGCAGCAGGACCTCGTTCGCCTCGTTCACCACCGTGGCCACGGCGACCGGTCGCAGCCGTATCAGGAAGTGGTCGAGGTGCCTGCCGTCCGGCAGTTCGACATCAGCGAGATTGACGCTGAACCAGCGGTTTGAGTACACAGGCTGTTCGTTCTGTTTCGTCCACTGCATGGTTCTGCCCCCTTCCGACGGGTCAGGGGCAATATCGCAGCAGCAGCCGTCCCGGCAGCAGGCGCACGGGAGGCCGCCCGCGGCGCAGTGGCAGGCGCGACGGCGGCGCACGGCGGGCGGCTGCGTCCCTGACCTGCGAAAACGAAAGGCGGGGTGACGGACCGTCAGAGCGGTACCCGCAGCGCCCCGTCGATGAGTTCGGCCGCCTCGGCCGTGCCCGCGCAGCCGCTGCGCACGAGGTGCTCGCGCACCGCGCGCAGCCGGTCGCGCAGCCGCTGCGACTCCATGCCCCGGGCCTGCTCGGCCATCTGCACCGCGATGGCCACCGCCTTGTCGGCATTGCCCTGGCGCAGTTCGATGGTGCACAGCATGGCCAGCCGGTGCACCCGGCCCCGGTCGTGCGCCGGATTGTCCACGGCCGCCGCCGCGTGCTCCCCGGCCGCCGCCAGCTCGCCGAGGCTGAGCAGTGCCTCCGCCACCTGGACGTTGACCAGCCCCGGCTGGACGTAGCCGGTCTCATCGGGTTCGTAGCCGCGTCGGATGCGTTCCGCGGACCGCTCGGCCCGCCGGATGCAGGACAGGGCGCTCGTCCCGTCGCCGAGGTGCGCGTACGCCTTGGCCTGCATCGCGTACAGGTCGGAGGCGAGCGCCGGGGTGATGTCGGTGCCCGCGGCGCGCAGCGCCGACTCCGCGAAGGCGACGGCCTGCCGGTACTCCCGCATGAACAGCGACTGGTTGACGAGCAGCGCGATCACATAGGCGCCGAGCCCCCGGTCCCCGCTCGCCTTCGCCAGCCGGAGCGCCTGGTGGAAGTAGCGCTGGGCGAGGCCGTGCGCGTCCGAGTCGTAGGCGCAGATGCCGACGATGGCGACCAGTCCCCCGGTGGCCCGGTGCAGCTGGCGGCCGGTGGCGTCGGTGTAGCTGCCGCGCAGCAGCGGGGCTGCCTCGGCGTTGAGGAAACCGACGATCCGGGCGCGCGTCGCCATGCCGCCGGCCTTGCGGTACATCTGCTCGTAGTGCGTGCGGGCGGCGCGCAGCATGTCGAGGTCGCCGGGGGTGACCCGGTGCCGGCCGCCGCGGGAGACGTCCACGTCCTCGGGCGGGTTCTCCCACTCCCACACGGGCATCACCGCGGGCGTGCCGGTGACCGCCGGCGCGCCGAGTATGTGCGGACGGCGCTGCTGGTCGGAGCGCCACAGCGCGGTGGCCCGCTCGACGAACCCGGAGAGCGAACCGGCGTGCGGGGCGGCCGGTTCGCCGGGCACGCCGAGCCCGATGTCGTCGAGGGTGACCTGGCGGCGCAGCCGGGCGGCGAGCACCTCGCAGATCAGGTCGGGCACCTGTCCGCGGGGCCGCTGGCCCTTCAGCCACCGCGCGACGGCGGTGTGCTCGTATCTCAGGGACAGACCGCGCGCCCGTCCGGCCTGATTGACGTGCGCGGCCAGTCCCGCGTGCGAGATCCCCGCCTCGTCCAGGATCGCGTCGAGCAGAGTGTTGGGCTGCATTGCGGACCCCCCGGTGCCTCAGTGCGGACAGGGTAGTGGCTGGCCGTTCACACGGGGTGTGAACGAAGTGCCCGAATCCGTAGTGTGCGCGCACTGTCGCGGAGAGTGCTCGGCCGGTTGACTGAATTGCCTCGAAAGAGGCCGGCCGGGCCGCCGGCTCCCCCTCGTACAGTGCGGTGGCCCGTTCTCGCGCCGTCCGCCCAGCTGCCTGCCCGACACTCCGTGGCGGGGCGGACGGCCCCGCCGGCGCCCGGCGGGCGGGAGCGGTGGCCGGCAGGGCGTCCGGTCACTCCGGGATGCGGAGGACGGGCGGCTGATCACCGGGCGGGCGGGCGCGCGGAGCGGCGCCGGTCGACCGGGGTGCGGACGCAGGCGCGCAGCTCCGGGACGGGGTGACGGGCGTGCCGCTCGTTCCTGAGGACCAGCAGCGCCACGTCGTCCGCGGGCGGACCGACCGAGTGCCGCAGCAGCGCCGCGAGGATCTTGCCCAGCACCGACTGGGGCGTGGCGGGCCGCGCCCGCGCGGCCTCGGTGAGCACCTCCGGCAACGGGAAGAAGCGGCCCACGGCGTCCCGGGCCTCCTCGACGCCGTCCGTGTGCAGGACCAGTGCGTCGCCGGGCAGCAGGCGTCCGCAGGGGACGGCGGACAGGTCGGACGGCAGCGGGAACGGGCCGAGGGGCGGCAGCGGATCGGTCCGGGCGAGCGGTTCGGCCCGGGCGCCGGTCAGGAGGTGCGGCCAGGGGTGCCCGCAGTTCAGGGCCCGCAGCTCACCGTCCGGGAGGATCTCCAGCAGCAGTACGGTGACGAACTCCTCGCCCGCCGCGCCGTCCTCCGTGCCGGGGTCGGGTCCGTCGTGGGTCCGCTCCCGCAGGTGCCGGGCCATCGCCCGCTCCAGCCGACGCAGCACCCCGGCCAGCTCGGACTCGTCGTGCACGGCCTCGCGGAAGCTGCCGAGGACGGCGGCGACGGTGCGCACGGCCCCGAGTCCGTGTCCGCGGACGTCGCCGATGACGGCCCGCACACCGTGCTCGGTGCCGATCACCTCGTACAGATCGCCGCCGATCCGGGCTCCCCGGTCGGCGGACAGATGGACCGCGGCGGCGGCGATGCCGTCCACCCGCGGTGGCGGTGGCCTGAGTACGACCTGTCTCTTATACACAT
>KL568585.1:11531-13424 GCA_000715605.1 Streptomyces speibonae | reverse complement strand
GCGGGCCCGCCGCAGTTCGCGCAGCAGGCCGCGCCGGACGTGCATCACGAGGCCGGTCCCGATCGCGCACAGGACGGCGCTGCTGACCAGCCGGGCCGCGAGGGCGTCGTCCCGGGCGAGCGGGCAGGTCAGCCGGTAGGCGACCGCGGCGGCGCCCCAGGCCGTGGGTACGGCGAGGGTGAGTGCCCGTGAGACGAGCCGGGGTGGCACCTTGCGGGAAGCCCCGGGCTTGAAGCGGATCATGCCGATGGCCCCCCATATAGGCCCGGACAGCGCAGACCGGCCTCGAGAGGCCGGTCCGATTCTGTCGACAGCATGGCCTGATCCGGACGTATCGCCCGCCATAGTCACCCGAACGAGTGAGGTGACCCTGGAGGGTGTCACCCCCGCCGTCCCTGCCCGTCCCGAACCCGGGGGCCGCTGCCCCCGGACCTCCGCTGTCGAAGAACGCCGGAGGGGCTGACACACCAGCCCGTCCGGCGTTCGAGGACGAGGCCCGTTCAGGGCAGAGAGGGAGGCTGAGGGAGCGTCAGCTCCTCAGTACCGCCCCGGTGCGGCCGGTGGCCAGCGCGACCGCCGCCTCGCGGGCCGCCGACGCCTCGTCGACCGTCAGCGTCCGGTCGTCCGCGCGGAAACGCAGCGCGTACGCCAGGGACTTACGGCCCTCGCCCAGCTGCTCGGCGTTCTCGTACACGTCGAACAGGCGGATGGACTCCAGCAGTTCACCCGCGCCCTCGCGCAGGGCGGCCTCGACGTCCGCGGCCGGCACGAACGCGTCGACGACGAGGGCGACGTCCTGCGTGGCGACCGGGAAGGTGGAGATGGACGGCGCCTGCGGGGTCGTGTCGCCGATCCGCTCCAGGACGTCCAGGTCCAGCTCCATCGCGCAGCTGCGCGCGGGCAGGCCCAGGGTCTTCAGGACGCGCGGGTGCAGTTCGCCCGCGTGGCCGATGACGCGCTCGGCGCCGTCCACGGTGACGGTCAGCTCCGCGCAGCGGCCCGGGTGCCACGGCCCGTACTGGCCTTTGCGGATGCCCAGTGCGGCACCGGCCTCGCGGGCGACGGTCCGGGCGGCCTCGACCGCGTCGGCCCAGTCGGCCGGGCGGCCCCTGCCCCACCAGCCGGCCTGCTCACGGGCGCCCGCCAGGACCACGGCGACGTGCCGGGGCTGGTCGGGCAGCGCGGCGTTCAGCGCGGCGATCTCCTCCTCGCCCGGCCGGCGGTCGACGGGCAGGTTCGCGGCGACGGCGCGCTCCTCGCGCGGCCGGAAGACCAGGCCGGTCTCGAACAGCGCGAGGTCGTGCGAGCCCCGGCCGTCGTTGCGGCGCAACGCGCCGAGCAGTCCCGGCAGCAGCGAGGTGCGCAGCGCGGGCTCCTCGTCGCTGAGCGGGTTGACCAGCTTGACGACCCGGCGAGCCGGGTCGTCGGCCTCCAGACCGAGCTGGTCGAAGACCTGCTCGCTGACGAACGGGTAGTTCGGCGCCTCGACGTAGCCGGCCCCGGCGAGCGCGCGGCCGACGCGGCGGTGCAGCCGCTGCCGGGCGGTCAGGCCCCGGCCGGCCGGCGGCCTGGGCAGGGTGGAGGGCAGGTTCTCGTAGCCCTCGAGCCGGATGACCTCCTCGGCCAGGTCGTTGGGGTCCCTGAGATCGGGTCGCCAGGACGGCACGGTGACGATCAGCTCGTCCTGCCCGTACACATCGCACCCGACCTCCTGGAGGCGGCGTACGACGGTCTCCCGGCCGTAGGTCACGCCCGCGACCTTGTCGGGGTGGTCGGCGGCGACGGTGACGGTGTGCGGCGCGGTCGGGGTGACGACCTCGGTGACGCCGGCCTCGGCGGTGCCGCCGGCGAGCAGCACCAGCAGGTCCACGGTGCGCTGCGCGGCAGCGGCGG
>KL568585.1:9960-11327 GCA_000715605.1 Streptomyces speibonae | reverse complement strand
CGGGTCCACGCCGCGCTCGAAGCGCCGGGAGGCCTCCGAGGACAGCTTGTGCCGGCGGGCGGTGCGCGCGATGGACACCTGGTCGAAGTGGGCGGCCTCGATCACCACGTCCCGCGTGGCCTTCTCGGCCTCGCTGTGGTCGGCGATCTCGGTGTCGGCGCCGCCCATGACGCCCGCGAGCCCGATGGGGCCCCGGTCGTCGGTGATGACCAGGTCCTCGGCGTGCAGCTTCCGCTCGACGCCGTCGAGGGTGACGATCTTCTCGCCCTCCTCGGCCCGGCGTACGCCGATGGTGCCCTGGACCAGAGCGCGGTCGTAGGCGTGCAGCGGCTGGCCGAGCTCCATCATCACGTAGTTGGTGACGTCGACGGCGAGCGAGATCGGGCGCATGCCGACCTTCTGGAGCCGGCGCCGGAGCCAGATCGGGGAGCGGGCCTCGGGGCTCAGACCGGTGACGGTGCGGGCGGTGAAGCGATCGCAGCCGAGGGGGTCGGAGACCTTCACCGGGTAGCCGAACTCGTTCGGGCCGGGCACGTCGAGCAGGGCCGGGTCGCGCAGCGGCAGCCCGTAGGCGATGGCGGCCTCGCGGGCCACACCCCGGAGGGACAGGCAGTCGCCGCGGTTGGCGGTGACGGCGATGTCCAGGACCTCGTCGACCAGCTCCAGCAGCTCGATGGCGTCCTTGCCGACCTCGGTCTCCGGCGGCAGCACGATGATGCCCTTGCTGCCGTCGTCGCCCATGCCCAGCTCGTCGCTGGAGCAGATCATGCCCTGGGAGACCTTGCCGTAGGTCTTGCGGGCGCTGATCGAGAAGCCGCCGGGCAGGGTGGCGCCGGGCAGGACCACGACGACCTTGTCGCCGACGGCGAAGTTCCGGGCGCCGCAGACGATCTCCTGGGGCTCACCGGTGCCGTTGGCCTGTCCGACGTCGACGGTGCAGAAGCGGATCGGCTTCTTGAAGCCCTCCAGCTCCTCGATGGTCAGCACCTGGCCGACGACCAGGGGTCCCTTGAGGTCGGCGCCGAGGTGCTCGACGGTCTCGACCTCGAGCCCGGCCGAAATCAGCTTGGCCTGTACGTCACGGCCGGTCTCCGTCGCCGGCAGGTCGACGTACTCCCGCAGCCAAGAAAGCGGGATCCGCATCAGATCTCCATCCCGAACGGCCGGGTGAACCGGACGTCACCCTCGACCATGTCTCGCATGTCCTCGACGTTGTGGCGGAACATCAGCATCCGCTCGATGCCGAACCCGAAGGCGAAGCCGCTGTACTTCTCCGGGTCGACGCCGCAGGCGGTGAGCACCCGCGGGTTGACCATGCCGCAGCCGCCGAGCTCGATCCAGCCCTCGGACGAGCAGGTGCGGCAGGG
>KL568585.1:4114-9755 GCA_000715605.1 Streptomyces speibonae | reverse complement strand
GCCCTCGGACGAGCAGGTGCGGCAGGGCCGGTCGGGGTTGCCGACGGACGCGCCCTTGCAGACGTAGCAGAGCATGTCCATCTCGGCGGACGGCTCGGTGAAGGGGAAGAAGTTGGGCCGCAGCCGGGTCTTCATCTCCGCGCCGAACAGCGACTGGACCATGTGGTCCAGGGTGCCCTTGAGGTCCGCCATGGTCAGGCCCTCGTCGATCGCGAGCAGCTCGACCTGGTGGAAGACCGGGGTGTGCGTGGCGTCCAGCTCGTCGGTGCGGTACACCCGGCCGGGGCAGATCACGTAGACCGGCAGCTCACGGTCGAGCGCGGAGCGGATCTGCACGGGTGAGGTGTGGGTGCGCAGCACGACTCCGGAGTCCGCGCCGCCGTCGGGGCCCGCCACGAAGAACGTGTCCGCCTCGCCGCGGGCGGGGTGGTCCGGGCCGATGTTGAGGGCGTCGAAGTTGAACCACTCGGCCTCGGCCTCGGGGCCCTCGGCGACCTCGTAGCCCATGGCCACGAAGATGTCCTCGATGCGCTCGGAGAGCGTGGTGAGCGGGTGCCGGGCGCCGGCCGGCACGCGGTCGTAGGGCAGCGTGACGTCCACGCTCTCCTCGACCAGGACGCGCGCGTCGCGCTCGGCCTCGAGTTCGGCCTGGCGGGCGGCGAGGGCCTTGTTCACGGCGCCGCGGGCCTGGCCGACGCGCTTGCCGGCGTCCGCCTTGGCGTGCGGGGGCAGGGCGCCGATCTCCCGGTTGGCCAGCGCCAGCGGGGAGGCGGCGCCGGTGTGGGCGACCTTGGCCTCCTGGAGCGCGTCGAGGGAGTCCGCGGCGGCGAAGGCGGCGAGCGCCTCGTCCCGCATGCGCTCGATCTCTTCCGGTTTCAACGCCTCGACCTCGACAGGGTCGTACGACTTATTGGGTGCCGACATCTCTTCCCGTGCTTCCGTTGGCTGGCTGATGGTCCCCGTCATCGACTCGTGGACGACTCGCTGCTCGCGCGTCGTGGTGCCGTCGCGGCTCTCGTCCTCGGGACGCAAAGGTGCCAGAGGCCGAGTCTAACGGGGTGAGGGAACGCGAAGGCGCCCGTGGGGGCCGTCGGCGTCTCAGGTGAGATACGCCGGTGCCGCCACGGGCAACGTAAATCGGAACTGCGCGCCGCCACCGGGGGCGCGTCCGACCGTGATGGCACCGCCGTGGGCTTCGACGATGCCCTTGACGATGTACAGCCCGAGGCCCGTGCCACCGCGCTTGCTGCCCCGCCAGAAGCGGGTGAAGACGCGGTTCATGGACTCCTCCGGAATGCCGGGCCCCTCGTCGCTCACTGTGACCGACGTACCGGCGTCCTCCCGCTCGCGGGGCGACACCGAGGGCGCGATGTCAATCGTGACGGTTCCCTCGCCGTGCCGCACCGCATTTTCCAGCAGGTTGCTCAGCACCTGGTCGACCTTGTCGGGGTCGGCCCACAGGTCGGGCAGCGGGTGCTCCACCCGCAGCAGGAAACGGTCGGCCGGCTGCCCGGCGGCGACGTGGGCCTGGATGTGGCGTCCGACGGCGGCCCCGATGTCGACGGGCTGACGGCGCACCTCCAGGCGGCCGGAGTCGATGCGCGATATGTCGAGCAGCTCGGCGATGAGCCGGGTGACGCGGTCGGCGTCGGCGTCGACGGTCTCCAGCATCAGCCGCTTCTGGTCGTCGGTGAACCGTTCCCACTTGGCGAGCAGGGTGGCGGTGAAGCCCTTGACGGAGGTGAGCGGGGAGCGCAGTTCGTGGGCGACGGTGGCGATCAGCTCGGCGTGGCTGCGCTCGGTGCGGCGCCGGGCCTCGGTGTCGCGCAGCGTGACGACGAGACGGCGGACGGGTCCGGTGGGCCGGGCGCGGACGTAGCGCGCGGAGACGAGGACCTCGCGGCCGCCGGGCAGCAGCAGGTTGCGCTCGGGCTGGCGCACGCGGATGGCCAGACCGCCGTAGGGGTCGGTGAGCTGCCACCAGCGGCGGCCCTCCAGGTCCTCTAACGGCAGGGCCGCCTCCAGGGGCTGTCCGAGGACCTGCTCGGCGGGTACGGCCGTGATGCGCACGGCCGCCCGGTTGAAGCAGATGACCCGTCCGTGCTCGTCGGCCACGACGAGTCCGTCGGGCAGCTGGTCGGGGTCGATGCCGAGTTCGGCGAGATCACCGGGCCGGGGCGCGGGCGGGCGGGCGGCCCGCTGTGCTCCCGGTGCGCTGCTCGTGCCGACGCTCATCCCCGTACCCCACCTCTCGGAACTTCCTCGGGGCGCCCCGTGCTCGGGACCGGCCGAGAGCTTGGGGAGGGTCCCCGGGCTGGTCAGCCTACTAGTTCATGGTGACGGAGCGGCACCCTCCGGCGGCGCGCTGTGCACGTGCCGACGCATAGAGACATACGGCGGCGGCGGTGGCCAGGTTCAGGCTCTCGGCCTTTCCGTGGATGGGGACGCGGACGACGGCGTCGGTGAGGGCGCGGGTCTCCTCGGGGAGCCCCCAGGCCTCGTTGCCGAAGACCCAGGCGGTGGGGCCGCCCATGGTGCCCTTGTCGAGCTCGTCGTCGAGGTCCCGGTCCCCGGCCCCGTCCGCGGCGAGCAGCCGCACCCCCGCGTCGCGCAGTCCCGTGACGGCCTGTTCGACGGGGACGCCGACGGCGACGGGCAGATGGAACAGGGAGCCGACGGAGGCGCGTACGGCCTTGGGGTTGTACAGGTCGACGGAGGCGTCGGTGAGGACGACGGCGTCGGCCCCGGCGGCGTCGGCGCAGCGCAGCACGGTGCCGGCGTTCCCCGGGTCGCGTACGTGGGCGAGGACGGCGACGAGCCTGGGCCGGGCGGCGACGATCTGCGGGAAGGGCGTGTCCAGGAACCGGCACACCCCGACGAGGCCCTGCGGGGTGACGGTGGTGGAGATGTCGGCGATGACCTGCTCGGAGGCGAGGTGGACCCGGGCACCGGCGTCGCGTGCCGCCCCGACGATGCCGACGTAGCGCTCGGCCGCCTCGGGCGTGGCGAACAGCTCGGCGAGGGTGGCGGCGTCGCGCCCCCGGTGCGCGGCGGCCTCCCGTACGGCCTGCGGCCCCTCGGCGAGGAACAGCCGCTCCTTCCCCCGGAAGTTCCGCTTCCCCAGCCGCCGGGCGGCAGCGACACGCGGGGAACGGGGGGAGATCAGCTCGGGGCTGACGGGGGCCATCTTCTTCGTCACCTTCGGAAGTACTCGACACACGGCGGCGCAACTCCCCAGGGGGCGCGGGGAACTGCGCGGCCAGCCAACACGGCCCCGCGGCCGGACGACGACCGGGGAACCGCACACAACAGGACCCGCAAGCTTTCAGCCTGCGGGTCCTGGAAACTCACGTCGGCTTCAGGCCAACGCGGTGCTCACGCGGCCTTGGGCGCGTTGACATCCGCCGGCAGCGCCTTCTGCGCCACCTCGACGAGCGCCGCGAACGCGGTCGCGTCGTTGACGGCGAGCTCCGCGAGGATCTTGCGGTCCACCTCGACGTTGGCGGCCTTCAGACCCTGGATGAAGCGGTTGTACGTGATGCCGTTGGCGCGGGCAGCGGCGTTGATGCGCTGGATCCACAGCTGGCGGAAGTCACCCTTGCGCTTCTTGCGGTCGTTGTAGTTGTAGACCAGCGAGTGGGTGACCTGCTCCTTGGCCTTGCGGTACAGACGCGAACGCTGACCGCGGTAGCCGGAGGCCTGCTCGAGGATCGCCCGGCGCTTCTTGTGGGCGTTGACTGCCCGCTTGACGCGTGCCACTTGTTAACTCCTTGTAGCGGGGCCGTGGTGGTCGGCACACGGCCCGGAAACGATTGGGTCCCGGTGTCGGTGGATCAGGCGCTGGGCGCCCGGCCTCACTTGCCGAGAAGCTTCTTGATCTTCGCGGCGTCGCCCGGGGCCATCTCGGCGTTGCCGGTGAGGCGACGCGTCACGCGGGACGACTTGTGCTCGAGCAGGTGGCGCTTGCCGGCGCGCTCGCGGAGCACCTTGCCGGAGCCGGTGATCTTGAAGCGCTTGCTGGCACCGCTGTGCGACTTGTTCTTCGGCATAGCGCCGTTCTCTCCTCGTCGGTGGCGCTCCGGTGCCCGGTCACGAAAACCGGGCACGGTGGAGCGTCGTACTTGTATCGAATACTCCTGGGGCCTGCGGCCCCGGGGGTCACGCCTCGGCGGGAGCCTCGGCCGTGGCCTCGGCGGCCGCGGCGTTCTGCGACTTGCCGGGGTTGGCCTTCGCCTCCGCCTTGCGGGCTTCCTGTGCCTGGCGGGCCTCGGCCATCGCCTCGGTCTTCTTCTTGTGCGGACCGAGGACCATGATCATGTTGCGGCCGTCCTGCTTCGGGTTCGACTCGACGAACCCGAGGTCCTGGACATCCTCCGCCAGCCGCTGCAGCAGCCGGTAGCCGAGCTCCGGCCGGGACTGCTCGCGACCACGGAACATGATCGTGATCTTGACCTTGTCGCCCTGCTTGAGGAACCGGACGACGTGACCCTTCTTGGTGTCGTAGTCGTGCGGGTCGATCTTCGGCCGGAGCTTCATCTCCTTGATGACCGTGTGCGCCTGGTTCTTGCGCGCCTCACGGGCCTTCATGGCCGACTCGTACTTGAACTTCCCGTAGTCCATGAGCTTGCACACGGGCGGACGGGCGTTCGCCGCGACCTCGACGAGGTCGAGGTCGTACTCCTGCGCAAGCTCCAGGGCCTTGGCAAGCGGAACAATCCCGACCTGCTCGCCGCTGGGACCGACAAGTCGCACCTCGGGAACGCGAATCCGGTCGTTGATGCGGGGCTCGGCGCTGATGGATCCTCCTCGGTAGCACCACGCGACGGTCTGGCGGACAGCCGCGTAACGTCTGTGTTCGTTAGACCTAACCGCGTCGAAGCACGAAAAATGCCCCGGACGATCACAGGCGGGGCTCCTCGAACTACCGGAGCACCGCCGCGATGGCCGCGGGGCGCGCTTTCGGGCGGACGCCGCCTCGGGGACGGAACCGCCTGACCGGTGACCCGCCGCCCTGAGGGCGGCCAGGTGGGAGTTCGAAGCCTCCACTTGTGGGCCGGGCTCGTCAGCCGCGAGGCATACGGGTCCGACCGGTCGTTACACAAGGTTAGCAGCTCCCGGTCAGGCGCACCAACCGGCCGTCGCCCGCCTCCTGACGTCGGCGGGCCGCCCGGCTGCGCCTATCGTGTGGGGCATGAGTGACACCTCCCCCTCGGAGACCCCCGAGACCCCCGGCAACCCCGACTTCGACGCCATGGCCCGCGACATCGCCGAGGTCCCGGCCGTCGAGGTGATCGTGACGGTCGCCGTCAACCTGATGAGCGCCGCCGCCGTGAAGCTCGGTCTGACCGAGGAGGGCGACACGCACAAGGACCTGGACGAGGCCCGCAAGCTGGTGCACGCGCTGGCCGGTCTGCTGGACGCCTCGGCGACCGAGATCAGTTCCTTCCACGCGGCGCCGCTGCGCGACGGCCTGAAGTCGCTGCAGCTGGCCTTCCGCGAGGCGTCCGTGGTCGCGGACGAGCCGGGCCAGGGTCCGGGCGAGAAGTACACAGGCGCGATCTACGGCTAGCACGCGCTCCGCGCCCGCGCTTCAGGGACGCACGTACAGGGGCTCGCCGGGTGGCGTCGCCTCGGCCGGCAG
>KL568585.1:564-3915 GCA_000715605.1 Streptomyces speibonae | reverse complement strand
GGCCCTGAGTGTTTCGTCGGCGGCGAGCCGACGGGCCACGGCCCCCGCGGTCTCGGCGACGGGCGTGGCGGGGTCGAGCACGAGGGCGAGGGTGCCGTCGGCCTGTCCGGGGCCGAGGTGGGCGCGCAGCACCGCGGGCTCGGCGGCCACGGCGGCCCGTACGGCGTCGACGACGGCCGGGTCGGTGAGCGGGTCGGTGCTGGTACGGCCCTCGGCGAGGGCGAGGAGCACCGGGCCGGTCAGCTCGAACGGCACGGGGCCCGACAGGTCGAGGATCACCGTGTCCGCCTTCTCGTGCGCGGCGGCCTGCAGCGCCTGGTGCAGCGGTACGGCCACGGGGCGGGCGGACGGGTCCCAGCGGGCGAGCGACTCGACGGACGTGAAGGCGGGCAGCGCGGTGCGGCCGCCGGCCTTCAGGGTCGGTACGGCCATGTCGCTGGTCTTCTCGCGGCGCAGCCCGTTCTCGTCCTCCTCCGTCTCGCCGAGCAGGGCCACGACCGGGACCAGCAGGCGGGCGCCCTTGAGTGCCTCAAGGACGGGGCCGACGGCGTTGCCGTCCTCGGCCCAGGCGGCGAGCGCGGCGCTCAGCCGGGGATCGGCGGTGCCGTCGTCGTCGCGGAACGGGGAGTCGGGGATGTTCTTGTTCGCCACGGTCACCGACCCTACTTCGACGGGACGGAAGGAGATGCCGGTGGGGGAAGGCGCGAGGGCGTCCGTGGCGGCGGTGGACCTCGGTTCCGGGGAGACGGTCTGCCGCGGGGGTGGGGTGTTCGTCACGGCGAGCGTCGTCAAGGTCGACATCCTGACGGCCGTGCTGCTCGGCGCGCAGGACGCGGGGCGGGAGCTCACCGGGGTGGAGCGGGCGTACGCGCGGGCGATGATCGTACGGAGTGACAACCGTGCCGCCTCGGCCCTGTGGGACGGCATCGGCCGGGCGGCGGGGCTCGACGCCGCGAACGCCCGCCTCGGGCTGACGCGGACCGTGGGCGGCGAGGGCCCGCTGTGGGGGCTGACCCGCACCACGGCCGAGGACCGGCTGGTGCTGCTGCGGCAGGTCTTCGGCGAGGGGTCGGAGTTGAACGGGGCCTCGCGCGCGTATGTACGGGAACTGATGGAGGGGGTCGTCCCGGAGCAGGCGTGGGGTGTGCCGTCCGTCGCCGGCGCGGGCACGGTGCGGGCGGTCAAGAACGGCTGGCTGCCGCGCGACGCGACGGGGCTGTGGGTCGTGAACAGCATGGGCCGCGTCATGGTCGGCGGACGCCCGTACCTGGTCGCGGCCCTGTCCGACGGCAACGCGACGAAGGAGCGGGGGGTGGCACTGGTGGAGGGCGCGGTGGCGTCGGTGCTCTCATGAACAAGCGGGCCCGCTCCCCGCCCCGCGGGCAGTCGTGCCTCCCCCGGTGCCTCAAGGGCGTGGGCGCCCCGTGTGCCGGGCTGCGCGAACACCCCCCGGCCGGCCCTCACGCACGCACGGGGTCAGAACTCCTCGCGGTCCGGGCGGCGGTTGCGCCACAGCACAACCGTCGCGACGAGCAGGACGCCACCGACACTGCCCGCGAGCGGCGCCGCCCAGTCGGCGGTGCCCTCGTCGGAGTCCTCGGCGTCCGGTCCGGGACCGAAGTACTTCTCCCCATACGCCGCGGCCTTCAGACCGTCCGGCTTCAGTCGGCCCGCCGCCTCGATCGCCGCGGCCGGGTCGATGAAGCCGAAGCCCCGGGAGTCGTCGCGGCCGTCGGCGGGGGCGTTGCGGGCGGTGTCCTCCAGGAGGCGTTTGATCTGGGCGGGGGTCAGGTCGGGGTGGGCCGACCTGACCAGGGCCACGGCGCCGGAGACGAACGCGGCGGCGGCGCTGGTGCCCCAGCCCTCGTAGTACTTGTGGTCGGGGTCGGCGATGATCACGTCGACCCCGGGCGCGCTGACCGTGGCGTACCAGCGGCGGGTGGAGAACGGGGCGCGGGTGCCGTAGCGGTCGACGGCGGTGGCGGTGATGACGCCCGGGTAGGCGGCCGGGTAGGAGATCCGGTCGCCCTTCTCGCCGCCGTTCCCGGCGGAGGCCACGACGACCACGCCCTTGCCGAGGGCGTACTGGATGGCCTCGTCCTCGCCGGGTTCGGGGTGTGCGGAGGCGGAGTCGTCGCCGAGGGAGAGGTTGATGACGTCGGCGCCGTGGTCGGCGGCCCAGCGGATGCCCTTGGCGAGGGCGTTGCCGCGGGTCTTGCGGGCCTTGGCGCGAGAGGGGTCGCCGTCCTCCAGGATCACGCGCACGGGCAGGATCTTCGCCTCGGGCGCGATGCCCATGACGCCGTCGGTGTTGCCGGGGCCGTGTCCGTGACCGGCGATGATGCCGGCCATGGCGGTGCCGTGCCGGGCCCAGGCGCGGTCGCCCTCCCTCGCCCCGAAGCCGACCAGGTCCTCGCCCGTGAGGACGTTGCCGTCGAGGTCGGGATGGTCGGCCTCGACGCCGGTGTCCAGGACGGCGACGGTCACACCCTCGCCCTTCGTCGTCCGCCAGGCCTCGTCGGTGTGCATGGCCTCCAGGGACCACTGCCGGGCGCGGATGCCGTCGGCGTGCGCGGGAGCGGCGGGCAGGAACACGAGGCCGGCGGCGAGGACGGCGGCCAGGGCCGTGGCGGGGCGGCGGCGGGTGGCGGGCCTCATGACGGCTGCTCCGTGGCGGTGCCGGCGCGCTTGCGCAGGGCGCGTTCGATGCGGTCGGCGAGGCCCTGTGCCTCGTGGCCGAGGCCCGCCTGGGCGGGGGCGGTGGTGGCGTTGGACTCCATGGCGTCCTCGGCGGGTTCCGGGGTGTCGACGGTGCGGCCGTCGGCCCAGCCGGAGACGGCGTAGACGACGACGGGGGCGTCCGTCAGCACGGAGATCGCCCAGGAGGCGCGCTGCTTCGCGCCGAATCCTGCGGCGGCGGTGCCCTTCGCCGCGTACGGCAGGGGCACGAGGTCGGTACGGCGGTCCAGGCGCTCGGCGTCGAAGCGGCGGGCGAGGTTGGCCATGCCGGCGGCGTCGGCCTCGGTGAACAGCAGGCCGACGGTCGTGACGTGGCTCTGGGTGGCGTCGGTGTAGGTGGCGCGCAGCAGGCGTTCGCAGCCGACGGGGCCGAGGACCTTGTTCAGCAGGGGGTCGAAGGCGCCCCGGCAGCCGCTGTCGGGGGCGACGGCGATCCGGGTCCAGGACCGGTCGGCGTCGCCGGGTCCTGCGCCCTTGCCCTGCACGGTGGGCGGGAAGAGCTGGTCGACGGGGACGTTGTGCCACAGGGCTCCGGCGGCGGCGAAGCCGTGCCGGGCGCCGGATCCTTCGGAGTCACCGGCGAGCCAGGCACCGGCGACGGCGCCGCCGATG
>KL568585.1:0-352 GCA_000715605.1 Streptomyces speibonae | reverse complement strand
AGAGATGTGTATAAGAGACAGGTCCCGTCCCGAGGACGAGACAGGTCGCGGCGGCCACGAACTGCGAGCGGCTGCGCCGTGCGAACGGCCGGCGCGGGGCGTGCTCGTCGAACCGCTCCGGCTCGCCGAACGACACGAAGGCGGGCCGCCCGCCGGGGGCGCCGCCCGGCGCCATGGGGGCGCTCCAGGAGAGCGCGGGATCGGGGGCGCCGTCCCGGCCGCGGTCGGCGTCGGAGGGGCGCCGCTCACCGTGGCCCGGGCGCGCGGCGGGGACGGGACGCAGGCGGGTGGTCGCCTCGGACGGCGTTTCGGCGGGCGCGGCGGGCCGGTGGGCGGGCTGCGGCGGTACGGC
>KL568584.1:39659-42761 GCA_000715605.1 Streptomyces speibonae | reverse complement strand
GGTCACGCAAGCGGCTTGACTTCGTCATTGAGACTCCTGGTGGTGGATCGCGGTCATGGGTGTCGACTCCCGCGCGCCCCGGAACTCATCGGTGCCCCGCGAACCGGCGCCCAAGGAGTGCTCTGCCCGTGGCGAATCTGCCGCGGGCAGAGAAGTCCCCGCCGGACGACCCGGCCCGTCGACAGTGGGTGACACGCGGTCACCCGGACCGCGTCGCGACGAGCGACCACAGGAGCGCCGATGTCTCCGTTCACCGCCGGCCCGCCGCCGGCCACGCTGCCCCGGGCCGAGGAGGGCGACACCCCGCCGACCCGCTTCGACGACCATCTCGCCGCCCAGCTGCTCGACCAGCGGATCGTGCTGCTGGGCACGCAGGTCGACGAGGTCTCCGCGAACCGGGTCTGCGCGCAGCTGCTGATCCTGTCCGCCGAGGATCCCCGTACCGACATCAGCCTGTACGTCAACAGCCCCGGCGGCTCGGTGCACGCGGGGCTGGCCATCTACGACACGATGCGGATGATCCCCAATGACGTCTCCACGCTGGCGATGGGCTTCGCGGCCAGCATGGGCCAGTTCCTGGTCTGCGTCGGCACGCCGGGCAAGCGCTACGCCCTGCCGAACGCGCGGATCATGATGCACCAGCCGTCGGGCGGCATCGGCGGCACCACGGCCGACATCGAGATCCAGGCGGAGAACCTGGAGTTCACCAAGCGGACCATCGAGCGGATCACCGCCGAGCACACCGGACAGACCCCGGAGACGATCTCCCGGGACGGCGACCGGGACCGCTGGTTCACGGCCGAGCAGGCACTGGAGTACGGGATGGTCGACCGGGTGGTGGAGTCGCTGGACGACGTCCGCCCGGCCGCCACACGGCGCAGGATGGGGTTGCAGTGATGGGCACGTACACGATTCCGAACGTCGTGGAGCGCACGCCGCAGGGCGAGCGGTCGTACGACGTGTTCAGCCGGCTGCTGGCCGAGCGGATCATCTTCCTCGGGACCGAGATCGACGACGGCGTCGCCAACGTGGTCATCGCGCAGCTGCTCCATCTGGAGTCGGCGGCCCCGGAGAGCGAGATCGCCGTCTACATCAACTCCCCCGGCGGCTCGTTCACCTCGCTGATGGCGATCTACGACACCATGACGTTCGTACGGGCGCCGATCTCGACGTTCTGCGTCGGGCAGGCGGCGTCCACGGCGGCCGTGCTGCTGGCGGGCGGGGACCCGGGGCGGCGGTTCGTGCTGGAGCACGCGCGGGTGCTGCTCGGGCAGCCGGCCTCGGGCGGGGCCCGGGGGACGGCGTCCGACCTGTCGCTCCAGGCCAAGGAGATGGTACGGATCCGCTCCCAGGTGGAGGAGGTGCTGTCCCGGCACACGCATCACGACGTGGCGACGCTGCGGGCGGACATGGACCGCGACAAGGTGTTCACCGCCGCGGAGGCGGTGGCCTACGGCCTGGCCGACGAGGTGCTGGCCCGGCGTCTGGCGCCGGTCTGAGGCGCCGGGCGCCGGGCGGCGCGACGGGTGGTGCGGTCAGGCGGCCAGGCAGAGTCCGTCGTGGGCGGAGCCGGGCACGCGCCGGGTGGCGGGGGTCCGCCGGCTCGTGATGCGGACGAGCTCTCCCTGGGCCCGGTGCAGCAGGTCGCCGAGGCCGAGACCGAGCGCCTGGGCGGCGGCCGCGAGAACCTCCGAGGAGGCCTCCTTGCGGCCCCGCTCCACCTCCGAGAGATAGGGCATGGAGATCCGGGCCTCGTCGGCGACGTCTCTCAGCGTCCGTTCCTGCGCGAGCCGCTCCCGGCGCAGCACGTCGCCGACGAGGTCGCGCCACAGGGGCTCTCTGGGGGCGGGGGCCGGGGCCGGCGCGGCCGCCGGGGCCCCGCCTTCCGGCCGCAGGGGGATGACACGGGCGTGATTCGGCGCTTGTTGGGTCACGTTCACAGCCTAGGAATTCCGGCCCGCGAGGGAAGGGGACGGCGTTCCGCCCTGAGTGAAGACCTTCCGCCCCGCCGAATGCCCTCCCGGGGTGCGTCCGGGCTGCCCCGCCGGGCACATCGGCGTACTCTCGGACACGAAGGTGACGACCCCTGCGCACCGTGTTCGCCGGCTCCCGGAAATCGGTAGGCATGGATCCGGAGGAGCCGGGTACTCGCGAGGCTCAGGCACATGGCAGCCATGACGTTCGTGGGGAGAGGTAATGAAGACCGCCGTGATCCGGTCGCAGGCGCAGGCAGTCGACGGGCACACCGAGGCCGGGACGGGTGGCGGAGACCTGCGCGAAGTGGTGGACCCACGCACTGTCGCACCCCGTGACGCCCGGGAGCTGTCCCGGCAGTTCTTCCGGCGCATGGCGGAGGTGGAGGAGGGGACGCACGAATACCAGTACGCGCGCAACACCCTCATCGAGATGAACATGTCCCTCGTGCGGTTCGCGGCCGGGCGGTTCCGCGGCCGGGGCGACGACATGGACGACATCGTGCAGACCGGCATGATCGGTCTGATCAAGGCGATCGACCGGTTCGAACTGTCGCGCGAGGTCGAGTTCACCTCCTTCGCGCTGCCGTACATCGTCGGCGAGATCAAGCGCTTCTTCCGTGACACCACGTGGGCCGTGCATGTGCCGCGCCGGCTGCAGGAGCTGCGGGTCGAGCTCGCCAAGGCGCGCGAGGAGCTGGCCAGCCGGCTGGACCGGGAACCCACGGTCGGCGAGCTGGCCACGCTGATGAACATCACCGAGCAGCAGGTCGTCGAGGGACAGATCGCCGCGAACGGCTACAACTCCTCGTCGCTGGACGCCGCGCTCACCGGTGACGGCCCGGAGAACGGCGAGGCGGTCCTCGCCGACTTCATCGGGGTCGAGGAGGAGGGGCTGGGGCTCGTCGAGGACTTCCACGCCCTGGCACCGCTCATGGCCGAGCTCAGCGAGCGCGACCGGGAGATCCTCCACCTGCGGTTCGTGGAGGAAGCCACCCAGGCGGAGATCGGTGAGCGGCTCGGCTGCTCGCAGATGCATGTGTCGCGCCTGATCAAGCGGATCATCGCCCGCCTGCGCGAGGGGATGCTGGGCGAACTCGGCTGCGCCTGACGGAGCCCGGACCAGAAG
>KL568584.1:35728-39436 GCA_000715605.1 Streptomyces speibonae | reverse complement strand
CCGGAGGCGAAGCCCAGTACCGCGCGGACGCACTTGCCGACCGGCACCCGCTCCACCGCGACGTCGTGGGCCAGCGCCCGCACGATCTCCAGGCCGTGGCGTCCGACACGCTCGGGGTCACGCGGGAAGACGAGGGGCACGCTGCCGCTGCTGTCGTAGACGGCCACCGTGAGGGACGTGTCCGTGCCCTCCAGCTCCAGGATGTACGGGCCGTCGCTGTGGACGTCGGCGTTGGTGACCAGTTCGCTCACCACCAGCAGCACCGCGCCGTCGGTCCGCGCGTCGATGTCGGCGCACCATTCGGTCCGCAGCTGCCGCAGGAACTCCGCGGCGAACGCCCGCGCCTCGGCGATGCATCCCGGCTCGCCGGTGAAGTGTGCCGCGCGCCGAAGCGGTTCCACGGGCACGTCGAAACCAGTGGGTATCACTGCCCCGTCCAGGTGATAGGTCATGCGTGTTCTCTCTGCGAGGCCGGGTGGCCGACGGTCTGCACCTGTCCTGGTACCCCGACTCCGGCGGCGCAGTCCCCTTTGATCGGTGTCCCCTTCCGCGGGCGGGGAACCCGGACCCCGCGGGGCCGGGCGGAAGGGTGTGCCATGAACGGACTGACATCGGTACGGGCCCTGGCGACGCTTCCCGTGGTGACGCTCGGCGGTGACGCCGTGGCGCATGTGAAGGACACGCTCTTCGACACGTCGGCCGGGCGGATCGGAAGTTTCACGCTCACCGGCCGGACCCTGCTGTCGGGGCCCCTGCCGCGGGAGCTGCCCTGGCCGGCGGTGCACTGTCTGGGCCGGGACGCGGTCATGGTCCGGGACGCGGGGGCGCTGTGCGACCTGCCGCGGTCCGCGGCGCGCCGGGACGCGGTGCGCGGGCGGCTGCTCGGGGCGCGGGTGCTGACCGACGACGGCGAGACGGTGGGCACGGTGCTCGACGTCCTGGTCGAGGGCGGCACCAGCGGCCGGCTCGTCGCGTTCCGTCTCGCCGCGCAGCGCGATCTGGTGCACGGCTCCCGGCACCGGCGGCACCGGGTGTACGTGCCCCGGGGCGAGGCGGTGAGTCTCTCCGGCCGGACCCTGGTGATCCCCGCGCACGCGCGGGCATACGTGAGCGACGACCTGCCGGGGTTCACGGCCCGCGTCGGCGCCCGCCACGACCGCGGTGGGGGTGTGGCCCCATGATGCTGTTCTCACGGGTGCGGGGGCTGCCCGTACTGACCCCGGGCGAGGACGCGGACCGGGTGGGCGAGGTGCGGACGCTCCTGGTCGACGGGGCCCCCTGGCGGGTCACCCAGGTCCGGATCGGACGCGGGCGGCTGCGCAGGGGTGCCGTGGTGGCGTGGAACGCACTGCGCGCGGCCGGCCCGGACATGCTGATCGTGCGCCCGGCCGGCGGCCCCGAGGAGATGCCGCCCCAGCGCGAGCTGCTGGGGAGCAGGGTGCTCACGGAGTGCGGCGAGGAGCGGGGCACGGTGCTCGACGCCGCGTTCGATCCGGTGACCGCGCGCATCGAGGCCGTGCTGACGACGCGCGGCGAGCTGCCGCCCGACCCTCTCCTGGGTCTGGGCGATCACGCCCTGGTGATCCGCTCCGGCGCCGCGCACCACGGGGTGTGAGGGCGACGCGTACGGACCTCCCGGCAGGCGGGGCGGACGGGGGCTGCTTAGCGTGCACACGTGAACGCACGCACCTCTTCCGGCCGCCCGGCCGCCCGGCCCGGCTGGGTCCAGGCCCTGATCACGGTCCTCGGCGCGGTGGTGGCCATGGCGGTCGTGGCGGCCCTCGGGCTGTGGGCGGCGGGCGCGACGGACCTGCCGGGTGACGCCTTTCCGCAGGTGGTCGCGGCGACGCTGGTGACAGCCGTCGGCGGCACGGTGCGCCTGACGGGGGACGCCGGGGATCTGGTCGGAACCGAGGGCGGACTGGCGGTGATTCCGCTGTCCGTCACGCTCGCCGGGGCGCTGGTCGTCGGCTGGTGCTTCCGCCGTCCGCTGCGTCGCCGGGCGCTCGCCGGAGCGCCCGGGCTGGCCGGGTGGGCGGCGCGGGTCGCCGCGCTGTGGCTGGCGGCGCTGCTCGGTCTGGGGCTCGCCGCGCGGCACACCTTCGAGATCCCCCTCGGGGAGGGCCCGCTCGGCGACCTGGGCGAGCTGTTCGGCATCGAGCCGGAGGCCGGCTTCGCCGCGGACGTGCCGCTGACCCTGCTGATCGGCCTGGTGTGGCTGGCGGGGGTACTGCTGGTGACGCTGCTGGTGTCCCGTGGTGTTCCGCTGCCCGCGGGACTGCTGCGGGTCCAGGCGTCGGTGCGTCCCGCGGCGCGGGCGATGGTGGTGCTGCTGCTCGCCTGCGTCGTCATCTGCCTCGTCGTCGCGCTGGTCGTCGCCGCCACCCGGGGCCATCCGGTCGAGACGTTCGCCGTGGTGCTGCTGGGGCTGCCGAACGTGGCCTGGCTCGCGCTGACGGTGGGGCTCGGCGCGACCTGGGACGGCAGGGTGGCGGGGCCCTTCGGGCTGCCCATGCCGCGGGTGCTGGACGAGGTGCTGCGCACGCCGGAGGTGTCCGAGCTGAACCTGGGCACGCTGGTGGAGCACGACGGCGGGCGGTGGTGGTGGCTGCTGGTGCTGGCCGCGGTGCTGCTGCTGGCCGTCGCCTTCCTGACGGCGGCCCTCGCCCCCGCGGGCGTCGGGATCCTGCGGCACGCCCTGCACATGGGGGTGGCACTGGCGCTGACGGTGCTGATGATCTGTCTGATGGCCCGGATCTCCGCGCGGCTCGGTCTGTCCGTGCTCGGCATCGGTGACCTGACCGAGGGCATCGCCGGGGAGGTGCTGCTGGACGCGCGGCTGTGGAGCGCTCTGGGCCTGGCCCTGCTGTGGGGGCTGGCCGCCGGGTCCGCGGGAGCGTGGGCGGCACGTGCGGTGCGCCGCGGGAGCGGCGGGGCGGGCGGCTGATCCGGCCGGGGCGGTGCGTCAGGCGACCGGGACGCCGAGGACACGGGCGGCGCGCTGCATCCGCAGGGCGTCCACGGACTCGGCCAGCAGTTCGTACTCGGTGGTGTCGTCGGAGGTGGCGACGCGCACCATCCTCCCGGCGGCGAGCGCCTCGGCGACCTCCTCCTGCCGGTCGAGGTCGGCGCACCAGGCGCGCAGCTCGGCGGGTACGTCGGGCACGCCGTCGGGGACGGGGACGAGCGCGCCCGGCGGTAAGTGCTCGGCGTCGGGCCGCGGGTCGAGCCGCTCGGCGATCCAGGAGGCGCGGTCGCGCAGCCACCACAGGGCGAGCGCGAGGGTGGGCGCCCGGTACGTGCCCAGGGGTACGCCGATACGCCGGCCGTCACAGACCCCGTACGCCGTGACATGGCACAGGAATTCGTCGTGCACGTTCCCTCCCCCGCTGCGTTGCGCGCCGCGCCGGTCCGGGCAGGCCGGCTGCCTGCCCCCGTGGGCTCGCGTGCTGTGCGTGAGGGCGCCGTCGCGCGGTGTGAAGCGCTCTCGTTGTCGAGTATGTTCACCGCTGAAACACTGTCACCATGTGTTTCCGGCCAGTCTCCTGGCATATTCACGGGGGTGCCTGGCCGAAACGGCACGGAAGGCGGCCGGCGGGCGCGCCGATCCCGGGAGTCGGGCGAACGAATCGGCTCCCGTCGCCGGAGCGGAGGGCATCGCGCTCGGCGCCGGGAGCCGGGCATGACCGGCGGGGTGCCGCCTACCGC
>KL568584.1:31866-35570 GCA_000715605.1 Streptomyces speibonae | reverse complement strand
GGGTGCCGCCTACCGCCGCACCGCCGCGTCGATCCGCTTCAGCTCGTCGGCGCCGAAGTCGAGGTTGCGGGTGGCGGCCACGCTGTCCTCGAGCTGCCGCGGGCTGCTGGCGCCGACCAGGGCGGAGGTGAGGCGGCCGCCGCGCAGCACCCAGGACAGCGCCATCTGCGCCAGGGTCTGGCCCCGGGAGGCGGCGATCTCGTTGAGCGTGCGCAGCCGGCCCACCAGTTCCCCGGTGACGGCGTCGGTGTTCAGGAAGGGGCTGTCGCTCGCCGCGCGGGAGTCCTCGGGGATGCCGTCGAGGTAGCGGCCGGTGAGCAGGCCCTGCTCCAGCGGGGAGTAGGCGATGGAGCCGATCTGGAGCTCGTCCAGGGCGTCCATCAGTCCCTGCTCCTCCGGGCGGCGGTCGAGCATCGAGTAGCGGGGCTGGTTGATCAGCAGCGGCGTGCCCAGCTCGCCGAGGATGCGGGCGGCCTCGCGGGTCTGCTCGGCGGAGTAGTTGGAGACACCGACGTACAGCGCCTTGCCCTGCTGGACGGCCGAGTGCAGCGCGCCCATCGTCTCCTCCAGGGGAGTCTCCGGGTCGAAGCGGTGCGAGTAGAAGATGTCGACGTGGTCCAGGCCCATCCGGCTCAGGCTCTGGTCCAGCGAGGACAGCAGGTACTTGCGCGAGCCCCATTCGCCGTACGGGCCCGGCCACATCAGGTAGCCGGCCTTGGTGGAGATCACGAGCTCGTCGCGGTACCGCGCGAAGTCCGTCCGGAGCGCCGCTCCGAAGGCGGTCTCGGCCGCGCCGGGCGGCGGGCCGTAGTTGTTGGCGAGGTCGAAGTGGGTGATGCCCAGGTCGAAGGCGCGGCGCAGGATGGCGCGCTGGGTCTCCACGGGGCGGTCGGGTCCGAAGTTGTGCCACAGGCCGAGCGAGAGCGCGGGGAGCTTCAGGCCGCTGCGTCCGGTGCGCCGGTAGGGCATGTCCGCGTAACGGTCGGGGTGTGCGGTGTACAACGCGACTCCAGAGGGGTTGGCCACACGTCTTGACGGTTCCGTCGAACCGTCGCTCCACTCTGTCGTGACCTGCGGGCAGTGGTCCAACAGAAGAATGCGATGGGATTCAGCGGATACGCTTCTCAATCATGGAACTGCGTCACCTCCAGCACTTCGTCGCCGTCGCCGAGGACCAGCACTTCACCCGCGCGGCGGAACGGCTGATGGTCTCCCAGTCGGGCCTGTCCGCCTCGATCCGCGCGCTGGAGCGCGAACTGCAGACGCCGCTGTTCGTGCGGACGACGCGCAGGGTGACGCTCACGGAGGCCGGGCGGGCGCTGCTGGCGGAGGCCGAGCGGGTCCTGGCACAGGTGCGGGCGGCGCACGAGGCGGTGGCCGCGGTGCAGGGGGTGCTGCGCGGCACGCTGGCGCTGGGTACGGAGCAGTGCATCGCGGGGGTGAACGTGGCGGAACTGCTCGCCGCGTTCCGGCGGCTCCACCCGGATGTGGAGATCCGGCTGCGCCAGTGGGGTTCGGCCGCGCTGGCCGAGGAGGTCGCGGCCGGCCGCCTCGACCTGGCGTTCGCCTACCGGACCGAGACCGACCCCGAGCATCTGCGCTGTGTGCCGCTCACGGGTGAACCGATGACCGTGCTGTGCCATCCGGACCACCGGCTGGCCCGGGACGGGGTGCCGCTCACGCCGCACGACCTGTCCGACGAGGTCTTCGTGGACTTCCACCCCGACTGGGGCCCGCGCCGCGCCACCGACGCCGCCTTCGCCGCGGCGGGGGTGCGGCGCACGGTGGCGCTGGAGGTGAACGACGTGCACAGTCTGCTCGACCTGGTCGACGAGAACCTGGGCATCGCCGTGGTCCCACGGCACTTCCGGCACAAGCGCCCGGCGCTCACCGCGCTGGGCCTGAAGGGCACGGGCGAGGCGGCGTACGAGACGGTCGCCCTGGTGCCGTCCCCGCGGGCGACCAGTCCGGCGGCACGGGCGCTGATGGCCCTGTTGGACGACGGGGGCGCGTGAGGCGCGCGGATGCGCGAGGGTGGACCCATGCATGCCAAGGACATCCTCATCGACGGCTTCGGCCGCATCCGGGAAGAAGTCCACGCCGCCGTCGAGGGCCTCGGTCCCGACGAGCTCGCCGCCCGGCCCGGCCCGGGGGCGAACTCGGTCGCGTGGCTGGTCTGGCACCTCACCCGGGTCCAGGACGACCATGTCGCGGACGCCTTCGGCCTCGACCAGGTGTGGCTCTCCGACGGCTGGGAGAAGCGCTTCGGGCTGGGTCTGCCCCGCCACGACACCGGGTACGGCCACACCCCGGCGAAGGTCGACAAGGTGCGGGTCGACTCCGCCGACCTGCTGACCGGCTACCACGACGCGGTGCACGAGCAGACCCTCGGGGCCCTGCGCACACTGACGGCCAAGGATCTGGAGCGGGTCGTCGACGAGGGCTGGGATCCTCCGGTGACGCTGGGGGTGCGGCTGGTCAGCGTCCTGTCCGACGATCTCCAGCACGTCGGGCAGGCGGCCTACGTACGCGGTCTGGTTCAGAGCACCGCGTCGTAGCCGGGCAGCACCACGTCCCGCAGCAGGGCGGTCCGCTCGTCGAAGGGCAGGAAGGCGCTCTTCACCGCGTTCACCGTGACGGTGCGCAGATCCTCGACCGTCCAGCCGGCCTGCTCGGCCAGCAGGGACATCTCCCGGGTCATGGTGGTGCCCGAGACGAGACGGTTGTCGGTGTTGAGGGTGACGCGGAAGCCGAGGTTCTTCAGCGCGGTGACCGGGTGGTCGGCGATGGAGGCCGCGGCGCCGGTCTGGAGGTTGGACGTGGGACACATCTCCAGCGCGATCCGGCGGTCGCGGACCCAGCCGGCCAGCCGCCCCAGCTTGCCCGCCGCGAGATCGGGGATGTCGTCGGTGATGCGCACGCCGTGCCCGATCCGCTGGGCCCCGCACACCTGGAGGGCCTGGTGGATGCTGGGCAGTCCGTGGGCCTCGCCGGCATGGATGGTGAACGGCACGCTCTCGCGCCGCAGGTGCTCGAAGGCGGCGAGGTGGTCCGCGGGCGGGAAGCCGTCCTCGGCTCCGGCGATGTCGAAGCCGACGACTCCGGCGTCCCGGAAGGCGACGGCCAGGTCGGCGGCCTCCCGGACGCGGTCGAACATGCGCATGCCGCAGAGCAGGGTGCCGACCCTCACCGGTGTCCCGGCGGCGGCCGCCCTGGCCATGCCGGCGGCGAGTCCCTCCTGGACGGTCTCCACGACCTCACGCATCGTCAGCCCGCCCCGGGTGTTCAGCTCGGGGGCGTAGCGCACCTCGCCGTAGACGACGCCGTCGGCGGCGAGGTCGAGCACGTACTCCTCGGCGGCGCGCAGCAGCCCCTCGCGGGTCTGCAGCACGGCGAGGGTGTGCTCGAAGGTGGCTATGTAGCGGACCAGGTCCCCGGAGTTCGCGGCCTCGACGTACCAGGCGGCGAGCTCGTCGGGATCGGTGGTGGGCAGGGCGTGGCCGGCCGACTCCGCGAGCTCCACCACGGTGGCGGGGCGCAGGCCGCCGTCGAGGTGGTCGTGCAGGACGACCTTGGGGAGGCGGCGGATCAGTTCGGCATCTACACGCGTAGCGTTCATGGCGGGCCTTCCTGGGGCGGGCGTACTCGGGGGCGGCGGGAGAGGTCAGGCGGGCTGGAGCAGGTCCCAGCGATTGCCGTACAGG
>KL568584.1:26116-31634 GCA_000715605.1 Streptomyces speibonae | reverse complement strand
GCGTGGTCCCGGGCGAAGTCGTCGGTGTGCAGGAAGAAGCCCACACGCCCGCCGGTCTGGTCGCCGATCCTGGCCCGCTGGGCGCCCCCGTCGGCCCGGGCCAGCAGGAGCGCCGCACCCGCGTGTCCGGCGTCCGGCTCGACGACGACCCAGCGGCCCCCGTCCGGCCGGGGCGCATCCTCGGCGAGCCGGAAGCCGAGGGCCCCGGTGTAGAACCGGATCGCCTCGTCGTAGTCGTCGACGACGAGGGTGACCAGGGGGATGTGTCGCATCGTGACCTCTCGCGCGTACGGTTGACCGGAGAGGTTATACGTAACACTGCCCCGAACGCCAATCCCCTCCCCGGACGGTCACCGCGGGGAGGGGGCCGGACGGGGAGCCGGCCGGACGGCTACGGATAGGTGTAGGTGTTGAGGTCCGCGACGGCGGCCGCGGGGTTGCCGAGGTCGTAGTGGTCCACGGCGAGGTAGTTCGGCTTCTTGCGGGCGGCCGGCTGGCAGAACCGGCGGGCGCGGTCGCCGAGCTTGGAGTTGTCCGTGCCGGCCGTGGAGGCGATCGCCGTGTCACGGAAGTGGTTCATGACGAACAGGGGCCGGAAGCCCGGTTCGGTGCGGGTCAGCGGCACATTGCTGCCCGCGTCGTACCAGCGGCTGTAGCAGGACCAGTCCGAGGCGCCCAGGCCGGAGCCCATGGACCAGTAGTTCTCGACGGTCCACTCGCGCTGGTACATCACGCCGAAGGTGTCCCGGGTCAGCCCGGCGGCCTCGTCGGCGGCGCGGCCGTGGTCGGAGAAGATCAGCAGCCGCTTGCCCGAGGCGGTCAGCTCCGCCAGGGTGGGCCAGCCGTTCTCGCGCACGCCGGCGCGGTCCGGCCGGTACAGCACGTCCGACAGCCCCTGGACGCGGGCGAGTTCGGAGCGCAGGACGCCCGGGTCGACGTAGTCCTCGAGGAAGACGGTGACGACCTGGTCGGGGCGGGCGCGCAGGAAGTCGACGATCCGCTGGACGTCGACCCACAGGGCGACGGGCCTGCGGACGAGGGTGCAGCTGTTGTGGCAGAGGATCGCGCCGTCCGGCGTCTGGTGGATGTCGAGCATGAACCCCCGGACGCCGTCGGCGAGCTGCTGCTGGATGCCGCGGGTCTGGTTGGGGAAGAGGTCGACGAAGGGCGGGGCGAAGCCGCCGTCGACGCCGTTGGCGTAGGCGTTGTGGGCGGTGAGGAAGGTGACCTGGTCCAGGGTGCGCAGGCTCTCGGGCGGCATGGGGCGGGTGACCGGGCCGACCGGGGTGAGGTACCAGGCGGCGAGGTCGCCGGCGCCGGGGCCGACGTCGAGCGGGGCCGGGTGGGTGGCGCCGGAGGGCTTGGGGGCGAGGGTGAGGCGCCGGTCGGTGCCGGGGACGGTGAGCGTGAACCGGTCGGCGCCCGCGGAGGCGATCTCCCAGCGCGCCTCCGGGCCGTCGCAGGGGACGGTCCGGGCGCGGTCGCCCGCGCGTCCGAGGCAGGCGCCGGGCGCGTCGGCGCTCTCCAGGGTGCCGTCGGCGCCCAGCCGCCACTGCTGGCGGTCCTCGTTGCCGCGGGGTCCGTGCTGTTCGATCACTCCCCCGCTGTCGGCGGCGTTGAGCCCGGTCACGGCGCTCTGCACGTAGTACGCGCCGGGCGGCGGGACGGCGTCGGCGGACACGGCCGGTGCCGGCGCAAGGACCGTCGCGGCCAGCGCGGCGACGGCGACGGACGTGCCGAGCAGGGCGTGGGGGGTGCGCATGGCGGATGCCCTTTCGTCAGGGCACGGCCGGGCGCGCGGGAGCGCGCCCGGCCGTACGAATCGTCATGGGCATGACACCATGAGAGACGTCAGCAGTACAGATTGCCGCCGGGGGACGTACCGAGCAGCTGGGTGAACTGCTGATACTTGGTCACCCGGCTCTGCACCTGCGCCGGGTTCTTCCCGTCGCACTCCACCCAGCCGTTGATCGCGCGGATCGTGTGGCCGAACCCGGCCTGGTTGACCATGGCGCTGTGCGCGGTCATCGACCCGGGCCCTTGCTGGGTGGTCCAGTACCACAGGGCCGTCTTCCAGGCGATGACCGAGTCGTTCTGCACCAGCCAGGGGTTGCGCAGCAGGTCGACGCCCAGCGCGTCGCCCGCCGCCTTGTAGTTGTAGTTCCAGCTCAGCTGAATCGGGCCGCGCCCGTAGTAGGCGGCCTGCCCGGCCGGGCACCCGAACGGCTGCCCGTAGTCGCAGTAGGTCGGGTAGTTGGCGGTGTTCTGCTCCACGATGTGCACCCCGCCACCGGTCTCGTGGTGGACGTTGGCGAGGAAGGCGGCGGCCTCCTGCTTCCTGACCGCGTCGCTTCCGGTGGTGGCGAAGCCCGGGAAGGAACTCAGGGCGGAGGTCAGCGCGCTGTAGCTGTAGAACGCGTTCCGGCCCGGGAACATCGTGTTGAACTGCGCCTCGCTCACGACGAAGTTCCCGACGGGAGTTCCGGGGCCGTTGTCGCAGGCGTAGGGCTCCCAGTACCAGGTGCTGATGATCGGGTCGTAGCCCGGGTTGGCGTGCTCGGCGATGTACGCCCGGCCGTCGGTGTAACGCACGATGTCACCGGCGTTGTACCACCGCCCGGCCACCCAGCCGGGATAGCTGGAGCAGGCGGCGGAGGGGGCGGCGGAGGCGGCGGCGGCGGGGAGGAACACGGGGGCACTGCCGGCGAGGACCAGGGCGGCGGTCACGGCAGCGAAGCGGCGTCTCGACAAGGGATCAACTCCTTTGCGAAACACGGCCGCTCCCATGCGAGGGCATGTCCGAGCGGGCCTCGCCCGCACGCGCCGGCGAGGCCGGTCACGGCAGTGGGGGCGGCCGTGGTGGGGGGTGTGCAGCACACTGAAGCAACTTGGTCTGTACCAGTCAAGGGTTTAGACCAATCTTCGCGACAGAACGACCGGCCCGATTCCGCTCGGAGGCCTACACATAAAGAAGAAATAAGTGCAGAATGAGACTTATGCGGTACTTACCGCGTACCGCAACAGACAAGGTCAGGTTCGCTAGCCGAAGGAGGCGACTCATGGCCAACGTCTCGCACCAGCGCGGTGATCTCTCGAGCCATCCGGACGCACAGGAAATGCGGGCACGGTACGACCGTGTGCTCGGCGGTCGAGATGTGGCCCTCGTGGACGGCCCGGTATTCCTGCTCGGCCTCTACTGTGCGGTGTCCCCGTGGATTCTCCACTTCACGGCGAGCCAGCCGGCCCTCGTGCCCCACAACCTGATCGTGGGCATCGCGATCGGCCTGCTCGCCCTGGGATTCACCGCGGCCCCGGCCCGCATGTACGGCCTCAGCTGGGCCATGTGTGCCCTGGGCGTGTGGATGATCATCTCCCCGTGGATCGTCGGTGACGGCCCCGACGCCGGCGTGATCTGGAACAACGTCGTCATCGGCGGCCTTGCCGTCCTGCTCGGCATGGTCTGTGCCGCGACGGCGGCCAGGAGCGGGACCAAGTCCTAGACGAACCGCGAAGGGAGCCGAGCGCGCCGGCCCGCGTCGACCGCGGGCCGGCCCTTTGCCGTCCGGGCGGGACTGTGCGTCCGCCGACGGGGCAGACGCACAGCAGCGGGGAACACGTGGAGAAGGGGCGACATGGAGATCGACGGCATCATCAGTGCCATCCTCATCGGCACGGTCATCGGCGTGCTGGGCCGGCTCGTGGTCCCCGGCCGTCAGCGCATCGGGGTTCTGTGGACGATCCTCGTCGGCATCGTCGCCGCACTGATCGGCTCGGCGCTCGCCGCGGCCTTCGGGGTGGCCGACACCCGGGGCGTCGACTGGGTGGAGTGGCTGATCCAGATCGGCCTCGCCGCGCTGGGGGTGGCCGCACTGGACCGGACGAAGGCCGGCCGCTGACGGCCGGCGCCCACCCGGGTCAGAGCGTGGCCAGCCACTGCTCGTACCAGGTCACCGTCGCGTCCACGGTGTCCTCCAGCGGTGTCGCCGCCGTGCCGAAGGTCCGCTCGAACGCCGAGGAGTCGAAGACCGACGGCTCCAGGTTCTGGTAGAACATCTCGGCGTACTCCGCCATGAACACCTCGTCGAACGCCCCGAAGGCGCGCGACTCCTCGAGGACCACGACGTTCAGCGGACGGCCGACCCGCTTCTCGATCATGGTGTGGATCTCGCGGGTGCTGACGGCGGGCGCGGTCGGCAGGTGCCAGGCCCGCCCGTCGGCCTCGGGGTGCTCGCCGAGCGTGACCAGACCGCTCGCCACGTCCCGGATGTCGGTGTAGCTGTGCGGCAGGTCGATGTTGCCGAGGCCCAGCACCTCGCCGCCGGTGACCGCGCCGGGGAACACCGCCCCGCCGAGGGTGGAGTTGAGCACGCCCGGACCGACGAAGTCGGCGGAACGGCCGAGGACCACACGGGCCCGGCCCTCCTGGTGCGCGGCGAGATAGCGCTCGTCGAGGGCCGCCCGCATCCGGCCCTTGCGGGTGGTCGTCCGCCACGGCGAGGCCTCGGTCATCACCTCTCCGCCGGTCTCGCCGTAGGGATAGATGTTGTCCAGGACGACGAGCCGGGCGCCGGACGCCTCGACGGCCCCGAGTACGGTCTGCTGGATCCCGGGCATCACCTCGACCTGCAGGTGATAGGCGACATTGACGCAGTGGTACACCACGGCCCCGCCCCCGACGGCCGCCCGCGCGCCCTCGGGGGTGCCCACATCGGCGGCGAACCGCTGGACACCCTCGATCTCGGGCCCGTCCCCCTTGCGGTTGACGAGGCGGACGGCGTGCCCGCGGCGGACGAGCTCGCGGGCCACGTTGGTCCCGCCGGGACCGGATCCGAGCACGACGTGCAGCGGACGAGGGTCGGACGAAGTGGGGGGCATGACGGCCTCCTCGACAGGGAAACGACTGGACGATTATCACCCATAGCAATTGTTAGAGACTCTAACTCGCGGGATGACCACTAGCAAACGGCCGGCGGTCCGCCGGGCGGCCTCGTGGCGCCGTGCGTCAGATCCTCACCGCGCGGGCGTGTACACGTACGGCGTGGTCGTGGTGAGAGGGACGAAGCCGAGACGCTCGAGGACCGGACGGCTCTGCGCGGAGGCGTCGACCTGGAGGTAGCGGTGACCGCGGGCGGCGGCGATCCGGGCCCGGTGGGCCACCAGGGCCCGGTAGATGCCGCGTCCGCGCCAGTCCCGCACGGTGCCGCCGCCCCACAGCCCGGCGAACCGGGCTCCCGGCACCAGCTCCATGCGGGCGGCGCTCACCGGCTCCCCGCCGGCCAGTGCGACGACCGCGACGACCGCGTCCGGGGCGATGGTCAGCCGGTCGAGCAACTGACGGCGGAGCCAGGAGGCGTCGGTTCCGAACGCCTGCGCGTGCACATCGGCGACCAGGCCGACGCCGGCCCGGTCGGTGACGGGGACGACGCGCACACCCTCGGGAGGCTCGACTTGGAGGTCGAGGCCGCCCAGCTCGCCGATCATCAGGGTCTCGTCCGGCTCGGGCGTGAAGCCGGCGGCC
>KL568584.1:25498-25928 GCA_000715605.1 Streptomyces speibonae | reverse complement strand
GCCGCGGCCCGAGGTCCGCCGGGCGGTCGTGGCCGTACAGCTTCCATTCGAACGCACGGCCGAGCCCAGTGAAGTGCGCGATCTGCTCCGTGATCGCCACGTCCGCGTCCGCCTCGTCCAGGGCGGACCAGACGACGCCGTTCCAGCCGTGCGCGGGGGCCGTCTGACGTACCACCCCGCCCACGCGCTCGACACGGGCGCCGGGCCCGTCGGGGCGCGCGCCCTCGCGCATCTCGCGGTCGAACAGGGCGAGTACGGCGGCCTGGTCCATGCCACGAGTCGACCAGGGGCCGACGCGGAGGGCAACGGGATTAGGGTGACGGTTGATCACGTCGTGGTGAGGAGGCCGGAGCATGGGCGTGAAGGATGGCGAACTGCCCCACCTGCGGCGCTGCGTCGAGCTGGCGGCCGAGGCGCTGGAGGCCGGTGA
>KL568584.1:24055-25263 GCA_000715605.1 Streptomyces speibonae | reverse complement strand
GGGAGCCGTTCGGCTCGGTCCTGGTGGACGGCGCGGGCACGGTGCTCGCCGAGGATCGCAACCGGGTGGCGTCCGGGGACCGTACCCGGCATCCGGAGTTCGAACTGGCACGCTGGTCGGCGGCGCACATGTCCCCCGCCGACCGGGCCGCGGCCACCGTGTACACCTCGGGGGAGCACTGCCCGATGTGCGCCGCCGCCCACGCCTGGGTGGGCCTCGGACGCATCGTGTACGTCGCCTCCTCCGAGCAGCTGACGGCCTGGCTGTCGGAGCTGGGGGTGCCCGCCCCGCCCGTGCGGACGCTGCCCGTCCAGGAGGTCGCGCCGGGCGTCGCCGTGGCCGGACCCGTCCCCCGACTGGCCGAAGAGGTCCGGGAGCTGCACCGGCGCTTCCACCGAGGGCGCGGCTGACCCACGGGCCCGCCGGGTGGTGGGGCGGCGGGACCCGTAGGTCAATCGTTTTTTCGGACGGTCAGCCGTCCGTCCGCGGCCGGGCCCGGCGGTACAGGGCCACTCCGCCGAGGAAGAGCGCGGCGCCGGTCGCGAGGACCGGCAGCGTCCGGTCGGCGCCCGTGTCGGCGAGGGCGGCGTGGTCCGGCGCCGGGTCGGGGAGGGCGCGCGGCGGCGTGGACGGCTCGGGCTCCGGTTCCGCCGGGCGGTCGGGGCGCTCGCCGGAGGTGTTCGTGGACGTGTTGTCCGTCGACGCGTTGCCCGCGCCGGCCACGGTCACGCTGTTCCCGCTGATGTTGACCGGGAGGTCCACGGGCAGCTGCACGCCGTTGCCGGAGAGCACGCCCGGGGAGTCCTGCGTCCCGCTCACGGCGTCCGCCCCCGCCGCGGTGCCGGTGTGCGCGGTGTCGGTGTTCACGCCGGCGTTCTCCTCGCGCGTGTCCTCGTTGACACAGGTGTTGCCCGCGGCGGGGTTGAGGAAGCCCGCCACGTTCACCGTGTTCCCGCACGCGTTCACCGGGAGGTGCACCGGGAGCTGGACGGTGTTGCCGGACACCGCTCCGGGTGAACCGGCCGCGACGCCCTCCGCCCCGGCGTCGGCGTGCGCCGGCATCGCCATGGCCATCGCGCCCGAGGCGGCGGCGACGGCGATCACACCGTTTCGGGTAACCCGTCTCATCGGTTCCCTGCCCTTCCAGACGTGGTCGCGAGCGTTCGCCCGCACCGGGGAGAACGCGGCTGCGGCATCCGGGTTATGGC
>KL568584.1:22162-23873 GCA_000715605.1 Streptomyces speibonae | reverse complement strand
CAGAGATGTGTATAAGAGACAGGCCCATCGGGGGCCCCGTCACTCGAACCGCGGGCAAAGACCGTCGAACTCGCGGCCGACGGGCGGCTGCCGCGGGGCCCGCTTATCGTGGGCGAGGGCGCCGGTCGGGGCGTCCTTGGAGGCATCGATGCTGGCCAAGCTGTCCAAGTGGTCCGGGCGAGCCGGACCGAGGAGCTGCGCGACGCGCCCCTCGGTCCGGCGCTGCGCGGCCGCCGGGGCGGTGGGCCTGGCCCTGCTGGGCACCGGCCTCACGACCATCGGCCGCGCCGGGCCGGACCTCGGCCGGTTCTACGACCAGGAGATCACCTGGGGAGCCTGCGAGGCCGTGGACCTGCCGGAGGACCTGCAGTGCGGGACGGTCACCGTCCCCCTCGACTACGCGGACCCCGGGGCCGGCACCCTGGAACTCGCCCTGGCCCGCTACCGGGCCACCGACGGTCCCCGGGGCTCGGTGGTGCTCAACTTCGGCGGCCCGGGCGGTTCGGGGATCCTGGGCCTCGCCCACGGGCGCAAGGACTTCCTGGGCCTGACGGACGACTACGACGTGGTGTCCTTCGACCCGCGCGGCGTCGGCCTCTCCTCACCGGTCAGCTGCGGCACCGACGCCACCAGCCGGGCGCTGGAGGCGACCGACGGGGAGGAGATGGCCGATCCGCGCCAGGTGCTGCGGCAGTTGCGCGAGGTGGCCGCCGAGTGCACCGAGCACTCGGGCCCTGTCCTGGAGCACATCGGCACCGTGGACGTCGCCCGCGACCTCGACGTCCTGCGCCAGGCGCTCGGCGACGAGAAGCTCAACTACCTGGGGTTCTCCTACGGCACCCGGCTGGGCGCGGTGTACGCGGCGCGCTTCCCCGGGAAGGTGGGGCGCATGGCGCTGGACGGTGTGGACACCCTGACGGAGCCGCTGGCCGAGCAGGGGCTGGCGAGCGCGCGGGGGCAGCAGACGGCGCTGGAGAACTTCCTCACCTGGTGCACGGGGGAACTCGCCTGTCCGTTCGGGCAGGACGCGCGGGACGCCCGTGCGCAGGTGGTGGAGCTGGTCCACTCGCTCGACGAGAATCCGGTGCCGACCGACTTCGGTTACCAGTTCACCGGTCAGGACCTGGCCGGCGCCATCGCCCAGGGCCTCTACGCCAAGGAGATGTGGCCGCTGCTGCAACGCGCGCTCGCCCAACTGATGGAGGACGGGGACACCAGCGGCGTGGAGGCGCTGGCGACCGGCGGGGCGGCGCCCGCGCCGGCGCGGGCCGACGACCCCGTCGTCGACCCCGAGGACGTCCCGGTGGACAATCTGCCGGCCGCGCTGATGGCGGTGAACTGCGCGGACGACCCCGACCGCCCGGACGCCGAGCGGCTGACCCGGGACCTGTCCCGGCTGCGGTCCGCGTACGAGGAGGCCTCGCCCGTCTTCGGCCCCTACCGGCTGGCCCAGCTGATGCTCTGCTACGGGCGGCCCAAGGGCACCGACTACATCCGGGAGCAGGTCAAGGACCTGGACACGCCGGAGATCCTGCTGGTCGGCACCCGGGGCGACCCGGCCACGCCGTACCGCTGGACGGTGCAGACGGCCGAACGGCTCGGCTCCGCGGCCGTGGTGCTCGACAACCGGGACGAGGGCCACACCGGCTACGGCTCGTCCGAGTGCGTCCACCGCAAGGTCGACGACTTCCTGCTGTACGGCTCGCTGCCC
>KL568584.1:20854-21917 GCA_000715605.1 Streptomyces speibonae | reverse complement strand
GCCGAGGACGACGACCGCCTCTGACCGGCTACCCGGACGCCACGAACCCGTACTCCTCGTCCCCGTCCCGGCCGAGCGCCCGGCGCAGCGCGCGAGCCGTCTCCTCCGCGTCCGGCACGGAGACGGCCAGGCGGACGTACGGCATCGGGTGCCACAGGTCCACGAGCACGGTCGGCAGCCCCGCGCGCACGGCCACGAAGTCCCGTCCGCCCGGGTGCTCCCGCTCCCCCACGCAGAACCGGCCGGGCCGGCAGCGTCCGGTGACGGGCGTGCCGCGCAGCGCGCGCCACCAGTCGGGTTCCACCTCCGTCGCCCGCACCTCGGACAGGGGCACGCGCACCGCGCGCCGGCGGGCCAGGAGCGCCTCCCACCACGACAGGCGGACGACGAGGGTCCGCTCCCGCGCCGGCCCTTCCACGTCCAGGTGCGCCATCAGCGGTCACCTCCCTTACCAGCGTGCACCCGCGACCGGCCGGGCCCCACTCGCGGGCCGAGCGCTTTGCCCCAAATGCCGTACCTCGGAATCCGCCCTATGGTGCTGTCATGGAGCACGATCTGAGTCCCGCGGCCCTTGCCGAGCTGCGTCGCCCGCGCCCCTATCCCGCGGTGTCCGTGCTGACGCCGACGCACCGGGGCCAGCCCTTCAACAACGAGGACGGGGTCCGGCTGCGCAACATGGTGGCCGAGGCCAAGAAGCGACTGGAGTCCGATCCCGCGGTCACCCGGGACCGGCGCGCCGACGTGTCCCGGCAGCTCGACCAGGCCCTGGAGGAGGTCGACCTGACGCACACCGAGGACGGTCTGGCCATCTTCGCGGCACCGGGCGAGCACCAGGTGTGGTCCCTGGCCCGCAGCGTGCCCGAGCGTGTGGTCCTCTCCGACACGTTCCTGACCCGCAATCTCGTCTCCGCCCACACCGCGGAGCGGCCGTTCTGGGTGCTGTCCGTGTCCGCCGACCGGGTCACCCTGTGGAGCGGCGGGGTGGACCGGGTCACCGAGGAGCGTGCCGGGGGCTTCCCGATGGTCCGTGAGGAGCGGAACTTCTGTCTCTTATACACATCTC
>KL568584.1:14783-20606 GCA_000715605.1 Streptomyces speibonae | reverse complement strand
GGCGGTTCCTGCGCGAGGCCGACACGGCGATGGCCGCGCTGCTGCGTCAGCACCCGCGCCCGCTGTACGTCACCGGTGAGCCCGCCGCGCTGTCCCTGCTGTGCGAGTCCGGGACGGCGACCAAGGACGCCGTGCACATCCAGCACGGCGGGCTGGCGCACGGCACGCACGAGCAGGTGTGGCAGGCGGTGCGGCCGGTGCTCGAGGAGGAGGCGCGCAAGGAGACCCAGGACGTGGCCCGGTCCCTGGAGTCCGCCCGCGGGCGCAAGGAGTTCGCGGCCGGCGTCGACGAGCTGTGGCAGAGCGCCCGGGAGGGGCGGGTCCGGCTGCTGGCCGTCGAGGAGAACTACCAGGTCACGGTGCGGGACGCCGGCGACCATCTGATCATCGCCGAGGACGAGGACCTGGACGCCCGCGAGGACATCGTGGACGAGATCGTCGAGCAGTGCCTGGAGACCGGCGCCGAGGTCCGCTTCGTCCCGGACGGCACGCTCGCGGACGCGGACGGGATGGCGGCGGTGCTGCGCTACTGAGGGCGGCCCCCGGCACATGACCCGCGAACAAACACCTGAGCGTCGAACACCTGAGTGAGTGACGTCCCGTCCGCCGACGGGACGTCATATCACTTGCGTATCATGGGAGTTGACGCACCGGTCGCGCCTCTGACGTATATCCCCCGGTAACCCCGTGAAGACGGTGGCATATGCCGTAGGCACCGCCTTATCGTGTGTGGCCGAATCCCTTACAGGCCGTCGCGGGCTGTGCGACAGTCGTAACGGTCCCTCCGTCCGCCTGAAGGCCGTACCGTCCCCGCATCGGAGTGCGTCATGCCGTCCCACCTCTCCGCGGACCGTCCAGCCGCCCAGCCGCCAGGACGCGGCCCGGTCGACGCGCTCATCTCGCAGACCCGGCGGCTCAAGGGCGACGTGGACGCCGTACGCCGCGACACGCCGGACGACGCGGCGGACCCGCGGGAGCGCTGGCGGCGCGCGCTGTACGACCTGGCGCTGCACCACCTCGACGACCTCGACCGCCATCTGGCGGAGCTGCGGGAGGACCCGCCGTCCGCGTCCGCCGGGTCCGGCCCGCACACGGCGGAGCGCGCCCCGCTGCTCAGCCGGGTCGGCAGCGCGGAGTGGAACCTGCTGACGGACGAGGTGAGCTGGTCCGCCGAGCTCTACCGCATCCTGGGCCGGGATCCGGCCGCTCCCCCGCTCACCCTCGACGAACTGCCGTCGCTGGTGCTCGACGAGGACCGGCCCGGACTGACCGCGATGGTCACGGGCTGTCTGGTCGACGCCCGGCCCATCGACGGGGAGTTCCGGGTGCTGGGACCGGACGACGGCGTACGCACCGTGCACATGACGGGCGAACCGGTTCTCGGTGCCGACGGCAGCACCGTCTCGATGTGGGCGGTGCTGCGCGACGTCAGCGAACTGCGCCGCTGCCGGCGGGCGGTGAGCGAGACCCGTGACTCGCTGCACCGCCCGCGGCACGCCGTCGCGCGGACCGAGCACCGGCTCGCGGTCGAGTTGCAGGAAGCCGTGCTGCCACCGTGGCGCGGCGCCCTGCGGCTCCCGCACCAGGGGCCCCGCGGCCTGGACGTCGCCGCCGCGCATCTGCCGCCGTCGGTGCACACCCTCGTCGGCGGCGACTGGTACGACGCCCTGGAACTGTCCGACGGCAGCACGCTGCTGAGCGCCGGCGACCTCACCGGCCGCGGGGTCCAGGCGGCGTCCGGCATGGCGATGCTCCTCGGCGCCGTGCGCGGCATGGCCATGACCGGCACCGATCCCGGCCCGCTGCTCGCCTGTCTGAACCGCTTACTGGACGAGACCGTCCAGCCGGTCCTGGGCAGCGCCGTCTGTCTGCGCTACCGGCCCACGACCCGCTCCCTGCTGTGGGCTCAGGCCGGCCACCCCGCCCCGCTGCTGTTCCGCGGCGGGACGGGGCGCTCGCTGGACGCACCGCGGGGCGTGCTGCTCGGCGCCGCCTCGGGTTCCTCCTACGAACAGGCCGTGGAGACCCTCGAATCCGGCGACCTGGTGCTGCTGCACACCGACGGGCTGGTACCCGGGCACGCCGGAGCGGCCGCGGCCCACCGGCTTCTCGACCTGGCTCCCGGTCTCGCCGGAGCCCGCACCGCGCAGGACTGCGTCCAAGCGGTCGTACGGGAGTTCGGCGAGGGTGAACGCGAGGACCACGCCTGCGTGCTGGTGGCCCGGGTGGCCTCCTGACCTGACGGCCCCCGCGGAAGCGGGCGGCTCTCACGCCTGGGCGCCGGCGCCCTTGCCCCGGGGCCGGGGCAGCGCCAGTTCGATCTCCTCCCTGAGCTCCTGGATCCTCGGGTACGACGCGTACTGGGCGGTGAGCCGGTACATCTCGCGCAGCCGGTCCCAGGTGCGGCGCGAGGAGTTCTGCCCCATGGACACCAGGGCGAGGCGGGCGAACCGGTCCGCCTGCTCGGGATCGTCCGCGATGAAGCACGCCGACGCCATGGACAGGAAGTCGAAGATCTTCGACCGCTGCTGTGCGTCGACCCGCAGCGCCAGCGCCTTGTCCGCGTAGTGCTGGGCGTGCGTGGCCGCGTCCGGCTCGAACTCCGCGAGCGTCCGGTACGCCAGGGCCTGCATGCCGTACAGGTCCGCCTCGTTGAACAGCTGCATCCAGTTCGGCGGGGGCACGTCGCCCTTGTCGGAGACGAACAGGTCCTCGGCCCGGCCCAGGGTGCGGCGCATCGCCTGCCCCTTGCCCATGGACGCCTGCGCCCACGCCTCGATGGTGTGGAACATGGCGCGGGTGCGCGGCAGCACCTCCTCGCCGGAGCCGGACTGGGCGAGCTTCATCAGGTCCATCGCCTCGTCGGGGCGCCCGAGGTGCACCATCTGGCGGGCGGCCCGGGACAGCGCCTCGCCGGCGCGCGGCCGGTCACCGCCCTCCCTGGCCGCGTGGGCGGCGATGACGAAGTACTTCTGGGCCGTGGGTTCCATCCCGACGTCGTGCGACATCCAGCCGGCGAGGACGGCGAGGTTGGCGGCGACGCCCCACAGGCGCCGCTGGAGATGGGGTGGGTGGTGGTAGGCGAGCATGCCGCCCACCTCGTTGAGCTGGCCGACCACCGCCTTGCGCTGGAGGCCGCCACCCCGGGCGGCGTCCCAGGCGCGGAACACCTCCACGGAGCGTTCCAGTTCCTCGATCTCCTGCGACCCGATGGGGGCGGCCTCGTACCGGTCGAACCCGGCGGGGTCGGCGCGCAGGGGCTGGTCGAGTCGGGGAGCGTCGGCGGTCAGGGCCGGATCGGTGTGGAGCCAGTCGTGCATGGCGCTGCTGAGTGCGGAGCCCGCGGTGAGCGCGGCACCCGCGCCCACCAAGCCGCGTCGGTTGAGCATGAGGTCCATTCCCGTGAATTCGGTGAGGACCTCGGCTGTCCGCTCGGGCGCCCACGGCACTCCGTCGGGATGTTCCGCACTCCCGGGGCGTGGCCGTTTCCCCGTACGCCCGTGCCGGACCAGACCGAGATCCTCGATGGTCACGACACGGCCGAGACGCTCGGTGAACAGAGCCGCCAGCACCCGCGGCACGGGATCGCGCGGGATCTCTCCCATGTCGATCCACCGCCGCACCCGGGAGGTGTCGGTCGCCAGCTGGGGGTGGCCCATGGCCGCCGCCTGCCGGTTGACCAGCCTCGCGAGTTCGCCCTTGGACCAGCCGGCCAGGCCGAACAGGTCCGCGAGCCGGGTGTTGGGTTGTCCGCTCACGTCAAGCCCCCAGGTTCTCGGCTGAGTTGACAGTAGCCCGGTGCGGGTTGCCGGGCGACTATTCGCCAGGGTTCGCCAGGGTGCGCCAGATGGTGTGCCAGGGGCCATCGGGTGTCGAGTAGGAACGCGCCACCACGACCCCGTCGCCGCAGGGACATTCCCCCAGGGTGCGCCGGGCGGCCGGGCCGGGTGGTGCCTTGACGTCGCAGGCACACGAAGGGATCTGTATCACCCATGTACGCAGCATCGTCCTCCGTGTCCGCCCCGCCCCGGCCGCTGCGTCCGCGTCCGTCGGACAGCGGCCCCTACCTCTCCCCCGCGCGGCCGGCGGCGCCGGTGCTCGGCGCGGGCGGCGCACGGCGCACCGCGGGACCGGGCACCCAGCCGCTGAGCGGGAGGCTCGACCTGTCCGGTCCGCAGGGTGCCCAGCTGCGCACGGCGATCGCCTCCGTGCACCGCATCTGTCCGGAGTTCACCCCGGTCCAGGTGCTGCGCCGCACCGGCCGGTCCGTCCTCCTGGTCGGCACCACCGGCCGCAACACCGCGGTCGCCAAGTGCTTACTGGACCACTCCCCCGCCTGGAGCGAGCGGATCCGGCACGAAATAGCGGCCTACCGCTCGTTCGTCCGGCACCGCCCACCCGTACGGGCGCCCCGGCTGATCGCGGCGGATCCGGACAACTGCACGCTGGTGATCGAGCGCCTGCCGGGCCGGGTCGCGGCGCTGCAACGGCACCCGGCCGAGGCCCCTCCGCGGGCGGACATCAGGGCGGCACTCGGCGCGATCTGCCGGCTGAACTCCTGGCGGCCGCCGGCCGGGACGTTCGACGCGCCCCTGGACTACGCGGCCCGCATCTCCCGGTACCACGAGCTGGGCCTGCTCACCGACCGTGACCTGGGCGATCTGCAGAAGCTGCTGCACGGCATCGCGCTGGCGACCGGGCGGCAGGGCATGGGCCAGTTCTGCCACGGTGACGCGCTGCTGTCGAACATCCTGATCTCTCCGGCCGGTCCGGTGCTGGTGGACTGGGAGCACGCGGGCTGGTACCTGCCGGGCTACGACCTCGCGACGCTGTGGTCGGTGCTCGGGGACGCGCCGGTGGCCCGGCGTCAGATCAGCCAGATCGCCCAGTCGGCGGGTCCCGCGTCGCGGGACGCGTTCCTGGTGAACCTGATGCTGGTGCTGACGCGGGAGATCCGCACGTGCGAGACGGCGGTGCAGCGCTCGATGCACGAGGCGGTGCCGGTGCCGGCGGGGCATCCGGGGGCGGTACCGTCCGGCGAGGAGCAGCGGCTGCTGCTGCGGCGGCTGCACGACGACTGCCAGCTCGCCCGCCGGGCGGTCCGCGCGGCGGTGGGCACGCGCTGAGGACCGGTGCGGGCGGAAGTGGGGAGCCCCACTCTCTGCTTCGCGCGAGCGGGGGGCCTCATCGCCGCCACGAACACCCCCGCACCCCGATTGACGAGGGAATTGCAGCCTTCCTGGGCATGATTGACGGATTATCAGCCGACCGGTAGCACTGACACGCACCGCTCGGTCCGTCACGTCCCGCCCGTCCCAGGAGGCTGCCTTGCCAAGACCCCCCACCCGTGGCGCCCTGTGCACCCTCGCAGTGGCCGCCCTGACGCTGCCGCTGCTGGGCGCCGCACCCACTCCGGCCCAGCCGCCCACCGCCCGGCTGCAACAGGCCTTCGCCGCCGCGGCCACCGCGTACGACGTGCCGCAGAGCGTGCTGCTCGGCGTCTCCTATCTGCAGTCCCGCTGGGACGCGCACGGCGGCGCCGCGAGCGTGACCGGCGGCTACGGGCCGATGCACCTCACGGACGCGCGGGCCGCGCTCGCCGCGACCGAGCACCACGGCGAGGGCACGGAGGACCCCCGAGGCGACGACGCCCGTCCGCCGCTGCGCCCCGGGGCGCGCACGCCGGAGACCGCCGAGCTGCCGGACCGGCTCACCACTCTGCCGGAGGCGGCGCGGCTGACCGGGATCAGCCCCGAGCGGCTGCGCGAGGACCCGGCCGCGAACGTCGCGGGCGGTGCCGCGCTGCTGGCCGAGGCGCAGCGG
>KL568584.1:12440-14620 GCA_000715605.1 Streptomyces speibonae | reverse complement strand
GCTGGGCGAACCGACGAGCCAGGACCCCGCGGACTGGTACGCGGCGGTGGCGCTGTTCTCCGGCGCGGACGACACCGCGTCAGCGACGGCGTACGCCGACGACGTGTACGAGGTGATCCGCGCCGGTGAGCGGCGGGTCACGGACGCCGGGCAGCAGGTCGCCCTGACCGCCCGTCCCGGTCTCGCCCCGGACACCTCCGCGCTGCGCCGCGCCGGACTGCGCCCCTCCTCCGCCGCCGGGACGGAGTGCCCGAGGACGGTGTCCTGCGAGTGGATCCCGGCGCCGTACGAGGAGTTCGGGGACGGCGACTACGGCAACCACGACCGGGGGAACCGGCCCGCCTCGCAGGACATCCGGTACATCGTCGTCCATGACACGGAGGGCGCCTGGGAGGGCGTCCTGAACATGGTGCAGGACCCCACCTATGTGTCCTGGCAGTACAGTCTGCGCTCCACGGACGGCCACATCGCCCAGCACGTGAAGGCGAAGGACGTGGCCTGGCACGCCGGCAACTGGTACGTCAACGCGGGGTCGATCGGCCTGGAGCACGAGGGCTTCCTGGCGGAGCCGGACGCCTGGTACACGGAGGCGATGTACCGGTCGTCGGCGCGACTGGTGAAGTACCTCGCCAAGAAGTACGACATTCCGCTGGACCGGCAGCACATCCTCGGCCATGACACCGTGCCCGGGCCGACCACGGCGTACATCCCCGGCATGCACACCGACCCGGGCCCCTACTGGGACTGGCGGCACTACTTCGAGCTGCTCGGCCGCCCCCTCGAAGCGACGGCAGGACCGCACTCCGGTGTGGTGACGATCCGGCCCGACTACGCGGCCAACCGGCCGGTCTTCACCGGCTGCGAGCGGGCGGGGGAGCCCTGCGCGACCCACGGGTCCAGCGCCGTGCGGCTGTACTCCGACCACGACGAGAGCTCCCCGCTGGTCCGGGACATCGGTCTCGGCCAGGCCCCGACCACCGGGGTGAACGACCTGTCCTCGCGGGTCTCCACGGGCCAGAGCTACGCGGTCGCCGACCGGTGGGGCGACTGGACCGCCATCTGGTACCTCGGCCAGAAGGCCTGGTTCAAGAACCCGAAGAAGCACCCGGCCGCCGTGCCCGTGAAGGGCAAGGTCGTGACCCCGCGCAAGGGCCTGGACTCCGTGCCGGTCTACGGCAGGGCGTACCCGGAGGCGGAGGCCTACCCGGAGGGCGTGCCGGTGCAGGCGGTGTCGCCGCTGCCGTACACGGTGCTCGCGGGGCAGAAGTACGTGACCGGCGGGAAGGTCCCCGGCGAGTACTACTACGCGGTGACCTTCGACGAGGCCTCGCACCGGGTGGTGCGGGGCAAGGACCTGTACTACGAGATCCAGTTCGGTCACCGGGTCGGGTTCGTGCGGGCGGCGGACGTGACGGTGAGGTCGTCGTAGCGGCGGCGCCGTGTGCGAGGTGCGGGGCCGGGTTCCTTCGGGACCCGGCCCCGCAGTGTCAGCCCTGCTGGAACAGTTCCGCGGGCAGCGGCTTGAGCAGGGCGTACAGGTCGTCGGTGATGGGGCGGTCCCAGGCGGCGATGGTCACCAGGACGTTGTCACTGCGGTCGAACTGCACGCAGGAGATCCGGCCCTCGGACAGCTTGACGCGCCGCACGATCAGCAGGTTGTCGCCCTGCATCACCGGCACGTCCTCGGTGCCGACGACCGTCACCTCCTCGTCGTTCTCCAGTGCCAGCAGCAGCTGTCCGACCTCGAAGGGGACCTCGTCCTCGGCGACGTCGCGGGCCGGGGAGCCCTCGGGCAGATTGCCGATGATCATCGCCGGGCCGCGTCCGCCGAACAGGTCGTACCGCAGGAACACACCCTGGCAGCTGCCGTCAGGGGCGGGCAGCAGCCCGGCGCCCAGGTTCCCGGGCCAGTCGCCCGGGTCCATGGCCAGTACGTCGAAGTCGGGCCCGGCGGGGGTGGCACTGCGGCGGCGGAGGAACGACATGCGGCCATGGTACGTGCCCGCAACGGCGTCCGGGCGCTCGGGCGACGCCCACCGGGGCTACCCGGCCCGCCGCTGCCGCTCGTGGTGACGGGCCACCCGGGCACGGTTGCCGCAGGAGGGCTTGCACCACTCCTGGCGGGGGTGGTCCTTCAGGAAGTAGCGCACACAGCGAGGGGCTGTCTCTTATACACATCT
>KL568584.1:4568-12277 GCA_000715605.1 Streptomyces speibonae | reverse complement strand
GTATAAGAGACAGGTACGGGGTCGCCGCCCTCGTCCCAGGTCAGGATGGGCACGGTGGGGGTGCGGGCGGCGGCCTCGTTCAGCCGGCGCAGCGCCTCGGGGACGGACAGCAGGCGGGTCGCGTCCGCCGGGCTCGGCCGTGCGGGCCGGACGGCGTGGGCGAAGAGGGCGCGCAGGGCGGTGCGCATGTCGCGGACGGCGGCGAGGCAGCCGTCGTAAGCGAGGAGGCGCTCCGCGCCGGGGAGTGTGTCGCGGTGGGCCTGGACCCAGGCGCTGAGGGCGGCGGGATCGGTCAGGTCGTCGGCGACGCCGCCGTCGCCGTCGTGGCGGATGGTGAGGGCGAGGTCCAGCGCGAGCCGGGTGTCCCTGGTGGTCGAGTCCCGCATGCGGTCGATGATAGGCACCGCGCCCCGGCCGGTGGACCGGGTACGTGGGGCTGGGCTTCGGGCGGCGAGAAGCGAGGCTTCGGGCTACGCCTCCTCCGGAGGGGCCTGCGGCACCACGGCCACCGGGCTCCCGGCGTGGAGCAGGACCGCCTGGGTGACCGAACCCATCATGCGCGCGGGTGCCAGCAGCCGGCGGCGGTGCCGGCCCACGACGACCAACTGCGCCTCCCGCGAGGCCTCGACCAGGTGACCGGCCGCGTCCCCCGGGAGCACGTCGGTCTCGGTGGCGACCTCCGGGTGCCGTTCCCGGTGTGCGGTCAGGAGGCCCTCGGCCAGGACACGGGTCTCGTGCTCGACGGCGTCCTGGTCGATGTCCGCCGGCGGCATCTCCCCCGGCAGCAGCCAGGTCTGCAGCGGCCACGGGTACGCGGTGACGATCCGCAGCCGGGCCCCGCGCAGAGCGGCCTCGGCGAAGGCGAAGGCGAGCGTGGCCTCGTCGGGGCTGTCGGACTTCAGGCCGACGACCACCGTCCCGCCGGACCGGGACGGCGCGCCGCCGTCGTCCTTGGGGCGGGGCACCACCACGACGGGGCATTCGGCGTCGCGTGCCGCCGCGAGCGAATTGGAGCCGAGCAGCAGACTGGCGAACCCTCCGCGGCCGCGGGAGCCCAGCACCAGCAGCCGCGCCGCCGCCCCCATCTCCGGCAGCAGTGCGCCGGGCGCGCCCTCCAGCGTGACGTACTCGACGTCCGGGAGGGCGGCGTGCAGTTCCATGTGGCGGCGGACCTGGTCGAGGACCGGGTCCTCCTCGGGTGCGGGCGGCCCGGCGGCCAGCACCTGGGACCGCGTCCACTGCGTGTACTGGCGTACGTGCACGATCCGCAGCGGGGCCTCGCGCCGGCGGGCGGCGTCGAGGGCCCAGTCCAGGGCGTGCAGACTCTCCTGCGAACCGTCGACCGCCGCGACGACCGGCTGGGTGCTCATGGTTCCTCGCTTCCGGGAATACGCTCTTCTGCCTTCCCCGGGCCAGCCTTACTCAGGCAGGGCCCGGCGACGGCTCTTCGGCTCGCGTGTCCGGAAATTCGCCGGGAACACTCCTCAGGGGCGGGCGGGCCGTGACACGGCGACGGCACCGCTCACGTCAGGTCGAACTCGCCCTCCCGGGCTCCCGACACGAACGCGCCCCACTCGGCGGGGGTGAAGATCAGGGAAGGGCTCTCCGGGCGGCCACTGTTGCGCATGGCGATGAATCCCTCCACGAAGGCGATCTGGACATCGCCCAGGCCTCGGCTGCTGGACTGCCACTGTGCGTTGCTCAGGTCCAGGTCCGGCTTGTCCCAGCCCATGAGGGGGCGCTGCTGGGTGGTGCTCTCGGCCACGTCCGTGCTCCTCCCGGTTTCGTCGTCCGCGGTCAGCCTAGCGACCGGGTCCGGTGCCCGACAGGCCGCGGGAGAAGTACCGGTGGGTCCCGGGCCGTCCCGGCGGGCGGAGGGGCGGCGGTCCCGGTGGACGGGTGAAAGAGGCGGGGCCCGGGTTGAACCCCGCGCGGCCGGCGTCCGTACTGGTGGGGGCAGGCCCGCTCGGCGGGTCCTGTTCGCCATGCCATCGCAGTACCGCACGGAAGGACCCCCCGGGTGTCGCTCTTCACTCGCCCCCGCCGGACGACGGACACCACCGAGGGCGAAGCGGACCGGGACCCCGGTCCGGCGAAGGCCGAGGCGGCCGAGGCGGCCAACGAGGCCGAGGAAGCCAACAAGGCAGCCGGCAGCACACCGGACGCCGCGCCGCCGGGCTGGTTCGGCTGGCGCCGGCGCTGGCCCCGTACCGCCCGCGGGGTGACCGTCGGGGTCACCGTGCTCGCCGGGGTGCTGGTGGTGGGCGCGCTGCTCCTGCCGAACCAACTGGACCGACTGAACGTCACCGCGTTCCTGCGGCTGCCCTCCGAGGGCATCCTCCTCGCCGCGCTGCTGCTGGCGCTGCCGCCGCGGCCGCGGCGGATCACGGCGGTGGTGGCGGGGCTGCTGCTGGGCCTGATCACCGTGCTGAAACTCGTGGACATGGGCTTCTACCAGGTGCTGGCCCGGCCCTTCGACCTGGTGCTGGACTGGATCCTGCTCGACGACGCCACCAGCTTCGTCCGGGAGTCGTTCGGACGCGCCGGACAGGTGCTCGCCGTGATCGGCGTGATCGTGCTCTTCCTGGCGGTGCTGGTGCTCATGACCCTGGCGACGGTCCGGCTGACCGGTCTGATGGTCCGCCACCGTCCCGTCGCCACCCGCACCACCCTGGTCCTGGGCGTGGCGTGGATGACCTGCGTGACGCTGGGTGTGCAGCACTCCGGTCTGCCGGTCGCGGCCAAGGTCGACGCGGACATCGTGGGGAACCGGGTGGAGCAGGTGCGCGCGGGGCTGCGCGACGCGCGGGTCTTCGAGAAGCAGGCCGCCGTCGACGCCTTCGCCCGGACGCCGCCGGACCAGCTGCTCACCGGGCTGCGCGGCAAGGACGTGCTGTTCACGTTCATCGAGAGCTACGGCCGGGTGGCGATCGACGACCCGGCGATGGCGGAGCCGATCGACGCGGTCCTGAAGGACGGCACCCAGCGGCTGAAGGACGCCGGTTTCGCCTCCCGCAGCGGCTGGCTGAAGTCGCCGGTGACGGGCGCGGGCAGCTGGCTGGCCCACTCGACGTTCCTGTCCGGGCTGTGGATCAAGAACCAGCAGCGCTACCGCAGCCTCACCACCAGTGACCGCATGACCCTGACCAAGTACTTCCGCAAGACGGGCGACTGGCGCACCGTCGGAATCGTGCCCGGGGTGCGGCGGGCCTGGCCGGAGGGCAAGTTCTTCGGCCTCGACCACATCTACGACTCCGAGCATCTCGGCTACCACGGCCCGTACTTCAGCTGGACCCCGGTGCCGGACCAGTTCTCGCTGGAGGCCTTCGAGCGCCTGGAGCACGGCAGGAAGGACCGCGAGCCGATCATGGCGGAGATCATTCTGGCCTCCAGCCACAACCCCTGGTCGCCGATCGCACGCATGATCGACTGGGAGGACCTCGGTGACGGTTCGGTCTTCCACGGGATCAAGAAGGAGGGCAAGGACCCGAAGGAGGTCTGGAAGGACCCCGAGAAGGTGCGCACCGAGTACCGGCGGGCCATCGAGTACTCGCTGCGGAGTCTGACCGAGTGGGTCGAGCGGTACGGCGACGAGGACACGGTGCTGGTGTTCCTCGGCGACCATCAGCCGGTGCCGACGGTGCTGGCGGGGAGCACGAACAAGGATGTGCCGGTGACGATCGTCGCGAAGGATCCGAAGGTGCTGGAGCGGGTCGAGGGGTGGGGGTGGACGGACGGGCTCAAGCCGGCGGCGGGCGCTCCGCGCTGGGGCATGGACAAGTTCCGCGACCGCTTCATGACGGCGTACGGCCCGGCGGGCGGCTGAGGGGGTATTGCGCCCCCGCCGCCCCTTCCCATTCCCGACCCTCGGGGGGGTCTGCCCCCGGACCCCCGCTCCTCGAACTCCCCCAGAGGGGCTGGATGGTGCCGGACCGGCGGAAAACTCAGCCCGTCCGGCGTTTGAGGACGAGGCCCGAAGGGCCGATGGGGGGTCCGGGGGCGCAGCCCCCAGGGACGGGAAGGGAAGGGGTGGCGGGGGCGAGAAAACGGTTGTCGGGCTCTTGCCCCGGGCGGCTTCGGGTGGCTTACTGCGTTCGTGACGTGCGAGGGAGGCGGGAGCGCCATGATGGACGCGGGCGAACGGCTCGGCCGAGAGGAACTCCGCGCCCTCCAGCTCGAACGCCTGCGCGGCACCCTCCGCCACGCCTACGACAACGTGCCGCACTACCGCACCGCCTTCGACAAGGCCGGCGTCCACCCGGACGACTGCCGCTCCCTGTCCGACCTGGCACACTTCCCGTTCACCACCAAGGCGGACCTGCGCGAGAACTACCCGTACGGCATGTTCGCCGTACCCCGCGACCGCATCCGCCGCCTGCACGCCTCCAGCGGCACCACCGGACGCCCCACCGTGGTCGGCTACACGGAGGGCGACCTGTCGATGTGGGCCGACATGGTGGCCCGCTCGATCCGCGCGGCAGGCGGCCGGCCCGGGGACACGGTGCACGTGGCGTACGGCTACGGCCTGTTCACCGGCGGCCTGGGCGCGCACTACGGCGCGGAGCGGCTCGGCTGCACGGTGATCCCGGCGTCCGGCGGCATGACGTCCCGGCAGGTGACGCTGATCCAGGACCTGGAGCCCTCGGTCGTCATGGTGACGCCGTCCTACATGCTCACCCTGCTCGACGAGTTCGAGCGGCAGGGCATCGATCCGCGCTCCACGTCGCTGCGCGTGGGGATCTTCGGCGCGGAGCCGTGGACCGAGGGGATGCGCCAGGAGATCGAGGAGCGCTGCGCGATCGACGCCGTGGACATCTACGGGCTGTCGGAGGTGATCGGCCCGGGCGTGGCGCAGGAGTGCGTGGAGACCAAGGACGGCCTGCACATCTGGGAAGATCACTTTCTTCCGGAAGTCGTCGACCCGCTCACCGGTGAGGTCCTCCCGGAGGGCGAGCAGGGTGAGCTGGTCTTCACCTCGCTCACCAAGGAGGCAATGCCCGTCGTGCGGTACCGGACGCGGGATCTGACCCGGCTGCTGCCGGGCACCGCCCGGGTGTTCCGGCGGATGGAGAAGGTCACCGGGCGCAGCGACGACATGGTGATCCTGCGCGGGGTGAACCTCTTCCCCACGCAGATCGAGGAGATCGTGCTGCGCACCCCTGGCGTGGCTCCCCACTTCCAGCTCCGGCTGACCACCGAGGGCCGCCTGGACGCGCTCACCGTGCGCGCGGAGGCCCGCCCGGACGCGGACGCGGCGACGCGGGCCGCGGCCGCGCAGTCGATCGTGGCGGCCGTGAAGGACGGCATCGGGGTCTCGGCGGGCGTGGAGATCGTCGACCCGGAGACGCTGGAGCGTTCCGTGGGCAAGATCCGGCGGATCGTGGATCTGCGGGAGCGGCGCGCCTGAGCGCGGGGGCCCGTCAGCAGGCCCGTTGACCGTCGGCCACGATCCGCTCGACCGCGGCCGTCACCAGACGCTCCCGTTCCTCAGGGGTGAAGACGTCCGGCAGGGTGAGCTGTTCGACGATCAGCCAGTTCAGCGCGAGATGGAGGAGCTTGACAGCCGTCGCGTCACCGGGGAGGCCGGACGCCTCGTGATAGGCGACGTTCGCCTCCACGTCCGCGCGTACCCGTTCGGTGAGCACCGTGCGCAACGCCGGCCGGCGGGTGGCCTCAAGGCGCAGTTCGAGCAGGGCGAGGTAGCCGGTGCGGAACGAGGCGATACGGCCGACCAGTTCGCGCATCAGCGCGGCGTAGACCTCGCGGTCGTGCCCGGCGGCCCGCTGCCGGGCGATGGTCTCCTCGTCCGGCTGGAGCCGTTCGTAGACCCGGGCGCCGGCCTGGGTGAGCAGGTCGTCGCGCGAGCTGAAGTAGTTCGACGCGGTGCCCATGGGCACGGCGGCCTCGGTGTCGACCGCGCGGAAGGTCAGGCCCCGGGCGCCGTCACGGGCCAGCACCTCGATCGCCGCGTCCACCAGCGCGGCCCGCCGCTGCTCGTTCCGTCGTACCACTGCCCTCACTCCCGCCTCGCCGTACACCGCCACACCACTTCACCCAGAGTACTGCGCCCGGAGTCGTCAGCCTCGGTGGACGCCCCCCGGGTCGCGCACGCCCCATTGACACATCCCGCACCTGACAGGAAAGTTTCACTCCGCGCGACGTTCCCCGAAAAATTCTTTCAGCCCCGCGTGCGGGGTCACGACACGGGAGGACCTCATGACGGAGGCAGGGGCGAGCGGCATCACCCGGCGTCAACTCGGCCGAGGCACGGTGGCGTTGGGCGGGGCGCTGGCCTTCGCCACCCTTCCGGCCGCCCCCGCCTCGGCCGCCGGTCCGGCGCACGGCCGTCCCCGGACCCTGCGGCACGGCTCCGCCCGGCGCGCCGGGCTGCTCTCCGCGCCGCTGCGTCAACTCGTCACCGACGCCGAGGCGTTCCTCGGTCCGTCGCCCACCCACCCCTGGTACGCGGGGGCCGTGCTGCTGGCCGGACGCGGCGACACGGTGGCGCTGCACCGCCCCATCGGCATGGCGGTGCGCTACCGGGCCTACGACGAGGAGACCGACACCGGCGTCGAGTTCCCGCCGGACCGGCAGCTCCCCATGCGCGCGGACACCGTCTTCGACCTGGCCTCGGTGTCGAAGCTGTTCACCTCCGTCCTCGCCGTGCAGCAGATCGAGCGGGGCCGGCTGGAGCTGGAGGCGCCCGTCGCGTCGTATCTGCCGGACTTCGCCCGCGCGGGCAAGCAGGACATGACGATCCGCCAGCTGCTCACCCACACCTCGGGGTTCCGCGCCTGGATCCCGCTGTACGAGGCGCCCACGCACGAGGAGAGGATCCGGCTCCTCCTCGACGAGGCGCCGGTCGATCCGCCCGGGACCGCGTACCGCTACTCGGACCTGAACCTGATCTCGCTGCAGCTGGTCCTGGAGCGGATCACCGGCCGCACGCTGGACGTCCTCCTGCACGAGGGGATCACCGGCCCGCTGGGCATGCGCAGCACCCGTTACAACCCTCCCGCCTCCTGGAAGCCGCGGATCGCGGCCACGGAGGACGCCCGCCGGCCGTGGTCCGGCCTCGACCGGGGGCTGGTGTGGGGCGAGGTGCACGACGAGAACGCGTTCAGCCTCGGCGGCGTCGCGGGGCACGCCGGGGTGTTCTCGGACGCGTGGGACCTGGCGGTCCTCGGCCGTACGCTGCTCAACGGCGGCGTGTACGGCCGGCGGCGGATCCTCACGCCGGAGTCGGTGGAGCTGATGTTCACCGACTTCAACACCGCCTTCCCCGGGGACGAGCACGGGCTGGGCTTCGAGCTCTACCAGCACTGGTACATGGGCGCGATGGCCACCCCGCGCACGGCGGGCCACACCGGCTTCACCGGCACCTGTCTGGTGCTCGACCCGACCACCGACTCGTTCCTCGTCGTGCTGGGCAACTCCGTGCATCCCGTGCGCAGCTGGCGTTCCGGGTCCGCTCCGCGCGTGGCCGCCGCCAACCAGCTGGCCCGCGCGGTGCCGGTGCGGCCGGTCCGGGGCCGTACGGCGTGGTTCTCCGGGACGGCGGGCTCCGCGACGGCGACCCTCGCCCTGCCCGCGCTGGACACCTCCTCCGGCGCGGCCCGCCTGCGCTGCTCGCTGTGGTGGGACACCGAGCCGCGGGCCGACGTCCTGGTCCTGGAAGCCTCCGCGGACGGCGGCACGAACTGGCAGGC
>KL568584.1:871-4329 GCA_000715605.1 Streptomyces speibonae | reverse complement strand
GTGCCGTTCACCACCCGGCGCCGGGGCACGGATCCGCAGCCGCATCCCTCGGGCTCGGTCACCGGCTGGTCCGGACGGGTCTGGCACGACGTCACCGCCGCCCTGCCCGCCGCACGGGGCCTCACCCTGCGCTGGCGGTACACCACGGACCGGCTGTACGTCGGGCGCGGCGCCTATGCCGACGCGCTGCGGGTCGAGGCGCCCGGCGGCCGGCTCTTCGACGAGGCACGCCGGGCGGACGCGGCACGGATCAGGGCGGAAGGCTGGACCCGGTCGGCCGACTGAGCCCGCGGGTCAACCGAGCCCGCGGGTCAGTCACGGGCCTCCAGGACCGCCATCGCCGCGTTGTGGCCCGGCACTCCGCTCACACCCCCGCCGCGCACCGCGCCGGCCCCGCACAGCAGGACGTTGGGGTGCGAGGTCTCCACGCCCCAGCGGCCGGTGCCGTCCTGGGCGTGGGGCCAGGACAGTTCACGGTGGAAGATGTTGCCGCCGGGCAGCCCGAGATCGCGTTCCAGGTCCAGCGGGGACCTGGCCTCCAGGCACGGGCGTCCTTCGGCGTCGGTGGCCAGGCAGTCGGCGAGGGGCTCGGCGAGATGGGCGTCGAGCTGGGCGAGGGTCGACTTCAGCAGCTCCTCGCGTACGGCGTCGTTGTCCTGCTCGAACAGCCGGGCGGGGGTGTGCAGTCCGAACAGGGTGAGCGTGTGGCAGCCGCGGGCGGCCAGGTCCGGGCCGAGGATCGTCGGGTCGGTGAGCGAGTGGCAGTAGATCTCCGACGGCGGTGCCGCGGGCAGCTCGCCGGCGGCGGCCTGGGCGTGCGCGGCGGCCAGCTGGCCGTACCCCTCGGCGATGTGGAAGGTGCCGGCGAACGCCTCACGCGGGTCGACGGCGGGGTCGCGCAGCCGGGGCAGCCGCTCGAGCAGCATGTTCACCTTGAGCTGGGCGCCCTCGGCCGGGGGCGGCGGGGTGCCGTCGGTGAGGGCGGCGAGTTCCTGCGGGGAGGCGTTGACCAGGACGTGCCGTGCGGTGGCGACGCCCTCGCCGTCGGCGGTGCGGTGGGTGACCTCGGCCGTGCGGCCGTCGGTGTCGATGCGCACGGCGCGGTGGCCCGTGGCGATGACCGCGCCGGCGGCGCGGGCGGCGCCCGCGAGCGCGTCGGTGAGGGCGCCCATGCCGCCGACGGGTACGTCCCAGGCGCCGGTGCCGCCGCCGATGACGTGGTAGAGGAAGCAGCGGTTCTGCTTGAGGGAGGGGTCGTGGGCGTCGGCGAAGGTGCCGATGAGGGCGTCGGTGAGGACGACACCGCGCACCAGGTCGTCCGCGAAGGTCCGTTCCACGGCGACGCCGATGGGCTCCTCGAAGAGGGTCCGCCAGGCCTCGTCGTCGTCGACCGCGCGTCGCAGCTCCTCGCGGGTGGGCAGCGGTTCGGTGAGGGTGGGGAAGACGCGCTCGGCGACGCGGCCGGTCATGTCGTAGAAGCGCTGCCAGGCCCGGTACTCGTCGTCGGAGCCGGTGAGCCGGGCGAACGCCTCGCGGGTGCGCTGTTCGCCTCCGCCGACGAGCAGCCCGGTGGGCCGTCCGCCGCGTTCGGTGGGGGTGTACGAGGAGATGGTGCGGGTGCTGAGCCGGAAGTCCAGCCCCAGATCCTTGACGATCTTCCGGGGCAGCAGGCTGACCAGGTACGAGTACCGGGACAGCCGTGCGTCGACGCCGGCGAACGGGCGGGTGGAGACCGCCGCCCCGCCGGTGTGGTCAAGACGCTCCAGCACCAGCACGGAGCGCCCGGCCCGGGCGAGGTAGGCGGCGGCGACGAGGCCGTTGTGGCCCCCGCCGACGATGACGGCGTCGTACGTCCCAGATCCCACGGATGCGGTCATGGTTCTTCGTAACACGCGAAGATCCGCACCGGCCAGACGCGGGCCGGTCAGTCCAGGGTGACCAGGAACTCCGTGCAGGCCCGTGCGCAGGCGCGGCACGCCGCGGCCGTCTCCTCCGCCCCCGGGTGGCCGTCGAACGCGTGGGCGCTCTCCAGGCACACCTGCCGGCACCACTCCACCTGGATCCTGAGGGTCGCCTCGTCCACCTGGTTCTGCTCGGACAGCATGCGGCAGGTCGCGTCGCAGACCTCCGCGCACATGATGCCCTTGCGTCGTACACGTTCCTGGTTCTCGGTCCCGTCCGGCTCCACCGGGCCGGCCCGCGTCGCGCATGCCCGTGCGCACTCGGTGCAGGCCTGGGCACAGGCGAACCGGTCCTCCAGGAAGCGGAACAGCTCCTTCTGCGATGTCGTCGTCACACCGGGCGGGTAGCCGCCGCCCCGGCGGTCAAACGCGGGCGGCGGCAGGCGTACGACGACGGGGTGCGCGTCCCGCGGCGCGGCGGGCCGGGTTCGTGCCGGGGTCCGGGGGTACCCGCGAGCCATGATGAACACCTCATGGATGGAGACGGCCGACCTCGCGGCGGGCCGTGGTGCCCTGGGCGCCGGGCTGGCGGTCGCGGCGGTGGTGGTGCTGGCCCTGCTGATCGGCATGTTCGCCCTGGGCAGCCGCCGGGTCAGGAACGACAGGACGCGCAGGCCCCGGCCCGAGGAACAGCCGCGGGTGCCCGAGGGCGGCCCGGTCCACGAGGTACGGGAGCGGCGCGAGCCGGACGAGGTGCCCCGGGGCGACGAGCGTCTCACCCCGCACGACCTGAACGGCCGGGGCACGGCCGGCAGCCGCACCGCCGGGTCGCAGGAGCGGCCCCGTTGGGACGAGGGCGGCGGCGGGGCGTTCGGCAGCGGCGGGCCGGGCGGCCACTGAGCCCGTCCCGGGCCCACCGCCCGGCGTCGGCGCCGGCACCCCTCGCACCGTCGTACACAGGGAAGTGAGAACCATGGCGGATCCCGCCCGCAACACCCTGCCGCTGCCCGACTACGACCAACTGCCCCTCGGCGGTCTGGAGAGCAGGATCCGCTCGCTGACAGCGGGTGAGGTCGAGGAACTGCTGTCCTACGAGAGGTCGCACGCCGACCGGCTCCCGGCGACCGATGTGCTGACGGCCCGGCTGGAGCAACTGCGCGCGGGCGCCGAGCCGACGTCCGGCGCCCCGGACGCGGTACGCCCCGAGCAGAGCACTGGCCGGGGCGGATCCCCTGTCTCGCCGGCCACCTCACCGGAGCCGTCCAGTCCGCCCCCGCACGGCACCCCGGACCAGCGGGGCAAACCGAAGGGCGACCGCACGTAACCATCCACCGGCCGCCCTTCGGGGCGGGGCGCGGGCCCACCGTCGTTCGTACGCGGACGTGGCCGCGCGGCCCGCCCCTTCACGTGAGCGCCGGCACGGCGGAGTGTGGGAGGCCCACCCCGGGACCGGGCCGATGCCGGCCGCACCGGGGCGGGGCAAGGGCGATGACGGCCTGGTGACGGACTACCGCGCCGGGCCGCCGCGCTTGTCGCGCCGTCGGCCCACCGCCGAGG
>KL568584.1:0-621 GCA_000715605.1 Streptomyces speibonae | reverse complement strand
CGCGGGCGACGCCCTGGTCGAACTCGACGTGTCCCGGTCCTACCGTGGAGGCATGGGTGCCGGCACGGTGACGCTGTTCCTGTGCGGTGACGTCATGCTCGGGCGTGGGGTCGATCAGATCCTTCCGCATCCGGGTGACCCCGCGCTGAGAGAGGAGTACATCCGCGACGCCCGCGACTACGTGGGACTCGTGGAGGCCGTCAGCGGCACCGTTCCCCGCCCGGTGCCGTTCTCGTGGCCGTGGGGCGACGCCCTGCGGGTGCTGGACGAGGCCGCGCCGGACGTGCGGATCGTGAACCTGGAGACGTCCGTCACCCGCAGTGACGCCTTCGCGCCCGGCAAGGCCGTGCACTACCGGATGCACCCGGCCAACGTGCCCGCGCTCACGGTGGCACGTCCGGACGTGTGCGTCCTGGCCAACAACCACGTGCTGGACTTCGGCCGCCCTGGGCTCGCCGAGACGCTGGACGTGCTGGACGGGGCCGGCCTGAGGACCGCGGGAGCCGGCCGGGACACCGACGCGGCCCACGCCCCGGCCGTCGTCCCTGCCGGAAACGGCCGGGTGCTGGTGTTCGCGCTGGGGACGATGTCGAGCGGCATCCCGCCGAGCTGGGCGGCGAC
>KL568583.1:67815-73080 GCA_000715605.1 Streptomyces speibonae | reverse complement strand
GACCGACCGGGGCCTGGACGCGGCGCTCTCCTCAGTCGCCTCGCGCTGCACGGTGCCGGTGACGGTGACGGTCGACCTGGACGAGCGCCCGGCCGCCGCGATCGAGGGCATCGCCTACTTCACCGTCTCGGAGCTGCTGCAGAACGTCAGCAAGCACAGCGGCGCCCGGTCGGCGTCGGTGGAGGCCTGGCGGTCGGAGGGCCGGCTCCTTGTGCAGGTCCGTGACGACGGGCACGGGGGTGCGAGCGTGGACGGCGGAACGGGCCTGCGGGGCCTGGCCGAGCGGCTGACCGCGGTGGACGGTCTGTTCGTCGTGGACTCGCCCCGGGGCGGTCCGACGACGGTGACGGCGGAGCTGCCGTGGCGCGACCGTTCCGGCCGGCTCGCCCCGGAGGCGCGCCCGGCCAAGGGGGCCCCGGCCCGCGGCCGGAGGTAGGGAAAACCCCCCGTCCAAGACTGCGACGGACTCCATGGCCCGCCGGCCCGCGGCACAGCAGTCTGGAGATACGACAGCACAGCTCCGGACGAGGAGAAGGACGACGCCGATGGCCACGGAGTACGGAGAGGGCTACGGGTTCCACGCGCAGCCCGGACATCCCGGGAGCGCCGGGGAACGGCGGCACCGGCTGCCGGCCGCGCTGCGGGCGCCGGTCGAGGGGCGCACCTGGCGCGAGCTGGGGTATGTGCTGCTGAGCCTGCCGATCAGCATTCTGCTGTTCACCTACGCGGTCACGATGGTGTCGCTGGGGGCGGGCCTGCTGGTGACGTTCCTCGGTGTCCCGGTGCTCGCGGCGGCGCTCGCCGGCTGCCGCGGCCTCGGGGCGATGGAGCGGGCGCGGGCGCGGGGGCTGCTACGCCTGGACGTCGGCGAACCGGAGCCGCTGCGGGCCGGGCGGAACGGGCTCATGGGGTGGGTCGGCGCCGTGCTGAAGAGCGGCGCCTCGTGGCGGTCCCTGCTGTACGCGGTGCTGCAGCTGCCGTGGGCGGTGGTGACCTTCTCCGTGACCGTGACGTTCTGGTCGCTGGGCTGGTCGCTGCTGACGTATCCGCTGTGGTTCTGGGTCTACCCCGTGTACGGCGGGCAGGACGGTCTGCAGCTGTACGGCGACGAGACGCACCAGGTGTATCTGGACAACCCGTTCGAGATCACGGTGACGGCGGGGGTGGGGCTGCTGTTCACGCTGGCCACGCCGTGGATCGTGCGGGCGCTGACGATGGTGGACCGCCTGATGGTGCACGGGCTGCTCGGGCCGTCCCGGCTGGCGACGCGGGTGGTGGAGCTGGAGTCGGACCGCGGGGTCGTGGTGGACACGGCGGCGGCGGACCTGCGGCGCATCGAGCGGGACCTGCACGACGGGGCGCAGGCCCGGCTGGTGGCGCTGGCCATGGATCTGGGCCTGGCGAAGGAGAAGCTGCGGGAGGACCCGCAGGTCGCGGCGCAGATGGTGGACGAGGCGCACGGTGAGGTCAAGACGGCGCTTCAGGAGCTGCGCGACCTGGCCCGGGGCATCCACCCGGCGGTGCTGACCGACCGGGGCCTGGACGCGGCGCTCTCCTCGGTCGCCTCGCGCTGCACGGTCCCGGTGCAGGTGGAGGTCGACCTCGCTCAGCGGCCCGCGCCGGCCATCGAGGGCATCGCCTACTTCACGGCCTCGGAGCTGCTGCAGAACATCAGCAAGCACTCCCGGGCGACGTGGGCGGCCGTGGAGGTGTGGCGGTCGGAGAACCGGCTGATGCTCCAGGTCGTGGACAACGGGGTGGGCGGCGCCGACACCTCCCAGGGTTCGGGGCTGGCGGGGCTGGCGGAGCGGCTGGACGCGGTGGACGGGATCCTGGTGGTGGACTCCCCGGCCGGGGGCCCCACCCGGGTGACCGCCGAGCTGCCGTGGCGCGCGGAGCAGGCCCGGTGACAGCGGTCCGGAGCATGTGCTGAACGCCCTCCGGAAGGGCGGGGCGGGTGTGGGCCCGCCTCGCCCTTTCCGGCCGCCCGTGCGGGCCGGCAACCCCGATGACACCCCCCATCGCGTTGCCCCGGCCCGTCCTCCCGGCGGATGCTGGAATGCTGGAGCTGTGGACGACCGGACCCGTCATACGGACGGGTCCGGCGCGCGGCGTGGGGGGCCGAAATCGTGGAGGACAGGGTGCGGGTGGTCATCGCCGAGGATTCGGTGCTGTTGCGGGAGGGTCTGACCCGGCTGCTGACCGACCGGGGGCACGAGGTCGTGGCCGGTGTCGGGGACGGCGACGCGCTGATCAAGACCATCACCGACCTGGACGGGCGGGGCATGCTCCCGGACGTGGTGGTGGCGGACGTACGGATGCCGCCGACGCACACGGACGAGGGTGTGCGGGCAGCGGTGCAGCTGCGCAAGACGCATCCGGGGGTCGGGGTGCTGGTGCTGTCGCAGTACGTGGAGGAGCGGTACGCCACGGAGCTGCTCGCCGGGTCCAGCCGGGGCGTGGGCTATCTGCTGAAGGACCGCGTGGCCGAGGTGCGCGAGTTCGTGGACGCGGTGGTGCGCGTGGCCGAGGGCGGTACGGCGCTTGACCCGGAGGTCGTCGCGCAGTTGCTGGGACGCAGCCGCAAGCAGGACGTGCTGGCCGGGCTCACCCCGCGCGAGCGGGAGGTGCTGGGGCTGATGGCCGAGGGGCGGACGAACTCGGCGATCGCCAAGCAGCTGGTGGTCAGCGACGGCGCGGTGGAGAAGCACGTCAGCAACATCTTCCTGAAGCTGGGGCTCTCCCCCAGCGAGGGCGACCACCGGCGGGTCCTTGCGGTTCTCACCTATCTCAACTCGTGACCGGTGTCTCTCAACTCCTGACGACGTCACGAAAAGGCCCGGTGGGACGTCTCGAAGTCGTGTCCAAGATGCGAATGACCCGAGGGAGGCGCCCCTTGCGGACGTAGGGTTGATCCGGGGAAGGCCTGCGGGAAGGCCGTCCCGGACAGCCGCCCTCGAGGAGGTCCAGTTCAGTGACCAGCCAGGTCAGCAGCACAGCGGCGCAGGCCGACGGAGCAGTCGTAGGGGAGCAGCGCAAAGCGGCGGGCACCAAGGACGTCCGCCGGCTCGACCGAGTGATCATCAGGTTCGCCGGGGACTCGGGTGACGGTATGCAGCTCACCGGTGACCGTTTCACCTCGGAGACCGCCTCCTTCGGCAACGACCTGTCCACGTTGCCGAACTTCCCGGCCGAGATCCGCGCGCCCGCCGGCACCCTGCCCGGTGTGTCGTCCTTCCAGCTGCATTTCGCCGATCACGACATTCTCACGCCCGGCGACGCCCCCAACGTGCTGGTCGCGATGAACCCGGCCGCTCTGAAGGCGAACATCGGCGATCTGCCGCGCGGTGCGGAGATCATCGTCAACACGGACGAGTTCACCAAGCGGGCGATGCAGAAGGTCGGCTACGACGCCTCCCCGCTGGAGGACGGCTCCCTGGACGGCTACCACCTGCATCCGGTGCCGCTGACCACGCTGACCGTGGAGGCGCTCAAGGAGTTCGACCTGACCCGCAAGGAGGCCGAGCGCAGCAAGAACATGTTCGCGCTCGGGCTGCTGAGCTGGATGTACCACCGGCCCACCGAGGGCACGGAGAAGTTCCTGCGGTCGAAGTTCGCCAAGAAGCCCGACATCGCGGCGGCGAACATCGCCGCGTTCCGCGCGGGCTGGAACTTCGGGGAGACCACGGAGGACTTCGCGGTCTCCTACGAGGTGGCGCCGGCGGCGACGGCGTTCCCGCCGGGTGTCTACCGCAACATCTCCGGGAACCTGGCCCTGGCCTACGGGCTGATCGCCGCGTCCCGGCAGGCGGACCTGCCGCTGTTCCTGGGCTCCTACCCGATCACCCCGGCGTCGGACATCCTGCACGAGCTGAGCCGGCACAAGAACTTCGGTGTGCGCACCTTCCAGGCCGAGGACGAGATCGCCGGCATCGGGGCGGCCCTGGGCGCGGCGTTCGGCGGGTCGCTGGCGGTGACCACGACGTCCGGCCCCGGTGTGGCGCTCAAGAGCGAGACGATCGGTCTGGCGGTGTCGCTGGAGCTGCCGCTGCTGATCGTGGACATCCAGCGCGGCGGCCCCTCCACCGGCCTGCCGACCAAGACGGAGCAGGCGGACCTGCTCCAGGCCATGTACGGCCGCAACGGCGAGGCGCCGGTCCCGGTCGTCGCGCCGCGCACGCCGGCGGACTGCTTCGACGCCGCCCTGGAGGCGGCGCGGATCGCGCTGACGTACCGCACGCCCGTCTTCCTGCTCTCCGACGGCTACCTGGCCAACGGCAGTGAGCCGTGGCGGATCCCGGACCTGGAGGAGCTGCCCGATCTGCGGGTGCGGTTCGCGCAGGGGCCCAATCACGCCCTGGACGACGGCACCGAGGTGTTCTGGCCCTACAAGCGCGATCCGCAGACCCTGGCCCGGCCCTGGGCGATCCCCGGCACGCCGGGTCTGGAGCACCGCATCGGCGGCATCGAGAAGCAGGACGGCACGGGCAACATCTCCTACGACCCGGCCAACCACGACCACATGGTCCGCACCCGCCAGGCCAAGGTCGACGGCATCGAGGTGCCGGACCTGGAGGTCGACGACCCGGACGGCTCGGCGCGGGTGCTGGTGCTCGGCTGGGGCTCGACCTACGGGCCCATCACGGCGGCGGTACGGCGGCTGCGGGCCGCCGGGGAGCAGGTCGCCCAGGCGCACCTGCGGCACGTGAACCCCTTCCCGCGGAACCTCGCGGGCGTTCTCGAGAGGTACGACAAGGTGGTGATCCCCGAGATGAACCTCGGGCAGCTGGCCACCCTCGTCCGGGCGAAGTACCTGGTCGACGCTCACTCGTACAACCAGGTCAACGGCATGCCGTTCAAGGCGGAGCAGCTCGCCGCGGCGCTGAAGGAGGCCATCGATGACTGACGCCAACGCGCTGCTCCAGCTCGTCCCCAAGGCCGAGGGCAAGCAGTCCATGAAGGACTTCAAGTCCGACCAGGAGGTGCGCTGGTGCCCCGGCTGCGGTGACTACGCCGTCCTCGCCGCCGTGCAGGGCTTCATGCCCCAGCTCGGTCTGGCGAAGGAGAACATCGTCTTCGTCTCCGGCATCGGCTGCTCCTCCCGCTTCCCGTACTACATGAACACCTACGGGATGCACTCGATCCACGGCCGGGCACCGGCCATCGCCACCGGCCTGGCCGCCTCGCGCCGGGACCTGTCGGTGTGGGTCGTCACCGGTGACGGCGACGCCCTGTCCATCGGCGGGAACCACCTCATCCACGCCC
>KL568583.1:65594-67646 GCA_000715605.1 Streptomyces speibonae | reverse complement strand
TCACCGGTGACGGCGACGCCCTGTCCATCGGCGGGAACCACCTCATCCACGCCCTGCGGCGCAACGTCAACCTGAAGATCCTGCTCTTCAACAACCGGATCTACGGCCTGACCAAGGGCCAGTACTCCCCCACCTCCGAGGTCGGCAAGATCACCAAGTCGACGCCGATGGGGTCCCTGGACGCGCCCTTCAACCCGGTGTCGCTGGCCCTCGGCGCCGAGGCGTCCTTCGTCGCCCGGACGGTCGACTCCGACCGCAAGCACCTCACCGAGGTGCTCCGCCAGGCGGCCGACCATCCCGGCACGGCGCTGGTGGAGATCTACCAGAACTGCAACATCTTCAACGACGGCGCGTTCGAGGTCCTCAAGGACCGGCAGCAGGCCGAGGAGGCGGTGATCCGCCTGGAGCACGGCGAGCCGATCCGCTTCGGCACCGACGTTGCCAAGGGCGTCGTGCGCGACCGGCAGACCGGTGATCTGAAGGTGGTGGCGGTGACGCCGGAGAACGAGGGGGAGATCCTGGTCCACGACGCGCACTCCGCGTCCCCGACCACCGCGTTCGCCCTGTCGCGGCTCGCGGACCCCGACACCCTGCACCACACGCCCATCGGCGTCTTCCGCTCGGTCGACCGGCCCGTCTACGACACCCTCATGGCCGACCAGCTCGACGCCGCCATCGAGCAGAAGGGCAAGGGCGACCTCGGCGCCCTCCTGGCCGGCGGCGACACCTGGACGGTCGTCGGCTGACCGCAGTCGGCGGACCGCCGTCGCGGTTCACCCCGGACCCGGGCGCTACGGCGTCCGGGCCTCGTCCTGCGCCCGCCGGGCCCCGTCGTACGCCTGCCGGGCGGCGAGCACGTCGGCCATGCGCTTCTCGGTCCACAGGGCCAGGTCGCGCACCTGTTCGGCGGCCTCGCGGCCCAGGCCGGTGAGGGAGTAGTCGACGCGGGGCGGGATGACCGGGTGGGCTTCGCGGTGGACCATGCCGTCGCGCTCCAGCGTCTGGAGGGTCTGGGCGAGCATCTTCTCGCTGACCCCGCCGATCGCCCGGCGCAGTTCGCTGAAGCGGTGCGGGCGGTCCAGGAGCTGGACCAGCACGAGGACGCCCCAGCGGCTGGTCACGTGTTCCAGGACCAGGCGGTGCGGGCACATCGCCTCGTTGCTCTCGTCCCTGCTCCGGCCTCCATCACTTACTGCCATGTGGGTACCTTACTTCAAAGTGGGTACTTTCCAGTAGTTAGCGCCACTCCTAGGGTTAGTGACACATCCACCCCTCAAGGAGTTGCGAATCATGAGCATCGTCGTCACCGGAGCCAACGGAAAGCTCGGCCGCCTCGTCGTGGAGCAGCTGCTTCAGAGGGTTCCGGCCGAGCAGGTCACCGCCGTCGTGCGCAGCGCCGAGAAGGGGGCGGAGTTCGCCGGGCGCGGGGTGCGGATCGCGGTCGCCGACTACAACGCCCCCGAGACCTTCGACGGCGTGTTCCAGGCCGGCGACAAGGTGCTGCTGATCTCCGGCACCGAGTTCGACAAAGGGCGGGTGGCGCAGCACCGGGTCGTCATCGACGCGGCGAAGGCCGCCGGTGTCGCCCTGCTCGCCTACACCAGCGCCCCGGGGACGCTGACCGCCGCCCTGGCCGACGACCACCGCGGCACCGAGGAGGCGCTGCTCGGCTCGGGCGTGCCCTACGCGCTGCTGCGCAACGGCTGGTACCACGAGAACTACACCGAGAACCTCGCCCCGGTGCTGGAGCACGGCGCGGTGGTCGCCGCCGCCGGCGAGGGCCGGGTCTCCTCCGCCTCGCGGGCCGACTACGCGGCCGCCGCCGTCGCCGTACTGACCGGCGAGGGGCACGAGAACAAGACCTACGAGCTGGGCGGCGACGAGGCGTGGAGCTTCGCCGAGTACGCGGCCGAGCTGAGCCGGCAGACCGGCAGGGAGATCGCCTACAGCCCGGTGACGCCCGAGGCGCTCGGCGGCATCCTGGCCGGCGCCGGGGTGCCCGAGCCCTGTCTCTTATACACATCTCTGAGCGGGCTGGCAAGGCAGACCGTG
>KL568583.1:62086-65428 GCA_000715605.1 Streptomyces speibonae | reverse complement strand
GCGGGAGCCGATGGCGGCCGTCCTGGCGGGCGTGGACGTCTCGATCGAGAAGGGGGAGCTCGTCGTGGACAGCGGCGATCTGTCCCGGCTGACCGGCCGTCCGACCACGCCGCTCGCCGAGGCCGTCGCCGCCGCGCTCAAGGGCTGACCCGGCCGCCGCCCAAAGTCACGGACACCCCGACACCCCCGCACGTCATGACCGTATGCCGGTACGGACATGACACGCGGGGGTGTCCGGCGTTACCGTCGTCCGGCGGGCGTCGCGTGTGTGAGCGGGCGTCGCACGGACACGGCACGCGACAGGCATGAAGGAGGGGCCCGTGACCGGGAAGTCGGCCGCAGAGCGTCGGACAGGACTGTTGAACGGCTTCGCGGCGTACGGCATGTGGGGACTCGTGCCGCTGTTCTGGCCCCTGCTCAAGCCCGCCGGAGCGGTGGAGATCCTGGCCCACCGGATGGTCTGGTCGCTGGTCTTCGTGGCCGCCGCCCTGCTCGTCGTGCGCCGCTGGGCCTGGCTCGGTGAGCTGCTGCGGCAGCCCCGCAGGCTGGCGCTGGTCGCGGTGGCCGCGGCGGTCATCACGGCCAACTGGGGCCTCTACATCTGGTCCGTGAACTCGGGCCACGTCGTCGAGGCCTCCCTCGGCTACTTCATCAACCCGCTGGTCACCATCGCGATGGGCGTGCTGCTGCTGAAGGAGCGCCTGCGGCCCGTGCAGTGGGCGGCGGTCGCGGTCGGCACCTCGGCGGTGCTGGTCCTCACCGTCGGCTACGGCCGGCCGCCGTGGATCTCCCTCTGCCTCGCCTTCTCGTTCGCCACCTACGGTCTGGTGAAGAAGAAGGTCGACCTCGGAGGGGTCGAATCGCTGGCCGCCGAGACGGCGATCCAGTTCCTGCCCGCGCTCGCCTTCCTGCTGTGGCTGGGCTCCCGGGGCGAGGCCACCTTCGGCACCGAGGGCACCGGGCACGCGCTGCTGCTCGCCGCCGCCGGCATCGTCACCGCGCTCCCCCTGGCGTGCTTCGGCGCGGCTGCCGTCCGCGTGCCCCTGTCGACGCTGGGGCTGCTCCAGTACATGACACCGGTCTTCCAGTTCCTGCTCGGTGTCCTGTACTTCAAGGAGGCCATGCCGCCCGAGCGCTGGGCCGGTTTCGCCCTGGTCTGGCTGGCGCTCAGCCTGCTGACCTACGACGCGCTGCGCACCGCCCGCCGGACCGCGCGAGCCACGGCCGGCCGGCCCGTCACAGGGCGGGCGGCCGCCCCGGCCGATGCCGGGGAACGGAGCCCTGAGGAGGTCGCCACCGTGCCCGCGACGGACACGGCGGCCACGAGGCCGTAGCGGGACCGCACCACCGGAGGGTCGCGGGGCCGGCCGCCGGGCGTTGTCAGCGCCGGGACCTATAACTGGTGCCATGACACAGACACCGACTCCGGCCGCGCCGGTGCACTGGAAGGTCGTCGTCGACGCGGCCGACCCGCACCCACAGGCGGACTTCTGGGCCGCCGCTCTCCGGTACGTGGTCGAGGACAACAGCGCGCTGATCGGGAAGCTGCTCGCCGCGGGAGCCGTCCCCGACGAGCTCGTCACCGAGTCCCACGGCCGCCACGCCTGGCGCGACCTGGCGGCGGTACGGCACCCCGACGACCCCTACGACGTGGAGAGCGGAACCGGCCGCGGGCGGCGGCTGCTCTTCCAGCGCGTGCCCGAGACGAAGACGGTCAAGAACCGGCTGCATCTCGACCTGCACCCGGGCGAGGGACGCCGCGAGGAGGAGCTCGCCCGGCTCGAGGGTCTCGGCGCGCGGGTGCTGCGCCGTGTGGCGGAGCCCTCCGGGAGCTGGGTGGTGATGGCCGACCCGGAGGGCAACGAGTTCTGCCTGCACTAGGCCCTGGCGGAGCGCGCCCGCCGCCGGGGCGGGGCGCGGTCAGCTCTGGAGCGTACGGACGCGTTCCGTCAGGCGGCCCATGCGGGCGCGGGCGGACTCCAGCTCCTCGATCTCGTCGGCGGCGGGGCCGCCCTCGGCGGTGAGCTCGGTCCACAGCGCGATCAGCTCGTGCCCGAGCTCCAGTCCCAGCTGCGGCTCGCGCACCGCGCGCCACGCGGTGGCGGCGCTGCGGACGTTGCCGTAGGCGGCCTCAGTGTCCTGGGTGCGGCGGCAGATCAGGGCGAGGTCGAGGGAGAGCCGGAAGGCACGCACCGGCTCACCGGCCAGGTAGGCGATGTACGCGGCGAGTTCGCGCAGGCGCAGCACCTCGGGGTGTTCCGGCCCCAGGGTGACCGACGCCTGCTCCACGGTCTCCTCCGCCAGCCGGGCGGCCGTGTCGATGTGTCCGGAGCGGACGGCGTCGTTGATCCGGGCCATGGGCTCGGCGAGGTGGTTCCCGGCGCTCGCGGCCGCGGGCGGATCGCCGAGCACCGCCTCCGCCACGGCGTCGAACCCGCGCGGCGGGGTGTGCCTGACGTCGGGGTCCGGGTCCGACACGGCGTCGGACCCGGAGCCGGTGCCGGTCCCGGGGGCCGGCAGAGGTTCCGGATCGGGGGTGTCCGGCCGCACGTCCATCGACGGGGGCGGGCCGAACACGCCCGTCGGGGGCGCGACCGTGCCCGGCGGCGTGCCCTCCGCCTGCCCCGGTACGGCCCGCGGCTCGAAGGCCGGTACGACGCCTCGGGGAGCCGGCGGTTCGGGAACCTGGCGCAAGACGTGCGTCGGGCGTTCGACGTACGCCTCACTGCCCGGCGCGGGCGCGGATCCCGGCCCGGCCCCGGGTATCGGCTGCGGGCTGTCGTCCCGCGGCTCCCGGCTCCGTGCCGGGGTGATCGGGGCCGGACGGCCCGAGAAGTGGCTGGAGCCGTCCGGTTCGACCTGGAGGGGGACGACGTACCCGATGCGTTCGTCGTGCACGGTGGCCAGGACCGCGTGACCGGAGGCGATGGCGATGCGGTGGAGGCGGTCCAGCACCGCCTGCTGGATCTCCTCGCCGGGTCCCGCGATCACCGTCACGCCGCCGACCGACGCCCCGCCCGAGCCGCCCCCGCCGGCGAGGGGGACATGGACGTCGATCGGCATCGCCGCAAGATCTCCCGCGTGCGCGGCCTGCTGTTGTTCCCGCTTCTTCTCGCGGCTGAGTCGAGACATCGTTCCCTCATTCGGGTCGTACCACCTGCCGTCGAGTCTGTCCGCTCACCCGCGCTTCTCACGTCACCGCGTTGTCACAGGCTCGTCCCAACGGCCGTCCCCGCCGGCTCGCCGTCCCGGCGGCGGCATGAACATCGAGGTGGCGAGCAGGGGAGGGGGCATGCGCGAAGGCATGCGACAGGGACCGGAGATCTGTCTCTTATACACATC
>KL568583.1:61532-61817 GCA_000715605.1 Streptomyces speibonae | reverse complement strand
GGTCTGGCCCGGCCCCGCCGATCCGCAGTCGGTGCTCCTCGTCGCCCGGACCCACGCGGCCGGCCTGGACGCCGTGGTCCCGGCCATGGAGGTGTTCCGGCGCGGGGAGGCACCCCAGGGGCTCGACCTGGACGCCGTGGTCCTGGTGGCGGACGCGCCGGGCCGGCTGCCGCGTCCCCTCGCCCACCGGATCCGGGTCGTCGAATCGCTGATCGACGTGTACCGCGTGCCGTGGGTGCCCGAGTGGCGGCTGGGTGACCTGAGCGGCCGCCCGCCCCGCGGGAC
>KL568583.1:57463-61343 GCA_000715605.1 Streptomyces speibonae | reverse complement strand
CCGCGGGACCGAGCCGCTGGCCCGTCTGACGGGCGCGTCGCGCTGAGCGGGTCCGGTGCCGTGGAGCTGGCCCGCGCCGTCCGCGCGGGCCGGCGGCGGGCCGTGGAGGTGGCCGCGGAGGCGCTGGAGCGGATCGGGCGGGCGGATCCGGAGCTGTGCGCGTTCCTCGAGGTGTGGCACGAGGAGGCGCTGCGCCGGGCCGCCGAGGTGGACGCGCGGATCGCCGCCGGGGAGCCGCTGCCGCTGGCCGGGGTGCCGATCGCGGTGAAGGGACGGCGCGGCGCGGCCGCGGCGGGCCCGCTCCTCGCGGCGGGCTGTGTGGCGGTGGGCGCCACCTCCGTACCCGGGCCGGGCACGGCCTGGCAGACCTGGGGCCAGGGGGCGCACGGCCGTACGGTCAATCCGTGGCGGGCGGACCGCACGCCGGGCGGCTCCTCGGCCGGGTCGGCGGTCGCGGTGGCGGCCGGTCTGGTGCCGCTGGCGACCGGCAGTGACGGCGCGGGCTCGGTGCGGATCCCGGCGGCGTGGTGCGGCGTCGTCGGCCTGAAGGTCACGAACGGCCGCCTGCCCTCACCGGACCGTACGGGTCTCGCGGCGCCCGGGGTGCTCACCCGCACGGCCGCGGACGCGGCGGCGTGGTGGCGGGTGATGTCGGGGCGGCCCGCCCCCGCCGGGTCCTCCGTGGCCTTCCCCGTCCCCGCCGTCTGGTCCCCCGGCCTGGGCTTCGCCGCGCCTGGTCCGGAACCCGTCGCCCTGGCCTGGGCGGCCGTCGGCCGGCTCGTCGACGCGGGCGTCGTACGGCTGGTACGGCCGGCTCCGCCGCCGCGGCTCCTCGACCCCGCGCCGGCCTGGCTCGCCCTGCGCACCCCCGGCGCCGACCCCGCCGTCGCCCGCCGTGTCCGCGCCGCCAACGACGGCCGCCTCGCGGCGCTCTTCGCCCGCACCCCCCTGCTGCTCACCCCCACGGCGCCCACGGCACCGCACGGCCACGACGGTCCCGGTGACGTCTACTCGACCGCGCTCACCTGGGCGTTCAACGTCAGCGGCCACCCCGCGCTGAGCCTGCCGGCCGGGTTCGGCACCGACGGCTGTCCGGCGGGGCTCCAGCTCGTGGCGGCGCACGGACGGGAGGAGCTGCTGCTCGCCGTGGCGCGCGAGGCGGAACGGCGCGGGACCGCCGTCGGCTGACCCCCTTTGGCATATTGCTTGCATGCGCATATGATGCACGAGCCTTATATTGGCGTACGCCGATCATCTGGGGGTCATCATGACGCGTCGTTTCCTCTTCGTCCTGGGCAGTGCCCGTCCCGACGGCAACACCGAACTGCTCGCCCGCCGGGCCGCCGAACAGCTGCCCCCGGACGTGGAGCAGCGGTGGATCGACCTCACCGCCCACCCCCTCCCCGACTTCGAGGACCTGCGCCACGACACCGATCACGTCCGCCCCACCGAGGGCGACCCGGCCCTGCTCCTCGACGCCACACTGGCGGCGACCGACGTGGTGATCGCCTCGCCGCTGTACTGGTACTCGGTGTCCGCGCAGACCAAGCGCTACCTGGACCACTGGTCGGGGTGGCTGCGCACTCCGGGGCTGGATTTCCACGCGGCCATGGCGGGGCGCACCCTGTGGGGCGTCACCGCGCTCGCGCACCCGGAGCCGGAGGTCGCCGACCCGCTGGCCGGCCTCCTGAACAACTCGGCCGCCTACCTGGGCATGCGGTTCGGCGGAGTGCTGCTCGGCAACGGCAGCAAGCCGGGGGACGTACTGAAGGACACGGAGGCGCTGGGGCGGGCCAAGACGTTCTTCGCGCGGGAGGCGCCCCTGGCCCGCTTCCCGTACGAGGCCGGCTGAGGGCGCCTATGCGGTGATGTCCTTCGACGTGAACCTCGCCCACGCCGCCGAGCCGAACACGGCCGCGTAGAGGGCCTGGAGGCCCAGGTTCTTCGTCAGGTCGTCCCAGTACACCGGCTCGCGCATCAGGTCGGCGAAGGACAGCCAGTAGTGAGAGAAGAGATAGGGGTGCAGGGCGTGCAGCTGCGGGATCTGGTCGAGGATCTGAACCGTGATCAGCAGCCCCACGGTGGTGGCCATCGCCGCGATGCCGCTGTTGGTCAGGGTGGAGACGAAGAGACCCAGCGCCGCCACGCCGATCAGCGAGACGGCCACGACCAGGGCGATGAGCAGGGCCCTGGCCAGCCCCTCACCGAAGCCGATGCGGGTGCCGGAGATGGTCGTGAGGTCGCCCAGCGGGAACAGCAGCGCGCCGACGAGCAGCGCCGAGACGGCGACCACGAGGGTGGCGACCAGACAGAAGGCCATCACGGTCGCGTACTTGGTGAGCAGCAGACGGGTCCGGCCGGCGGGGGCGACCAGCAGGTAGCGCAGGGTGCCGGCGTTCGCCTCGCCGGCGAGGGCGTCGCCCGCGACCACCCCGATCGCCATGGGCAGGAAGAACGGCAGGGTGGCGGCGAGCGCGGTGAAGACCAGGAACAGCCCGTTGTTGGTGACCTGCGAGATGAACGCCGGGCCGCCGCCTCCGCCCCCTCCCCCGCCCGGCGAGCCGTCGCCGGTCTCGATCCGCACCGCGATGCCGACGAGGACCGGTACGGCCGCCAGCACCCCGAGCAGGGCGAGGGTGCGCCAGCGCCGGAACGTGGTGAGCAGTTCGCTGCGCAGCAGGCCGAGGCTCCACAGCGGGTTCGCCTTCCGCACCGTTTCAGCCCGCGACATCGAACCCCTCCCCGGTCAGTGCCACGAACGCGTCCTCCAGCGAGGCCCGTTCGACCCCGAGGCCGCGGACCCGGACGCCCGCGGTGACCAGGGCCGCGTTCACCTCGGCGAGGTCGCGCTCCGGTACCTCGCCGGTCACCCGGTCCTCCGCCGGGACCACATCGGCGACCCCCTGCTCCTTCAGCACCCGGGCGGCGTCCGCCGTGTCCGGCGTGGTCACCACCAGCCGGCCGCGGGCCCCCGCGGCCAGGTCGGCGACCGGGCCCTGGGTGATCAGCCGCCCCCGGGCCATCACGGCGGCGTGCGTGCACACCTGCTCGATCTCGTCCAGCAGGTGGGAGGAGAGGAAGACGGTGGTGCCGTCCGAGGCCAGTTCGCGGATCAGCGTGCGGATCTCCCGCATGCCCTGCGGGTCCAGGCCGTTGGTCGGTTCGTCCAGGACGAGCAGCCGGCGCGGCTGGAGCAGGGCGGCCGCGAGACCGAGACGCTGCTTCATGCCGAGGGAGTACGCCTTCGCCTTCTTGCCGGCGGCGGCCGTCAGGCCCACCCGGTCCAGGGCGGCGGCGACGCGGGTACGCCGGGTGCGCGGATCGGCGGTGGGGTCGGCGGCGTCGTAGCGCAGGAGGTTGTCCCGGCCGGAGAGGAAGCCGTACAGGGCGGGGCCCTCGATGAGGGCGCCGACGTGGGGCAGGACGGCGCGCGCCGAGCGCGGCATGGGGCGCCCCAGGACGTGCGCCGTGCCGGAGGTCGGCTCGATCAGGCCCATCAGCATGCGGATGGTGGTGGTCTTGCCCGAGCCGTTGGGGCCGAGGAAACCGAAGACGCTGCCCGCCGGGACGGTCAGCCGCAGACCGTCGACGGCGAGCTGTCCGCCGCGGTAGCGCTTGGTGAGCGCGCGGGTGGTGATGACTCCCTCACCCGTGTGCTCCCCGTCCGGCTCGGCGGCGGACGCCTGCGTCATCGGCTCCCTCGCTCCCTGTCCTGTCGTACGGTCCTGGCCTACTTGCCCTCGTTGGCCGCCTTCACGAGCGCGTCCTTGGTGACCGTACCCACGTAGACCTTGCCGTCCTCGGTGATCAGGGCGTTGACCAGGCGGGTGCTGAACACCGTGCCGGTGCCGAAGTCGCCCTTGACCCTGTCTCTTATACA
>KL568583.1:49828-57208 GCA_000715605.1 Streptomyces speibonae | reverse complement strand
GTCGCCGCCCGCCTCATCGGTGGGCAGGCCGCCCTCGCCGCCGGTGTCGAAGGTGGCGATGGAGTTCCAGCCCTCGCCGAGCACCGACGGCCCGTCGGCGCCCTTGGCCAGGTCCTCCTCCGACTTGGGAGCGTTCCCGCGCTTCTCGGAGTGCTCCCGGGCGCCCTCCGCCTCGTCGGCCTCGGTCACCTCGGCGCCCTTGGGCGGGGTGAACTCGAAGGCCGAGGCGGCCGGCCGGTCGAAGCTCACCTTGGTGAAGCCGACGTCCACGACGGCGGCGCCGCCGCTCGCCGGGGTGAGCGTGAACTTCAGCGGCATGCCGGTCTCGTGGTCGACCGCGATGCTGATCGCGCCGACCGTGGTGCCGGACTGCTTGGGCTCGACGACCAGCCGGTAGGCGTCCCGGCCGGCCACCTGGGCGGTGCCGTCGACGGTCACGGACGTGGTGTCGTCGACCGACTTCAGCGCCTCCTCGGCCCAGTCCTTCGGGGTGGCCGGGGGCTGCTGCTCCCGCTCCTCGCCGGACTCCTCGACGGTGCCGTGGTAGACCTCGTTGGACTCGCTGTCGTAGCCCCAGACGTCCGTGCCGTTGCGGATCAGGCTGTACTCGGCGGCGTCCTCCAGGAGCGAGACCTTCTGCCGTTCGGGGCCGTCGGCGGCGACCCGCAGCGTGTGCGTGCCGGACGCCAGTTCGACGAGCCTGGCGGACGGGTCGGCCGAGGAGCCGCCCTCCTCGCCCTGGCCCGCCGCCTGGGACAAAAAGCCGCTCTCCAGGCCGCCGAGGTCCGGCAGCCCGAGGTCCGTGGTGATCTTCACGGTGCCGGACAGCTGCTCGACGTCCGACTCCGCGATCCTCTCGATGAGCTCCGCGGCGGTGATCTCCGGCAGGTCGGGGTCGCCGGAGCTGGCGATCGCGGGAACGAGCCCGATGGTGGCGGCCGCCACTCCCATGACCGTGACCGGGACGACGTAGCGCGCGGCCCTGCGCCGCATCGTGCGCCGCTCGTCGGCCTCCGCCTCCCCCGCGGCCGTCGTGTTCTCGGAATCGTACGGTGCCATGTGTGCCCTCCGTGGTCGGCGGCGGCTTCCGTCTCGTGTCCTCGCACCAGTCTCGCCCTGAGCCGCCATTCTCACCCGAACCGGTGAGAAGTGGTGTTGTCCGTCGTGGTCCATCTGACCAAATCCGGCGGCCGGAAGCGTCAGCCCGCGGGCCCAACCGCGCGTACTGCTCGGGTATGACACGGGGGACGGTTTTCCGCCCCGACCAGTAGGGGTCGGGCGGGAGTTCGGGCCGGTGGCTCAGCCGGCGCGGTGCACCACCGCGTCGCACAGCTGCACGAGGGCCCGCTTGGCCTCGCAGTCACGCAGCGGGGCCAGCGCGGAGCGCGCCTCCTCGGCGTAGCGCACGGTGTCCCGGCGGGCCTGCTCGAGCGCGGGGTGCGCGCGCAGCAGCCGCAGCGCCTCGGCGTGCCGGGCGTCGTCGGTGAGGTCGGAGTCCAGCAGCTCGCACAGGGCGATGTCCTCGGCGAGGCCCAGCCGGGCCGTCCGCTCGCGCAGCCGCAGCACGGGCAGCGTGGCGATGCCCTCGCGCAGGTCGGTGCCGGGGGTCTTGCCGGACTCGCTGGAGTCGGAGGCGATGTCCAGGACGTCGTCGGCGAGCTGGAAGGCGACGCCGAGCCGCTCGCCGTACTGGGTGAGCACGTCCACGACCGTCTCGTCGGCGCCGGACATCATCGCGCCGAAGCGGCAGGAGACGGCGACCAGGGATCCGGTCTTGCCGCCGAGCACGTCCAGGTAGTGGTCGACCGGGTCGCGGCCGTCCTGCGGTCCCGCGGTCTCCAGGATCTGTCCGGTGACCAGCCGTTCGAACGCCTCGGCCTGCACCCGCACCGCCTCCGGTCCGAGGTCGGCCAGGATGTGCGAGGCCCGGGCGAAGAGGAAGTCGCCGGTGAGGACCGCGACGGAGTTGCCCCAGCGGGCGTTCGCGCTGTCGACTCCGCGGCGGACCTCGGCCTCGTCCATCACGTCGTCGTGGTAGAGCGTGGCCAGGTGGGTGAGCTCCACGACCACGGCGGACGGCACGATGCCGGGCGCGTAGGGATCGCCGAACTGGGCGGCGAGCATCACCAGCAGCGGACGGAACCGCTTGCCGCCGGCCCGCACCAGGTGCTGGGCGGCGCCGGTGATGAAGGGGACCTCACTCTTGGTGGCCTCGATCAGCCCTTCCTCGACAGCCGCCATCCCGGCCTGGACATCGGCTTCCAGAGCCTGGTCCCGCACGCTCAGCCCGAACGGCCCGACGACGGTCACGAGGGGTCTCCTGTCTGCTGGTGTCCACTGGCGGTTACACGGAATGTCGATAGGTCGCTGCCATCACTCGAGTCAGCGTATCCGGTCATGTTTCGATCACCGCCGCCACCCGGGTCTACGAGGAGTGCGGTACCGGATCGGGAGCCGAGTGCTTCCGATCGGCTGACAGCGACAAACCACGCAACGGACAATTCCCTCCTTCCCGGACGTAACGCCTCACCACCCATCCTGCCCGGCCGGTCGACCGATTTGCCGCAATTGGCAAGTGGATTCCCCTTGGCGGTAAATGCTCCCAGCGCGTGCGATCAGTGAGGTCGGTCACGCGTACCCCGCGGCCCCCACCCCCGCACCCGAGCGCCGTTTCCCCTTCCCACGCAACCGAGTTGACCCTTGGCATCCGCAAAGAATCAAGCACCCCAAATCGCCCCATCCAAGATCAAAGGGCCGATTGCGTGATCCCCGTACTTGTTCCCGACATCTGCTCTCGCATACGTTCCGGGCCTGCCGGGCGGACGCCGAATCCTGCCACCGCCCGCATCACACCCACCGACGAACTCACGCACGGCAGGAGCGGGGGACCCAGGTAAGTCGCCGGGCCGGCCACGCGCCGGAACGGCTAGGGGTGAAGCCATGCCTCCAGGGGCACGGCCGGGCACTCTCCCGCCCGAACCCGACAGCTCACCTCGCAGGCGTAGGAGAGGAACCCAGTCATGCCCGTTTCCGGTCAGCTCCGTCGCTTCCGCAACCGTCGCCTCGCCCGCTCCCTCGCCGTCGCCGGCACCGGCGTCGCCGTGGTCGCCCTCCCGCTGTTCGGCGCCACCACCGCCTCCGCGGCGCCCACGACGGCCGCCACGGCCACCGCCGCCACGACCGCGTACCCGGACAACCTCGACGGCTGGATCCGCGAGTCGCTGGACATCATGGCGCAGCACGGCATCCCTGGCTCCTACGACGCCATCCACCGCAACATCATGCGCGAGTCCTCCGGCAACCCGGCCGCCATCAACCTGTGGGACTCCAACGCCGCCAAGGGCACCCCGTCGAAGGGCCTGCTCCAGGTCATCGACCCGACCTTCCAGGCGTACCACGTGCCGGGCACCGCCTTCGACCCGTACGACCCGGTCGCGAACATCACCGCGGCCTGCAACTACGCCGCCGACCGCTACGGCTCGATCGACAACGTCTTCGGCAACGTCTTCGGCGCGTACTGAGCCGACCGCTGACGGCCGAGCACGGCCGGCCCACCGAACAGTCGCTCGAGGACGACGGCCACGCCGTCGTCCTCGTTCGACGTGGTGACCTCGTCGGCCACCGCCTTCAGCTCCGGGTGCGCGTTGGCCATGGCGACGCCGTGCGCCGCCCAGTCGAACATGGGGATGTCGTTGGGCATGTCCCCGAAGGCGACCGTCCGCTCCGGGCTCAGCCCCAGGTGCTCGGCCGCCAGCGCGAGCCCGCTCGCCTTGGTCACCCCGCACGGCTGGAGCTCCACGGTGCCCGGCCCCGACATGGTGACCGTCGCCAGCGAACCGACCACCGCCCGCGCCGCCGCCGCCAACGCGTCGTCGGTGAACCGCGGGTGGCGCAGCAGCACCTTGCTGATCGGCCGCTCCCACAGATCGCGCCGCCGCTCGACCCGCACCGCGGGCAGCGTCGGGTGCGGCATCAGATAGCCAGGCTCGATCAGCGTCAGCCCGTCGACCCCGTCCTGGTCGACCGCGGCGTACACCTCCCCCACCTCGGCCTCGATCTTGCCGAGGGCGGTCTCCGCCAGTTCCCGGTCCAGCGTGACGGACCACAGCAGCCGGTCCGCGCCGGCGTCGTACACCTGCGCGCCCTGGCCGCACACCGCGAGCCCCGTGGAGCCGAGATCGTCCAGGAGCGGCCGCACCCGGGGGGCGGGACGCCCCGTGACGACGAGGTGCCGGGCACCGGCCCGCTCCACCCGCGCGAGGGCGGCGAGAGAGCGGTCGGACAGGGTGTCGTCGCCGCGCAGCAGCGTCCCGTCCAGGTCGGTGGCGATGAGCGAGAAAGCGGTGGGTGCGGCCATGATCAGAGAATACGGACAACGCAACCGTCCGATTCACCGTGCCCGTATCCGCTCGTTTTCGGTGCGGTTCTCCTTCCGTCATCTCCGGGTACGGACCGGTTGAGGACTCTTTCACCGTTTGGCAAGAACATCGTCCGCTATCTACCGCCCCGGTGGGACCGGGCGGTACCGTCCAAAGAGTCCAGGGGGGACTTGATCGGGGGGTCAGGTGAGCAGTGGACGCGTGCGCGTGCTGAGGCCACAGGAGCTCGGCGAGGGGGAACGGGAGCGCTGGCGGGAACTGCGCGCCGCCGCGGAGGCACCGCGCAGCCCTTTCATGGAACCGGAGTTCACCCTTGCCGTGGGCCGGGTGCGGCCCCGGGCCCGGGTGGCCGTGCTGTACGAAGGGGCGCGGCCGGCGGGCTTCCTGCCCTACGAGCGGGGCGTGGCGGGACAGGGCCGGGCGATCGGGCTCGGAGTGTCGGACTGCCAGGGGGCGGTGCTGGCACCCGGCCTCGTCCCGGACGCCGGTGCACTGCTGCGGGCCTGCAAGGTGTCGAGCTTCGCCTTCGACAACCTCGAGGCCGGGCAGGACCTGTTCGTGCCGTACGCGGCCGAGGAGCACGCCACCTACGTCATCGACGTGGAGAAGGGCTACGAGACCTACGAGTCGGTGCTGCGCACCCAGTCGCCGAAGTTCCTGAAGACCACGCTGGCCAAGGAGCGCCGGCTGGACCGACGGGCCGGGGGCGTGCGGTTCGTCTTCGACGAACGCGACCCGGCCGCGCTGCGGGCGCTCGTCGCGTGGAAGTCGGCGCAGTACCGCAGGACCGGGCGCCGCGACCGGTTCGCGCGCGAGTGGATCGCCCGGCTCGTGGGCCGGCTCGCCGAGACCCGGGCCCCGCAGTGCACGGGCACGCTGTCCGTCCTGTACGCCGGTGACCGGCCCGTCGCCGCGCACTTCGGCCTGCGTTCGGCCACCGTGCTGGCCTGCTGGTTCCCGGCGTACGACCCGGAGTTCGCGAAGTACTCGCCGGGGCTCGTGCTGCACCTGCGGATGGCCGAGGCGGCGGCGGCCGAGGGCATCGGCCTGCTCGACCTGGGACGCGGGCGCGCGGAGTACAAGGACGCGCTGAAGACCGGCGAACGCGCCGTCCACGAAGGGGCGGTGACCCGTCCGGGGGCGGGGGCCGCGCTGCACCGGCTGAGCCGCGAACCGGCACGCCGCGCCCACGCCTTCGTCCGCGCCCGCCCGCGCCTGGCGTCCCTGGCGACCCGGACCCTGAAGGGCGCGGCACGGCTGCGCCGCTCGTGAGGAAGGGGAGGAAGGACGTATGTCCGGCAGAGCACGAGCGCGTACGCGGGACGAGATACGCCGGTTCCTGGCCGTCGAGCCGGTGCAGATCGCCGAGGTGGACCTGCCGGCGGACGGGACCGGGCCCACGCCCGGACCCGGCCCCGGCAGCCCTCCGCCGGCCCACGGCGAGGTCTTCCTCCTGGTCAGACATGCCGGCCGACCGGTGGGCACCCTCCTGACCCACGTCCCGGAAGGGGCGGACCCGGGGAGCACCCTGACCCGGGCGGCCCGCCGGGCCTTCCCCGCACCGCCCGGGGCCGGGGCTCCGGTCCCCGCCGGCGGTGACGGAGTGCCCCGGGTCTCCGTCGTGGTGGGGACGCGGGAACGGGCGGGGCAGCTGGGGCGGGCGCTGGACTCCGTGCTCGCGCAGGATCATCCGCGGTTCGAGGTCGTCGTCGTCGACAACGCGCCCGTGACCGGCGACACGCGTGAACTGGTGGAGCGGAAGTACGGCGAACGGGTGCGGTACGTGTGCGAGCCGGTGCCCGGGCTGGCGATCGCCCACAACACGGGGCTCGCGGCGGCCCGGGGCGAGGTGGTCGCGTTCACCGACGACGACGTGGTCGCCGATCCCCGCTGGCTCACCGAGCTGACCGCGCCCTTCACCGCCGACCCCCGGCTCGGCTGCGTCACCGGCCTCATCCTGCCCGCCCGGCTGCGCACCCCCGCCCAGGTGCTGCTGGAGAGCCACGGCGGGTTCGCCAAGGGCTTCACGCCGACGACGTACGACCCGCGGAATCCGCCGCGCGACGAGCCGCTGTTCCCCTTCACCGCGGGCCGTTTCGGGTCCGGCGCGAACATGGCGTTCCGCGCGGACGTGCTGCGTGCCGTCGGCGGTTTCGACCCCGCCACCGGCGCCGGGACGCCCGCGCGGGGCGGCGACGACCTGTACGGGTTCGTGCGCGTCCTCGCCGAGGGGCACCGGCTGCACTACACGCCGCACGCCCTGGTGTGGCACCACCACCGGGAGACCTGGGCCGACCTGGAGGCACAGGCGTACGGCTACGGCGCCGGGCTCACCGCCTGTCTCACCGCGGTCCTGGTCGGCCGGCCCGCGCTGCTGCCCGCGTTCCTCGCCCGGCTGCCGCGCGGTCTCGCCCACGCCCGCGCGCTGACCGCCGTACGCGACACCGGCGGCGGGGGCGCCCCGGGCGCGCACGACGCCCGTACCCATCCCTGGCCACGGCGGCTGTCACGGCTGCAACGCAAGGGGATGCTCCACGGGCCGGCCGGCTATCTGCGCGCGCGGCGGGCGTTGCGGAACGGCGCGGGGAGGAGGGCGCGATGAGACCGGCGTCCGGGACCGACGGCGCTCGGGGGGCTTCCGGCGCTGCCGTCCCCGTGTTCCTGTACCACGCCGTGATGGACGACCCGCCCGAGTGGATCGCCGAGTTCACCGTCACGCCCGGGGCGTTCGCGGCCCACCTCGACGCCATCGCCGGCAGCGGCCGTACGCCCGTCACCATCAGCACCTTCGCCGACGGCCTCGCCGGGCGGGCGCCCCTGCCGCCCCGGCCGGTGCTGCTCACCTTCGACGACGGTTTCGCCGACCTGCCCGGCCCCACCGCCGACGTCCTGGCCGCACGCGGGCTGCCCGCCACCGCCTACCTCACCACCGGCGCCATCGCCCCGGGCGGCCGCAGCCTGCTGCCGCCCGCCCCGATGATGACGCTGGCCGGGGCGGAGC
>KL568583.1:46792-49590 GCA_000715605.1 Streptomyces speibonae | reverse complement strand
CCCAGCCACACCGTCACCCACGCCCAGCTCGACACGCTGAACGCCCGTCAGGTGCGCGCCGAACTGGCGGACTCCAAGGCCGTGCTGGAGGACACCCTCGGCCACCGCGTGCCCCATCTCGCCTATCCGCACGGCTACAACAGCCCGCGGGTGCGCGCGATGGCCGCGAGGGCCGGCTACGAGACCGCGGCCGCCGTGCGGCACGCGCTCAGTTCGGACCGGGACGAGCGCTACCGCATCGCCCGTCTGATCGTCCGCCGCGGCCACACCGTCGCCGACGTCGAGGCGTGGCTGGCGGGCGGCGGCGTGCGGACCGCCCCCTACCGGGACGGGCTCAGGACCGTCGGCTGGCGGTGGTACCGCAGGGCCCGCACCGCCCTGCGCGGCCCCGCGTTCGCCGGATGAAGCGCGTCGGGGCGACGGAGACGTTTTTGGTGTGAAAAACAGCGTTAATTCCTATACTCGCTTCGGGGGAGGGGAGTCCCGGCGTGCACCACCACGTACCCGTACCGACCGCGGAGAGCGGCGCGCTGCCCGCCCCCGCCCCGGCCACCGGCCCGCAGGACGCGCGACCTCCCGACGGCGGCGGCCGCACGGCCCGGCCGTTCCCGCGACGGGCGCCCGACGCCGGTCTGCTGACCCTGCTGCTCGCCGCCGCGCTGTGGCTGTACGCGCTGCCGCGTATCGGCTTCCGGGAGATGGGCGACTACGGCCTCCTGGACCGTCTGCCCGCCGCCTACTACCTGTCGCTGCTCGTCCTCACCGCCGGCTTCGTCCTCACCCTGCGCCGCGCGGGCACCGCGCCCTGGTGGCCCGCCCTGCACTGCGCCGCGCTGCTGTTCGCGCTCAAGGCGCCGCCGGCGATCCTGTACGACGCCGTGCGCTATCCGTGGGCGTCCAAGCACGACGCCGTCGTCAACACCCTGCTCGCCAACGGTGAACTGCGCCCGAACGCCGCCCTGTCGGGCAACATGTCCGCCTACGACCAGTGGCCGGGGTTCTTCACGCTCGACGCCGGCCTGGTGCGCGCCTTCGGGGTGGAGAGCGCCGCCGCGTACGCCAACTGGGCACCGATCGTCCTCGGTCTGCTGATGATGCCGGTGCTCATGCTGCTCTACCGCACGTTCAGCCAGGACTGGCGGCTGGTGTGGACCGCCGTGTGGATCTTCCAGCTCGCCAACTGGGTGGGGCAGGACTACTTCGCCCCCCAGGGGCTCGCCTTCCTGCTGCACCTGACCGTCATCACGGTGGTGCTGCGGCACTTCGTGCGCCCCGGCTCGGCCGGCCGGCTGCGCGACCGCGCCCGTCTCGACCCGGCCGCCGCCGGCGTGCCCCCGCCGACAGGCACCCGGCAGCGCGCGGTCTGCGTGGCGATCCTCGCCCCGCTCCTCCTGGCCGTGAACGCCACGCACCAGCTCACGCCGGTGATGCTCTGCGTCTGCCTGTCCGCGCTCTGCCTCACGCGCCGCTACCGCAACGTCGGGCTGCTGACCGTCACCGTACTGCTGATGCTCGCCTGGGACCTGACCATGGGTCGGCCGCTGTTCACCGAGACGCTCTCCACCCTCAAGGAGTCGATCGGCGAGCTGACGCAGAACTCACGCGCCGGATACGCGGGCGAGCTGACCGGGCCGGGCCCCGAACTCGCCGGCACCGCCAACGTGCTGATGGTGCTCGCCGTCGCCGCGCTCGCCGGAGCCGCCCTCGTGCTGCGGCGCCGCCTGGTGCGCAGCGCCCTGCCGCTGCTGCTGGTCTCCGCCGCCCCCGTCCCGCTCTTCGCCGTCAACGACTACGGCGGCGAAATGCTGTTCCGGGTCTATCTGTTCGGCCTGCCCGGTGCGGCGTTCTTCGCCGCCGCCGCGCTCGTCCCCGGCGCCGCGGGCACCTCCCGCGACGGGGCGAGGGCACTGCGGCGCCGGGTCTCGGCGGTCGCGCTGCCCGCGGTGCTGCTGGTGCTCCTGGCCGGCTTCATGCCGTCGTACTACGGCAAGGAGACGATGTACTACACGCCGCCCGAGGAGACCGCGCTGGTCACCCGGGCGCTCGACAACGCGCCCGACGGTTCGCTGATCCTCGCCACCACCGGCTCCTTCCCGCAGGCGCTGCACCGGTACGACCGGATCGAGCACTGGTTCTTCGCCGAGCAGGAACTGCCGGAGAACGAGCGGATGCTCCAGGACCCGGCGGGCTATCTCGCCGCCGGCATCCCGCCGGGCACCAGGGCGTACGTCGTCCTCACCCGCACCCAGGACATCTACACCGCGGGCGAGGGCCTGCTGCCGCCCGGCGGCTTCGCGACGCTGCGCGCCGAGCTGGCCGGCTCGCCCCTCTTCAGAACCGTCGAGAGCCACGACTACGGGGTGGTGCTGGAGTACCGCCCGGCCGACCGGGGAACGACCACGACCACAAGGTGATCGAAGTGACGTCGCAGGCCAGCCAGTTCCGTCCGCCCACCACCGACGCGCCGCACGGCGCGGAGCGGCACCTCAGACTCCTCGCCGGTGCCTCCGGCTGGATCGCCCTGGCCGCCACCGCGCTGCCCGGTCCCTCGCCGCTGCGCTGGATCCCCGTGCTGCTGTTCATACTGTTCGGCCCGGGCTGCGCGGCCCTGTACCCGCAGCCGGACGGACTGGCCCGGGGCGCCCGGCTGGAGGCCGTCGCCCTCGCCGCGCCGGTCAGCCTGTCGCTCGGGGTGCTCGCCGCCACCTCGCTGTTCCTGGTGGAAGCCTTCTCGGCGACCTCCCTCCTCGTCGTGCTCGCCGTTCTCACCACCGTCTCTTATACACATCTCTGAGCGG
>KL568583.1:45255-46622 GCA_000715605.1 Streptomyces speibonae | reverse complement strand
TGCCGCTGCCCGCCGCCCGGCGCGGGGCGGCGGAGCACGGCAGGCGCCGGTCCGCGAACGGCGGTGGCACATGACGGGCCCGCACCGGATGCGCGACCCGCACGCACGCGGCCGGTGGCGGCACGCGGCGCGGAGGGTGAGGCGGGTGAAGCGCGGCTACGCGGCGGTCGTCCTGGTGACGGTCGCCGCACTGCTGACCGGGCTCGGCTTCTGGGCGGGCCGCTCCGACGACACGGACGCGCCGGACGGGCTGCCCGGCAACGCGGCCTCGGGCGCGGTGCCGACCGGGCCCTGTGCTCCCACCGAGACCCTGGTGCCGCCCTGCGGGGCCTGGTGGGGGGCCTATGTGCCGTACGCGGCGAACGGCTCGCTCAAGGACGCCGTGCTCGGCTTCGAGAAGCGGATCGGGCGGCGGCTCGACCTCGTGTACAACTACCACGACATGTCGGGCAACGAGCTCGACGGGACGCTGCTCACCCCCGACGAGCAGGAACTCGGCAGGGACCGGCTGCTCATGCTGGCCTGGGAGTCCACCGTCTGGACCGAGCCGCACCACGCCGACTGGACGGAGACCCAGCTCGGCTGGCGGAACATCGCCTCGGGGAAGTACGACGAGGAGATCATCGACCCCCAGATCCGCCGTCTCAAGGCGTACGGCAAGCGCGTGTTCTTCTCCTTCGACCAGGAGACCGACGCCCGCATCAAGGAAGGCGCGGGCACGCCGGAGGAGTTCGTCGCGGCGTACCGCCATCTCCGCGACCGGTTCCGGGAACTGGGCGCGGACAACGTCGTGTGGGTGTGGACCGTCTCCGGTTACCTCGGCAGCGCGGAGGAGATGAAGGCGCTCTATCCCGGGGACGCGTACGTCGACTGGATCGCCATGGACCAGTACAACTACTACGCCTGTCACGACACCACCCACTGGAAGGACTTCCTGCACAGCCAGCAGCCCAGCTACGACTGGCTGCGCGCGAACGTCTCCGACGACAAGCCCGTGATGCTCGCGGAGTTCGCCACCGCCCCCGACGCGGAGAACCCGCGGCGCCAGCGCGACTGGTACACCCGGATCCCGGCCGACGTGAAGAAGCTCCCCGAGGTGAGGGCCCTGGTGCACTGGAACCGGCCGACCTCGCAGGAACCCGAGTGCGATCTGACCGTCAACGACGGTCCGGGGCTCGAGGGGTACCGGGAGGCGGGGAAGAACGGGTACTTCCACCAGCCCGTGCCGCCCCGGTGAGGAGCAGCAGGACCAGGAGGGCGGCCAGCGCCGGCACGGCGGCCGGTGCGAGCTCCTGCCGGAACGCCCAGCCGGCCACCGCCACGACATAGAGCACGCCCCAGCCGACCCGCCACGTCAGCCGCCCGCC
>KL568583.1:42760-45062 GCA_000715605.1 Streptomyces speibonae | reverse complement strand
GCCATCAGAGATGTGTATAAGAGACAGGTACGAGGCACAGCAGCTGGGCCGCCAGGGGCACCCACCGCAGCAGGGGGCCGGGGCCGTCGAGCCCCACCGCCTGCGCGAGGGAGCGGGCCGCGTCGGTGTACAGGTCCCCCGCCACGGGGTCGGGCGCACGGCCCACGGCGACGGGCGCGGCGTACAGGGCGATCAGGGCGGACGCCAGTGCGGTGCCGGAGAGCCAGCGGACGGGTCTCGCACACCACGTGACCGAGGCGACGAAGACGAGGAGCAGCGCCACCCCGGCCGCCGACGCCGACAAGGGCAGCTCGGTGAGCAGTTCACGTCCCGTGGGCTCACTTCTGGCGGCTCCCCCGGCCCAGGGGAGCCCGCGCACCGAGGTCCAGAACACGGCGGTCGCCAGCCCGAGCAACGCCCAGAGGACCGTGCCGGCCCGGCGGTCGGCCGCGTCGTCGGCGGCCTCCTCCGGCGGCGGCACGGGGGCGGGGGCGGGGCGTGGTGCCCGCGGCAACGCACCGGGGTGGGCATCACCGGCCCACGCGGTACGGCCCACGTCCGCCGGTACCCGACCCGACGCCACGGCACCCCACGCCGGGCCCGCCGCACCGCCCTCCGGCAAGGCTCCCGCCCCGAACCGGTACCGATGCCCGTCCGACACCTCCCCCGGGCCCACGCCCGGCTTGCCGTCCTCCGGCGAGGGGCCGTCTCCGGGTCGGCGGGGAGGCGTGTCCGGAGCCGGGTCCGCCGTCCGGTCCTCCCCCGGCTGCGGGCGCACGATGAGCGCCAGCGTGTCCGCGTGGAGGGCCTCCCGTTCGTAGCCGGGGCCGCCGATGAACAGGGTGACGGTGTCGGGGTCGTCGTCCCGGCCTCCCCCGGGGCCCTCGGACGCGTACGCCGCCCGGCGGGCCCAGGTCGTGCCGTATCCGGCAGTGGCGTTCAGCCGGGCCCAGCGCGTGCCGTACTCGGGGGCGGGGGCGGGCCGCTCGCGCAGGGCCGAGCGCAGGCCGAGCACCGAGACGGCGGCGGTCAGCGTCATGCCGGCCAGCACCGCCCACCCGGCCCCCGCGATCCCCGCGGGCGTGAACAGCACGGCCGCGCCGCCCAGCACGAGTACGCACATCGCCCCCTGGAGCGCGGCGAGCACGCCCGTGCGCCCCTGTACCCGCAGCACCCCGATGTACAGCTCCACGACCACCCGGGGCAGCGCGCCGAGGGCGAGCAGCCGCAGCACGGTCGAGCCGTGCTCGGCGTAGTCCGGGCTGAACGGCGTGAGGATCTGCGGCGCGAACACGACCAGCACCAGGACCACCGGCACCAGCAGCAGCGTCATCCGGCGCAGCGCCCCGCGCACCCCGTCGGCGAGCCGGCGCGGGTCGTGCGAGGCGTGGGCGGTGAGGGACGAGGCCATGTTGATGGCCATGAACTCCATCGTGCCGCCGACGGTGTACGCCACGTAGAAGTAGCCGTTCTCCGCGGCGCTGAAGCGGACCGCGACCATCACGGGCAGCAGGTTGATCATCGCCAGGCTGAACAGCGCGCCGAGCGAGTCACCGGCCAGGAAGCGGCCCATGGTGCGCAGGCCGGGCGGCTCCACGTCCCGGTCGGCCGCGGCCTGGCGCGGGATGAGCCGGCGGAAGATCAGCCAGCCGAGTGGCAGGGTGGAGAACGCGATGGCCACGGCCCAGGACACGAAGATGCCCAGCACGGGCAGCGCGCTCGCGAAGACGGCCAGCAGAGCCAGTTTGCCGACGGAGAACACCGCGTTGCCGGCCGGCACCCACTCGGCCTTGCGCAGCCCGGTGAGCACACCGTCCTGGAGCGTGAGCAGCGCCCACGCCACGCACGCCGCCACGAACAGCGCCCCCGCGAGCGGTGTGCCGAGGGGCTCGTAGGAGGCGCCCCACCGGTCGAGCGTCAGCAGGAACACGCCCGCGGCGAGCGCGACGACCACGGAACTGGCCCCGTACACCCCCCACACCAGGCGTGCGGTCTCGCGTCCCGCGCGCGGGACGAAGCGGACCACGGCGCCGATCATGGTGGTGGCGGTGATGCTGGCGAGCAGCCGCATCGCGGCGATCGCGGCGGATCCCTGGCCGACGGCGTCCTCGGAGTAGTAGCGGGCGGCGACGAGCCAGAACGCCAGCCCGAGCACCGCCGACACGCCCGTGCTGAGCATCAGGAAGTAGGCGTTCTTGAACAGGGAGTCCGAGCCGGACCGGTCCCCGCCGGGCGGCGGCCGCCCGCCGGCGCGCGCCGCGGCCGGCCCGTCCACCCGGACGTCAGTCACGGAACGGCCCCG